>JAZRVI010000024.1:0-28291 GCA_045599035.1 Desulfocucumaceae bacterium | reverse complement strand
GACCTTTTTTCGGCTGTCAGCTTTGCCATTTTAAACCTTGACTCCATTTTTAACACGCCGTGAGCAAGAAATCCCTCACTCCTATAAGTGGCGGGATGAATTGCGATAAACACCACGGAAATCAATTTTTGTGATTTAGGGAATTTGTAGTGATAAATTGACCCTACTTTTTGATATTTTAGACTTGATTTTTGATGATTTTTATCTCTTGGATAAGTTTTTTGTGGAAAAAACAACTAAAATTTTCGTGCCAAACCACCTCGAATTTTGAAAATTGATTTCCGTGGCCCAGTCTAAATATGTTACAATAGAGAGAAAAAGAGAGAAAAAGAGAGAAAAAGGAGTTTGGCAGATGGATCAAGTTCAAGCTTTAGCCGAATTAAAAGCTGAAGTGGAAAAATGCACGGCCTGCCATTTGCGGCAGGGCTGCCAACAGGTAGTCTTCGGGGAAGGCAACCCTCAAGCTCAAGTAGTCTTTTGCGGCGAAGGACCGGGCGGAGATGAAGACCGGCTGGGGCGGCCTTTTGTGGGCAAAGCCGGACAACTGCTGGATAAAATGCTGGCTGCCTGCGGCTTTGAACGCTTCACTCAAGTTTATATTCTCAATATCCTCAAATGCCGTCCCCCCGGCAACCGCACGCCGTTTCCTCCGGAAAGAAAGGCCTGCCGTCCCCATTTGGATGCCCAGCTTAAAATTATTCAGCCCAAAATCATGGTTTTGCTGGGAGCCTGTGCTTTGCAGGAAATCGTTAATCCCAATGGCCGGATTACACGGGATCGGGGCAAATGGGTGGAAAAAGACGGGATTTTAATTATGCCTACCTATCACCCCGCCGCTTTATTACGCAATCCGCAATTAAAAAGGGATGCCTGGACGGATCTAAAAGCGGTAGTAGCCGAATATCGCCGCCTGATTGATCCCCAGCATTATTCCCAATATTGCTAATAAAAAGCTTCGTTCCTGCACGAGGAACGAAGCTGAAAAATTTTTAGTCCACCAGTTTTTTGCCTAATTCTTTGGCTTTAGCCAAAACTTCCGGGCTATTGGCAATGGCTCTGGGATCGTTGCCGCTGGAGAAATAAATGGTGTCCTGAATATCAAAGCCCAGCATGGAAACGGCCTGGTTGGTTTGATCCATATAAGGCTGCAAATCGGCTTGAATCGGGGCTCCAGAGGTGTAAACCATAGCTGCCTTTTTGGTGCCAAAGCGAGGAGCCGGAGGCATATCAATGATGGGGAACAGGCGGTCGATCAGGTTCTTAACCATTCCGTTAACCTGATAGAAATAAATGGGAGCTCCGATAACCACGGCGGAAGCATCCTTTAAGGCTTCATAGATTTGAGCCATATCATCTTTTAACACACAGGTGTCTTTATTCCGGCAATAAAAACAGCCAATGCAGAAACCAATGTTCATATCCTTCAAATAAAAGATCTGGGTTTCGGCTCCGGCGGCTTCAGCACCTTCAGCAATAGCCTTGACAATGTTGTCAGTATTGGCATTTTTGCGAGGGCTGCCCATAAAAGCAACTAATTTTTTCATTTTGTGACCTCCTCTTAGTGAAAAAGTTTTCTAACTAACTTAAATTTTAATCCTTTAACTCCCAAAAAGCAACCAAAGCCGAAAGAAAATTTTTCTTCCAGCTCTTATAGAAAATTACTAAAATATTATTAGGGAAAGTCAATATTTGAGGCGGATTACGGATAACAGCTTTAAAAAGGCTCCTCCCACCCCTCAAGAGGAGTGGGTTTCCGCCTACGACAAACGAAAGGATTTTGTTTATGAAAGTTGACTTTTTCCATAGTTTTTAGTAACCCCAGTCTTTTAATTGCCAATTTTCTCCATTATTGCGAACTAAAATCCATTGCCAGTTGGTATAGGTTTGGTTGGGGTTCAGACTGCCGTCTCCACCTTGGGCATCGGTGGTAAAATCGGATAAAAGCACGATGGCCTGTTCTGCCCGATATTGACTGGCCCATTCTGCTTCTGCTGCCAGAACCTGATTTTCTGCATACCAAAGCTTGGTCAGAGTACAACCGGAGAAGTTTTGCTGGAAATAAGCTGTGACTGTATTCATAGCAGCTTTAATTTCCTCTTGTGTATAGGAAACCGAGCTGCCCGGATCTAAATTAACGGAAGTGATATTTCCCACCTTTTGACAGCCGATTAAGCTGGACAGCAGCAAGCCAAATAATAAAAATAAAGTTAAAATTTTGGGCATAAGTTTTTCTCCTGTCTAAGGATGGTTCAGCTAAGGGGAATACCCTTTAAATGGCTTAAAGTTCCTTCGGTGATTTTCAGGCTGATAAGCTGACCGGGCTGATAATTTTCCTGGGGAAAGATGACCAGCTTATTGCCCCTATTGCGGCCGCAATACCAAAGCGGATTCAGCTTACTGGCTCCTTCCACCAGAATTTCCTGCACCTGTCCCACTTCTTGCTGGTTTTTGGCCAGGGTAAGGGAATTTTGCAAATCTACCATAGCCTGGATTCGCTGGCTTTTGATGGCCTGAGGAATTTGGTCAGGCATTTTGGCAGCCGGAGTGCCGGGACGCACATTGTAAATAAAGGTATAGGCACTGTCAAATTGAACCTGCCGTAAAAGCTCCATAGTTTGCTGATAATCTTCTTCCGTTTCTCCTGGAAAACCAACCATTACATCAGAAGTCAAGACAATCTGGGGCAAATAGGAACGAATCATCTGAATTAGCTCCAGATAGTTTTCCCGGCTGTAGCCCCGGTTCATTTTCTTCAAAATTCGGCTGCTGCCTGATTGTACGGGCAAATGAATGTGTTCGCAAACTTTGTCAGCCTGTACCATTATCTTTAACAGATCTTCGCTGATATCCTTGGGGTGGGAGGTCATAAAGCGGATTCGCTGCAAGCCCTGAATGGCATTAATTTTTTCCAGCAGTCGGGCAAAGCTGATTTCTCCTTCCGGCTGGCCATAAGAATCCACATTTTGTCCCAGCAAGGTTACTTCTCGATAGCCCTGCTGAACCAGGGCTTCAATTTCTCGAATAATTTCTTCTGGACGGCGGCTTCTTTCCCGGCCTCGAACATAGGGAACAATACAATAGGTGCAAAAATTATTGCAGCCGTAGCTAATATCTACCCAGGCTTTAAAGGGGTGTTTTCTTTTCAAAGGCAGTCCTTCGGCAATACCCTGGTGTTCCGGGTGATGGATGAGATAACGCCGGATCTGGCGGGCTTGCAGCCTGCGGATTAAGTCTTCCAGTTCGGCCAGGTTGTGAGTGCCAAAGAATAAATCTACTCCCGGAAAGCGTTGCCGCATTTTTAAGGCCAGATCCTTTTGCTGAGTCATGCAGCCGCCTATAATAATTTGCAGGGAGCGTTTTTGTTCCTTCAGCTTTTGCAGCCGACCCAAAAGACCGTAAATTTTGTTTTCAGCACTTGCCCGCACCGAACAAGTCAAAATGGCGACTAAGTCAGCTTCTTCCAGATGGGAGGTGGGCTGATAGCCGCATTTCTCCAGAATACCGGCAATCTTTTCCCCATCGTGTTCATTCATTTGGCAGCCATAAACCAATAAATTGTATTTAGCCAAAATTTCACCTTTTTCTGCATAAGTTATATTTTGCTTTATGTTCATTATACCACATCTGATTCGGGAGAGGAAAACTTCTGTTATTCCGGAAGGACTTTTCTTGCTGTTTTGGTTTTTTCAAGGGGAGGAGAGTTAAGCTCCAGCTTCTTGACCTGCTGGGGGCTTAATGCTATGATAAAAGCATTATACAAGAAGAGGGTGAGCCTTTGCGAAAAGTTGCCGTGGAACAAGCTGTGGGGATGGTTTTGGGGCATGACATAACCAGAATTATTCCTGGTCAGGAAAAAGTCCGGGCTTTTAAAAGAGGCCAGATTATTCAGGTCAGCGATCTGGAAGTCTTGAAGAATCTGGGCAAGGAGCATATTTTTGTTTGGGAAGAAGACGATGAAGCCAAGTTGGTGCATGAGGACGAAGCCGCCCGGCGGTTGGCTGAAGCTGCCTGTGGAGCCGGGATTAGCTTTGGCCAGCCCAATCAGGGCAAAGTGGAGCTGAAAGCGGATTATGATGGTTTACTGAAAATTGATCTGGAGCGGCAAAATCAGCTTAATGATTTGGAAGATGTTATTTTGGCCAGTCTGCATACCAACCGGGCGGTCAAAAAGGAACAAATCTTGGCTGGCACCCGGATTACTCCTTTGGCCATTCCCAAAGCCAAAATGCTGGAGGCAGAAGCCATTTGCCGCTCCCAGTCAGAGCCTTTAATCCAGGTTAAGCCCTATCAGCCCCGCTGGGTGGCCTTGGTTACTACTGGCAGTGAGGTTTTTTCCGGAAGAATTAAGGACGGCTCTCAGGCTTTGATTAAAAGCAAAATCAATCCCTTCGGCGGGCGTTTTTTGGGACAAAGCATTGTTCCGGATCAAACGGAAATAATTGCTAAAGAAATTCGCCGTTATTTGACCGAAGGAGCCGAAATGGTCTTTGTCAGCGGCGGAATGTCAGTAGATCCAGATGATGTAACCCCTTCGGCTATTCGCTCGGTGGCGGCGGAAGTGGTTTTTTATGGGGCTCCGGTCTTGCCGGGTTCCATGTTTATGCTGGCTTATCAGGGCAAGGTTCCCATTTGTGGTCTGCCGGGCTGCATAATGTTTAATAAGCAAACTATTCTGGATTTATTGCTGCCCCGTCTGTTTGCCGGAGAACACATTAAACGACGGGAGGTTATGGCTTTGGGACAGGGAGGATTGTGCCAAAATTGTCCGGTTTGTCATTATCCAGACTGTGCCTTTGGCAAAGCCTGAGGAAAGGAGGAAAGAGTTTGAAACGACATATTGCTGTTGAAGAAGCTCGGCAAATTATGCTGGATTTACTGATCCCGGTTGGTCGGGAAAAAGTATCCTGGGAGCAGGCATCCGGTCGGATTTTGGCCGAGGATTTGCTAAGTCCCGTTTATTTTCCGGCGGCAGAAGCGGCGGCTTTGGATGGTTATGCCATCAGTCGGGAGGATTTGAGCAGTCAGGCGGTCTTAGACTGTCAGGAGGTTTTGGTGCCAGCTCAAATTCCCCGTTTAGCTTTGAGTCCAGGCCAAACCTGTCAGGTCTGCACCGGCAGCCCGGTTCCGGCTGGAACAGCGGCGGTAATTGGCTGGGAACAAACCGAAAAGGTGGACGAAAATCGAATTAGAATTAAACAAGCCTGTCGGGAAGGAGATAATATAAAACCGGCGGGGGAGGACTTTAAGCCGGGGCAGGTGGCTTTGAAAGCCGGGAAAAGGCTGAAAGCCATTGACCTGAGCGTTTTAAGCATTTTGGGACAAAGGGAAATTGAAGTTTATGCCCAACCCCGAATTACCTTGTTTTGCCTGTCCCCGGAAATAATTCCGCCGGGAGCCTCGCCTTTGCCCGGTCAGATTTTGGACAGCAACGGAGTGTTTCTGGCTGAGGATCTGCGGCGGCAGGGAGCTGTAATTGTCAATAGCTATTATCTCAGTCAGGATTCAGAAAATTTATCCGCTCATTTGACCAAAGCTGCTCAAAGCTCCGATTTAATTGTAACCATTGGCGGAGCGGCTGGAGGAGCCACTGATCTGGCCTGGGAATTGTTGCGGCAGAACGGAGCGGATATGAAGTTTTGGGAAGTCCTGGCCAAGCCGGGCAGCCATTGCGGAGGGGGATTTTTGGGGCAAACTCCGGTGGTGGTGCTTTCCGGCAATCCGGGAGCCTGTTTTGTAATTTATCAATTATTGCTTAAACCCATTTTTCGGGCTTTGCAAAATCAGGATCATCAAGTTCCCAGCTTTACTTTGCCCCTGAATCAGGACTATCCCCGGCAGGGAGGCCCCCGCCGCTTTTTGCGGGGAGCCTTAAAATGGGGAACCAGTTTAACAGCGGAGCTTTTGCCGGGACAAAAGTCCAGTATGCTGCATTCCTTGGTGGATTGTGATCTTTTGCTGGAACTGCCGGCTGGTCATGCTCCAGTAGCGGCTGGTGATTTGGTGAAGGCTTATCTTGTGCAAAAGGATTGAAAAGAATGCTGATTGTTGATCGTTTTGAAGGAGAATGGGCGATTATCGAAGAAGATGAACGCCTGTTGCAGATTCCCCGTTCCTGGCTGCCTGCTGACTGTCAGGAGGGGGATATTCTGAAAATTGAAGTGGATCAGGAAGCTACTCAGGAACGAAAAGCTTATTTGGAAGCAAGAATGAAAAATTTATTTAAAAATTGAGGTTATCTTATGAAAAAGCTGGTTGTTTTGCTGCTTTCTTTGACCCTGCTGCTGGCTTTGACCGGTTGTGAATCTAATTTAGATTTGGTTGATCTGGGAGGAATCAGTAAAAATTTAAGTGTGCATTTTATTGATGTGGGACAAGGGGACAGCATTTTGGTGCAGCTCCCGGATGGAAAAAATATGCTGATTGATGCCGGTCCCAATAAATCAGCAGAAGCTTTGGTCAGTTATCTGCAAAATTTGAAGATTAACAAACTGGATTATTTGATTGCCACTCATCCCCACGAGGATCATATTGGGGGAATGGATGAAATAGTTAATACCTTTGAAATTGGCGAGGTTTATATGCCGGCGGCCAGTTCCACGACAAAAACCTTTGAACGCCTGCAGGATGCTTTGGAAGCCAAGAATTTATTTGCTACAGCGGCCTTTGCCGGAGTTTCTGTGGTGGATGAAGGGGATTTGACGGTTACCATGTTTTCACCCAACCGTCAAATCTATGACAACCTGAATAATTATTCTCCGGTGATTAAGCTGGTTTATGGCGATACCAGTTTCCTGTTTACCGGAGATGCCGAAGCAAAATCGGAAGCCGAAATTTTAAAGGCCGGTTATGACTTGCAGGCTGATGTTCTGAAAGTGGGACATCATGGCAGCCATTCCTCCACCAGTCCTGAATTTTTGGCCGCAGTTAAGCCCAGCTGTGCAGTAATTTGCTGCGGGGTAAATAATGATTATGGCCATCCTCATCAGGTGACCCTGGACAAGCTGGCAGGAATTACGATCTATCGAACCGATCTGGACGGCAATATTCTGTTTGTCAGCGATGGACATAATTGGGATGTAAGTACCAGCAAATAAGAAAAACAGGTCATTCCACATCCAGCTCCAACTGGCTGGCTGGGGATGATCTGTTTTTGGTTCAAGCTTAGATTAGTTTGGGTTCAAGGTTGCTGACCAACCCCAAATCAGGAGCTTTGAGGAGCAGCCATAACAAAATTAACAAAATTAATACAATTAAAATGCCCAGCATTGAATAAATTATCAGCAAAATTTTTCCTCCTTTCTCGAAAAAACAGGGTTAATTCATATTTATGCCTAGGATTGCAAAAAAGTGTAAAGCAATTTGGCCAAATAAAAGGACGGCGGATTGCTTTGGTTTGGGAGTTGTGCTATACTTAAATTGAATTATCAAATCCTCGCTGCTTTAGCTGCGGGAGATCATTAAAAATTAGGGAGTGTCTTTTTGCCAATTGTGCTTTAATCAAGCCAGAAAAAGTAAAGCGGTGATCAACCGCTTGTTTTGTTATATCCAAATTTTGCTAAACTTCAAAAACTGCTTGAGATAATCTAGTCAAAAATGGTCTTTTTTAATAATTTGCCAGGAAGGAATTTTTAATATTATGCAGTATCCTAAAGCGGAAAAATATAATGATCCTGTTTTCAAGGGATTAATTATGGGACCCAATCCCATTAAACTGGAAGAAGAGCTTTTGCAAGAGCATCAGATTCCGGCAGGAGCAACGGTTTTGGACTTGGGCTGTGGCCGAGGAGTCACCTCTGTCTTTCTGGTTAAGGAATATGGCTTTCGGGTTTTTGCGGCGGATTTGTGGAGTACGCCCACGGAAAACCAAAAGTTTTTTACTCAGGTTGGCCTAAGCAGTGAGCAGATTATTGCTCTCAAGGCCGATGCACGAGAGCTGCCCTTTGCGGAGGAATTTTTTGATGCAGTAGTTTGTACGGATTCTTACAACTATTTTGGTCGGGATTCGGAATATTTGGGTACCAGGCTTTTGCCTTTGCTCAAAAAGGGTGGTTATTTGTATATTGCGGTTCCTGGCATGAAGCAGGACTGTCATGATCATTTGCCGCCAGAGCTGCTTCTGTCCTGGACTCCGGAACAGCTTGACTATATTCATGACCGGGATTATTGGTATAATTTGCTTGCTCCGACTCCGGGAGTAGAAATTATATCTATTTCGGAAATGGAGAGTAATCAGGAAGTCTGGGAGGATTGGCTGGCCTGTGAAAATGAATATGCCCAAAATGACCGCAAAGCCTGGGCTGCCGGAGCGGGCAAATATTTGAATTTTATAGGAATGATTTTGCGGCGTAAATAAGCTGATGTTATAATGAAGAAAAAAGTAATCGGGGGGTTGTTGGGTTGAAAACAGTGGCCATCAGAGATTTAAAAAACTGGAACCAGGCCAGCGTTGAGGTGCGGGGCTGGCTTTATAATAAGCGTTCTTCCGGCAAAATTGCTTTTTTGATTGTGCGGGACGGCAGCGGACTTTTGCAATGTGTTATAAGTCGGCAGGAGCAGCCGGAGATGTTTGCTTTGGTCAAGGATTTGGCCTTGGAAACCGCTTTGATCGTCCGGGGCAAAATTCGGCTGGAGGAGCGTTCTCCGGGGGGAGTAGAAATGGATCCGCTGGAGCTGGAAATAGTCAGTCAGCCGGCCGAAGCCTATCCTATTACCTTGAAGGAGCATGGGGTGGATTTTCTGTTGGAACGGCGGCACTTGTGGATTCGTTCTCCCAAACAGGCTGCCTTGCTGCGAGTACGGGCTACAGTAGAACAGGTCTGCCGTCAATTTTTGCAGGAGCAAAATTTTGTGGCTACTGATGCTCCGGTTATTACCCCGGCGGCCTGTGAAGGTACGACTACTTTGTTTGAAGTGGATTATCATGGGGAAAAGGCTTTTCTTTCCCAAAGCGGTCAGCTTTACCTGGAAGCTTTAGCTCTGGCTTTGGGACGGGTTTATTGTCTGGGGCCGGCCTTTCGAGCTGAAAAATCCAAAACCCGTCGGCATTTAATGGAATTTTGGATGCTGGAAGCCGAAGCTGCTTTTGCTGATTTTGAAGATAATTTAAGCTTGCAGGAAAATTTGATCTATCGGATTATTCAGGATGTTCTGCAATATAACAAAAGTGACTTGCAGGTTTTGGGACGAGATCTGGACAAGCTGGAAGCCGTTACTTTGCCCTTTCCCCGGCTCAGCTACAGTGAAGCGGTGGAACTGCTCCAGCAAAAAGGCCGGGACTTTGTCTGGGGCGATGATTTTGGGGCTCCGGATGAAAGTCTGATTTCCCAGGACTTTACTTCTCCGGTCTTTATTCACCGCTATCCCACCCAAATTAAGGCTTTCTATATGAAGCCTGATCCGGAGCAGCCGGAAGTGGTTTTGGGAGCGGATCTATTGGCTCCGGAAGGTTATGGGGAAATTATTGGCGGGGGACAGAGAATTGATGATTTGGCCTTGCTGGAACAGCGAATAGCCGAACATAAGCTGCCGGAAGAAGCCTTTAGCTGGTATTTGGATTTGCGGCGTTATGGTTCGGTTCCGCACAGTGGTTTTGGTTTGGGAATTGAACGGGCGGTGGCCTGGCTTTGCGGAATTGAGCATATCAGGGAAACCATTCCTTTCCCCCGAACCTTATATCGGCTCTATCCATAAAAATACTTAAAAATCAAGCTGGGAGGGGGGAAAAAATGATTAAGCTGTTTGTTCGGGGAGTAGCTCACGATTCCAGCGGAACTCCCATGGTAGTTTTGATGGACGAAGCGGAGCAAAAGCTTCTTCCCTTGTGGGTGGGGATTGTCGAAATTCAATCCATTGTTTTGGCCATGGGGGATGCTGGCCTGGATCGTCCTTTGGGACATGATCTTTTTTTGAATTTGTGCCAGCAATTTAAGGCCAATATTTCCCGAGTGGTGATTAGGGATGTTTTTGAAAATGTTTTTTATGCCTCAATTATGGTGGAAACGGAACAGGATTTGTATGTAATTGACTCTCGTCCCAGTGATGCCATTGTTTTGGCTCTAAAAGCCTCGGCTCCGATTTATATTAAGAAGGAATTGGAGGATAATTTGTTGCTGGTGGCCGATTTTTTGGACGAAAAAGCCCGCAGGGAATTGGATACCAATCAATATGTGGCTGGTCTGGGCAAAATTTTGCATTAGGCTGGGATAAACTGCAAGGTTATTTTTCTGGTACGGGGTCCGTCAAATTCACAAAAAAAGACCCCTTGCCAGATTCCCAGCTGCAGTTTTTGGTTTTGCACCGGGATTAATTCAGAGGAACCCACCAGAATGGTTTTCAGATGAGCATCAGAATTGCCTTCCATATGGCGGTAATGATCTTGTTGGGGAATCAGCCGTTCCATTTTATCCAGAAGATCCTGGGGTACGGTAGGATCGGCGTTTTCGTTGATGGTGACGGCTGCGGTAGTATGAGGTACAAAAGCCAGACAAATTCCGTTTTCCAGGTTATTTTCCCGGAGTTTTTGTTCAATTAAAGAAGTGATATTCAGCATTTGCTGCCGACAGGCAGTTTTCAAGCTCAGACTGATCAACATGGCCAAATCTCCTTATAAGCTTTGAGCTGCTTTGAAGCCCAGGTTAAAAGTCAAAATTTCCAGTAAAGCCGACATATCTACATTTCGCACATCCACTGATTCGGTTGGGGTCAGGGGAATAGCCGAAAAATTCAGAATGCTGATAATTCCATTGCTGATCATCAAGTCAGCCACCTGCTGACTGGCATTTTCCGGAACGGTTAAAATTCCAATTTTAACATCATGTTCTTTAATAACCTGTCCCATTTCTTCCAGAGGCTGAACAATTATATTGTTGATTCGGCGGCCAATTTTGGCCAAATCGTCATCAAAAACTCCCACAATTTTAAAGCCCCGGGAAACAAAATCGGCATTGGTGCAAAGAGCATAGCCCAAATTGTCGGCTCCGGCCAAAACCAGATTCCATTCTCGATCCAGTCCCAAAATTTTTAAGGTGTAACGCAATAAATCCTTGACATTGTAGCCAACGCCCCGGGTTCCAAATTCACCAAAGTAAGCCAGGTCTTTTCTGACCTGAGCGGAGCTGACCCCTACGCCATCGGCAATTTCTCCTGAAGAAACGGTAACAACTCCATTTTGATCCAGCTTATCCAGATACTTGGAATAAACTGACATTCTCATGACAGTAGCTTCAGGAATTCTTAAAGTTTTCACGCCAAACTCCCCTTTCCGGAGAATTAATAATCAAACACAAATTGCCAATTATAGAATAAATTGGCTTGATATATGGAAAAGCAACTCTCATTAACTTAGGATAAAGATTAAGCGAATGGTGCGGATGAGAGGACTTGAACCTCCACGGGTTACCCCACCAGATCCTAAGTCTGGCGCGTCTGCCATTCCGCCACATCCGCTGGATACGAAATCAATTTATTCTACCATATTTTATTTTATTCGTCAAGTCTGCCGTTTTCTCCCTGATGGGATTGAAAGGTGGCTTTTTTTGCTATCCAACCATATTTTTTAAGGAAAAAAGCAAAGCAAAACTTTTTTTAAAAAAAACCCGGAAACTCTCGAAAAAAACATGAATTGTAGGAATGGGTGTGCTATAATAATTTAATATGATCTGATCTTTTGGGAGGGTTTTTAGCTATGTATCCGGATAAATTTGCTAAAATCGGACTTACTTTTGATGATGTTTTGCTGGTTCCAGCCGCCAGCAATGTAGTACCCAGGGATGTTAATATTTCCACCAGGCTCAGCCGTAATATTTCCTTGAATATTCCTTTGTTAAGTGCTGGAATGGATACGGTTACCGAATCCAGAATGGCCATTGCCATTGCCAGGGAAGGCGGAATCGGGGTTATTCACAAAAATATGCCTATTGAAAAGCAGGCTTTGGAGGTAGATCGGGTTAAACGCTCCGAACACGGGGTTATTACCGATCCCATTTTTTTATACCCGGAAAGTCCTATTACCGAAGCTCTGACCCTGATGGAACGCTATCGGATTTCTGGAGTGCCGATTGCCATGCGGGATGGCCGTTTGGTGGGAATTTTGACCAATCGGGATCTGCGTTTTGAAACTAATTTTGTCCAGCCGGTTTCCAATGTCATGACCAAAGATAATTTAATTACCGCTCCGGTCGGCACAACCTTGGAACAGGCACAGAATATTTTGCGTCAACATAAAGTAGAAAAATTGCCTATAGTAGATAAAAATTTTAACCTGAAAGGTTTAATTACCATTAAAGATATTGAGAAAGCCCGGATTTTTCCCAATTCAGCCAAGGATGAAAACCGCCGTTTGCTGGTAGCAGCAGCGGTTGGAGTGACCGCTGACACCATGGAAAGAGCGGAAGCTTTGGTAAAGGCTCAGGTCGATTTATTGGTTATTGATACGGCTCATGGGCATAATCTGGAAATCGCCAATGTAATCAGACAGCTTAAAAAGCGTTTTCCGGAGATTGATTTAATGGCGGGTAATGTGGCCACTCCGGAAGCGGTTCGGGATCTGGCCGAAGCCGGAGCCGATGTGATCAAAGTGGGTATTGGACCGGGTTCAATTTGTACCACTCGGGTGGTTGCTGGAGCCGGGGTTCCTCAAATAACCGCCATTTACGAATGTTCGCAGGAAGCTTTGAAATATCATATTCCTATTGTGGCTGACGGTGGGGTAAAATATTCCGGAGATATTACCAAGGCCATTGCTGCCGGAGCAGATGCAGTGATGATTGGCAGCCTGTTTGCCGGAGCAGAAGAAAGTCCCGGAGATGTGGAAATTTACCAGGGGCGTTCTTACAAGGTTTATCGGGGTATGGGTTCTTTGAGTGCCATGAAGGAAGGCAGCAAGGATCGCTATTTCCAGGAGGATCAGAAAAAGCTGGTGCCGGAAGGCGTGGAAGGACGAGTTCCTTATAAAGGTCCCATGTCGGAAACTGTTTTTCAATTAATGGGTGGTTTGCGTTCCGGAATGGGCTATTGCGGCTGTGGAACCATTGAAGAGCTGAAAACCAAAACCCGGTTCATTCGGATTACCTCTGCCGGATTGCGGGAAAGCCATCCCCATGATGTTGTGGTCACCAAAGAAGCTCCCAATTATAGCTTTGAATAAAGGGAGACAGATAAATAGACAGGTTTTGTCTTTTTTATTGCTAAAGACACAAGAAAATGTTACAATAAATAGGCGGAAAGCCCAAAAGTTTTAAGTTATCTAAATGCCAGGCTGGTTTTGAAAACTTTAAGCAGCTTCATGATTTAGAAATAACCAGATTATCCCGAATTCAAAATTTAGCCTGTAGGGGCATTTAGAAATGGAACTAAAACCAGGGTTTAGGCACGAGTCCTTAAGTTATCGCTAATTTATTCAAAAGTAATGATTGATAATGAAAGTCTCAGGGGAAAACAATCAGTCCCTGCTTTCTTCGGGAAATAAGGAAAGTTGTTCAGTACTCTGGAACCCTATTCCTTCAGGGGTGGTAGTGTCAGAATAAATTAGCGGAAAGCTTGCTTTTTTAACACTCCGTGAGCAAGAAATCCCCCACCTCTATAGGTGGCGGGATGAATTGCGATAAACACGGCTGTTATTTATAGTGTTATAATCATAATATGAATGGTAGGCTGGGGATCAGCCGAACTTAACGCTTGTGGACATTGTGTAAGACTTGAGCTAACGATTATGTTAGCCAAGCAGTAGTGGTTGAAGCAAGAAGCTCCGACTTCTATAAGTCGGAGTAGTTCACAAGTAAGAGGGATACTTAGTATGTACCCTGACCTCCCCCATTCCTTTAGGTATGGGAATGTCAGTAGCCATAGTGCTTTAAGTCCCCGCTTTTCAGGTGGTGTAAAAATGCCGCAAAAAGATTTGCAGCAGCGTTTGGTCTGGGAAGGAGCCGAATCCTTGTCGGGGCAAGAGTTATTGGCCGTTGTTTTGGGCAGCGGAACCAGAAATTTGAATGGTTTGGAAATTGCCGCTCAGATCTTGAACCGTCTGGGTGGGCTGCGTCAGCTGGTCACGGCTTCAGTAGAGGAGTTGCAGAATATTAATGGAATTGGCCAGGTTAAAGCAGTTCAGCTTAAAGCTGCAGTTGAACTGGGACGAAGGATAGCTGCTTCCGGAACTGCCGAACGACTTATTATAAATTCCCCCAAGGATATTGTCGGGCTGGTTATGGAGGACATGAGGCATTTGGAAAAGGAATGCCTGGTAGCTCTTTTTCTGAACAATAAAAATCAATTTTTGGCCAGGGAAGTAATTTCCATTGGAAGCCTCAGTTCTTCCTCTGCTCATCCCAGGGAGGTTTTTAAGGGAGCGGTCAGACGCAATGCAGCCTCACTGGTGCTGGTGCATAACCATCCCAGTGGCGATCCAACTCCCAGCCAAAGTGATGTAGCAGTCACCCGAACCCTGCAAAAAGCCGGGGAGATTATTGGAATCGAGATTTTGGATCATATTATAATTGGGGATAATTGTTTTGTCAGCCTGAAGGCTAAAAGTTTGATCTAAAGTGAAAGTCTACAGATAAAGGCAGTTTCTTTTCTTGTAATTTTTCGAGAGTTTATAAATAGCCCACAAGCGAAAACCTCTAAGCTTTAGATTAGGGGATGAAGCCCGCCCGCATAACTGTGTATTGGACTTTTGGCGGATCCTCGAAGAATAAGGATTGCTTAAACAATCAAACTGGATCCCCGCTGCTTGAGCTGCGGGGGAGTGTTAAATATAAGGACGGTTTTTAATTTGCCTTATATCTTAAATGGTTTAATTTTGAAAAAAGAAAGGGGTCTCTAAAATGGGATTCGGAGTGTTTGCCAAAGATATGGGTATTGATTTGGGAACTGCCAATTCTTTGGTTTATGTAAAGGGAAAGGGCATTGTCCTGCGGGAACCTTCTGTAGTAGCAATTCAAAAGGATAATGGGAAAGTTTTGGCTGTGGGAGACGAAGCCAAACAAATGATCGGCAGAACGCCAGGTAATATTGTGGCTATTCGTCCCATGAAGGATGGGGTTATTGCGGATTTCGATGTAACCCAAAGCATGATTCGGCATTTTGTGACCAAGGCTTTGGAAGGAAAAACCTTTTTGGTACATCCTAGAGTCGTAATTTCGGTACCTTCCGGGGTTACTGCTGTGGAAGAAAGAGCTGTCCGGGAAGCCGCTATTCAGGCCGGAGCCAGAGAAGCCTATCTGGTGGAAGAACCTATGGCTGCTTCCATTGGATCCGGGCTGCCAGTTCACGAGCCTACCGGCAATATGATTGTGGACATTGGAGGCGGTACTACCGAGGTTGCCGTAATCTCCCTGGGTGGGATTGTCACCAGCCGTTCCATCCGTACTGCCGGAGATGAAATGGATGAAGCAATTATTACTCATGTTAAAAAAGCCTATAATTTGTTGATTGGAGAAAGAACGGCCGAATCAATTAAAATTGAAATTGGCAGTGCCTATCAGCCTTCAGAAAACGAAACCTTTGAAATCAGAGGCCGGGATTTGGTCAGCGGTTTACCCAAAAATGTGGAAATCACGGCAGAAGAAATTTATAAGGCTTTGTCTGAGCCGGTCAGCGAGATTATGGAGGCTATTAAATCTACTCTGGAATTAACTCCGCCGGAGCTGGCAGCTGATATTATGGATCGGGGAATTATGATGGCCGGAGGAAGCTCTTTGTTAAGAGGACTGGATCGCCTGATTAGTGAACAAACTGGAATGCCGGTGCATTTGTCAGAAGATCCCCTGCTGTCGGTGGTGTACGGAGCGGGCAAGGTTTTGGAAAATATTCGTATTTTACGCAAGGTTCTGGTTCAGCCTCGGAAAATATCCTGAAAAAGAGGTGGAGTCGGTGTTTCGCTGGTTTTCCAACAAGAAGATATGGCTGATTATTGTTTTGGTAATTGTCTCCTTGGTGGTGCTGAAATTTACGGCTTTTGAACATACTTCACTATCTCAGTCGTCTTTTCGTGGTTTTTGGACTCCGGTGCAAGGAGTGCTTTCCCGGGCAGGAAACTGGGTCGGCAATACGGTTTCTCTGCCCTTTGAGGCTATTGGAGCAACCTATGATTATCATGAATTGCAGCTGCAATTGGAGGATGCTCAAGGCCAGTTGAGAATGTTGGAGGAATATAAACAGGAAAATCAACGCTTGAATCAGTTGCTGGGCTTTCAAAGCTCCCTGATGACCGCCAGCAATTATCAAACCATAAGTGCTTCGGTTATTGGCCGGGATTCTACCAATTGGTTTGGCACAATCTGGATTAATGTGGGTTCGGTCAACGGAATTGCCAATAATATGACTGTTATTACCCCGTCCGGACTGGTGGGCAGAATTATTAATGTTACCAGTAATTCAGCGGAAGTGCTGCTGATTACGGATTCCCGCAGCGGAGTTAGTGCCTTGACGCAAAAGAGCCGGATTGCCGGTTTTGTAGAAGGCGTTTTGCAGGCTTCGGACAGCCTGGTTATGGGGCAAATTGCCATTACCCGCCAGGCGGAACCCGGAGAAGTGATAATTACGGCTGGCATGGACAGTCTTTACTTAAAAGGAATTCCTATTGGCGTGGTAACTTCAGTAGGCAAGGATAATTCCGGTTTATATAATCAAGCTGTTGTTGAACCTTTTGTAGATTTTAGCTGCCTGGAGGAGGTCATGGTTTTGGTTTCTACTCAGGACAGCGAAATTAGCCAGGAGAGCATGGCTTATCCCTGGGGAGAACAGAATGAGGAAGGCGGGGAATCAGACGGCTAAGGCTGTATGCCCCGCCCCTCTTGTTATGGCAGCAAGTGAGGTAAAATAATGTTTCGTTGGTTAATTCTTTTTGGTCTGGTTTTGGTTTCCGCCATTTTACAGACTTCTTTGCTGGATTGTTTTGCCATTGGAGGCATTAGACCCGATTTGGCTATTCTGTGGGTGATTTTCCTGTCCTTTGTCCGAGGCAATCCGGAAGGCGGCTATTTTGGCTTTGGGGCTGGCTTGCTGGTGGACTTAATGAATGGGAGTTACATTGGTCTTAATGCTTTAAGCTATCTGATCATTGGTTTTGTAATTGGCCGGCTTCAGCATAAATTATATCAGGACAGTTTATTGATCGCCATGTTTATTTCCTGGCTGGCGATTATTGCAGCTCAATTTACTCAGTACCTATTACTATGTATTTACGGCGAAAGTCTGCCCCTGGGAGCTTCTTTGGTGCAGGTAGTTCTGCCCACAGCGACCTATTCAGCAGTTTTTGTCTTGCTTTTCTATCGGAAATTCAGTCGCTCTTGTCAGGATGGCTGGCTATGCAATTCTCTGGAGCAAAACCTTAATCCTTAACAAACGAGAGGGCTTAACATTGAAACAAAAAAAATTGGGACAGGAATTGAAAGCATTTTCTCTGGTATTAGTGGTGGCCTTTATCTTTTTGGCCAGCAGATTAGCTTTTATGCAGATTTCCGAAGCTGATAAATATAATACCCTGGCTACTCAAAATATCCAGCGGGTTATTCCCATTGAAGCTCCCCGAGGCGAAATTTTGGATTCGCACAATGAAATTCTGGTTTATAATCAGGCGGTTTATACCGTTTCCATCAGCAATACTACTGGTACGGTGGATCCCGAAGCCCTTAACAGACTGGCGGAGCTGCTGGCCGGAGAATCGGCTTTCAGCGGAATGAGTACCGAAGAAATTGTCGAGGACTTTAAGCAGAAAATATCGGCTCAGGAACA
The DNA here is from genome assembly GCA_045599035.1 of Desulfocucumaceae bacterium. Taxonomy (GTDB): domain Bacteria; phylum Bacillota; class Desulfotomaculia; order Desulfotomaculales; family Desulfocucumaceae; genus CATZDY01. The sequence goes on along the minus strand of JAZRVI010000024.1, from coordinate 10,561 downwards.
GCTTTATGAGCCGGTGAAACTGGTGAGTAATATTAGTGTGGGCATGGCTAACCTGATTCGGGAAATGGAACTGGAACTGCCTGGGGTTTCAGTGGATACCACTCCGGTTCGTTATTATCCCTATGGAGATTTATTGGGCAGTGTTTTGGGCTATGTCCGGGAAATTGATGCTACTGAATTGGAAGAATATAATAAATGGCTGGAAGAAAATCCGGATGCCCTGAATACTCAAAGCTATTCTATGGGCGATTTGGTCGGCAAGGTAGGTCTGGAAAAAAGTTATGAGGAATATTTAAGAGGAGAAAAAGGTTCCAGAATTGTGGAGGTTGACTCCAGGGGAAATCCAGTACGGGAACTCGGAACCCTGGAAGCTTCAACTGGCAACAGTCTGAAACTTACCATAGATTCCCGCTTGCAAAGAGCGGCTCAAAATGCAGTACAAAATTCCTTGAACAAAGCCCGGGCTTCCGGCTATGTTCGGAGCGGTGAAATTAAGCCGGTGGGAGCAGCAGTAGTTTTGGATGTGAAAACCAGCAAGGTCTTGGCCATGGCTTCTTTGCCCAGCTATGATTTAAATATCTTTTCCGGTACCTTGAGTTCAAGCGAATATACCAGTTTGAGCGACAGCCGGGCTTTGGGCAATCATGCCATTCAAACTGTTTCTACTCCGGGTTCGACCTTTAAAATGGTTTCTTCTACCGCTTTTTTGGAAAGCGGCCTGATTAATGCTTATACTTCAGTTTACTGCGGCGGAATTTATTCCAATAAAAAATGCTGGAGCAGTGCCGGACATGGTTCGGTTAATGTTGCTAGTGCCTTAAAGCATTCCTGCGATATTTTCTTTTATGTAATTGGAGAAAAGGCCGGTCCGGAATTAATCGGTCAATATGCGGCTGAATATGGTTTTGGCCAGGTGACCGGCGTTGATTTGCCGAATGAAGAAAAAGGTATTGTGGCTTCCAAAGAGCGGAAGCAGGAATTGTGGAGCAATCATCCGGATCCCAAAATTCGGGAATGGGAATCTCAATGGCATAATTATGACAGCATGGATATGGCCATTGGACAGCAGGAAACCAAAGTAACCGCTTTGCAGTTGGCCAATTATGTAGCCTGTATTGCCAATGGAGGAACTTTAAATCAGCCTTATGTGGTGGATCAGGTGATAAATTCCAAAGGCAAGGTTGTTTTGCAAAATCAGCCTGTGGCCATTTATCAGCCAACGGTTTCTCAGGCTACTTTGGATATTTTGCATCAAGGGATGCGGGGAGTAGTAACTGCTGGCGGAACGGCACCTACTCTTTTTTCCGGTGCTTCCTATACTGCCGCCGGAAAAAGCGGGACGGCTGAATTGGGTGATGCATGGGAACATAATAACGCTTTGTTTGTAGCCTATGCTCCCTATGAAGATCCGGAAATAGTGGTAGCGGTAATTATTGAATATGGGGGAGCTGGTGGAGCTGTTGCTGGAGCAGCGGTTCGGCAGATTATGGATGCTTATTTTGACTTAAAAGAACAAGATGCCAATGCCAGTGAAGAAACCGGAGAAGAATATAACCAGCCTGTCAGCAGCAATGCCGATGGTTCCACTGGTGGTTCCGGATCGGGCAGAAAATATAATAATAACAATAATAATGTGGTTTCCCGGCCTTCCGGAACGATTATTCCTCCGGATAACGGCAGTTGGTCTTCGGTAGAAACTTATACAGCTCCCGAAACCTATAATGAACCGGAAGCTTCGGGGCATTCTAATGCGAATAATGAGGAAAGTCTGCCGGAACCGGAACCGGCAGCTCCGGCAAAACCGGAAGCAGTAGCTCCGGCAGAGCCGGAAACTCCAGTAGTACAGGATCCCCCGGCCGTTCCGAATGATGGTGGAGGTATCTCTGAAGGCGGCATTGTTCCCAGCGATACTTCTACTGGCGGCAGCGATCTATCCGGAGGGATTGTCCCGGAAACTGAATAGTAAGTCGATTTTGTGCGAAATAAGATTTATTTTGAGGTAAGTTTTTTCTTGAAGAATTGAGAGGATTTTCTGGAGCCAATGGAGAAAAGCTAATCATTCAATATATAGAGTGAGTGTGAATGCCGTGCCTAATTTGCAAAAGCTGTGGCAAGAACAATTTGGCCTGGAGGATGAAGAAAATACCGTTTTAATCAAAAGAACTCTGCGTTCTGGACAAAGAATGAACTATCAGGGAAATGTGGTGGTCTTGGGAGATGTTAATCCAGGAGCCGAAATTATCGCCGGCGGCAATGTTCTGGTTTTGGGTCAGTTAAGAGGGATGGTTCAGGCCGGAGCCTGTGGCAATGAAAATGCCGTTATTATGGCTTTCCGTCTCAAACCAATGCAGTTGCGGATTGCCGGTCATATTACCCGATCTCCTGATGATGATGAGGCTGACCAGGATTTCCCGGAAATTGCCTCAATTCAAAATGGAGTAATTACGATTGAACCGTTTGTTTAGAAAGCTTTAGGATGGAGGAAGATTTATGGGAGAAGTAATTGTAATTACTTCCGGCAAAGGTGGGGTTGGCAAAACAACCACCACAGCCAATATTGGAACCGGATTGGCTGCTTTAGGACATAAAGTGGTTTTGGTGGATACCGATATTGGTCTTCGCAATCTGGATGTAGTCTTGGGACTGGAAAACCGAATTGTTTATGATTTGACCAATGTGGTGAATGGGGAAGTAGTTTATAAAAAAGCTTTGATCAAAGATAAACGCTTTGAGAATTTATACTTGCTGCCGGCGGCTCAGACCAAGGATAAAACTGCGGTTACCCCGGATCAAATGTACCAGCTTTGTCAGGACTTGCAGCAGGAATTTGACTATGTGCTGATCGATTGTCCAGCCGGCATTGAGCAGGGCTTTAGGAATGCCATAGCTGGAGCCAGCCGGGCTATTGTTGTAACCACCCCGGAAATCTCGGCGGTTCGGGATGCAGATCGGATTGTGGGCTTGCTGGAAGCATCTGATTTGCAGGATCCTCGGCTGATTATCAATCGGATTCGCTATAATATGGTCAAATCCGGCGATATGATGAATATTGAGGATATTATTGATATTTTAGCGATTGATTTATTGGGAGTTGTTCCAGATGATGAGATGGTAGTTATTACTACCAATAAAGGTGAAGCAGTAGTGCAGGAAAACAAGTCCATGTCTGGGCAGGCTTATCGTAATATTGTCAAAAGAATTAAGGGTGAGGATATTCCTTTATTGGATTTGGAGGATGGAGGGTTCTTCAATAAAATCAAAAAGCTCTTTACTCGGAAATAGACAGGGGGAAATATAATGCTGGAGTTTATTTCCAAGATATTAGGTAAGGATAATGTTTCCAGTAAAAACATTGCTAAAGACAGGCTGCGTTTGGTTTTGGTGCATGATCGTTCTGATATTTCTCCCCAGGTTATGCAGGAATTACGCAATGATTTAATTAGAGTGATCAGCCATTACATGGAAATTGATGAAAAATCTTTGGAAGTAAATTTTGATCATGTGGAAAATCAGGTGGCTTTGGTGGCCAATATTCCGGTTAAACGCATAAAATAGGGCTGGTTTTTTAGAAAGATTTTGGTCGGGCAGGTGAAAAAAGATTTTTAACAGGATATTAAAAGAATTGGATTATCCGGTGGTGATCCTGACCGGCTCTATTATTGTTTTGGGTCTGCTTGTTGTGGGCAGTGCTTCAGTAGACTTTTCTCAGGTTGATTATACCTCCTTTCAGGAGATGAGCTTTTTTGGTCGTTTGCTGCATTTGGATTTTGGAGCCATTGCCAATCAGCTCGTGGGAATGATTATCGGGATTATCGGGATGGGATTTATTCTATCCGTTGATTTTGAAGATCTGCGTAAGATCAGCAAATATCTGTATATTTTTAATATTGTCATGTTGGTGGCGGTTTTGCTTTTAGGCTTTACCGCTTTGGGGGCTCAACGCTGGATTGGAATTGGGAGCTTTAAGTTTCAGCCTTCGGAATTGTCCAAAATTATTATGATTATCTGTTTTGCTGATTATTTGGCCGGCAAGGAAGGCAATTTGTCTCGCTGGCGGGATCTTTTATCCTGTTATGCTTTTGCGGGATTTCCGGCCTTACTGATTATTGTCCAGCCGGATTTGGGAACCGCTCTGGTTTTGGTGGCCATTACCTTTGGTATGCTTTTTGTGGCCGGAGCCAGGTTTTGGCATTTATTTACAACCATTGCGGTAGGAGTCTTTTTGATTTTAGCCATTTATTTTTCTCATAGTTATCTGCATAATTCGGCTGAGGAATGGGAAAACCAAAAGCTGGCCTTGGAAAAAATTCAGGCTGGAACTATGGAATTAAGTGAGGATAATCAGGATATTTTGGAAGGTTTGGCGGATAATGACCTGACCGAAGCAGATTTGGCAGCTTATTATGACCTGGTTTGCCAAAAGGAGGCTTTTTTCAGCAAGTGGCATGAAAAATTTCACTCCTATACCATCAAGGAATACCAAATGACCCGGATTGAAACCTTTTTGAATCCGGAGAGCGATTTGTTGGGTTCCGGCTATAATGTTTATCAATCCAAAATTTCCCTGGGCTCCGGAGGCTTTTGGGGCAAGGGTATTTTGGAAGGTACGCAAAGCCACTTTTTTTTGCCCATCCGAACCAGTGACTTTATTTTTTCGGTCTTGGGGGAAGAATCAGGACTTTTGGGGGTAATTACTTTGCTTGCCCTCTACCTTTTATTAATTATCCGTTGTATCCGAATTTCTTTTATGGGTAAGGATGCCTTTGGTACTTTGTTGGTTATTGGTGTGGTATCTAAATTATCCTTTCATATTATTGAAAATATAGGGATGTCTATGGGTCTGATGCCGGTAGCCGGCATTCCGCTGCCCTTTGTCAGCTATGGAGGTACGGCTATGGTGGCCAATTTACTGGCCATTGGCCTGGTTCTAAATGTCTATATTCATCGGCAGAAATCCTTGTTCTAACGGTAGTGTTGGCACTACCGTTTTTTCTTTGGTCATTCAGGGTTTAATCCTGCTTTGATGAACATTAGTTGAAGTCAAAATTTGATTGTGATAGGCTGTCAGCTTTAAACGAAATCCTTTTTACTTTAATATTTTAGAAAATTAATCTTTTGTGGGCTTAAATCAAAAAGTAATGATCTTGTCAAGTTATAAGTACAGATTATTACTTTTTTTAGTTAATAATATAGCTAAATAAAGTTAACATTATTACAGTATATCCGCATAAATAAAATAAAGGATAAACTTTTCTTTGTCTTTTATTTACATAAATAATATTTTATGCAGGTTATTGTCAGGTTATTTTCTGAGGTTTTTGTCTAATCTTTACATAAATGAATGTAAAATTCCTAAAAAAGATTCTAATTCCAGAAAAGATAGGTATTGACCTTTCTATATTATTCCGGTATAATTGAAAAAACAAGTCTAGCAATATTATGGATAAAAATCCAAGGTAATGGGATTCAAGATAAGAATAGTCTCATTTACCTTAGTTTTCCGTTTATAATTGAATAAACAATTTGCAAAGGTTTTCAGCCAGCGTGGAACGGTTAACGGTCTTGGACCTCAAAACCACAAGTCGGTTACTGTGCGGGAATTTCCCAAGTCAGATACACGCTGCAAATTGTTGCCGTTTTTGGCCGTCACCCAAAAACGGATTAAATAGATTAATCCGTTTTTCTTTGGGAATAAACGGATTTTTTGATTATTAGAACTAATTTTGGCGGATACAGGATTAAGAAAAGAGGTGAAACCAGTTATCCTGAGTTTCCGTTTTTTAAAATTAAAGGAGGTTACAAGATGAGATTGCGAAAAGATTTCCAAAGGTTTATCAGTTTATGGATAGCTTTATCTTTATTGCTGGTCATTATGCCTTTTGCTTTGGCTGAAGAAGGCCTGGAAGAGGAAGAAATCCTGGAAGTAGTTTCGGAAGAGGCTGATTTGCCAGCCAATGAACCTGAATTGGTCGAAGAAGAAGCCCTGGAAGTCCTGCCTCAGGAAATGGAAAATGTTTCAAGCTCAAGTTCAACTTCAAGTGAGGAGCTGATGCCTTTGACCAGCTCGGAGCCTGAGGTGCAATGGGCTGGAGCTTTCAATTATACTTCCAGTAATAATAATATTACTTCAACCGCTTTACCCCTGGCCGGAGCCACTGAACAATGGAAAGCTCAACTGGCTGTGGGAGATGCGGTAGCAAAAGCTGGATTTTATGTAGGACAGCCAGTTATTCTTGATAATTATATTTATACCACCAACAAGACAGGCTTGCTGAAGATTGATTCCGAAACCGGAGAAATAGTCGAAACCATTGCCGGCATAGGCAGTCAGGGTTTCATGTATTATGACTATCTGGCTTATGGAGAAGGAAAAATCTTTGTAGCTACTCAGAATAACATTTCTGCTTATGATGTAAAGCATCTATCTTCCACACCAGTCTGGTCAACCGATCTGCAAAATGGTTATTATCACCCCCTGGTTTATCATAATGGTTTGCTTTATTGTAACGGCAAAGTGCTAAATGCAAATAATGGAACAAGTGCCTATACTCTGGAAGGTACTTTTAATTGGTCGGCGGGAGCTTTTGTCACTTTGGAGGACGGAGTAACCGAGGTTTATTATGTTCCCAATCTTTATAAGGTTTATGCAGTCGAAGCTCAAACCGGAAATGTGCTGGATGAATTTACCTTTAAAGATACGAAGGGTCGGGAAACTCCCAACAGCAGCTCTTGCTCAATAGCCTATTCTGTGGATCAAGAGCGTTTATACTGGGGCGGTTATTTTGATGCCAAGCTATATTCCATTCAGATTAATCCTCAAGATGGAAAATTTACCGAAAACAGCTTTTTAGAGGCTGAGGCCAGCAAATCAATGTGTCCTCCGGTTATTTATCGGGATCGGGTTTATCTGGGCGGACAAGATGGCAGGGTTTGGGTTCTGGAAGCGTCTGATTTAAGCTTCCTTTACAAAACCAGTAATAATCTGGGTAAAATCCAAAGTATGCCGATTTTATGTACGGCCTATGCCCAACCTTGTTTGTATGTTCAAGCCTATAACCATCCCGGCTCCATTTATGTTTTGGAAGAGGACTATGATGATTCCAATGAAGCCAGTCTGAAAGCAGTAGCTGTGCCTTCGGTGGATAATGGAGCAGCTTATTCTTATGAACATTTTTCTTTTGATCCATCCGGAGCTTTGTATTTCTATAATGAAGCCGGTTATTTATTTAAGTTTGCAGTCACTCAAACCTGCCTGAACAGTCTGGTTGTGCCGGAAGCGATTCAAGCCCTGGAATTTGATCCGCAAATAAAGGAATATCAAGTTGGAGTACCAGCGGATTTGACGGAGGCTACCCTGCAATTTACTGTGCCTGTCGGTCAAAGCTGTCAGGTGAAAGCTAATGGTGAGTCAGTTCAGGTTAAAGAATCTGACAATCAGTATCAGGCCAAAATTCCTTTGACCGCCGGGCAGGGAACCGCTCAAATTATGGTTAGGGGCGGTTCGGAGTCGGAAGTAAGCTATAATTTGAATTTTGTAGGAAAAGCCCAACTGCAAGGTTTGACAGTTTGGAGCCAGGACAGCTCCGAAGCCAGTCAATTGACTTTAACTCCTGCTTTTGATCCCGCAGTTTTAATTTATACGGCAGCCAAAGATTTGGAAGCCAGCAATACTTATGATAGTCTTTGTCCGGTAGTGGAAAGTGGAGCCGAGCTTAAAGTAACTCCGGTTAGTGGAGTAAGCCAGATTGTTACTTCCAGCCGGACAGGGCAGACCTGCTACAATGTTTACTTTGCCGAAGCTACAGCGGTGGTTCAGATTGAAGTAGCCTCTGAAACGGCTCAGGCAACTGCTTATCAAATTACCCTGCAAGGCGACAAGTCCGGTGGGGGCGGTGGCTCCACCGGTGGGGCAGAAGACAGTATCACGGTAACCTTTTCTTTGCAGGGAGACCAAAAGGGCAATACCTATGAAAAGAATGGCAGTGATGACTATGAAATATGGATTGAAGAAGAACAACTAACCTTAAATAAGTCAGAAGCTATCAACGGAAATTATTTGACGGTGGCTGATGCTTTCTTTAAAGCCCTGGATCAGGCTGGTATCAGTTATGAAGAAGAAGCCGGTTATGTATCAGGAATCAATGATTTGTATGAATTTGATAATGGACCCAACAGCGGCTGGATGTATCAGCTTAACGGAGAACATATTCAGCTTGGCCTGCGGGAATGTGCCATTAACGATGGAGATATAATTTTCTGGCACTATGTTCGGGATTATACCCAGGAATCGGAAATGCCGGATGATGCGGATTCTTCTTCCGGCTCCAGCGGCGGAACGGAATCAATAGCGGCCAGCTTTGAAGCCGATGTGCAAAAAGGATTGGCCAAATATAAAATTACGGAATCCGATCTGGAAGCCTTGTTAAATAAAGTCCAGAATGACAGCGAATTTAAGGGCTATCTGGAATTTAAACTGACCGTGCTTAAGTCCCTGCAAAGCCTGGTTAAAGCCTGTCAGGTGCAGTTCCCGCTCTCCCAGCTTGGGGAAATTTTGACCAAACAGGAACATATTTTGGGTCTTAAACTAAGCTGTACCGCCGGTTATCTGGTAGTTTTGGACAATTATTTGACCACCCTTGCTCAAAATAAAAAGGACTCTTTAAATTTGCAGATTACCCCGCTCAGTTGGGACAGCCTGACCCTGGAACAGCAAAAATTGGTGGATGAAAAAGCTTTGCTTACTCAGTACCAATTATTTGTTGGGGAGCAGGAAATAACCACCTTGTCCGGAGGAACCTTGGACTTGGGGATGCCCTATGTTTTGCCGGAAGGTAAAAATCTTTCTTCCTGTTATTTATACAGATTGGAAGGAAACACCCTTACCGGTCAACTAATTAGCGGCTATGACTCAGGACAAAAATTAATTTACTTTAAAGCTGATAAACCTGGAATTTATGTTTTGACCGATAAAGCTTTAATTATCGAGCCAGTTGCTTCAACGGAAACAACAAGCGAGCCGGTCAATGAAGCTTTAACCCCGGATCATAGTTCAGACAAGGCTTTTAGCAGCAGCTTTGAAGATATTGACGGCAATCCTTATGCCAGCTCCATTATCAAGCTGGAAAAGGCTGGTTTGTTGACAGGCGATGGCCAGGGCAAGTTTAATCCCCAGCAGGAATTAAACCATAATATGCTGGCGGCCTTTTTAGCCAAATTAAATGGAATTGGGGATTTGAGTTATGCCGAAACTCTGACCTGGGCTGAAGCTCAGGGGCTTATGCAGGCTTCCGGTCAGGAAGCGGTGGATCGGGAAAACCTGGCAGCAGTTCTTTATAATTATCTGGAATATGTGGGACGACCGGAAATTTTAAGCGGTGAGCCGGTAATTTGTAATGATTTGCTGTCCATCCAGGAAGATAACCGCAATAAGGTTAATCAAATTCTGGCCGGCGGGATTATGAGCAAGGATGCAATGGATAATTTTAATCCGCAGGAAATTATATTAAGGGATTTTGCGGCCTCGGTGCTGGAAAAATTCTTTGATAAGCTGTAAAGAAAACCTAATCGGGCAGGATATTTTACGAACTCTTGCCCGGTTAAATTACAATCATTCTGAATTATTAAACTATTATGAGTTGCAAGTGCTTGTATTGGATTTTTGCTTCTTTTGAAAGAACCAGGAAAGGGCAAGGTATTAGTTATGAAAATTGTGAGGAAAAAACTGGGGATAATTTTAGGCTTGAGTTTGTTTTTGCTGTTTTCTTCTGCGGCTGCCTGGGCGGTGGATAATTCACAGCAGTTTAATTTTGCAATTCAGGCGGGGGACAGCACTTCCACTTCGGTTAGTGTTAAACAGGGGGAAGTAATTACCGTAAATGCTTTTTTGGAATTGAAGGACAGCAGCAATGATTATGCCCTGTACAGTATGCAGGATGAAATCGCTTATGAAACTGAATACTTTGAGCTGGTCAGCGGCACTATGCAGGCTGACAGTTCCTATAGCTTCCGTGAACCCTTTGTAAGGGACTGGCCGGATCAGGGGCTGCAAAAAGTGGTTTTCAGCTTTATTACTGATAATTTGAACGGTACTCAATTTTCACCCAAAGTAAAACTGGGCAGCTTCCAGCTCAAAGCTTTGCAAACAGGCACTACCACTATTTCCAATACAGAATATGAAGTCGGCACTTATGATGGTATGGATAAATATGCAGCCGAAGGCAATCAGATTCAGGTTACCATTAAAACCAGCGGCGGCGGCAGCGACAGCGGCAGCAGCAGTTCGGGTTTGGAAAAATATACAAATATGATTGCTCCCTGTACTGGATGCAGCATAAAGTTTTCTCCGGCCTCAGCAGCCGAAGGGGATCGGGTTACTATTAACCTGACCTTGGAAGAAGGTTATCTTTTGGACAGTCTGACCGCTGTTGATGGAAACGGTCAAGCCGTCAGCCTGACAGATAATGGAGACGGCTCGTACAGCTTTATTCAGCCGAATTCGATGATAACCGTAACTCCGGTTTTGAAGACTAAATCCAGCGGTGAAAGCGATCAAGCGGACACT
>JAZRVI010000023.1:0-3214 GCA_045599035.1 Desulfocucumaceae bacterium | reverse complement strand
CATATCCCCAAAAGTAGAGATCTTGCTGTCAAAGCCCCGGTAAGCATAATCAATATTATTTTTGCCGGTGATTTCTGCACAGGCTCGGACGCATTTGCCGCACAGCACGCATTTATTCATATCCCGCAGAATAAAGGGGTTACTGTCCTCAATTTCATATTCGTGAACCTTGCCGTGGAATGGACTGGTTTTTACTCCATATTCATGACAATAGTTAGCCAGCTTGCAATTACCCATTTTGTCACAGGTTAAACAATCCATAGGATGGTTGGCTATCAAAAGTTCCAGGATAGTCCGACGGGCTTCTATAACAGCGGGAGAATGAGTCTGAATTACCATCCCTGGTCTTACTGTCGTAACGCAAGAAGCCGGCAAATTTCTCATACCTTCGATTTCTACTATGCACAAGCGGCAGGCTCCAAAGGGACTGAGATCGTCTTCATAGCAAAGGGTGGGAATATTAATTCCAATTAGTTGTGCTGCTTTTAAAACGGTAATATCGGCCGGGACTTCATATTCCTGACCGTTGATAGTTAATTTTACCAGATCCATTTAATTACTCCTTTGTGTTAAAGTATTAGAATTTCGGTGTTTTGAGTTAGTCTGATCATTTTGATTTTGAGCTACTGTTAAGAAATAAGCCAAGCTGATTTGCAAACTATTCGCTGCCGGAATATGAATATTTTAACAGGAGAGCAAAGATCTGGGGAACTACCACCCATTTAAAGGCAGACGGCTTCTAAAGGCTAATGCCCTGTTTAAGAAGTTTGGTATTTAAGTTTCCGCCTGAATGTTCAGGCAACCCTTATTCTTGCAGGTGTGCTTACTTTGCCTCTACCGTATAAGATTGTTAAATCAACAACGATCTTTTTACGCAGGATGTTTTATACAAAATATATAAAAAACAACAGGACTGCATGAAACAGCCCTGTTGTTTAATTGTTTATTAAGCTATTTTTTCAATTTTGACAGCACAAACCTTGTATTCTCCGGTTTGTGTAATAGGATCAATGGCATGACTGGTCAGGGCATTGGTGGGACTTTCCTTGTAATGGAAAGACATCCAGATCATGCCCGGGACTACCTTGTCAGTAACTTCGGCATAAGCTTCAGCTACCCCGCGACGAGAAGTAACCCGGATCTTGTCATCCTGTTTAATATTCATTTTTGCCGCATCTTCCGGATTAATTTGGCAATATTCTTTGTTCCAAATGCTGTAGATTCTGGCCGAATAAGGAGTGGTAACATTGTAATGATACAAAATCCGGCCGGTCGAGAGCAGGAACGGATATTCCGAATCCGGAAGTTCAGCAGGCGGAGTGTGGCCGATAGCCTTCAAGGTTCCTTTGCCCTTGGAGAATTTACCCACATGCATATAAGGAGTGCCGGGGTGATCTGTATTGGGGCAAGGCCATTGCAGGCTTTCGTTTTCCATCCGAGCGTAGTTAATTCCGCCGTAGGAAGGAGTCAGGCTGGCCATTTCTGCAAAAACTTCGCCCGGATTGGCATAGCTTTCGGCATAACCCATCCGATTGCTGATTTCCACAATACTTTGCCAGGCGGTATTGCCGGCCAGAGGTTTAATGGCGGCTCTTACTCTTTGAACCCGGCGTTCCGTATTGGTAAAGGTTCCGTCTACTTCGGCAAAGCTGGCGGAAGGCAGAACTACATCGGCATATTCAGCGGTTTCAGTAAAGAATAATTCTTGAACTACCAAAAATTCTAATTTTTCCAGACCGGAACGAATATGATTGCTGTTCGGGTCAGTCAAAACCGGATTTTCGCCCAGAATAAACATGGCCTTGAGGCTGCCTTCATTGGCCGCTTCAAACATGGCCGGAATCATCAAGCCGTTTTTGTCTGGAAGCTTTACGCCCCAGGCGGCTTCAAATTTTTCCCGGCAGGCTGGATTGGTAACGGCCTGATAGCCGGAATAGACATTGGGTAAAGCCCCCATGTCGCAGGCACCTTGAACATTGTTTTGTCCCCGGATGGGGTTAACCCCCACGCTGGGTCGTCCCAGGTGGCCGGTAATCATGGCCAGGTTGGCAATGCTCATAACATTGTTGGTACCGCAAACATGTTCGGTAATCCCCAGGGTATAGAAAATCATGGCCTTGTCGGTTTTGGCATAAAGCCGGGCTACTTCGTATAAAGTATCAACTGCAATACCGGTTAATTCACTGACATATTCAGGGTTATATTCTTCAACAGTAGCTTTTAACTCATCAAAATTCTCGACTCTTTCTTGGATAAACTCATCATCCTGCAGGCTTTCTTTCAAGATGATGTGCATCAAGCCGTTTAAGAGCGGAATATCGGTTCCGGGATTCAGACGGAGCCAATAGTCAGCTTCTTCTGCCAATTCAATGCGGCGGGGATCCACTACGATTAATTTGGCTTTGTTGCGGCCGGCCTGCCGGATTTTATAACCGGCTACCGGGTGAGCTGTAGTTGTGTTGCTGCCGATAACCATAATCAGTTCGGCATCTTCAATTTCATTAAAGGAGTTAGTCATTGCACCGCTTCCAAATGAGGTAGCCAGACCGGCTACAGTGGGAGCGTGTCAGGTACGGGCACAATGGTCAACATTGTTTGTGCCCATCACCGTCCTTACAAATTTTTGCATCAAATAATTTTCTTCGTTGGTGCAGCGAGCCGAGCTTAAAGCTGCAAAGCTGTCCGATCCGTATTTTTCTTTAATTTCGCCAAACTTGCTGGCGATTAAATCAAAAGCTTCATCCCAGGAGGCTTCCACAAATTCCCCGTCTTTTTTGATCAACGGAGTTTTCAGGCGATCCGGGCTGTAAATATAATCCCAGCCAAAACGGCCTTTGATGCACAAGGCTCGGCCATTAACCGGGTTGTCGGGAGTGGTGGTAACTGCTACGACCTTGTCGTCCTTGACGCAAAGGTCAAAGTTGCAGCCGGTTCCGCAGAAGGGGCAGGTGGTTCTGACCTTTTTCAGTTCCATATGCCGAGCCACTCCGACCAGGCTTTTTTCCATTAAAGCACCGGTGGGACAAACGGAAACGCATTGGCCGCAGAAAACGCAGTCACTGTCAATAAAGGGCATATCCCCAAAAGTAGAGATCTTGCTGTCAAAGCCCCGGTAAGCATAATCAATATTATTTTTGCCGGTGATTTCTGCACAGGCTCGGACGCATTTGCCGCACAGCACGCATTTATTCATATCCCGCAGAATAAAGGGGTT
>JAZRVI010000022.1:0-12798 GCA_045599035.1 Desulfocucumaceae bacterium | reverse complement strand
AGGTTCGGCTGATTCCCAGCCTACCATTTATTTGAAGATTTACGCAGACCTTCGTTGCCGTGTTTATCGCAATTCATATCGCCACCTATAGAGTTGGGGGATTTATTGCTCACTGCGTGTTAAGATGATCCTATCATATCTGATTGTCAAACGCAAGGGAAAATATTAATTCTTTACTGGAATTTATTGTTTATTTTTCCTCGGTTTCTTTGGCTTTTTTGGCCTTAAGATCCAATTTTATGTGCAGTTCCTTTAATTGAGCGGCATCAACTTCATTGGGAGCGTTGGTCATCAGGCAGGAAGCACTTTGGGTTTTGGGGAAGGCAATGACATCCCGAATGCTTTGCCGTTTGGCAATCAGCATTACCAGCCGATCCAGACCGAAGGCCAAACCGCCGTGAGGCGGGGTGCCATAATCAAAGGCTTCCAGCATCCAGCCAAATTTGTTTTGGGCTTCTTCCGGAGAAAGACCAATGGCCTTGAACACTCTTTCCTGAACCTCTCTTTGGTGAATACGAATGCTGCCGCCGCCCAGTTCTACTCCGTTTAAAACCATGTCATAAGCTTTGGCTTTAACCCGTCCCGGATCGCTTTCCAGATATTGCAGGTCTTCTTCTTTGGGGGCGGTGAATGGGTGGTGCATGGCTACATGGCGGCCGCTTTCTTCATCATATTCAAACATGGGAAAATCGGTTACCCACACAAATTCATGCCGATTCGGATCAATTAAGCCCAGTTTTTCAGCGATCAGGCAACGCAGGGCTCCCAGAGAAGCATAAACCACCGAGGGTTGATCCGCAACAAACAGGAGCAAATCTCCCCGCCGGGCGTTGAAGCGGCGAACGATTTCCTGTAATTGTTCTTCAGTAAAGAATTTGGCAATGGGAGACTTAACCTTTTCACCGGGTTCCACAATAAAGTAAGCCAAACCTTTGGCTTTGTAAATATTAACAAAGGCGGTTAATTCGTCAATTTCTTTTCGGCTGTAATTGCCGCAGTCTTTGGCTCTAATTCCTTTGACTATGCCGCCATTGGCAATAGCGTTTTTAAAAACTTTAAATTCGGATTGAGCGGCAATGTCGCTAATGTCCTGCAATTCAATGCTGAAACGCAAATCCGGCTTGTCCGAACCATAGCGTTCCATGGCTTCCTGATAGGTCAGGCGGGGCAGAGGAGTTTGTACTCGAATATTGGTGGTGCGGGCAAAAATATGAGCCATTAGTTCTTCCATTAAGGTCATAATTTCGTTTTCGTTCATAAAGGACATTTCTATGTCAATTTGGGTAAATTCCGGCTGGCGATCAGCCCGCAGATCTTCATCCCGGAAACATTTGGCAATTTGATAATAACGATCCATGCCGGAAACCATCAAAATTTGTTTGAATAATTGGGGAGACTGGGGCAAGGCAAAGAAGTTTCCCGGCTGCACCCGGCTGGGTACCAGATAATCCCTGGCTCCTTCCGGCGTGCTGCGGTTCAAAATTGGAGTTTCAATTTCCAAAAATAAATTGCGATCCAGAAAGGAACGGGCGGAGCGGCAAATATCGTTTCTTAATTGGAAGATACTTTGCATTTCCGGTCTTCTTAAATCCAGATAGCGATATTTTAGGCGTAAATTTTCGTCACATCTCAGGTCATTTTCAATTTCAAAAGGTGGAGTTTTGGCCTTGTTTAAAATGGTCAGAGTTTGGCAGACTACATCAATTTCCCCGGTTTTTAAATTGGGGTTTTCCATGCCTTCCGGACGAGGTACAACGGTTCCCTGTACAGCAATTACATATTCGCTGCGGATGGTTTCCGCTTTGGCAAAGGCTTCGGCCTGTTCCGGATTAAAGACAACCTGAATAATCCCAGTGCGATCCCGCAAATCCACAAAAATCAAGCCGCCGTGATCCCGTCTTTTTTGAACCCAGCCCATCAGGACTACTTCGGCCTCCACATTATAACGCCGCAGATCTCCACAATAATTGGTTCTGCTTAAATTTCCCATACTTTCAGCCATTATTTTTTCCTCCCAAATTTATTTAAAAAACTAATTACAGCATCCAGAGAAATTTCCTGTTGTTCTCCGGTGACCATGTTCTTCAAAACTACGGTTCCTTTGGCCAGTTCGCTGCTGCCCACAATTAAGGTAAAGCGGGGATTCAGCTTGCCGGCATATTTCATTTGAGCCTTAAGGCTGCGATTTAAATAATCTTTTTCGGCTGCCCAGCCCGCTTGCCGCAAATTGGCCAGAATTTTAAAAGCCTGATCAGAGGCCTGGGAATCAGCGATAGCCACAAAAATATCCAGACCGGAGGCTTCCGGCCAGCTTAAATTTTGCTGTTCTCTGGTTAAGATGATTCTTTCCAGTCCCAAAGCATATCCGATTCCCGGAGTGGAAGCTCCGCCGCAGGCTTCTACCAAACCGTTATAACGGCCTCCGCCGCCAATGGAGCTTTGGGCTCCAATATCCTCGGCTACAATTTCAAAGGCCGTGCGGGTATAATAATCCAGTCCCCGCACCAAAGAAGGATCGACCAGATAGTCAATGCCCAATAAATCCAAGTGGTGCTTAACAGCGGAGAAATGCTCCTGGCAAGCCGGACACAGACAATCCAGAGTGTGCGGAGCCGGAGCAGCTATTTCCTGACAGGTTTTGCTTTTGCAGTCCAAAATCCGCAAAGGATTGCGTTGATAACGGGATTGACAGTTGGGGCATAATTCGTTCAGCCGGGGCTGGAAAAATTCCAGCAGCTTTTGCCGCAGGGTTTGACGGCAGGTTGGACAGCCAACGCTGTTAATATGTAAAACCAGGTTTTTTAGTTCCAAGCGGGCATAAAAATCCATAGCCATAGCGATAACCTCGGCATCCAGATCCGGGCTGTCACTGCCTAAAACCTCGATTCCCACCTGATGAAACTGCCGATAGCGTCCGGCCTGAGGGCGATCATAACGAAACATGGGGCCATTATAAAAAAGCTTGATGGGCTGGGGCAGGGAATCCAAGTGATTTTCCAGATAAGCCCGCACTACAGCAGCAGTGCCTTCCGGACGCAGGGTTAAACTGCGGTCACCCCGGTCGGTAAAAGTGTACATTTCTTTTTCTACAATATCGGTGGTATCGCCTACTCCCCGTACAAAAAGTTCGGTGTGTTCAAAAATTGGAGTTCTGATTTCCTGAAAATGATAGTCCTGGCAAACCTCTTTAAAGGTGTTTTCGAGGTAGTTCCATTTGGCAATATCGGCTGGAATGAGATCTCCAGTACCTCTGGGTCTGGTTACGGCCATAATAATCCCTCCTAAACTTGCATATTATCTCATTTTAGGCAAAGCTTGATTTTTTGTCAACGCTTTGCTCTGTCCTCCTGGCGGCTGCCCTGCAAAAAATCCCCTGTTTTTTTCCGGTTTGACTTGTGCTATAATAAATTAAAAAGGGGGGAGCCTGATGATTAGTCAAGAATTAGTTGCAAGAATTAACCAATTGGTTGCCAAACAAAAAGCCGGCACCTTAACCCCGGAAGAAAAAATCGAGCAGGATCAATTGCGGAAACAATATTTGCAGGGGATTAAGGCTCAAATTGTGGACAGCCTGGAAGCTTCCGGTTTTAAAAAATCTTCTGACTCGGAATGTGGCTGTGACCATCATCAGCATGACCAGAATTGCGGTTGCGGTCATCATCACCACCAGCATTCAAATTGTGGCTGCGGCCATCATCATGATTCCGGCCAGGGTCATCTGCACTAAAATTCTTGCGAGCATTTCTGAATGTCCTTTTGGATGATTTAGGAATGCTTTTTTAGTTGATCAAAAATGGATTGTGGTTTTTTTCAGCTCCAATGGTTGTGGCTTGGCCATGTCCCGGATAAACCTGGGTGGAATCCGGATAAACCAGCAGTTTTTCCTGAATGCCCTTGAGCAGTTGATCCAGGTTGCCCTTGGGAAAGTCACAGCGTCCCACGGAACCGGCAAATAAAGTGTCCCCAGTAAATAATTTATCTTCCACGGACAGGCTGATTCCGCCTGTTGTATGGCCGGGAGTGTGCATTACTTTAAGCTGTAATTCACCTATTTGAATTAAATCTCCGTCTTGCAAAAGGCGTTCGGCTTTCCGGCAGGTGACTTCTTCTGACATCATCACTGAAAGATTCAGTTCCGGGTTGAGCAGCTTGTCTGCGTCCAGCTCGTGGATGGCCACCGGTGCCTGGGTAGCCTGCCGGACTTTTTCCAAAGCCGTAATATGATCCACATGTCCGTGGGTAATAATAATCTGGACGCATTGCAATTCCAGGTCTTGCAGGGTTTTCAAAATCAAAGGAGCATTGTAGCCGGGGTCAATAATGGCAGCCTGGCGGGTTTTTTCACAGCCGAGAATATAACAGTTTACACCCATTAAGCTGCCCACAGTCAAATGTTTGAAAATCATGTTTTTCCTCCCAGTCAGTTAAAAATTAGTTAAAAATTAGTCAAGTTTGCTCATTCTTTGCGAGGTACGGTGTACCCCAAAAACATCCTTAATGTGAGAAATCTTTTCTACAATATAATCCAGCTGTTCCCTGGTTTTAACAAAAAGCAGCATTTCAATACTGGCGGTATTACTGTGAGTTTTGGCATTGATGGAATTAACATTAATTTTAAGTTCACTGAGTACATTTAAAATATCGTTGAGCATTCCCGAACGATCCATGGTTTCAATTTTCAACTTAACCTGAAAGGGGGCTGCGAAATCTTCGTCCCAGGCTACTTCTACCATACGGGAGCTTTCTTTGTGGGTTAAAACTTCCATATTACCGCAGTCCAGCCGATGAACGGTAACCCCCCGTCCCCGGCTGATGTAACCGCCAATGGGATCGCCGGGAACCGGATTGCAGCAGTTGGCAAAGCGAATCAAAATATTGTCAATTCCCCGCACTCTAATTCCCTGGGTGGGGCGGCCCCAGGCCGGTTTAGCCCGGATATCCGAGGGTAAAGCCTGCAATTCTTCTTCCAGGGTTCCGCTTTTGGGCAAATCCTCTGCCGGCTTTAATTTATTAATAATGGGTAAAGGATTTAATACCCCATCACCTACAGCAGCATAAATATCTTCCACCGTGTTCAAATTGTGCTTGTGGCCAATCTCCAGCAGGTTATTGCTTTTGAGCAGATCAAAATCAAAATTATTAATCTTGCGGGCTTCCCGCTCCAGCATTTCTCGGCCTTTAACAATCAGTTCCTGTTTTTGCTCCTGCTTAAACCAATGCCGAATGCGATTGCGAGCCTGAGAAGTGGTGACAAAGGCCAGCCAATCCCGATTGGGACCGTTGGGAATTTTGGTGGTGATAATTTCTACAATATTTCCATTTTGCAGCTTATGATCCAAAGGAACAATGCGTTGATCTACTTTGGCTCCCACACAGCTAAAGCCTACCTGGGTATGGACTCGAAAGGCAAAGTCTACCGGAGTGGAACCGGCAGGCAGCTCGATTACATCTCCTTTGGGGGTGTAAACGAAAACCGTATCCGAAAAGACATCTACTTTGAGAGTTTCGATAAATTCGCTGGCATCCTTGAGATCCCGCTGCCATTCCATCAGATTGCGAAGCCATTCCAGCTTTTTCTCCAATTCCCGGTCGCTTTTTTTGCCCTCTTTATATCGCCAATGAGCGGCAATTCCATATTCCGAAACATGGTGCATATCCCAGGTGCGAATTTGAATCTCCAGCGGTTCTCCGTGAGGGCCAATAACTGCCGTATGCAGGGATTGATACATATTTTGCTTGGGAACGGCAATGTAATCATCAAATTGGCCGGGAATAGGCTTCCAAATGGAATGAACCATGCCCAGAATCCCATAGCAATCTCGAATTTCATCAACGATCACCCGAACCGCCAAAGCATCATAAATTTCGCTGACATCCTTTTGTTTCTTTTTCATCTTTTGATAAATGCTGTAAAGATGCTTGGGACGACCCTTAATATCCGCTTTAATGCTCATTTCTTCAGTTTTTTTCCGCAAAATGCCAATGGCTTCTTCAATATATTCTTCCCGTTTTTCCCTGGTTTTGGATAAGCTTTCAGTTAAATATTGATACATTTCCGGTTCCAGATAGCGGAAGGAAAGATCTTCTAATTCCCATTTCAGCTTATAAATACCCAGGCGATTGGCCAAAGGAGCATAAATATCCAAGGTTTCCTTGGAAATTCTTTTTTGTTTTTCTGCTTTTTGATGGTGTCCCAAAGTTCGCATATTATGCAGCCGGTCGGCCAGCTTGATAATCAACACCCGAATATCCTGAGCCATGGCCATAAACATTTTGCGAACATTCTCGGCCTGATGTTCTTCTTTGGATTTAAATTCCAGTTTACTTAGTTTGGTCAGACCGTTAACCATAATAGCTACTTCCAGGCCGAATATTTTCCGAACATCTTCCAGGGATAGAATGGTATCTTCCACTACATCGTGCAGAAGTCCGGCAATGAGGGTTTTCTGATCCATTTTTAATTCAGCCAGGATCATGGCTACATGCAGAGGGTGGGTAATATATTCTTCACCGGAGTGACGCTTTTGACCCCGGTGGGCTTCGTCCGCAAAGGCATAGGCTTCCTGGAGCAAAGCAATATTCGCATTGGGGTTATATTCCAAAAACTTTTTGGCTACATCATTAAATTCTACCATCTACTCGTCCCCCCTCGTTTTCTTTTCTTAAAAATGATTATTTAATTATTATACTACTTTACCCGTCCAGAATAAACCAAAAATCAGGCTTGCCGACAAAAATTTAAGACGAAAAAATTTTTTGAGAAGTGCCGGTCTTTTAGGGATTATTTAATTGAAAAGATGACCATACTATTAACAGCTAATTTAAACAGGAGGTTAGAATTGTGAAGGAACTTTCTTTGCCGGATTATTTTATCAAAGTAAATGATCGCCTGCCTGTGGAGGCCGAAAGGGTGCTGGTGGCTTTGGTGGAGCAGGGCAATATGAACAAGGAAGAATTATCCCTTTCAGCCAGGGTCAAAAGAGCGGTTTTGGATCATGTAGTTATGCAGTTATATGCCTTGGGATTGGTGGAGGTTTCTACTGAAGGCAAAAGCAAAATTTGCAGTTTGACCGCTTTGGGCAATGAGTTTATTATTTTGGTGCAAAAGGAACAAAAGGCTGGTTAGGTGCTGGTTAATTGTTGAACAAAGCCCGATCATCTTGCCGAAATTATCCGGGATGATCGGGTCTAAAGCCTTCAATTGCTGCATATTAATGGATAGTAGAATCTGGGGCGGCTGGAGGGATGGCTTTGTGTGGATAGCAATTATTAACCGACCCAATAAAGCCTGGCTGTGGACCTTGATTATGGGTTTGCTGCTTTTGCTTTTTTATGCCTTTTTAAGCTGGGGCAAGGAAGATGAACCGGTTCTGGCTGCGGTTTTGGCCGGTCGGGTAATTGCTGTGGATGCCGGGCATGGCGGGGACGATCCGGGAGCCATAGGCTCAAACGGTTTGATAGAAAAGGAAATTACCTGGCAAGTGGCTCAAAAATTGCAGGGCTATTTGCAAGAGGCCGGAGCTACGGTGATTATGACCCGGAAAGAGCAGCCCTTCATTCAGGGCAGCAAACGGGAGGATTTGCAATACCGTTTAAATTTGGCCAAAGAAGAAGGAGCAGATTTGCTGCTGAGTATTCATGTTAATAGCTTTCCAGAAGATGCCAGCCAGCATGGAGCCCAGGTTTTTTCCAGTCCAGACTCTCCAGCCAGTCGCCAGTTGGCTTTGCTTTTGCAGGAAGAATTAATTGCCAATTTGGGGCATAATCAGCGGGCAGCCAAGGAAAGCTCCGCCTATTTTTTAACCCAGAATGCTGCCATGCCCAGTGTGATTGCTGAAATTGGCTTTGCCAGCAATCCGGAGGAGGAAAGGCTGTTGGCTCAGCCCGAATATCAGGATCAAATTGCCTTTAGCCTGTTTTCCGGAATTGTTCGTTATTATTTTCTTATGGATAATGAGAAAAAATGATTGGGAAAGGATTCACATTAAAATTTGAGAAATTAGGTGAACTATTAGGTTAAATCAGATATAAAATCTGATTAAGGCTTTTAAACCAGGTTTTCAGTTTAATTTGGTTGTTGATAAAATTGGAGAAATGTTTATAATCATAGTTAATTAATAGGTGGCAGGGGTGCTTTGGCCAATATTAAGTAGTTAGCTACATAATACGAAAAGCTGTCAGTTTTTGGGGAAATATGATTGGGGAAATCTAATAGAAAAACCGGGAAACTTAAAAAACATCGAAGATTTTAATTTGGGTTTAATTTTTTTAGCCAAAAGGGTAGTATGCTACATTTCCGGTGAAAGAGTTGCCGGAGGCTTTTGGATGGAGTAAACTGGAAAATTTTTGCTATAAAAATATTTATGGCGGTGCGGATTTTTGGGGTCTTGCCCGATATTTTTTAACCAAAAATGTAGCTGACTACATTTAACAATCCACATAAAAGGAGAATAAAACATGGAAGCTTTGAAATTAAATCAATTGGTTATTGATCAGGAACGTTTAAACAAATTAAAAGAAGTGCTGTTGAATGCACCTCAAAAGCTGGACAACGAGCGACTGCACTTTTTAGCCAAAATTTATCCGGAATATGACGGCTATCCCTCGATAATCCGGAGAGCCAGGTTATTTGAATATGTTATGCTCAACAAGACTCTGTATATTGATGATAATTATTTTGTGGGCAGTCTGGCTCAATATGTTTGTGGAGTTTATGCCTATCCGGAATGGAACTGCGGTTGGATGAAAGATAAGGAAGGCAAGGCAGTTTCGCATTTGGGGGAAATTAAAGTTGAAGAAGAAGACCGCCAGGTTTTTGCCAAAATCGTGGATTACTGGGATAGTCGGGGAGTGGGAGTCAATACCAACCGTTTGTTTGAAGAAAAATTTGGTTACAGTTCCCTGCCGGCTCAGCAGGTTGGGTTATATATGGACGGCAACAGTTGGCCGGCCGGGGGCGGAGTCGCCAATTATGAACGGGTTATTAACCAGGGCTTGCGACAGATGATTGACGAAATTAAAGAACGAAAAGCAGCTTTAGAAATTAAGTCTTATAACCGCAATGCCTTCAACTTTTATGAAGCCTGCCTGATTCAACTGGAAGCAGTAGTGGCCTGGGCCAATCGTTATGCTGATTTGGCCGAAAGCAAAGCCAAAACCGAAAGCAAACCGAGCCGCAAGGCTGAGTTGATGGAAATTGCTCAAATTTGCCGTCGGGTTCCGGAGTTCCCGGCCAGCAATTTGCGGGAAGCCATGCAAAGCTTTTTACTGATTCATCTGGCTTTGGAAATTGAAGTAACCGGATGCGGATATTCCATTGGTTTTCTGGGGCATATCTTCCAGCCTTACTATGCGGCTGATTTGGCCAAAGGGCAGGCTACCCGGGAAGAAGCCGTTTATTTAACCATTATGCTTTATACTAAACTACAGGAAATTGGTTATTATCATGGACCCAAGCTGGCCAAGGCCTGGTCCTCGCATACCGGCCAAACCCTTTGTATTGGTGGTCTGACTCCTACTGGAGAAGATGCCACCTGTGAATTTGACTATATTTTATGTGATGCTCATTTGCAATTCCGGGGAATTCAGCCGCCGCTCTGTTTATACTGGCATAGCAAATTAAAAGAAGACTTCCTGTTTAAATGCCTGGAAGTGATTAAAACCGGCATTGGCCATCCGCAGATTATGAATACAGAATTGTGTGTGGCCAGAGTTCTGGATCATTTTTGCGAAGATGGAGCCAGGTTGCAGGATGCTCGAAAGGTTTCCACCTTTGGTTGTGTGGGCAACGGCATTTCTGGAGAAACCTCTCATCCGGTAGAAGGGGAAATCTGTATTGCCAAAGCTTTTGAACTGGCCTTCAATGGAGGAACCGATCCTCTGACGGGCATTAAAATTGATTTGCAAACCGGCAATCCGGATGATTTTACTTCTTTTAAACAGATGTGGGAAGCCTGGAAAGAATATGTTTTCTATGGTTTTCGGGTCATGCGGGGGCATGGTCAATGTGGGGTTATGTATCAGTCCGAAGTGGTTCCTTTGCCATTGCGTTCAGCCTTGATTGGCGGCTGTATCGAAAAAGGTACGGATATCTGGGATGGAGGAGCTAAATATACTTCGGATTTGGTGATTAGTGTAGCTACTATTGATGCGGCCAATTGTTTGCTGGCCGTTAAGGATTTGGTTTTTGATAAAAAGCTGGTGACCATGAAAGAATTGCGTCAAGCTTGTCTGGCCAACTTTGAAGGTTATGAAGAAATTCAACGGATGTGTCTGGAAGCTCCCAAACACGGTAACGATATAGAGGAAGTTAATAATTTTGTTTATAAATGTTATGATGTGGTTTATGATGCTTATATGGCGGTTGGCCGCAACTATATGGGCAAACAGGGTAAGCCGGAAGCTTATTCCAACAGTTTGCACAATTCCTTTGGAGCAGTTAGCGGAGCTTTGCCCAATGGTCGGGAGGCTCGTCTGGCTTTAACCGATGGTTCGGTTTCAGCCATGCCCGGCACTGATACCCAAGGACCCACTGCTTTGGTTAATTCGGCAGCCAAGGGTCTGGATACCCTGCGTTTTGGCTCCAACCACTTTAATATGAAATTTAATCCTTCGGCGGTGGAAACACCTCAGGGGATGCGAAATCTGGCCAATTTAATTGCAACCTATTTTGCCCAGAATGGTTCGCATATTCAGTTTAATATTGTCAGTTCCGAAACTTTGAAAGATGCTCAGATGAATCCGGATCGCTATAAAGATTTAGTAGTAAGGGTGGCTGGTTTCTCGGCTTATTTTACCCGATTGGACCCCGGCGTACAAAGTGAAATTATTCGCCGAACTGAACTGACCTTTGAGGGGTAAAACTTGCTTCAACAGCGTTTTTAATATGGAATTTCCGGTCAAGTTAGCTTGGCCGGAAATTTTCAAAAATTCGATGGGAAAGCAGGGAAATCAAAAAATTCGGCCAATTAATTAAGCTGGCAGAAAGCAAGGTTGCCGTTTGAGTTTGTTTTGGGATTTTGGCAACTGGAGAGTAAACAAAAGAATTCACAAGGAATCTGGATAAATAATTAGAATAAGCAATCTTTATTGTGATATTTGTTGAACTCAGGCATACAGCTCATTTAGAGCCTTGAAAATGGTTTTGACAATATGTTTGGAAATGGTATTATTAAGTTAGTGATAGTTGTTGAATTTATGTAGTCAGCTACATTAACTGCATTGTCGGGAGAACGGAAATGGTACAGGATCAAGCTACTTTTTCTCTGATGAAATCTATTGTTAAAAAAGTGATTAAAAGTATTAACCGGAGATTAAAGGTGTTTGGCCTGACGGTAGCTCAAATGCATGTTTTATCCTTTTTGCTGAAGGACACTCAAAGAGTGGTAAGTCAAAAGGACATTGAAACCTACTTGGGGGTAGCTCATCCCACCGTAATTGGAATTTTGCGGGGGATGGAAAAAAATGATTTGATTACCTTTGGTTTTGATTCGGAGGACAAACGCCTGAAAAATGTTTATCCCACCGAAAAGGCGGAAGCTTTGAATTTGCGGGTAGAAATGACCCGTCAGGAAATCAACAACTTGCTTTTTCAGGATTTGACCGAAGAAGAACAGGCCGAGCTGCATCGTTTATTGAAAAAGATCTCAGCCAGGTTATTGTGAAAAAACAGATTGTAACCTTTTGGGGATTTTTTTTGAGATTAAGTGTAGTTTGCTACATTGAAATGATAAAATAAAAATTTTTAAAGAGCTTTTGTCGATTGAAAAAATGTTTTGACAGAAGAAAAATAGAGGATTATAATAAAGTTAGCTAGAAGTATCATTTATACAAATATACTTTATACAAATATACACGGCCGCAAAATGTTGAAAAAATATTGCATTCAAATTTGGGGCATAGTATAATTAATCTAAACTAATAATCAATCTAAGAAAGGGGCGTGGCTGAAATGATTGAGGTAACTGAAAAAGCTGCTAAACAATTGAGGAAGTTTTTGGCCATGGACGAGGGCAAAAAAATTCGAATTAAAGAATTTTCCACCGGCTGTGGTTGATCCTCGCTCCCCGAATTGGGAGTCACTCTGGATGAGTTGAGAGAAAGAGATATTGAACAGGAAGTCGATGGCATTCCGTTTGTTATTGCGGAAGAATTGGCCAAAAGAATGGACGAAATCAAGGTTGATTTCAAAGCCAGTATTACCGGCAAAAGGTTTATTGTTACCAGCAGCACCTTGCAGGCTTGCACTTTCCAGGCTTTCAATACCGGAAAATAAACTTGGCCTTTTGGGATGATTATTTTTAATGCCTCGAAATTTCTGTTTGAAATTTATATAGAGGAAGGTGTTTGAAATGATCACTGTAACCGAAAAGGCGGTAAAACAACTGAAAAAATTTCAGGCTCAGGACGAAAGTAAAAAGTTTCGCATTAAAGCGGCTCCAACCGGATGTTGCAGCTGTGCCTCTCTGCCTACTTTGGAAATTGGCATGGATGACCTGCAATCGGATGATTTGGAAGAAGTAGTAGCTGGCTTCTCCTTTATAATCAATCAAAGCCTGGCTGAAAAAATGGGCGATATTCGGGTGGATTTTCAATCTAACATTACCGGAAAAAGATTTGTGGTAAACAGTTCTTCTCTTGATGCCTGTACTTATCATTCTTTTAACAGGTCGTGAGCAAGAAATCCCCCACCTCTGTAGGTGGCGGGATGAATTGCGATAAACACGGCATGGTAGGCTGGGAATCAGCCGAACCTAACGCCTGTGGACATTGTGTAAGACTTGAGCTAACGATTATGTT
>JAZRVI010000021.1:0-5188 GCA_045599035.1 Desulfocucumaceae bacterium | reverse complement strand
TTTTTTAGTTTTCCATATTCTTTAGTACGAAGGAGCTGCTTATAGTTGTTTCTCATAATAGCAGTAAGTTCATTGCCTGCCTTACGAAGTAATTCAGAATCATGAAAAATACGATATTTAGCCTGATTAGGCATATCTGTTCCTATTACCAAAACATGTCTATCAGACAGACTATGGAATCGTCTTAACAATTTCTTATATTCAGTTGTATTTAGATTGTTAGTATGCATTTTTCTGTTCATCTATACATTTTTTAATCGTTTTTTCACTTAAATAGATACGAGCAAGATTTTCTAACTGGTACTTTCATTCGGATAGAATAGAAATGTTTATCTGTACATTATTACTTTTAGGTCTTGCCATTAAATATTTTCCTTTCGTTTGTGTATTTAAGTTACACATAGATTATATATTCAATTAATAGCGTAAAAAAGCTAAAAGTTTATTCGGTTCAGTTGGCACGCTTATCCCCTCTTTAGCTTAATATCTAAAAACGCCGGCTTAATCCAACTTTAAGCCAGCGTTATTTTTTACTCCAGATAATCTTTTAATTTTTTACTCCGACTGGGATGCCGCAGCTTGCGTAAGGTTTTGGCTTCAATCTGCCGGATTCTTTCCCGGGTAACCCCAAATGTCTGGCCGACCTCTTCCAGAGTTCTGGCTCGTCCATCTTCCAGGCCAAAACGCAGCCGCAAAACCTTTTGTTCCCGGTCAGTCAGGGTTTCCAAAACCTCGTCCAACTGTTCCCGCAGCAAAGTAAAGGAAGCTTCCTCGGCTGGAGCTCTGGCATAAATATCTTCGATAAAGTCTCCCAAATGACTGTCTTCTTCTTCCCCAATGGGAGTCTCCAAAGAAACCGGTTCCTGAGCAATTTTCATAATATCCCGAACCTTATCTTCTGTAATACCCATTTCCGCTGCAATTTCTTCCGGGGAAGGATCCCGCCCCAGTTTTTGCAGGAGCTGACGGGAAACCCGAACCAGTTTATTAATAGTTTCCACCATATGCACCGGAATCCGAATGGTTCTGGCCTGATCGGCAATGGCTCTGGTAATGGCCTGCCGAATCCACCAGGTAGCATAGGTGCTGAATTTATAGCCCTTGCGATAATCAAACTTTTCTACAGCTTTAATCAGACCCAAATTGCCTTCCTGAATTAAATCCAAAAACAGCATTCCCCGTCCCACATAACGCTTGGCAATACTGACCACCAGCCGCAGATTGGATTCCGCCAATTTCCGCCTGGCTTCTTCGTTGCCATCTTCAATCTGCCTGGCCAATTCGACTTCTTCGTCCGAGCTTAAAAGCGGAACCCGTCCAATCTCTTTCAAATACATCCTAACCGGATCGTCAGCTCCAACCCCATCCGGGACGGACAATTCGATGTCTGTTTCCTCCGCAGAGGAGCTGTGAGTGGTCAAAGCAGCAGGATTAACAACGGCTTTGGCCGCTTTTTTATTGGGCTTTGGTTCTTTTTTTCCTTCTTCCGTAACTACAGTAATGCCCATGGAATGGAGGGATTCGTACATTTCGTCAATTTTTTCTGGAGAAAGATCCACACCTTGCAGCAAATCCATAATTTCCGTATAAGAAAGGGAACCCTGATTTTTGCCTTTTTCAATTAACTCCCGAAAGCATTCTTTTTGTCTTTTGGTTTGGAGCTCTGTCTTTTTTTGCTCTTCCTTCATTACGGTACTCCCCCTCTTGAGCAAAACAGGTTTTGTATTTGTTGCAGCAGTAACCTTATATTTTCCTGATCTCCGTTTTTTTCAGCAACAGCCAAGTCCTGCAATAATTGAACCTTTTGCCGGTTGGCCAGTTCTCTTTGAATAATAGCTATACAATCCTGTCTGATTTTAGTTAAATGTTGAGCTGGCGGCCTAAGCCACAGCTCCTGAACCAAGGCAGCCGCCTGGGAACTTAAATGCCCCAGGCAGACAGCCGGATTAGCAGCAGAAACCGCTTTTTCGCAAATTTCCTGATATTCCGTTCGGCTCCAAAAATTTTGTCCCAACTGCTCCTGAACAATGCCCAGGCTTTCCGGATCCTGCAGCAAAATATGCAGCAATTCCCGTTCCGCCTTTTCGTATGAGGATAAAGTTTTGGAAATAGTATTACTAATTTGCGGTTTTATATCCGTTTTATGCCAATTATTTCTTGATTTTTTGAGATAACGAACTAATTCTTCTTTTACGGCCTGTTCGGTCAAAGACAGACGGGAGGTCACCAGATTAAGGCTTTCTTCCAGTTTAGCTCCTCCGCCCAAAGCCGCCAAATTGGGCAAAATCTTTTCCAAAATCTCCAAACGACCCAATTTTTGCTTTAAATAACTTTTTATTTTATATTCTAAAAGGAAATCTGGTTCTAAGCTATTCCAAGCTTCCAAACCGAAATTACGCAAAAACTCATCCGGATCCTTACCCTCCGGCACACTGAGTACACATGGCTCCAAACCCGCCTCCTGCAACAAATCCAGACTCTTGAAAGCGGCAATTTGTCCGGCGGCATCCGCATCAAAAGCCAACAGCACCCTGGAAGTATAACGGGACAAAAGCCTGGCCTGACCGGAGGTAAAACTGGTTCCCAAAGAAGCCACCGCATTAGTCAAACCGTATTGATGAGCGGCAATAACATCCATATAGCCTTCCATCAAAACGGCTCGATTTTGTTGTCTAATGGAATTTTTAGCCAAATCCAGGCCAAAGAGCAGACGGTTTTTGACAAAACAGGCGGTTTCCGGAGTGTTCAAATATTTGGGTTCTCCATCCGCCAGGATCCGTCCACCAAAGCCCACGATTTTGCCCGAAGAATTTTTAACTGGAAAAATAATTCGGTTGCGAAAGCGATCATAAAAACGACCTTTGGAGCTTTGAGAAACCAGACCGACTTCCAAAAGCAAATTAGCTGCAAACTGTTTGGTTTTCAGCAAATTGTCCCAACCTGCCGGAGCAAAGCCCAATTGGAAACGCTCGATAATTTCTGAGCTTAAGCCTCTTTGCCGCAGATAACGCCGAGCGGGTTCCGCCTCCGGATTCTGGAGCAAAACCTGGTGATAGAACCCGGCAGCCCAGGCATTAATTTCCCAGAGCCTGTTTTCCCGGCTGTTTTCCGTTTTTTCCGGCAAATCAAGTCTGACACCTGCCCGTTCAGCCAAACGATAAAGTGCCTGACCAAAAGACAGATTTTCATGAAGCATCAAAAATCTAAAAGCATTGCCTCCAGCCTGACAGCCAAAACAGTAAAAGATCTGCTTTTCCGGAGAAACCGTAAAGGAGGGCTGGTTTTCCTGATGAAAGGGACAATTTCCCACATAATTGCGTCCTTTTTTTTGTAAACGAACATAATCACCAATTAAAGCCACAATATCGGTATTTTCCAAAACTGAATCAATTACAGCCTGTTCGATCATTCGTTTCCTGTGCTGCCTCCGTTTTTTATTTCTGTTCGGCCAAGTCCGGGATGCCTTTGTCCTTTCTGTGAACTACTCCGACTTATAGAAGTCAGAGCTTCCTGCTTCAACCACTACTGCATTGGCCATGATATCACATAGCGAAATGTCTTACACAATGTCCACAGGCGTATAAATTTGGGCTGCTCCGTGCCTACTGGAATTATTGAGTTATGCAGATTGTCCTGATACTCGCAATCCTTCTTGCAAGATATTGAGAGCTGCGTTTTGATTTCGGTCTATATGATAACCGCAATCGCAATCCATAACACGAATTTTCAAGTCTTTCATTTGAGGTACAGAAGTCAAGAATACGCCATGTGCAACGCAATTCATCCCACCACCTATAGAGGTGGGGGATTTCTTGCTCACGATGTGTTAAACCAGGTTAGAACCGAAAGCTCTGAAAAAATCGACCGTACAAGGCCGTCTAAAAGTATCTTTCAGCCAACTGTTACTGCCTTTGTTGTCAAAAGTCAAGCATTTTCTAAGGTATTCGCTACCACCCCTGATTATCCTGCTTATATCGAAAAAATTACTTGGCATTTAAACGACAGCTCCGGGTTTACTGGTACTTTCCTTTTTCCCTTGCCGAATTTTCTCCGCTGAAGCTTCTATTAAATCCTTAACCATAGTATCAATTCGTTGCCGGTGACTTGCTCCCAAAGCTTTCTTTAAATCTGCCGGAATATCCTGCAAAAGTCCGGTTCGCAAAGCATCGTCAATATCAAATAAGCAACTTTGTCGCAAATCCGGACGATCTGCCTTTCCAAAGCCGCTGGCAGATTTTCTCTTGTTCTTTAGTTGGGTACAGCCTGATTTTCCTGGCCAAAATCATTTTCCTTCAGAGCTTTAAACATCTCCCACCTATAATTAATAGTTGTTTATTCATTTCTTTTAACTTCA
Source organism: Desulfocucumaceae bacterium (assembly GCA_045599035.1). Classification (GTDB taxonomy): domain Bacteria; phylum Bacillota; class Desulfotomaculia; order Desulfotomaculales; family Desulfocucumaceae; genus CATZDY01. The sequence goes on along the minus strand of JAZRVI010000021.1, from coordinate 834 downwards.
TTTGTTTCCATATCAATAAGAAATTCGTCCCAAAGCATTTGAAATCCTTGTTCTTTAGGAGCAGTTCTCAAATAACTTTTCCTTTTTTTGCCCACTTGAACCCTATCCAGCAAATATTTTCTGATTTTCCAAATTTTTATTCCGTTACTAACAAATTCACATTCCAACAACGAATAGTTCATAAATTAACTTGACTTATTTTTGACAGGGACTTAAAATTAAAATGATTAGGCTAACTCAAAATACTGGAGTTTTAGTACTTTAACGCAAAGGAGTGATTAAATGGACCTGGTAAAATTAACTATCAACGGTCAGGAATATGAAGTCCCGGCCGATATTACTGTTTTAAAAGCAGCGCAATTGATCGGAATCAATATTCCTACCCTCTGCTATGAAGATGATCTCAGCCCCTTTGGTGCCTGCCGTTTGTGCATAGTAGAAATCGAAGGTATGAGAAATTTGCCGGCTTCTTGCGTTACGACAGTAAGACCAGGTATGGTAGTCCAGACTCATTCTCCCGCTGTCATGGAAGCCCGTCGGACTATCTTAGAGCTTTTGGTGGCTAACCACCCGCTGGATTGCTTAACCTGTGAAAAAATGGGTAATTGCAAGCTGGCTGATTATTGCTATGAATATGGAGTCAAAACCAGCTCCTTCCACGGCAAGGTTCATGAATACGAAATTGAAGACAGCAACCCCTTTATTCTGCGGGATATGAATAAATGCGTGCTGTGCGGCAAATGCGTCCGAGCCTGTGCAGAAATCACCGGCAAAAATAATATTGATTATGCTTACCGGGGCTTTGACAGCAAGATCTCTACTTTTGGGGATATG
>JAZRVI010000020.1:0-23043 GCA_045599035.1 Desulfocucumaceae bacterium | reverse complement strand
ATAGTTAATTCCCATGCGATACAGATTCATTGCTCCGATACGGTCATCTAAAACAAAGGGTGTATGCTTTGGGTGTTTTCAGCGAGTGCCTTTGATACATCCTGTATCCAACGGTTTTCTCGCTGACCCGAAGATTATTATATAATCATTATTAGGGAAAGTCAATATTTGAGGCGGATTACGGATAACAGCTTTAAAAAGGCTCCTCCCACCCCTCAAGAGGAGTGGGTTTCCGCCTACAACAAACGAAAGGATTTTGTTTATGAAAAAGAAAATTTGTTTAAATCTAAAGATAGGAGGTTTGGTTTTTTTTATTTTTTGCTTGATGCTCAGTCCGGCCTGGTCGGCTGAACCGCAAATTACGGAAGGAGCTGCGGCGGTTTTAATCGACATGAGCAGTGGGCAAATTTTATATCAAAACCAGTCCGATAAACAAATGGCTCCGGCCAGCACCACCAAAATTATGACTGCTCTTTTGGCTTTGGAAAATTGCGATTTGAATGACATAATTACGATTGATCCTGTAGCCTATCGAAGTGTAGGCTCAGAGCGTTTTGGTTTGGTAGAAAATGAACAGTTTCGGGTGGAGGATTTATTATACATAATGCTGATGTGTTCATCCAATGAAGCAGCTGCTTCTTTTGCGGTGCATATTGCTGGTTCCATGGAAGCCTTTGCAGATATGATGAACGCCAAAGCGGTGGAATTGGGAGCTTTACACACGCATTTTGTGAATGCACATGGTTTGACGGTGGAAGGACATTATACCACGGCTTTGGATATGGCCAAAATTGCTCAGGCGGCCATGCAGATTCCGGAATTTCGCAAAATTGTTTCTACATATCAAATTCATATTGATCGGGTAATGCCGCCTAATTATGAACTCAAAGGGGATATTCAGCAGGATTTTATTAATACCAATTATCTGCTGTGGTCAACCGCCAGCTTTTATTATAAGGATGCCATTGGCATTAAAACCGGCTATACTAACGAAGCTGGAAAGTGCCTGGTTTCGGCGGCTCAAAGGGATGGACGAACCTTGCTGGCGGTGGTCTTTAAATGCGTGGATAAGTGGGATCTTTATCCTGTAACCAAAAGCCTGTTTGAATATGGCTTCAATAATTTTAAAACGGTAGAAAAGCTGCAGGCTGGTTCGGTAGTAGTACCGGAAAGACCGGTTGAAGGTGGAAAATTTAAATCAGTAGCGGCTGTAGCAGCCAATGGCTTTAGCTATAGTGCTCCTTTGGATGGTTCCTTGGAGCTGACAGAAGAAATTATCTGGCAGGAAGAAGATCTGAAGGCTCCGGTTGCAGCCAATCAGTCTTTGGGCTATTTGGTTTATTATCTGGATGGCCAGAAATTTTCCTGGGTGGAACTATTGGCGGCCAATGCTGTGGAAGCCAAAGTCTGGTCAATTGTGGATTTGCTAAAAATTGTCCTGATTTTGCTGGCAGTAGCCATAGTCCTGGTTATTTTTTATGGCTGGTTTAATCGTCGGAAAAGACGGAAGCAAAGAAAAAGTTTTGTTTCCTATCGGGAATAAGGCAGGTGGCGGAAAATGCGAAGAATTATTTCCGATATTGAGCAAAGATTAAAAGCCCGGGATTATAAGCTGACTTCCCAAAGAGAACAAATTTTAAAGGTTTTGCTTCGGCATCAGAATCGGCATTTGACAGCGGAAGAGGTTTATAAACTGGTTAAGAAGGATATTCCAGAAATTGGTCTGGCGACTGTTTATCGTACTTTAGAGCTGTTTTTGGATATGGAAATTATTCATAGCATAGCCATGGAAGGCAGTTGTCGGCGTTATGAATTTTTAGGTCAGGATAAGCAACAGCACCATCATCACCACCTGATTTGTACTCAATGCGGAAAAATTATCAGTGTTTCGGAAGACCTGCTGGAAAATCTGGAAATCTGTCTGGCTGAAAAATATGGCTTTATTGTAGAAAATCATCAGTTGAAATTATTTGGCATCTGCCAGGAATGTGCCGGACAAAAAAATAACCCTGGGAGTTTGAAGCCTAACCCTTGACAGAGCAAAAGTTGTTTTATATAATCAAGTGATGAGGTGGGTTTAATGATTATTGATATTGCCAGCTTAAAAAAAAGCGAGGGCGAAATCCGCAAATTTAATTTGGAGGTTATTTTGCCGCCGCTTGGTTCCGGTTTGGAGCAGGTTGCTTTTGTTGGCTCTTTGCGGCTGAATTTTTCTTTGACCTGTCTTAACCAGAATCTTTTTTTGCAAGGCCATCTGGAAGCTACGGTTCGCCTGCATTGCGGCAGGTGTTTGGAACAGTTTGACCTGCCCTTGCAGTTTGAATTAAATGAAACCTACTATAATGAAGCTATCAGCGAAACTGTTTCCAAGCCGGAAGAAGACTGGATTGCCTATCGGGGCGATGTGTTGGATATTCGGCCGGAGCTGGAAAGAGCTGTTCTGGCTAACTTGCCCATGCGTCCGCTGTGTCGGGAAGATTGTCTGGGGCTTTGTCCGGTTTGTGGCCAAAACCGCAATAATCAGCCTTGTCAATGCAGCAGCGAAGAATTGGATCCCCGGCTGGCAGTCTTAAAAAATTTGCTTTAAAGGTATTGGTTGTTTGTGATATAATAAGATCAGCCAAGCCGTGGGGTGTCCGGGGCTGGCTCAATGATGAGAGGCTTTCTTAGCTAAAATCAAGAAAGTACATCATAAAATATCTAAACCCTAAAAAGGGGGTGTATAGTTATGGGAGTACCAAAAAGAAAATCCTCCAAGCAGCGGGGCAGACAGAGAAGAAGTGCCAGTTATAAAATCGAAGCTCCGCAATTGGTTGCTTGTCCTCAATGCAAAGCCTTGATTCTTCCTCATCATATGTGTGACGAATGCGGTTACTACAATGGCAAGGAAGTTGTCAGTATGTCTTAAAGCTTTTCATGCAAAGGGCTGAGATTCCAGTAAATCAGTTGGATTCTTGGCTTTTTTTGTTGCAAATTCCTCTTGTCAGCAGGGGTGATTTTGGTTAGAATTAAGAAAATATGATTTTCTAAAATCAGGAGGCGATATGTTCGTGTCGATAGAAGAAAAAATCAAGAATATTATTTTGGAGCAATTGACGGTTGAAGAAGAAGAAATTACTCCGGAAGCTTCTTTTCAGGGAGATTTTGGAGCTGATTCCCTGGATATTGTTGAATTAATCATGGCCATGGAAGAAGAATTTAAAATAAATATTCCCGATGAAGAAGCGGAAAAAATTCGGACAGTGGGAGAAGCAATTTCCTATATTGAAAACCATATTGATTAATTCTGTCTTTAGCCTGATGAGGGGCAATTGAACAGCAAAGTCCCGCATGAATGGCGGGACTTTTTTGTGAGGATAGACAAGTCAACTACCCACCCACTAAAGTGAGTGGGCTTGTAACTATCCAGTAGTGCTAACGGCTTGTGCCTCCTACCTTTGTTGCAAGCAAGCTTGCTGATGTTACATCATGGGACGGTTGACAACGCCCCTGACATCTCAGATATACTGAGGTACCACTGTATCCGGTACTTGACTATAGAAGAAATAGTTGATTCCCATGCGATACAGATTCAAGGACAGAGAGTGTATGCTTTGGGTTCTGTTCAACGAGTGCCTTTGATATATCCTGCATCCAACGGTTTTCTCGCTGACCCAAATATCATTATATAATCATTATTAGTGAAGGTCAATATTTGAGGTGGATTATGGATAACAGATTAAAAAAGGCTCCTCTCACCCCTCAAAAGGAGTGGGTTTCCGCCTATGACAAACGAAAGGAGTTTATTTATGAAAAAAAATCAGGCGGAAATTCTTAGTTTAATAAATAAGCTGGGGATCAAGTGGAATAATTCCCAACTTCTGGATCTGGCGATGACTCACAGCTCCTGCTCCTTTGATAATCGGGAACGCCGTTTTAATAATAATCAGCGGCTGGAGTTTTTGGGAGATGCAGTTCTGGAGCTTTTATCCAGTGATTATTTGTATCATCTTTTTCCTCAATGCTCGGAAGGTGATTTAACCAAAATGCGGGCTTCCATGGTTTGCGAAGCTTCTCTGGCTCAGTTGGCCAGGAGCTTGAATTTGGGGCAATGCTTATATATGGGGCGGGGAGAGGAAATGTCTGGAGTCAGACAGCGTTCTTCTGTTTTGGCCGATTCCTTTGAGGCTCTTCTGGGGGCTATTTATCTGGATCAGGGAATCGAAGTTGTCCGGCAATTTCTGCAAAAATATTTGGATATTTTGGCCAGGGAAGTGCAAAAAGGCAAGGTATTGCAGGATTATAAGACTCAGTTGCAGGAATTAATTCAAAAGACCTCTGTTCAGCCTTTGGATTATGTGTTATTAAAAGAAAGCGGACCGGATCACAAAAAGGTTTTTACCAGCGGTGTCTTTCATCAAGGCAAAGAATTGGGGCAAGGTACCGGCAGTTCCAAAAAGGAAGCTGAACAGCAGGCGGCCAAACAGGCTTTGGCCAAACTAAGTTTAGGATAAAGCAAAAGGAGTTGGAAATTTGGGTATTTTTAAAAAATTAAAAGATTCTTTGAGCAAAACCAAAGAAAGTTTTGTTGGTAAGATTGAAAATTTATTTAGCGGCCATAAGAATATTGATGAAGATTTGTACGAAGAATTGGAAGAAATTTTGCTTCAAGGTGATGTGGGTGCAGAGGCGGCTTTGGATTTGGTGGACGACCTGCGGCAGATGGTCAAGGAACGCAAGATTACAGAACCCGAACAGCTCCGGCCGATTTTGGAAGAATTAATTTTGGGGGTTTTGGAACAGGGGGAATCCAGCCTGAATCTGGGTGAACCCCCAACGGTAATTTTGCTGGTTGGAGTTAATGGTGTGGGCAAAACTACCACCATTGGAAAATTAGCTTATTATTTTAAAAGCCAAAACAAAAAGGTTTTGCTGGCGGCGGGAGATACTTTTCGGGCGGCGGCTTGCGAGCAATTGGAAGTTTGGGGCAACCGTAACGGCGTGGAAGTAATTAAACACCAGGAAGGAGCCGATCCGGCAGCGGTGGTTTTTGATGCGGCTCAGGCTGCCAAAGCCCGCAAAATTGATGTTTTATTGGTAGATACAGCTGGACGGCTGCACACCAAAAGCAATTTAATGGAGGAGTTGAAAAAGATTTCCCGGGTTTTGAAAAAAGAAATTCCTGCTGCTCCCCACGAAGTTTTATTGGTTTTGGATGCTACTACCGGTCAAAATGCTTTGAGCCAATCGGCCTTGTTTGATGAGTCCAGCGGAGTGACCGGAATTGTTTTAACCAAGCTTGATGGAACGGCCAAGGGCGGAGTCGTAATCGGGATTGCCAAAAGACAGGCTATTCCGGTAAAATTTGTGGGTATTGGGGAAGGCATTGAGGATTTGCGTCCCTTTGAAGCCAAAGAATTTATAGAGGCTTTATTTGAAAAGTAAGGGAAAAGGATATGCTGGTATTTCTGGGAATTATTTTGCTGGTTAATTTGCTGGGCTTATTATTAATGAAAATAGATAAAGTTAAAGCTCAAAAGCATCAATGGCGAATTTCGGAAAAAACTCTGCTGGGCTGGGCTTTGTTTTATGGCTCTTATGGAATTGGCCTGGGGATGCTGCTTTTTCGACATAAAACCCGTCATTGGCAGTTTAAAGTGTGGGTGCCTTTTTGCCTTTTGTGGCAAACTGGTTTGCTGTTTTATTTACTTTGGCGATAGCTGGAAACGGAGGGCAATTTTATGTGGTTTGGTGAAATTTTGCCGGAGCGATTTTTCAGTCTGTTGGCTTCCAAAAATAAAGAACTTTATCTGTCTGCCCTGCTGGTAATTCAAAAAAATTATCAGCAGGAATTATTACTCAAAAAATCCGGCGTTATTGCTCTTTTAATTGATCATTTGGAAGATAAAATCTGGCAAATGGAAGGTGAAGATCAGGAAGATCCGGGGAGTAATTTGTCGGCTCGGGCTCATTATTTGCTGCGGCAATTGCTGGCGGCTGGCTGGCTGGAACGGGAATATCAATATCAGTCCCTGGAGGAATTTTTGCTGTTGCCGGAGGAAGCGGCGGTTATTTTGGCTGGTTTGCAGGATTTGCGGGAGGCCAGACAATATAATTCGCTGGTTTATTCCACCTATGCCAGTCTGAGTACCGCTGATCGGGAACGGGATGACTATATGCTGGAGGCTTTGCAGCAAGCTCATCGTTCTACCTGGGAATTGCAGGAAAATCTGCGGCGGCTTTTTAATAATATGCGGCGGCATTATCAAAAATTATATCAGCAAAAAGCGGTGCAAAATTTAATTAAAGAGCATTTTGAAAATTATCAGACTTTAATTTTGGACAAGATTTATCATCCCTTAAAAACTCTGGACAGTATTCCCCGCTACAAAGCCCGAATTTTGAATATTTTGCGGGATTGGCTGACCGATTCTCAGGTTTTGGAACATTTGGCTCGGCTAATCCGGCAAAAGGGCTTTTATGCTGCTTCCCCTGAAGCTAAAGAAGAAGCTTTAAATTTAATAGTGCGGCAAATTGGTCAAATTATGGATATTTATCAGCATCTGGAATTAACTCTGCGGGAAATTGACCGCAAAAATGCAGCTTATACCAAAGCTTTGGTGGAAAGAGTGCATTATTTGCTTAATCAGGATCAAAGCTTGAGCGGTCAATTGGTGGAGATTTTAAAAAACTCAGAGGGGCGGGAAGTGGATTTGATGGCTGAAGTTCAGCTTTATCGCCAGCAGCATTTGGCGGAAAGCTCTTTGGTCAAAGCCAAAGAAAAGCCGCTCTCCTTTGAACAGCCGGAAGCCCTGGAGCCGGAAGCGGATGCTGGAGAACTGGAACGGGAATGGGAGCGGTTTAATCAGCGAGTCAGCCAAACCTTGACCCGGGAAAAGGTTTTGGCTTTTATTCAGGCTAAATTGCAAGGACGGGAGTTTGTGAACAGCCGAGAATTTGTTTTGGCTGATGACTGGGAATTTGTCAAATTAATTTTGGCGGTGGTCAAGGCTCCGGAACTGCCTTTTCGAGTGGAGTTTTTGGAGGATTATTTTTTGTCCAATGGTTATCGGGTGCCGGAAATGATCTTTTGGGCTAAGGAGGAGGACAATACTGGAGCTGAAAAATTGGGCTTTATTAAGTCCGGAAGATAAAGAAAGCTTTCCCCGGATTATTAATTTGCTGCTGGCCAAAACCTTTGTTTTGCGGGAGGTTTTGGAACCTCAAAAGCAAACTTTGCGAATTAATCCGGATTTTCGTTTTTTGGAAAGAAATTTGGAGTTGTGCCGGGAATATCTGTTAATGGCGGGTTGGGAGCTGGAGCTGGATCCCGATTATGGGGTGGCTTCGATCTTTAACCGTTATGGTTACAATAAAATTCGGCTGGATCGTTTTACTACCCTGTTTGTTTATGGTTTGCGGCTGATTTATGAGGAGGAGCGGGAAAAGCTGGCTTTGGGCAAAACGGTGCTTACTACCCTGGCCGACTTGCTGCAAAAGCTGAATCGGCTGGGAGTTTTGGATCGCAAAGTCAGCGAAAACTTTTTGCAGGAAACCTTGGGAGTTTTAAAGGAGTTTAATTTAATTGAACGCTTGGAAAGCAATTGGCTGGATCCCAATGGCCGAATTTTAATTTATCCTTCCATTTTGCAGGTGGTTACCAATGAACGCATTAATTATTTATATCAAAAATTAACCCAGAAGGAAGGGGTGGACAAGCTTGAAAAGTCTGACCAAACTGCTGTTGATTAATTGGCATTATTTTAAATACCAAGTTCTGGAGCTGGAACAAATCAACTTTCTGACTGGGGTTAATGCTTCTGGCAAGTCCACGGTAATTGATGCTTTGCAATTGCTGCTTTTGGGGGACACCAGCGGCAGCTTTTTTAATAAGGCGGCCAATGAAAAATCTCGCCGGAATTTGCGGGGTTATTTGCGGGGCGAAATTGCCGAGGATGAGGAAAACGGCTTAATCTATTTACGGAATGGCAATTTTACTTCTTATGTAGTGGGTGAGTTTTGGGACAGCAGCAAGGATCGGTTTTTTTGTTTGGGGGCGGTTTTTGATTCCTGGGCTTCCGGGGAATATCAGCACCGCTTTTTTAGTCTGGAAGGACAATTACCTCCTCAGCATTTCATCAAAGACAAAACTCCCTTAAGTCTGAGTGGGCTGAAAAATTGGGCTAAGGAAGAAAAGCTTAAATTGGAAATTTTTGATTCCAATCAAGCCTATCGGGAAGTTTTTCGGGGCAAAATGGGCAATCTAAGTGAAAAGTTTTTTTATGTTCTGAAAAAGTCAGTGCCTTTTTCTCCCATTATGGATATCAAAAGTTTTATTGGGGAATTTGTTTGTGAAGGTCAGGATAAAATGGAAATAGGGGATATGTTGGAGAGTATTCGCTATTTCCGGCAATTGGAAGCGGAACAGGCTTTGGTGCAGCAGAAAATTGCAGCCCTAAGCGAAATTGAAGAAAGCTTTGAAGCTTTAAACAAGTGGCAGCAGCAAATTAAATTGGCTCGTTATGCTTTGGCTCGGCGGAATTGGGAACAGACTGTAGCTCAGGTGCAAAAAACTACTCGGAGAATCGCCGCCCTGGAAAGTCGGCTGGCAGATATTGAGCGGGAATTGCAGCAAAATGCTCAGGCGGTTTCCGGGCAGGAAGCCCGGAAGGAAAAGTTTTTGTCGGATCGGCTGGCTTCGGGACTTTTGGCCAGCTATTTGCAGCTTAAAGCAGAAAAGGAACAATTGCAGATGCAAATAAATTTGCAGGAACAGGCTCAAAATAAAATGAGCGGTTTTTTGCATAGAACCCACTTGATTTGGCAAAATGTTTTGGAGCTGGAAAGGCAAAATCCTGCCTGGCCGGATTGGAATGGCTTGCAAGCGGCAGTGGATTGTTTGGCAAATCTTGGTCTGGAAGCGGAGCCGGAGGTCTGGTCGGGTTTGGCTCAAATTATGCAGGACTTTTGCGGCTTTTATGGAACCTTAAGCCATAAAACCCAGGAAGAGGTTTTTCGGCTGCAAAACCGGCTTGAACTGGGACAACGGGAACTTAAAGGATTGGAGCAGGGGAGCAAAAATTACAGTCGGCCTCTTTTAGGCTTGCAGGCGGCCATTCGGGAGGAATTGCAAAAGCGGTATCAGGTAGAAGTTCAGCCGGAAATTTTTGCTGATTTGGTTGAAGTGCGGGACGAAAAATGGCGAAATGCCCTGGAGGGTTTTTTAGCTGGTTCCAAATTTAATTTGCTGATTGAGCCTCAATATTTTAAGCTGGCTTTGCAGGTCTATGATCGACTGAAATTCCAACAGGAATTTTATGATTTGGGGCTGGTGGATTTGGCCAAAGTGCAGCAGCAAAATCCCAAAATTGTTCCTGGCAGTCTGGCGGAAGAATTGGTGGCACAAAACCCGCTGGCTCAAGCCTATTTAAACTTTTTGCTGGGGCGGGTGATGAAATGCGAAAAGGTCGAGAATTTGCCTGATTTTGCCACAGCGATCACCCCTTCGGCCATGCTCTATCAGCGTTTTGTGGTGCGGCAAATTAACCCCAATCGTTACAAACGGCCTTTTTTGGGCAGTCGAGCCACAACGGAACAGATTCGGCAGAAGAAGCAGGAATTGGAAGGCTGGCAGCAAAAATTGACGGCAGCAAGGGAAAAATTAAAATTATATCAAAAATTGGCTCAGCTTACGGTTTGGAATGAAAATGATCTCAACAATTTGGCTGAATGGTCGGCTGGAATTTCGGAGCTGGCCAATTTGCGGGAACAATTGGAACTGAATACGGCTCGATCTTCGGAATTAAAGGAGCTGGAAACCATCGACATTTCTTTGGCTGAAGTACAAAAATGCTTGCAGGAATTGCAGGAAGCCAAGGATAAATTGTGGCAGGAACGAGGACGCACCGAAAACCGGCTGGAAATGGCTCGAACCGAGCTGGCCGCAGAAGAAAAACAGGCAGCGGAACAGGCCAAGCTGACCGGTTTTGCTCCGGAATGGCGGGCAAACTGCGGTGACCCCTGGCTGGAGCAGGAAAATGTCGGCAGCGACTGGAATAGTTACTATACTTCCCGACTGACGGAGTGGGAAGAACAGGCCGGAGCGGAACGAGATCAGCTTTTGCAGCTGCGGGGACAATATAACCAGACCTATAAGATGGGGTGGGAAATTGGCCGGGTGGATAATCTGCCCTGGCTAAAAGCTCGGCAGCGTTTGGAGGAAAGCTCCTTGACGGGCTATGCCCCTCAGATAAAGCTGGCTCGGGAAAAAGCTCAACAGCAATTTCAGGAGGATTTTATCAGCAAGCTTCGAGCAAATATGGAAACAGTAGAGCGGCAGCTTTGGGAACTGAACCTGGCCTTAAAAGAAATTTCTTTTGGCAGGGATCGCTATTATTTCCGGGTTATTCCCAATCCTCAATATGTGAAATATTATCGAATGATTACTAGTGATCTGCTTTTGCAAGGACAAACAGTTTTTTCCGAACCATTTCAGGCTAAATATGGTCAGGTGGTGGAAGAATTGTTTAATCAGCTTTTAACCGCAGATTCGGTTCAAGCGAGCGAGCTGGCTTATTTGACCGACTATCGAACCTACCTGGATTTTGATTTGATTGTTTTGGACGAGCAGGGTAATCAATCCCGCTTATCCCGAATTTTGAATAAGAAGTCGGGGGGAGAAACTCAAACTCCCTTCTATATTGCGGTTCTGGCTTCCTTTTGCCAGATTTATCGGATTAGGCAAACCGGGCTGGATAATACCCTGCGGTTGATCATTTTTGATGAAGCTTTTAACAAAATGGATCATCAGCGGATTCGAGAAAGCATTAATCTGGTGCGGCAACTGGATTTGCAGCTTTTGATTTCGGCTCCTACTGAAAAAATTGCCGATATTGCTCCGTTGGTAGATCGCAATCTTTGTTTGACCAGAGTAGGTCGAGAATCGTTTATTAAATTTTTTGATCCCAAAAAGTTGAATGAAGCAGGAAAATAGTTTAAAAAAACGAATAAATTAAGTTTAAATTAAGATTTTTTTGTTACAATCTGGAATAATAAAAAGATTGTTATATTGCAAAGGGAGTGAGTACAGTTTCCAGTTCAAACAAAACTACGAAGTTTTTAATTTTGGGGGCTTTCGTGTTAGGCATTTTGGTTGCAGCCGGTATTTATTACCTGAATCCGGATTCGGCTTTGTTGGCTGATAATAACGAAAACTCGGTTTCGGTAAGTATGAATGCTAACAGTATTGCTGATATGGTGGATTCAGTCAGCCCGGCGGTGGTTCTGATTAATACCGTTGTAGAAACCAGTATGAATTATGGGAGTTACGGAATGTTTTTCGGCTATCAGCAGCCCCAGACCTACACACAGGAAGGTACTGGTTCCGGTTTTATTATTAGCGGAGACGGTTATATCCTGACTAATGAACATGTTATTGCCAATGCTTCTTCCATTACAGTCACCGTTTCGGACAATGGCATCGAAACCCGATATCCGGGAACTCTGATTGGCTCCAATGAAAGTCTGGATTTAGCTGTAGTCAAAATTGAAGCTGATTACAGTCTGCCTTATCTGGCTTTGGGAGATTCGGATAATTTGCGGGTAGGGGACTGGGTGGTGGCTATTGGTAACCCCTATGGCCTGGATCACTCGGTTACCATGGGGATTATTAGTGCCAAGGGTCGTCCTATCAGTACTGGAGATCGGGATTATACCGATTTATTGCAGACCGATGCAGCCATTAACAGCGGCAACAGCGGCGGGCCTCTTTTGAATTTGAAAGGCGAAGTAATCGGCATTAATACGGCTACCACCACCACCGGAACCGGAATTGGCTTTGCCATTCCCAGCAGTACCGTCGCCAGTGTTTTGGATAATTTGATGGCCGGGGAAAATGCTTATATCGGAATCTATTATCAGGAAATGTCCGAGGATCTGGTTAATTATCTGGGGCTGGAGGAAAATGCTACCGGAGTTTATGTAGCTTCTGTGGTGGATAACAGCCCGGCTGAAAAAGCTGGTCTGCGAAAGGGTGATATTATTACCCAGATTAATGGCAATGCGGTGGCCAGTACCGCTGACTTTGCCAATACGGTGGCCAAAAGCAAAATTGGGGACAAATTGGAACTGACCGTTTTGCGAAGTGGTGATACCAAAGAAATTACGGTTACAGTTGGCAATAAGGAATAGGCAAATTTTTCAAGCGACATAATCCAGGATTATGTCGCTTTTTTAGTGAGGGGGCAGATTGTTTGTCTAAAAAACAAAAATTGGAGAAGCTTTTGGGTTCTTATTCGACAGTGGCGGTGGCCTATTCCGGTGGGGTAGATTCGGCTCTGCTGGCGGCAGTAGCTCAAAATTGCGGCCTTTTGGTGCAAGCGTATGGGGTTTGGACAGAATTGGTGCCGGAATCGGAAAGGCGGCAGGCAGTTCTGATGGCTAAGGATATCGGCCTTCCCTTGCAGATTATTCGGCTTAATGTATTGGATAACTCGTTGATTAAAGCCAATTCTTCCCAGCGTTGTTATTTTTGCAAAAAACAGCTTTTACAGGCTATTCAAGCCAGACTGCCAGTCGGTCAGGTTTTGCTGGATGGAACCAATGCTTCTGATTTGGCGGATGAGCGACCTGGAATGCGAGCTTTGCTGGAATTGGGAGTGATTTCTCCTTTGCGGAAAGCTGGATTGAGCAAAGCTGAGGTGCGGCAATGGGCTGGGGAACTGGGGCTTTCGGTTTGGAATAAGCCTTCTTATTCTTGTTTGGCGACCCGGATTGCGACAGGGCAGGAGCTGGAGGTCAATTTATTGCAGCAAATTGAGCAGGATGAGAATTTTCTGCGGAATTTGGGGCTGCAAAATTTTCGCCTGCGGATTGCTGGAAAGCAGGCGAATCTGCAAATTGCGGCCGGAGAAAAATTTGACTATTGTCAAGTTCGGAAATATCTGGTTTCCCGCTGGGAAAAAGTACAGTTTTCTTTGAGGCCGGACAAGCAATAAACGCTGCGGAAAGCGGAGGTTAGAATATGCCCTGGATGGCATTGGTGTACAAAAATACCTTTAATTCATCACTATTGCCGGTATTGTAATAATTTAGCAAAAGCACATTGAAAGCTTCCATGTGTTTATCGGTAACAGTTAGCATACCGGCTCCTGCGGAAATTAAAATTTTGTTGGCCAGGGTCATGCCGGTTCGTTTATTGCCGTCCCAGAAAAATTGACCTCTTGCTCCCCAGACAAATACTTCTAAGGCTTTTGCGGTTGCGGTTATTTCAGAATTTAAGATATATTCCAGTTCCTGACTGACTTGCTCCTGATTCGGAACAGGAGGCAGGTAATCAGTTCCGGATATTCCAACCGTACCGGTACGCAATTTGCCCCATTCCAGAGCTTCATTTCGGGCGATATATTCATTTAACTTGCAAAAATATTCTAAATTTACTAAATTGTTTACGGTATTTAAAAGGTATTTCCAGGCATCACGCATATTTAATATGGCCTGGATATCATCAAGCCGTACATTTGGAACATTTACTCCATTTAAAATGGTTTTGGTTTGTGGGAAAGTAACAGCTCGATTTTCCATTTTCATGCCGCAATAAATATTTTCGTCCCACTTTTTTTTAGCTAGGAAAATGCTTTGTTCCGGATTTAAATTGAACCTATCGGGAAAATTCATAAATAAACTCCTTTCGTTTATCATTTGTTTCTTTGTTGGTGAACTACTCGGTAATTGACTTGTCGGAGCTTCCTGCTTCATCATCCTGAAATTGATCGCTCCCCGCAAAGGGGAGCGTGGGTAAAAATTATTCTCCTATAATAATTTGTCCGTTGTTTTTGCCCAAAATGGTCAGATATTCTTGGGTTCGAGCCAGCAAAACTGCCCCTTCAGCTCGGGTGGCTGTGCCATTGGGCTGGATTTGGCCATTGGAATTACCCTGCATAATTCCGGTTTCCGTTAAGGAAGCCAGGGGAGTCAAAGCCCAGGAGGGAATTTGGCTATAATCCCGGAAATCTTTTAAAACGGTTCTGTTCTGAGTTGATAAACCCAAGGCTTTGGCAATCATGGCTGCCATTTCCGCACGAGTGATGTTTTGATTGGGACGGAAGGTGTTGTCAGTATAACCGCTCACTACTCCTTTGGCCACTGCTGCTCCAATATAACCCCTGGCCCAATCTTGAATCTGGCCATTGTCCTTAAAGCTGATATTGGTATTGGCTGACCAGCCCATAACCCTGGCCAGCATAGTAATAAACTGGGCTCGACTGACGGATGTGGAGGGCTTGAATAAATTGCCGGGATATCCGGAAACTACTCCAGCTCGTGCCAGGTTAACTATATCTTCTTCTGCCCAATGACCAATTAAATCAGAAAAGAGGAATTGGGTATTTTGCAGCAAAATAATTTGTCCCAAGGAAGAAGTGGTTCCATCTTCCAACTGCACCCAAGTTCCAGCCTGCCATTGCCAAAGACTGGTTTCTGATAAACTCGAGCTTTCATTGACTTGAATGGGCAAGGCTAATTCTGCCTCGGCTTGATCAGTACTAATTGCAATTCCTTCTAAAAATTGATAATTTTCCGGCAGGTTTTCGGCTTGGCTTAAACCTTTCAGGACAACCGAGGTGCCTCCCGGTAAGGCTCCGTCCGGGAAGGTCAGGCTCAAATTGCCAAAGGCGATCTGGGAAGACTCTCCGGCATCAATAATACCCAAAACCTGATTGCTGTCTACCACCTTCACGGTGACCGACTGGCTGACTTCCCCAAAGCTGAAGAGTAAATTGGCTTCGGTAACCGTATCCGGAGCGGTATAGGTTGAGCCGGAAAGCGAACCGCCGCCGCTTTGCATCCTGGCCTGATAATTATTAGCATCTAAAGTAAAGGTTAGGCCGTCCTCTGAAATGGCTTGAACAGTAAAAGAAATACTTTCGCCGGGAGCAAGTTCCGGACTGGCCGGGTCAACTTGCAAATGATCCATTCTTTCATCATCATAAACATTCAGGGTGATCTGCTCCTGATAGTCTTTATTGCCTACGCTGATAATAGCGGTTCCCCCATCGCTAAAGGTTACCTGATTGCCATTAGTGGAGCCAGCTCCTTCCTCGATTTGGGTGGTCAGCTCCCCAGCGGCAAAGCTGTAGGGGTTGTAATATTCATCATAGCCTTTGGCGTTAAAGGTATAGGCTACTCCGGTTAAAAGATTGGTGGTATAATTGTCGAAAATTAAGCCTTGCAGTTTACCAGCCGGAGCAGTGGTAAAGATACCCAAAGCGGTGGGAATGTTGCGTTCGCTGCCGCCTTGGGGAATATTAACTGCCGAAACTGTATTTTCTCCCAGGGGACGGGCTGACATGGTGGTGGAACCGCCGCCATCCAGATTTACTGCCCACCAGCAGCCCAGGGACTGCATAAAGTAGGCCATTTCCCATTGGGTCAGACCGTCACTGCCGGAGCTTTTTTCTCCCACAGCCATATAAACGGTATTTTGATCCTGAGTATAGCCAACGGCGGTTCGGGCTACAGTTCCGCTGATCTCTTGGGTAAAATAATTGGGAATACTGCCTTGTCCCACCAGATAAGCCTGACCGCCAACAGCAGTCTGAAGAGTTCCCTCCGGAGTAACATTATAGGAAAACTGCACTTCATCCCCAATTTGAAGGTTATTCAGCAAAAAATCAGCCGCAAATCCTTCCCCCCGCAGGATATAGCCATTGCTGGGAATGGGTACGGCATCCAGACCCTTCCGGATTTCCGTAACCAGGCCATTAATCACAATTACTTCCACTCCATTGCGGCCGCACCCCCGACTGTAATCTCCCCAGCCGGAATTATACATATGCAAAGCGTCGGTGTCGGAAGATGCTCCTCCCTTGATTAAGTAGGTGGGCTTGTTAATGCCGGCCAGGGTGCAGGTAGCTCCGTTTTCAGTAGTAACCAAACCGCTGAAATTAAAAACTCCAATGTAGGGCAGATTTTTTTCATAAACCCCGAAGCCATACATATCATCTCTTAAAGCTGGGGAAGAAATCAGGGTTCCGTTATTATAAGTCAGGCCAATAGGCTGGCCGGTAGTCCCCATTTGAAAAAAATCCCCGTTGATGGCCGCTACTGCTCCTTTGCGGTTGGCCATATCGGTTACATTTTCGTTATCTTCAAAATTATCATTTTGGCCAATTAAGGTATCAATGACCAAATAAGGATTGGTCAGGTCGATTTTTAAGACATACATTTTAATATTCCGGGAACCGGATTGATAATTGTAGGCTTCCAAATTAACTCCGGCGGTAACCGGAACCGATGAGGTTTGGGAAATAGACTGACCTGCTCCGGCTGCTCCGATTGTCAAAAGCCAGATTATCCAGACCAGCAGACTGGTTTTTAGTAGTTTAGGCATAATAACCTCCTGATACAAATATTGCTGGTTTTAGAATTGGCCAGCTTGATTGTTTTTATGCTTTCCGGTCATTTTTTTAGACGATTGAAAAAGGTAAAAGTTCCCTCTTTAAGGTGTAAGCCGAAAAAGATTCGACTTTCAGGCAGGATTTTAGATGTTTTGCCAGAATATTAGACAAAAAGCAAAAAGGAGGCTGGGAAAGTGTATCATTATCATCAGGGAGAAATTAAAAATCCGGGCTTCAGCGGAATGATTGCTTTTCTGCAAGTTATTTATTATTTGCTGATCGGCCTGATTTTGGGCGGAGTTGGTGTAGTAGCCGGTCTGCCTTTGGTGGCCAGCGGCACCATTGGGGGTATTGTAGTCGTCCTCTTGTTTATTCGGCGTTCTTTTGCCGAGCCGGTAACTTATGTTTGCCCGACATGTGGTCAAAAGGTTAAGACCTTGCGGAATTTTGGCCATTATCGTTGTTCGGCCTGCGGAGCAGAAAGCCGCATTGAAGAAGCAGTTTTTGACCGGGCAGTAGCTGTTGAAGAAGAAGCCTAAAACACTAAGGACTTTTCTAAAAGCAGAAGAAAAGTCCTTAGTGTTTTTTTATGGTTCTTTGGGGGGAGGAGTTTTGTCCCTCAGCTCCTTTTTGGGCAAGGGCGGCAAAAGAATAATTTTAACCGTCCGGGAACCGGAACGAAACAAAGCAGCCACCTTTTCCCACCAGCTCATAAGCAAAACCCTTTCCTAGTCTTAATTGGACTAAGCTTAGGTTATGGTTTTTAAACTATTTTCATACCTTTGGCCAGGGCATTAACTCGAATTTGCTCAATTTCTGATTCGGTCAGGGCTTTTTCAAAGCTGCGGAATCCGGCTAATTTAAATTGATGTTTTTGAGCCAGTTGCCAGATTTCCTGTACTCGATTCAATTCCAGATCTCGTCCCAATGAAAAGTTTTCATAGCGTTCTTCCAGAGCTAAAATCATTGTTTCGGCCATACAAGCATAAGACATACCTGGCGGGAAGCCAAAGTTAAAATTAAAATTGACCTCTCCGGGAACCTCCATGACTCCGCCTTCCAAAACCAAAACATCATTTCGTTCCTGAGCCACTTGCAGGCTGACATTGCGGGGGCGGGAAACATCACAGACAATGGCACCGGGCAGCAAATCCTGCGGGCCAATTAATGTGTCCACGGCAGAAGTTACAGTCAAAATAATTTGCCCCTGAGACAAAGCCTGCTTGATATCCGAGGTAATGTGAACCTCTTTGCCGCATTGTTTGTTGATTTTGGCGGCCAGTTCCTGCAAGTTGGCTTGATTGCGAGCCACCAAAGTCATTTGTTCTACCTGGGGAGTCAGCATGGCGGCACAGATTTTACCGATAGAGCCGGTGGCTCCGACAATTACAGCGTGGGTATGCTCCAGCTTATGCCCCATAATTTGAGCGGCTTTTTTGGCACTTTCCAAAGCGGTGGCTACGGTCAGACTATTGCCGGTGGTTACGGCAATATCCAGATTTTTGGCTACGGTAATTCCGGCATCACCCACCACGGAAGAAAAGGCTCCCAAACCAAAAATTTTGGCACCCAGTTTTTCGGCTACTTTGCCGGCCTTGATAATCTTTTGCAAAACCAGATCTTCCGGCAGCTCCAGCATTTGGCGGGAAGTCAGCGGACAGACAATAAAATAGCCTTCCGCTTCGGAGTAAGGACTTCTTAGCCCGGTGATGTGGGAAATCTTAAAGGGATGCACCAATCTAAGCAGCCTTTCGGCCAATCTATCCGGCAAAATTCTGGCGGAAGGAAATTTTCTATAGATGTCTTTTATATCAAGGGGGTGAATTAGGAAAGCAAAACTTTTCATGGCTAATCATCCTTTGCTCTACAAAATGTTTTGCAAATTTCTTTGTTAGTTTATTATAGAATTTTAGCTAATTTTAGTCAAGTAAGCAGTCAAAACTCTTATTTCATCGGATTGTGGCTGCCTGGGTTGGTTCAGGGTAACTCGTTTTCCTGGATAATTTGCTTGGCTCGGCTGACAGTTTCCTGGCTAAAACCTTTTTGCCATAGGAAGCGGGCAATTTTATTGGGATCTGTTTTTGGATCAGGAAACTTTTTACCGGCCAGCTTTAAGGCACTTTCCAATTCAGCCTCCGGGGTAATCAGAAGCAATTCGGCCTGAATGATTTCTTCGCTTATACCTTTCTGCTTTAATTCCCAGGCCAAAATCTTACGGCCTTTGCGATGGCAGCGATATTGCAAATAGTTGTGAGCAAAGGCGGCATCATCCAGCAGATCGGCCTGCTGGAAAAATTCCAAAGTAGCTGCAATAATTTCCGGGCTGTACTGCTTGCTTTGCAGCTTGGTTTTTAATTCGTATTGGCTATAAGCTCGGCGAGCCAAAAGGAAATAAACATAATTACGGGCTTTATTCAGATCTTTCATTTAAAAAGTTTCAAGGTTCCCAGTGTCATTTTGGTCTTGAGGTGGGACGGCTGGCTTTTCTTCCATTTTGTTTCCGTTCAGACCATAGCTGTCCCGTACTAGTTTTTCGATATTTTGGCAAAAATCCGGATTGTTTTTCAAATATTCTTTGACATTTTCCCGACCCTGCCCCAGGCGTTCACCCTGGAAGGAATACCAGGCTCCGCTTTTGTTGATGATGTTGGCTTCGGCGGCCAAATCCAACAGACTGCCTTCCCTGGAGACTCCAGTACCGTACATAATATCAAAATCAGCCTGGCGGAAGGGAGGGGCAACTTTGTTTTTGACTACTTTAATCCGGGTGTGGTTGCCCACAACTTCGGTTCCCTGCTTTAAGGCTTCCACCCGGCGGACATCCAGGCGGACGGAAGAATAAAATTTCAAAGCCCGGCCGCCTGGAGTGGTTTCCGGGTTGCCAAACATAATTCCGACCTTTTCTCTTAATTGGTTGATAAAGATATTCACGGTTCGACTTTTGCTGGTAATGGCGGTTAATTTTCGCAAAGCCTGGGACATCAGCCGGGCTTGCAGACCAACATGAGCATCTCCCATTTCCCCATCAATTTCCGCTCTGGGTACCAGGGCGGCTACGCTGTCAATAACCACTATGTCTACAGCTCCGCTTCGGACCAAAGCTTCGCAAACTTCCAAAGCCTGTTCTCCGGTGTCCGGCTGACTGATTAAAAGATTGTCGGTATCTACTCCGATATTTTTGGCATAGACTGGATCCAGAGCGTGTTCAGCATCAATAAAAGCGGCTACTCCGCCCAGCTTTTGAGCTTCAGCAATAATGTGCAGGGCTACGGTGGTCTTGCCGGAAGCTTCCGGCCCAAAGATTTCGATAATTCTGCCTCTGGGGACTCCACCGATGCCCAAAGCCAAATCCAAAGACATAATTCCGGTGGGAACAACCTCAATATTCAATTTGGCGGAAGCATCACCCAATTTCATAACAGTTCCTTTGCCAAATTGCTTTTCAATTTGGCTTAGAGCTGCATTTAAGGCTTTTTGTTTATCTTCAGAAATCATGTATTTCCTCCTGTAAGTATTTAATCCTGAAGGCGGCGGCGGGCCGGCTCAACGCTGATTCGGCGGCCTTTGGGACTGCTGTGATGCAGATAGTTAATAACGCAGCTTGCCCATTCCTGATCTACTTCAACAAAAGTAAATTTATCAAAAATATTAATATCTCCAACTAAATTGGCTGGCATTCCGGTTTCGGTAGAAATCATTTTCACCATTTCCAGCGGTTTGATGCCATCCTTACGGCCGATGGTCATAAACAGGCGAACCATACCTGGTTTGGCTCCGGTGTTGCCATAGTCCGGTTCTTCTTCTTCGGTGTTGCCCAGGGTCATTTTTAAAACAGCGGCGGCAATGTCCACCGGATCATAATCATCCACCAGAGGATCAATTAAATCCCGATAGCGAGCTAATTTACCGTGTTCAATAATTTGCTGCAGCTTTTCGGTCAGAGTTTCCTTCTGGCGTTCGACCAGATCGTTCAGGCTGGGCATTTTTTCCCGGCGGATTCGGGTATGGGTCAAATTTTCAATTAAACGCAGCTGGCGATAATCCCGGGAAGAAACCAGAGTAATGGCCGTGCCGCTTTTTCCGGCTCTTCCGGTGCGGCCGATGCGGTGAATATAAAATTCTACATCCTGAGGTATATCATAATTAATAACATGGGAAACGCTTTCAATATCCAACCCCCGGGCGGCAACATCAGTAGCGGCCATAATTTCAATTTGTCCGTTTTTAAAATGCCGCATAACTTGATTTCTCTGGTATTGGCTTAAATCGCCATGCAGACCGGCAATAGGATAGCCTCGAGCCTGAAGACCGCTGACCAACTCATCCACACCCCGTTTGGTACGGCAAAAAACAATGGCTCGGTTTAAATCCAAAATATCCAGCAATCTGGCCATGGTTTCCAGTTTATCCTTTTCCCGAACTTCATAATAAATTTGTTCAATTTGGGGAACGGTCAGATTATTTTGGCTAACGGTCAAAAATTCTGGTTCTTTCAAGTATTTTTGAGCCAGATCCAGAATTTCTTTGGGGATGGTAGCTGAAAACAGCAAGGTTTGATGTTCTGGGGGGGTATTTTTCAAAATGGCTTCAATATCTTCGATAAAACCCATATCCAGCATTTCATCTGCTTCGTCCAAAACCACCATTTGCAAATGTCCCAGCTTGAGGGTGCCTCGGTTCAAATGATCCAGCAGTCGGCCGGGCGTGCCGATTACCACCTGAACCCCCTGCCGCAGAAAGCGGATTTGGCGGTCAATGCTTTGTCCTCCATAAATGGGCAGAGTTCGGATATTGCGAAAGCGGCCAAGCTTGGAAATTTCTTCGGCTACCTGAATGGCCAATTCCCGGGTGGGGGTTATAACCAAAGCCTGAATGGAGCCTTTGGGGTTGATTTTTTGAGCCAGGGGGATGCCAAAAGCGGCGGTTTTGCCGGTTCCAGTTTGAGCTTGACCAATGACATCCTTCCCTTCCATTAAAAGAGGAATGGCTTGGGTTTGGATGGGGGTGGGTTCTTCAAAACCCATGTTTTTTAAAGCCTGGCCGACCTTGCGATTAAGCTGCAAGGAGCCAAAGGCGAAATATTCGGGAGACATAAAACAGCTACCTTTCCTAAGTTTTATTAAGTAGATATTGGAGCAGCAAATTAAAAACCTGTTCGATGCTGGCCTGTCTGATTTGATGGCGATCTCCGGAAAGCCGCAATTTTTTGACCAGGGTTTTTTGGGCATCAGCCAAAGCAATATAAACCAGACCAACCGGTTTTTCCGGGCTTCCACCGCCTGGACCGGCTACTCCGGTCAGGGAAAAGGCCAAATCGGTTTGCAAAAGGCGACGGGCATTTTCGGCCATGCTTTGGGCGGTTTCCGGGCTGACTGCTCCATATTGTGTCAAAATCTCGCCGGGAACCCCCAATACCTTTTCCTTAACCAGGTTATGATAAGAAACAATGCTGCCCCAAAAATATTCTGAGCTGCCGGCAATTTCGGTTAAAACTGCAGCGGCACTGCCTCCGGTACAGGATTCGGCTGTAGCCAAAGTCAGGTGTTTTTGAAGCATTAAGTTTTGAATCCTAAAAGCAATTTGTTTTAGTGTTTGCATATAAGCCTCAACTCCAAACTTATGTTTTCCACAAGACAGCAGAAAAATCCTTTCTTTTATTGCAGCATTTGTTTTTGGCCGTATAAACATTTCGGATTTTTCTTTACCTGTGTCAAACAACTGCAAAAGAGTTAATAAACTGTAATTGTTTATAAGAATTTTCTTGCCAAATGACAAATTTATTAGTATAATGTGGGTAAACAATTTTTTGCTGAGAGGTATTTATTATGGATGATTTAACCAAATTAATTAAAAGTGAAATTAAAAGGCAATACAAGAGTGTTAAGAATTTTTCTGAAGTAAGCGGAATTGCTTACAGCACCTTGGCTAATGCGATTAATAAAGGATTTGGTCTTTCGGCCTATCATACCGTAACCAAAATTATGAATATTCTGCATTTGCGGCAGGAGTTTACCACCCCGGAAGAGCCGATTATTTATAGCCAGAAGTTTAAGGATATGAGCAAAATGTTCTTTGATTTGGATAAAAAGGGTCAGCATACGGTGGAAACGGTGCTGCGGGTGGAATATCAGCGTTCCCTGATGGATTCCAAATCTTCTCGTGGTGTGGTGGCCTTTGGTGGGAATATG
This sequence comes from Desulfocucumaceae bacterium, assembly GCA_045599035.1. Classification (GTDB taxonomy): domain Bacteria; phylum Bacillota; class Desulfotomaculia; order Desulfotomaculales; family Desulfocucumaceae; genus CATZDY01. The sequence continues at coordinate 482 of JAZRVI010000020.1, read as the reverse complement.
CTGCTGCCGGAAGATGAAGAAGTGGCCAGACAGTTGGAAATCAAAAGAACCCTGGAAAAAATTAGAGAAGCCGAAGAAGAATAACCCCCAATAAGAAGAATCCAGAGAGATTATTAATGGCATTGGAATTAACTGATTTTTCATGGAATGTTCGAGATTTCACATATTGGAATAAAGATAACCATTTGTTCCTTTTTTACCTTGAGCTTAATCCAGCTTATCCGGAAAAGTAAATCGGTTTGGCTTGGGGTGAAATTAAGTTGTAAAAGGCTGGCTGAAAAAAATGGAAACAAACCTGTTGGTTCCAGAAAAATCAACAGGGAAGCAAATGTCCCGGCCATGGAAATCAATTTTTGTGATTTAGGTAATTTGTAGTGATAAATTTACCCTACTTTTTGATATTTTAGACTTGATTTTTGATGATTTTTATCTCTTGGATAAGTTTTTTGTGGAAAAAACAACTAAAATTTTCGTGCCAAACC
>JAZRVI010000019.1:0-11868 GCA_045599035.1 Desulfocucumaceae bacterium | reverse complement strand
TATACGCAAGTTCTACCATGTGTATACTTAGAATCATGTTTATTCATGTAATAAGTGTATCATATTTTAATGCCTTGTGCAAGCAGGTGCGTTCATCTCGGCTTTAAAAAACCGAGTTTCCTCGCACCAACAACAAAAAATAAATTAAAGATGGGAATTTTATGGATATAACTTCTTTTTTTAATCCCCAACTACTTGAAGGCTTTAATCCTTTAACTATCGTTGATCTTTTAATTGTGGCTTTTTTAGCCTATACCCTTTTTAAAATTATCAAGGGTACCCGAGCCGTGCAGTTACTCAAAGGTCTGGGAGTCTTATTGGCGGTCACCGGGATTAGCTACTTACTAAATCTAAATATTGTTCATTGGATTTTGCGGACGATCTGGACTGGTTTGGTGGTTGCTCTGCCGGTTGTATTTCAGCCAGAACTGCGACGGGCCTTGGAAAAACTGGGAGAAGGCAAGATTTTTCATTATAATCGTCTGCTTTCCACCAGAGATAATTTGGAAGAAAATGATCTAAAGGAAATTATCCAGGCTGTTTATCAAATGTCCAGGCAAAAAACTGGAGCCTTGATTATTTTGGAAAGAAATACTCAATTGGAAGAATATTTAGATAGTGGAATCAAAATAGACGCTTTGATTTCAGAAGCTTTGCTGGAAAATATTTTTGTTAACAAAACTCCTCTGCATGATGGAGCAGTAATTATTCGAGAAAACCGGATTTTGGCTGCGGCTTGTGTTTTGCCCCTGACCGAAGAAAAAAATTTAAGTCAGGAATTGGGAACCCGTCACCGAGCGGGAATTGGCATCACCGAAGTTTCGGATGCTCTGGTTTTGGTGGTTTCTGAAGAAACCGGAGCAGTTTCCCTGGCTCAAGAGGGCATTTTACACCGGAATTTAAAGCAAGAGGAATTAACTTTGAAATTACAGGAACTTAATCAAACTCCTAAGAGTTCCTGGGAATTATTCGATCTGTCTTCCCTGTGGAAGAAAAAAGATAAATAGACGATTTTCAACATAATATTTATAAAAGCCAGCTAAAACAGCTGGCTTTTATTGCTTATATTTTAAGGTTCTAAGGTATTGGCCGCATCTTCCAGCCAGGTTCCTTCCAGATTTTCCAGATTGCCTCTGTCGCAAGCTTCAGCTAAAGCCGGATCAATCGGCAGACGATCCAAAATCCGCAAACCAAATTTATCAGCAGTTTCTTCCAAATGGCTGTCCCCAAAGACCCTGATTTCCTGGCCACAGTCCGGGCACTTGAGATAGCTCATGTTTTCGACAATGCCCAAAACCGGAACCTGCATAATCCCGGCCATTTTAACCGCCTTGGAAACAATCATGGAAACCAGTTCCTGCGGAGAAGTAACCACAATAATTCCATCCAAAGGCAAGGACTGGAAGACGGTCAAAGGAACATCACCAGTACCAGGAGGCATATCTACAAACATATAATCCACCTGACCCCAAAGAACATCTGCCCAAAATTGTTTGACCGCATCAGCCAAAATGGGACCCCGCCAAATTACCGGATCGGTTTCATCTGGAACCAACAGGTTAATGGACATCAGTTTAATTCCAGTTTTGCTGTAAATGGGCAGCAAACCCTGTTCATTGGCCTCGGCTTTTTGCTTAATCCCAAAAATCCGGGGAATGGAAGGACCGGTTATATCTGCATCCAAAACCGCACTTTCCAAACCTTTTTGTTTCATTTTAATGGCCAACAAAGAGGTTACCAGAGATTTGCCAACACCGCCTTTGCCGCTGACTACTCCGATTACTTTTTTGATTTGGCTGCTTTGATTGGGAGCAACCTGGAAGCTTTGCTGTTCCTGAGAACCGCCACAACCTTCTCCACAACTGGAACCGCAGCTATCCCCACAACCGGAACCACAACTGGAGCCGCAGCTGGAACCACAATCACTCATTTTTTCACCCTCATTATCAATTTATTATTAATGGATCATTAAGACCTAAACCTTATTGTACTTTTATTTCGTGCATATGTCAACAATCTTGGAGTTAAATCCTCAAGTTAAAAAGTATTTTCCAGATATTTTTCTGCCGCTACTGCTGCAATAGCCCCATCTGCTGTAGCAGTTACCACCTGCCGCAGCAATTTTTGCCGCACATCACCAGCCGCAAAAAGCCCCGGCAAAGCAGTTTTCATTTCCGTATCCGTAATAATATATCCTTTAGGATCTAATTCTACTAAATCCTTGACCAAATCGGTGCTGGGATTGTAACCAATGTACATAAAAACCCCCTGAGCTTCCAGAGTTTCCAAATCGCCACTTTCCACATCCTTCAAAACTACCGACTGGACAAACTGATCACCCTGAATGGCTTCCACTACTTTAGCCAGCTTAAATTCCAGCTTGGGATTAGCCTTGGCTCTTTGCTGCACAATTTTGGTGGCTCGCAGTTCATTGCGACGGTGAACCAAATAAACCTTGCTGGCAAATTTGGTTAAATAGCCCGCTTCTTCTACCGCTGAATCTCCGCCGCCAACCACAACTACCACCTTATCCCGGAAAAAAGCCCCGTCGCAGGTGGCACAATAGGAAACGCCCCGGCCATAATATTCCTTTTCTCCTGGACAGCCAGACATTCTGGGCTTGGCTCCAGTGGCCAGGATAACTGTTTTGGCTTGCACTTCCCCCTCGTCAGTGGTAAGATAAAATAAATTATTTTCTTTTTTGAGGGAATAAACAGCTCCATACTGCATTTGCAAGCCAAACCTTTCGGCCTGGTTCAGCATATTGGCTGACAGCTCGGAACCGTTCAAGCCTTCCGGAAAGCCAGGATAGTTTTCAATTAAGTCGGTAGTTGCCGCCAAACCGCCCGGCATGGCACTTTCGATTAACAAAACCTTCAAAGCGGCTCGGGAACCATAAATTCCCGCCGTTATTCCAGCCGGGCCTCCACCGATAATAACAATATCGTAGACAGACATACTTTTAAACCTCCTTTACCCTTTTATGTTAGCTAAAAATTCCGGAATCGTCAACACTTAGAATTAATTAAAACCAAAGAGGTGTTTTTTATGAAAATTACTTTTCTGGGTCACGCTGCTTTTTTAATGGAAGGAAGCAAAACTATTTTAATTGATCCCTTTTTAAGCGGCAATCCAGTCTGTCCAGTTAAGCCGTCTGAAGTGAAATGTGACTACATTCTGGTCAGTCATGGGCATAACGATCACCTGGGTGATGCCCTGGAAATCTCCCGGCAAAACAAAGCCCCCATTATTGCTGTTTTTGAATTAGCCCGCTATTGCCAGCAGCAGGGAGCTTTGGCTCATCCTCTGCACATTGGCGGAGGCCATAATTTCGCTGGAACTTACATTAAAACCACTCCGGCCTGGCATGGCAATTCAGTTGAAGCTCCAGACGGCAGCAGCCTTTATACCGGGGTAGCCTGCGGTTTCATCATTAATTTAGACGGCAAGGTGATCTATCATGCTGGAGATACCGGCTTATTTGGGGATTTGGCTTTATTAGGCCGGATGAATACTTTGGATTTGGCCTTATTGCCCATTGGGGATAATTTTACCATGGGGCCGGAAGATGCTTTAGAAGCGGTCAAAATGCTGCAAAGCCCCATCGTAATTCCCATGCACTATAATACCTTCCCTTTAATAGCTCAGGATGCCCAATTATTTAAGCAAAAAACCGAATCTCAAACCTCCTCCCGGGTGATTATTCTGGAACCGGGACAAAGCTGGGAGTTATAATTATGATAGAGCAAAAAGCAGAACAGGTTTTTCAACAACTAAAAGAAGCTCTGGAACAAATCCAAAACTGCCCGGAAGAAAACCGCCAAACTCCTTATGGAGCTTATTTGCATGGTCAAATTTACGGTTTGGCCACTGCTTTAAAAATCATCTTTCCCGGAGAAGGAAATTGGGGAGAAAAGGCAGGCTTGGCTGTTCGTCCGGTGATTACCGAACATAAATGCGAGGACTAAAAATTATCCCGAATAGTTTGGATCAAATTGTTCCAAACTAAAGCTAAAAATCGGAGGTAATTGCATGGCCAACCGCTTACAATTCGCCAAGTCCCCCTATTTACAGCAGCACGCTGCCAATCCAGTAGACTGGTTTCCCTGGGAGGAAGCCGCCTTTGAGCAAGCCCGCCGAGAGAATAAACCAATTTTCCTATCCATCGGTTACGCTACCTGCCATTGGTGTCATGTTATGGCCAGAGAATCTTTCAGTAATACTCAAATTGCCCAAATTCTCAATCGTTATTTTATTGCCATTAAGGTGGATAAGGAAGAACGCCCCGACCTGGATCAAATTTATATGACCATTTGTCAGGCTTTAACCGGCAGCGGCGGTTGGCCCTTGAACCTGATCTTAACCCCACAAAAGCAGGCTTTTTGGGCGGGAACCTATTTCCCGCCCTTCTCCTCTTCTGGTCGGCCGGGGCTGACAGAGATTCTAAGTCAAATCGGACAAAGCTGGGAACAAAACCCCGACCAATTAGTTCAGTCTGCCCAGAATATTAACGCCGCCTTGGACAAGTATTTTACAACTTCCTGGGCAGGACAATGGCCTCCAAATTGTTCTCAGGAAGCCTTTCAATATTTTCAGAAAAATTTTGATCCGAAGTTTGGCGGCTTTGGCTCAGCTCCCAAATTTCCCAGACCGGCGGTTTTGAGCTTTCTTTTGCGTTACTATTTTCGCACTCAGGAGCCTTTGGCCTTAAAAATGGTTGAAGTCACCTTGCAGAAAATGTACAGCGGCGGCATTTATGATCAATTAGGCTTTGGCTTTGCCCGTTATTCCACAGATCGCCAATGGCTCATTCCCCACTTTGAAAAAATGCTTTACGATAATGCCCAACTAGCTTCCATTTATCTGGAAGCTTATCAAATAACCCAAAACCCTCTTTATTCTCAAGTAGTACAGGAAATTCTGACCTGGCTTAATCGAGAAATGCTGGCTCCGGAAGGAGCCTTTTATGCAGCTCTGGATGCTGATTCAGAAGGTCAGGAGGGGCTTTATTACCGTTGGTCAGCCGCAGAAATAAAGCAGGTTTTAGGCTCGGCCAGATTAAACAAATGGAAGGAAGTTTATGGCTTAAAGCAGGAAGTCCTGCTTCGTCTAAACCTGGAAAAAAGTTGCCCCGCCGAACGGCAGGAACTATTCCAACACCGGGAACAAAGAACCCGACCGGCTTTGGATCGGCAAATTCTGACCGGCTGGAATTGTCTGACTATTGCAGCTTTGGCCAAAGCTGCCCGCATCCTGCAGAATCCCCAATATTACCAAAGAGCCAAGCAAGCTTTGGAATTTATTCTGGCCAAACTGGTTAACACTCAAGGCCGGCTTTTGGCTCGTTATTGTCAAGGTGAAGCTGCTTACCCGGCCTGTTTGGATGATTATGCCGCTTTAGTCCGGGCTTTGCTGGAGCTGTATCCCACGGATTTTGATCCCCAATGGCTAAAACAGGCCATCTTTTGGCAAAAAGAACAGGATCGGCTTTTTCTGGATCAGGACAATTATTTTTTTACTGGCTCGGACAGTGAAGCTTTGCCCTTTCGCTCCAAAGAAGTTTATGATGGAGCCATTCCTTCCGGCAATTCCGTTTCAGCTCTTAATTTGTTGCAGCTAGGCCAGCTTACCGGAAATTCAGCTTATCAGGAACAGACCGAAAGGCTTCTGAACAGTTTGGCTCAGGCTCTCAATTACAACAGCCCCTTTTTGCTCCAGGCGGTGGAATTTTTGCTTGCTCCCCGGCAGGAATTAACCCTGGTTTCCGAACAGCCTGTTCCCTTGGAACTGGTAAAAGCTTTCCTGCCCAACCTGGCTTTATTGGTCAAAAAAACAGGTCTGGAAGAAATAGCTCCCTTTACGGCTGAAATGAGCAGCCAAAACGGGCAAACTACTTATTATTTATGTCAAAATCAGTCCTGCCAGGAACCAACCAACGATTGGAAAAAGGTGAAAGAAAGTCTGGGTATTAATTAACGATACCTTGCTGCCAAAGCAATAGGGATTAAGTAAATTTATTCTAAAATTTGATACAATCAGCTTAATAATTCAGGCTTTGCACCGAATCCCAAGCCTCCTGCACAAAGTCCTCCGGCTTTTGCTGATAATCCTGGGGGAAAACCTCCAGAGAAAGATAGCTGGAATAATTATGTTTTTGCCAAATTTGTTTCAAGCCCGGCCAATCGACTTTTCCCCTGCCCGGCAGCCAATGCCGATCTTCTTTTTGATCATTGTCAGAAAGATGAGTACAAGCCAGCCGGTCAATATATTTTTCTAATAATTGCGGAGCCTTGTGGGGCGTAAAAACCCAATTGTGGGAAGAATCATAACACAGCTTCAAATAAGGAGAAGCTATTCGATCCAACAAATATTCCAGATGATCAGTATTGCCCACATTTTCCAAAGCCAGTGTTACCTCCTGTTCCTCGGCTTTGGCCACAATTCGCCGCAAGTTATCCAGACCAAATTCATTGGGATAATAGGCTAAATCAAACAAGGTAACATGCATAACCAAAATTGGAATGGCAAAACAGGCACATTCCTCCAACCATCGGCAATGTGCCTGAACGCAATCCTGAGCAAAATGGGAATTAGTCCAAATATCATTAATGTTGATAAAAGGAGCATGTACATAATCAATAGCCAGCCCAGCTCTTTGCAAAACCTCCGGCTGTTTCAGCAAAGGAATCTCATTAACGGGATCATATTCTTCCCACCATAAAGAAGCTGCCTGAAAGCCGGCGGCTTTAATTATTTTAGCTCGTTCGTCCATTTTGAGAGGATAGCCAAAATTTGCATATAAACCAAAACCATTCAGCATTTTCCTGCACCTCAATTCTCCAAAGCAAAACATCCCAAAAGCAAGCCAAGGATTCGGCAGATTTTAGGATGTTGGCAAAAAGCTTATGCTTTTTTGTAAGCTAATTTTTTCTCCAGTAAATTCGTGCTTATCCAAATTACTGCACTCAAAGCCAAAGTTGACAAAGCGGTTACATAGTGCATATTTAATTCATCAAAATAATACCAGAGCAACAGATAGCCCGTACTAATTACAATTGATAACAGCATTAAAGGAAAAGCCAGCTTGAGAAAACGGCCGAAGGTAATGGAATAACCTCTTTTTTCTGCCATACTGACAACCACTACATTGGCTGAGGCTCCAATAATGGTTCCATTCCCACCCAAACAAGCTCCCAGAGACAAAGCCCACCAGAGCAAATTAACATCACCCATACCCATATCCTTGATTAAAGGGATCATGGTGGCCACAAAGGGGATATTATCAATAAAAGCAGAAGCAATGGCTGAAGACCACAAAATCAGCATTCCTGCCGTCACCGGTTCACCTCCGGTCAACTCCAGCACCTGCTCGGCCAATAAGCCAATAACCCCCAAATGCTCCAAGGCTCCTATCAGAATAAACAGGCCAACAAAGAAGAAAATAACCGTCCATTCCACTGCCTGCAAAGCGTGTTCCGGATCTTCCCTGCCATACGCCAGCAGCAGAAGAAGACTGGCTCCACTTAAGGCAATTACACAGGATTCCAAGCCCACATATTGGTGAAAAACAAAGCCTAAAATAGTTAAACCCAAAACCACCAGACACTTTTTCAGCAAAACCGGATCCTTAATTTCGGAGCTTTCGTCCAACTGCATAATTAATTGCTGCTTTTCTTCGGTAGCAATCAATTGCTTTTTATAGATTATCTTTAAAATAAAAACAGTTACGACATAAACCAGAACCACTACTGGAGTTAGATTAATTAAAAAGTCGTTAAAACCAATATGTCCCACCGCACTGCCAATCATAATATTGGGGGGATCCCCTACCAAAGTAGCTGTCCCGCCAATATTGGAAGCTAAAATCTCGGTGATTAGATAGGGTATGGGATTAATCTCCAGCTTTTTGACGATTGCAAAAGTTACCGGAACAATCAGTAAAACAGTAGTTACATTATCCAAAAAAGCTGAGAGAACAGCAGTTACCAAAGCCAAGGCAGTCATGATTTTTACCGGATGGCCTTTGGAGATTTTGGCAGCTTTAATGGCCAAAAATTCAAAAACTCCGGTATTTCGGGTAATACCTACAATAATCATCATTCCAACCAAAAGCCCAATGGTGCCAAAATCAATGGATTCCACCGCCTGTTCCGGGCTGACAATCCCGGCTATACCCAAAACGGCTGCTCCCACCAAAGCAATAATGGCTCGCTGGATTTTTTCGGAGACAATGAACACATAAACAATTAAGAAGATAATAATTGCCAGGATCATTTGACTCTGAGAACTCATCAGGTTGGCCAACATTAATTTGCTCCTCCTTTTCTAAAATTCTCTTCCATTATACTATAACCGAATAAGCTTTTCCACCACTTGCCAAGCTTTATTTTTTCAGGAAAGCATTTGAAACTGGCTTGAAGTCCTGTTTGTTCCAAATGTTTTTAAAAATTTTTGCCCTAAATTTGCCTAAGAAGCTGAAAAGGTCTTGACGAAACAAAATGAATGTGCTAAAATAGGTTCATCTTAAGTCTTGCGGAAATAGCTCAGTGGTAGAGCATCGCCTTGCCAAGGCGAGGGTCGCGAGTTCGAATCTCGTTTTCCGCTCCACTAAGAAATAAAGTCCGTAATAATTGTTATTACGGCTTTATTTTTTAACATATCGTGAACAAGAAATCCCCCACCTCTATAGGTGGTGGGATGAATTGCGTTGCGTGCGGCATCTTCTTGACTTCTGTACCTCATACTGTTATAATCCAAATAATTACAGTAGGGACGGAGCAGCCCAAACTTATACGCTTGTGGACATTGTGTAAGACATTTCGCTATGTGTTATCATAGCCAATGCAGTAGTGGTTGAAGCAGGAAACTCCGACTTCTATAAGTCAGAGTAGTTCACTTAAGGAAATGAGTAGCTATGACTGCAACTAAATCTGGAGAAAAAATTATTACAGTCAACCGCAAAGCCCGGCATGAATATCAGATTCTGGAAACCTTTGAAGCTGGAATTGCTTTGGCTGGAACCGAAGTAAAATCCCTGCGGGCGGGCAAAGCCAATTTGCAGGATAGCTATGCCAAGGTTGAACAGGGCGAATTAATCCTCTACAATCTGCACATCAGTCCTTATGAACAAGGCAATCGTTATAATCACGAGCCGAAAAGACCCCGGCATTTATTAATGCACAAACGGGAGATTATGCGATTATGGGGAAAATCTCGCGAAAAAGGATTGTCCCTGATCCCGTTGAAAATGTACTTCAGACAAGGTTGGGCTAAGGTCGAGCTTTCTTTGGCTCAAGGGAAAAAGAATTATGACAAACGCCGATCCTTGGCCGAAAAAGATGTTAAACGGGAAATGGAAAGAGTGCAAAAAGCCAAGTTTAATTAATCCGGGGGCGTAATGGCTTCGACGGAGGAAATGGTGGCTGGAGCAGCGAGTCGGATGTCCATCGGTCCGAAATCAGGTGGAAAACATTTAATTGCCAAAAACGAAAGTTTTGCTTTAGCCGCTTAGTTGCGGTCTAACGTCTTGCTTAATTCGGGCCCGTGGATTGGGTAAAGGCGTCGACTTAACGGGCTGGCTTCAGGGCTGATTCTCGGAGGCTCTGAGGGACTTTTTCCGGGATAGTTTTAATAAAAGCTGACCTTGGCTGTTATTAAAATAAATTTAAAAAAAGGTCTGCACTCGGAGATACTCTGGCGGTCGTTCTTTCGGACGGTGGGTTCGACTCCCCCCGCCTCCACCAAATAAGGTAGTAGATTTTGATAGAAAGTCTACTACCTTTTTTCTTTGCCAAAATGCCTTGATTTCAAGGGGTTTTGAGCATTCTACCCTATAAAGCAACCCGCCCCGGAGTGTTTTCCGGGACGGGTTTTTCTTGTTTTCGGCGGTCGCAGCGGACTGCCGTAAAAGTAAAGGTTTGCTTTGTGGGGTTATCGTTTGCTTTTAACTTGCGATGAAAAAGCGATTGAGAGTCCTTTCTAATAAACATTACTATTGTAATTACTTTAACACTGTAATTACTTTAACACCAATAAAAGAATTATAATTCACATTTATATTGCAATTATCTACTTGATGTGGTAAATATAAAGTGTTTTAGTGTAATTACGCTTGGAGGTGCTACTTATGATAGATAAAAAGAGCAGTAGTGCTGAGTCTGAATCGGTGCCTGAAAATGCTGCGGATTCTGTTCTTTGTGGAAATATCGTGACAATGGACGATAAAGGCACCATTGCGGAGGCTGTTGCCGTAAAGGACGGGAAGATTGTGTTTGTCGGAAACGCTGAAGATGCCAAAGAATATATCGGATCGGATACAAATGTATATGATTACGGTTATAATATAATCTATCCCGGCTTTATTGACGGTCACACACATATGGGGCTCGTGGCCACCATGCTGGTTGACGGAGCCATGCTTGACTCGAACCTCAAGCTTCGTCAGAATGCCGAATTGGTGAAAGCGTATATTGAGGCAAATCCCGGAAAAGAAGTTTATAAGGGGTTGAATTTCTGGGTCTTTCCGGATGATGACGACCCGCCTACCCATGAAGTTCTTGACAAATACGCATCTGATCAGGTTCCGATCATCATCGCTGGCGGTGGCGGACACGCGGCACTTATGAATCAGAAAGCGATCGAGTATTTCCATCTCAAGGATTTGATCAGCGTATACGGTACGGACGGAATCAAAGTGGATGAAAACGGCGAGCCTACGGGATATCTTATGGAAACGCCGCGTTTTGATCTGTTCCAGCAAATTCCTATCAGCAAGGAAGAGCTGAAAGAATTTTTCCTTTTCTGGGCGGAAAACAGTCTCAATAATGGATTTACAACGATCTGTGATGCAGGAATCGTTGAAACAGAACAGCTTCCGATGGTCAGTGCGTACAGGGAACTGGCGGAAGAAGGCAAACTGAAGATCAAGGTTCGCACTCTTTGTGAGATCACCGAAACCACCGAGGATCCGATCAAAGAAGTTGATAAGATAGCTAAACTGGCAGCAGAGTGCGACAATGATTATTTCAAGATCACAGGAGTCAAAATATTCCTTGACGGTGTTGTGGAAGCCCTGTCGACATGGACATTGAATCCGTATACCGCAGAAGCTGGAAAAGGCGATAATTATTACGGCTATATCAGATGGAATGAAGACAGAAAAGAAGAACTGACAGAAATCGTTAAGTATGCCAATGAAAAAGGCCTGCAGGTGCATATGCACGCGATCGGCGAAGGTGCTGCCAATTACGTTCTTGACTGCTATGAAGCGGCGTATAAGGCACTTCCCGAAATCGACGCTCGCAATGCCGTGGCACATCTGACCTATGTGACCGATGATATGCCGAAACGTTTTGCGGACAACAAGGTCATTGCGGTCGTGAATCCCACATGGTCTACATGGAAATACGGAACCAAGGAAGATGAAATCAAGGTTTACGGAGAAACAGAAGCCAGAAATATGTACAAGATCAGATCCTTCATTGACGCGGGTGCTGTAACAAGCTTCCATACAGACAGTGCGGGAACGCCGCTTGAACAGATATTCGTTGCCGCAACCCGGAGAACTGTGAAGGACGCACAGGTCGCTCTGGATCGTAGTCAATACTCCGAGCAGATCCTGAATCTCTACCCCGATGACCTCCGCGGGATTGAGGAAACCATTGACGGGATCACCAGTTTGAAATGTCTGACGCAGAATCCGGCATACGAACTGAAAGAAGAAAACAATCTCGGCAGCATCGAAGTGGGTAAATCGGCAGATTTCACGATCTTCAATATGGATCTGACGGATGACTCGGTTGTTACGGATGTTTCAGTAGTCGGGGCAACGTTGCTTTCCGTGTTCAGCAACGGCAAAATGGTGTTCCC
>JAZRVI010000018.1:0-16653 GCA_045599035.1 Desulfocucumaceae bacterium | reverse complement strand
TTATATATTCAATCTATGTAATTGTCAACAAGCGGCTTATATCCCACGTGCAAGCACATGGGTTTTACGCCGCAAATTATAACAAAAGTCAAGAAAACGCCGTGTTTATCGCAATTCATCCCGCCACCTATAGAGGTGGGGGATTTCTTGTTCACGGCGTGTTAAAAAGCCCTCCTGATTAGCAGTAACTGAAAATCAGGAGAATACTTTGCTTTATATTTTATACTTGTTCATTCAGGAATTTTATAAGATAGGATGCCGACTTTTGACCAGCTTCTTTAGAAAACTCGGCAAAGTTGACTCCGCTATTACCGTTTGCATTATCAGACATACATCTGATAATACAGAATGGAACCTGGTTTTGCTCACATACATGACCGATTGCAGCTCCCTCCATTTCCGTACATAAAGCATCGGGAAATGCAGAAAGAATAAGTTCACGCTGCTCATCTTTACTTACAAACTGATCGCCTGAAACAATCAGTCCTCTGGTGATGTTTTCATTATCGTCGAAAACTGCAATAATCTTGTCCGATAAATCTTCGTCTGCTGTCATTTCTATTTTATCCAATGCAGTTACATATCCTCTTGGATTTCCAATATCAATAGTATCAAGATCCCATTCTATAGTATGATCGGCTATGACAATATCGCCAACATTTAGAGCCTGCGACAAGGCACCGGCACAGCCTGTATTGATAATATAGTCCGGATGATATGCTGTAATCATTGCTTGAGCACCAGCACCGGCACTTACTTTTCCCATACCGCACTGCATGAGAATTACATCGTAATTTCCTATTTCTCCAGAATAATACTCCGTTCCGGCAATTATCTCAACTGATTTATTTTCTAACGAATTACTTATTAACTCAATTTCGCAGGGCATAGCTGCAATAATACCGATTTTTGTTCGTGAGGATGATTCCCCGGTATTCGTATTTTCACGATTTAGTTCACAACTGGTTAGAAGCATGGCAAAAAACAAAAGTCCGACTATTAGTAATACTTTTTGAGTACTGTTAAATAATTTCATAATCATTCTGCACAAAACCAAATATCATCAGATATTGGAAACAGGCAATCCTCCATTCTATTGTTATATAATTTAGGGGAAGAAAAGCAATATTCTGCCCTTGAAATGACTATTACGCTTTTTGGCCGTTGGGTTTAATTATATTTTTCCGGGGGGATCTTTTTGGTTCGCAAGCGAGCCAAAGCCGAGGTTCTCAAAAGGCTGTACAGCACCGAGCAGGTCGGAACACTCAGCAGAATACCCATAACTCCAAAGAAGCCGCCTCCCACCGTAATGGCGGCCAAGACCCACAGACCATTTAAACCGACCGAATTACCCACCACCCGGGGATAAATAACATTGCCTTCAAACTGCTGCAAGACCAGGAAGAAGATTACAAAATAAAGTGCTTGAATGGGCTGTACCATCAGAATTAAAAAGACCCCAAAGGTTACCCCAATAAAAGCCCCAATCATGGGGATTAAGGCTGTAACTGCTACCATGACCGAAATCAGAGGAGCATAGGGAAAGCTGAAAATGGTCATCCCCAAAAAGCACAAGCAGCCCAAAATAACCGCCTCAGTAAGCTGTCCGGTAATAAAACGAAAGAAGGTACGATTGGACATCTTGCCCAAATCCACCAGCCATTGAGCTTTGGCTTCCGGCAGATAGGCAAAAAGCAGCTTCTTGAATTGAACGCTGACCTTTTCTTTTTGAATCAGCATATAGATGGCCAGAAACAGCCCTAAAATTGTATTATAAATCCAGGCAAAAACCGAGCTGGTAAAGTTCACAGTATATGAAATAAAATTCAAGGAAACATTTCCGGCAAATTTCAGGATGGATTCATTGAGTTTTTCCCAGTTTAATTGATAGTCGATTAAATTGGAGGAAGATTTATTAAGCTTTTGAATGATGGAATTGATCCAGTCCTGGGTATTGTTCAAATAAGCGGGCAGCTTGTTTAGAAGTTCATTAAAGCTGCTTTGCAGACCCGGCCCAATAATAAACAGTAAAATCCAAATCAGGCCAATGACAAAAATAAGGGTCAAAAGCAGGCAAACGGGACGGCGGATTTTTTTCCAAACCTTAAAATTTTTGCGGCTAAACCAGCCCAAAAGCTTTTCCTCCAGAAATTTCAAGGGGACATTAAGGATAAAAGCCAATGAGAAGCCAATGATAATGGGCAAAAGAATGGTAAAGCCGACTTTTAGACCAGCAAAAACAACCGAAAGGTTTTGAAGTGTTAAAAATAAAATTACTCCAAAGCTGATCAGAAAGACTAATTTTCTTAAGCTCTTGCGATTTAAGTCCATAAATTTCCCTTCTTTGTCTTAGTATTTCCGTTCTGCATGGGAATTATGCTTTTAGGCTTCCGTGGCGATGGGTTTGGGATTAAGATTTTTTTCCACCTGGATTTTTAGGATTTTGCGGTTATCCGCTTCCAAAACGGTTAGCAAATATGCACCATTACCGGCCGGGATTGTTTCGCCCTGGCGGGGAATCCGTCCCAAGGCTTCAATAACAAAGCCGCCGATGGTTTCATAATCATCGCCTTCAAAAACATCGCATTGCAGATAATCTTCCACTTCTTCCACCGGAGTGGAGGCTTCAAAAACAAAAATGCTTTCTGAAATTTTTACAACTTCTTCTTCTTCCTCGTCATGCTCGTCTTCAATATCCCCAACAATTATTTCCAGCAGATCCTCCATAGTGACCAGACCTTCGGTGCCGCCATGTTCATCCACTACAATGGCAATATGCACCTTATCCTCCTGGAACTGCTTTAAAAGCATGGCACAATGTTTGGTTTCCGGCACAATGGGGATTTCCCGCAGATATTGCTGCAAATCCAGTTCAATGCTGCAGCTTTGCAAAAGCAGAGGCAGCAGGTCTTTGATGTAAAGCACCCCAAGAATATTATCCAGATTATTTTGATAAACCGGGATTCGGGAATAGCCCTCTTCATTGATAATTCGGATAATTTCTTCCATGCTTGAATCTATGGAAAGAGCGATCATTTCGGTTCGGTGGGTCATGACCTCCGAAATCTTTTTATCATCAAATTCAAAAATGTTTTCAATCATATCTCTTTCTCGATGTTCAATGGTGCCTTTTTCCTCCCCTTCTTCCACCAGCATCAAAATTTCTTCTTCGGTAACATCTTCTTCGACTTCCTGGTGCATATTGAGCAGTCTTAAAATAAAATTGGTGCTGGCTGCCAAAAAAGCTACAAAGGGTTTGGCTGGCAGATAAAACAAATAAATAATTTTAATTACTTTTAAAGCAATTTTATCCGGGGAACGAAGGGCAACTCGTTTGGGTACCAATTCCCCCAAAACCAAAGTAAAGTAAGATAAAGCAATGGTAATAATAATAATGGTAATAGCTGATAAAAGATCTTCAGATAAAGAAATGACCTGGCTCAAAGGCGGAACGATAATTTCCACAAATTGTTCGGAGGCTACGGCTGAAGCCAGAAACCCGGATAGGGTTACTCCCACCTGAATGGTAGCCAAAAAGTTGGAAGGGTTGGAGGAAATCTTAACCAGCAATTGAGCGTTTTTATTGCCTTCTTCGGCCAGTTTTTTCATTTTATTAAGATTAATGGAAATAATAGCGATTTCGCTCATAGCGAAAAATGCATTAATTAATATTAAAAAAACCAAAAGAACAAGTATAGTCCCTATACTCATTAAATCATTCTCCTTTTTTTAGATACAAAAAAACACAATAGCAAATCAAGCACTTGATTGCCCTTGTGTTTTTAAATTCTTCTTATTAAATTTTCCCTGCCAGGTCCTTCTTCCACTATGAGTCAACCGCCTTTAATTTAGAATGTCTTTATTCTGACTTACCCACAGGCAAGCCTGCGGGGTTACAATTGTTAAGCGTTGCTTGTAATCGTACATCATTTTCAGACTTTGGAATACAAGTTTATGCTTAGAGCAAAGAAACTTTATAGACAAGCAATCCGTTGATTACATTAGCGTCTAATTTCTGCCATACGGCAGGGAAGCAAAGTCAAACTCCCTGATCCTCAGTTTTATGCTACGATTATATATTCAATTTATGTAATTGTCAACAAGCTGGAGTTAAAAATTAAAGTGGCTTATATCTCAAATTATAACATGAGCCTGACTGCTTGACAAGCTACAAAATACCCGTTAGTCCTTTTGGAGCTAACGGGTATTTGTTTATTTGGCCATAATTGCCATTTCGGTGATCAGGGTATTTTCAACCATAACTTCTACCTGCCAATTTTTTTCGATGCTGGTTAAGCTCTTGGCTGTACCTCCTGCTTCATCATAGAAATTACAGGAGGAAGAAACGGTAAAAAAGTAAACCTTGCCTTCATTGGTTTGCATTTTAACCCGGTTTTTATCAACCTCAACATCCAGGAGCACACCCTTGAGAATGACTCGATCAGTAGAAGTATAGTATTCGGCTTCATCGACTTTTGAAGAATCGTCGGCATTGTTTTTCAAGGTGTTTTCGGAATTATCTTCCTGGGTATTTTCCGCAGGTTTTTCTGTAGCATTGTCCGGCTTAATGCCTTCATTGTTCTGGTTGTTCTCCAGCTCTGCCAAAATAGTCGCCAAATCCCGGCCGCTGCTGGAAGAAGCTGTCGGCAGAATTTCTATATATTCCAGCAGGACGCTATTATAAGGAACTACATAAACCGAACTGCCAACTTGAATATTGCTTACCTTGGCCAATTTGCCGGAGGGGTCGAAGATGGCCAGATTATCATCTAAAACAGCAGCCGTATCGGTGTTGTCAGGGTTTTTCAGCTCAATCACGCCTCTGGCTTCATCAAAGCTGGTTACTGTGGCCTGCCGAACTCGGGTAACGGTATTGTTATACCAGTTTTCTTCGGCCAGCTTGGAAAGCAAGGCCGCCATTTGCCCTCTTTTCATACCCTGAGTGGGACCGAATTCATTGTTGCCAATTCCGCTCATAATGCCTGCTTTGGTAACTCCGGCTACATAGGACTTATAATCGCTGATAATGGAGCTGCTGTCGGAAAAGGTCAAATCCTCAGCTTCTCCTTTTAGCCCCAAAGAAACGGCAATCAAAGTGGCTACTTCTGCCCGGGTAATAGATTCATTATATTTTAAAGCAGCAACATAGTTTTTAGCCAGCAAGCCTTGATGAACGGCTTCGGCCAAATATTCCTGTCCCCAGGTCATGCCTTTGGGTAATTCAATATCACTATCCTTCAGCGAAATACTTTTGGCTTCTTCGTCCAGGCCCATGGCTCGAATAATAATTGAAATGGCTTCCAAACGGGTCATAAAGCGATCCGGCTTAAAGCTTCCATCGGTATAGCCGCTTAAAAGTCCCATGGCTGCGGCTTCTTCCACCACCTGAACAGACCAGTGTCCAGCCGTATCACTAAAAGTTAAAGATGTTTTAATAGCAGCATTGGCAGGATTGGAGCCAGCCAGACTTAGCGAAGCAAAGCTTAAGACCAATCCCAGACAAAGGGCGATAACTTTTTTTAGCACTAAAAAACCTCCTTGTTATAAAAATCCGGTGCCAGTAATCCAGGATTTTCCTTATTGTAAACCCTTACAGCATTAAGATGGTTTTATTTCTGGATTTGTTCCCAAAATTTAAAAAAAGCCCAGGCTTTAAGTTAATTATGTTAATAATGGGAAAAACTGTTTTTGGCAGGATTTGTGGAAATTATGTCGAATAAAATTTCAGGTTGATTCCCCGTTAATTATGTGCAAAGGAAGAATAAGGAATGATTCAATTTTTTAATGTTTACAAGACTTACGAAAACGGAGTTAAAGCTCTGAATGATGTTTCTTTTCGGATTCAGCGAGGAGAATTTGTTTTTTTGGTTGGTCCCAGCGGAGCCGGAAAGTCAACTCTGATTAAATTGATTTTTCGAGAGGAAGTGGCCACGCGGGGGCAGGTTTTGTTTGCCGGCAAAAACATCAGTCGCTTAAAACATCGAGAAGTTCCCAATATGCGGCGAAAGATTGGGATGGTTTTTCAGGATTTTCGGCTTTTACCTCAAAAAACTGTTTACGAAAATATTGCTTTTGCCATGCGGGTTATGGGCAGCTCCCGCCGAGCCATTCGGCAAAGGGTTCCGGATGTTCTGGAGCAGGTTGGACTTTTGGACAAGGCCAAGGTCAAACCGGGTGAGCTTTCCGGCGGCCAGCAGCAAAGGGTTTGCATTGCCCGAGCCATTGTTAACGAGCCTTTGCTTTTGATTGCGGATGAGCCAACCGGCAATTTGGATCCGGAAACTTCCTGGGAATTGATGAGCCTGTTTCGGGAAATTAACAAAAAAGGTACAACTATTTTAATGGCTACCCACGCTCAGGAAATTGTGGATCGCATGAAAAGGCGAGTAATTTCTATTAATAATGGCTATCTGACCCGGGACGAAGAAGGCGGTTCTTATACCGATGAATATTCCCTGCGGATTTTGCAGGAAAGAATTGAAAAAGGAGAGTTTCAGTTATGATTTATTGTTTGAAAGAGGCTTTTCTTTCAATTTATCGTAATTCCTGGCTGTCTATAGCGTCCATTGGAACTATTTTTATTTCTTTGGTGATTTTGGGCTTCTCTCTGCTTTTTATTTATAATGCCAATGATTTGGGCAAAAGCGTTGAGGAGCAAATGGAAATTGAAGTTTTTTTGCTGGATAAAATGACCGATTCGGAAGTAGAAGCCATGCAGCAGGAATTGGAAAAGCAAAAGCATATTACCCAGATTGATTTTACCAGTAAGGAAGAAGCTATGGAAATTTTCCGGGGTCAGTTGGGAGATAACCAGGCTTTGGCTCAAGGGCTGGAAGGCATTGACAACCCCTTGCCCCGCTCCTTTACTCTCAAGGTGGACGATGCCCAAATTGTGGCGGATACCGCTCATCAGGTGGAAAAAATGGAAGGGGTGGAAGCGGTCAGATATGGTCAGGGAACTGTGGAAAAAGTAGTCAATATTATTTATTGGTTTAGAATTATTGGGATTGTGATCATTGCTATTTTGGCGGTAGCTGCTTTATTGCTGATTAGTACGGCTATTCGGCTTTCGGTTTATTCTCGGCGGCGGGAAATTAAGATTATGAAATTTTTGGGAGCGTATAATTGGTTTGTGGCCTTGCCCTTCTTTTTGGAAGGAATGATTTTGGGTCTGATTGGAGGGGCTTTGGGAGCTTTGGTAGTTTATTTTGTTTATACTTCCGGGGCTTCGGCTTTAAACTCAGTTTTGATGTTGGCTGCTTTGAAAACTGACTGGTCTTTCATTCGTTGGATCTTATTAATTTTGGTGGGAAGCGGGGTTTTGATCGGTTCCTTTGCCGGCATCTTTTCCGCCAAAAAATATCTGAGGGTCTAAGAGCGGCAGAAGGGATGGATAGAATTGCGTTTGAGCCAAAGAAAAATTATAGTTTTGCTCCTCGGCCTGGCTTTAATTTTATTGGCTTCCTGGCCGGCTTTTTCGGTAACTCAGCAGCAGATTAACGATAAGAAGCAGAAATTGGAAGAAATTCAGGAGCAAAAAAAGGAAGCCAAAGACGATGTGGATGAATATACCCGGCAATTGGATGAAATTAATGCCAAAATCAGCCAAAAACAGCAGGAAATTGAGCAGCAGCAGGCCGAGCTGACCCAGGCGGAAGCCGACCTGGAGCAGGCCGAAAGCGATCTGGCCAAAGCTGAAGCCAATTTGCTGGCCAAGCAGGAAATTTTGGCGGAACGAGCCAGAGCCATTTATATTAGCGGGAATATTGGAATTGTGGATGTTTTAGTCAATTCCAGCGATTTTTCCGATTTTCTCAGCCGTTACGAATATTTAAAGCGGGTTTTGCATAATGATGAAAATATCGTAGCCGAAGTTACGGCTGAAAAGGAAAAAGTAGAAGAACAGAAAAATCTTTGTGAAGAAAATAAAAATAAAATAGAAACTCTGCTGGCTTCCACGGAAGCAGCCAAACAGGAATTGGAAGCTCAGGAAACCGAGAAAAACAGCTTCCTGGCTGAGGCCAAATCCAAGCTGGAAGAAATTGAAGCTTCCGAAAGTGCGGCAGAATCTGAGGTTCAGGCTTTAATTCGGCAGAAGGCGGCAGAAGAAGCTAGAGTTAGCCAAAATACTCAAGGCGGAGGCGGAAGTGTCGGCGGAGGCAAGGCCGGATCTTCCAGCACCGGCGGAGGCGGCAGTACAGCCAATGCGGGTACTGTCACCGGAAGCGGAAAATTTATCTGGCCGGCTTCCGGCGGCGTAACTTCTTATTTCGGCAATCGTTATCATCCGGTTTTGGGCTATTACCGCAACCATGAAGGCATTGATATCGGAGCTTCCCAGGGCAGCAATGTTGCCGCAGCGGATAGCGGAACGGTTATTACCAGCGGAACCATGAGCGGCTATGGCAATGTAATTATTATCAGCCACGGTAACGGTTTGACCAGCTTGTATGCTCACCTTTCGGCTCAATATGTCAGCTCTGGACAGGCGGTAAGCCAGGGGCAGTCCATTGGAGCGGTCGGCAGTACGGGTCTGTCAACCGGACCGCATCTGCATTTTGGGGTTTATGTTAATGGAGTAGCCGTTGATCCAATGGGATATTTATAAAAAATGGAGGGAACCGGAGGGAATAGTTTAATGCCTGAGGAAAGTGCAAAAGTCAATCGGTTTTTATTGGTTTTAATTATAATTTTGGCTGTTACCTGCTTGGTTTTGGCTTATACCTTGAAAAAAGCCAGTAATGAACAAAAACAATATGGCCAGATTATGAATGATTTGGCTGGGATCAGCAATTTAATTGAAGAAAGCTGTCTCTACTCCTTGGACAGCGAAGCTTTTCGGGAAGGAGTTTTGACGGGAGCGGTCAGTTCTATGGACGATCCCTATTCGGTTTATTTGAATCCAACCAGTTATCAATCCTTGAATGATTCAATGAGCGGCAGTTTTTTTGGCTTGGGCATTGTGATCACTTTGGATCGGGAAACCAGATATCCGCAAATAGTTTCGGTTTATGAAGATTCCCCGGCTCAAAAGGGCGGGCTGAAAGCCAATGACTTGATTATTGAAGTGGAAGGTGAAGATGTCTGCAATCAGGATTTGGATGTAATCGTTTCCAAAATTAAAGGAAAAGCCGGAACCGAGGTCGATTTAAAATTTTATCGCGAAGGTGAACCGGATTATCTGGAAACCACTTGTACCCGGGAAAAAATTGAGATCATCAATGTGGAAGGTGAAAGGCTGGACGGTAATTTGGCCTATGTGCATTTGCTTCAATTTGATGAAGACAGCGGGAATGAAGTGGACGGTATGCTCAAAGAACTGCAGCAGTCCGGAAGCCTGTCTGGAATTATTTTGGACTTGCGGAATAATACCGGAGGTTCTTTTGCGGCGGCTTTGGATGTGGCCAGCCTGTTTATTCCGGAAGGTCCTGTGGTTTATGTGGAGGATAAGGATGGCAATCAGCAGGTTTTTAACACTACCCGCAAGTCCTGGAATTTGCCTACAGTAGTCTTGACCAACGGTTATAGTGCCAGCTCCTCCGAAATTGTTTCCGGAGCCATCAAGGATACTGATTCGGGGGTTTTGGTGGGAACCACTACCTTTGGCAAGGGCTTGGTGCAAACCGTTTTCAATCTCAAGGATGGGGGTGCCTTAAAACTGACGACTGCCCGTTATCTTACCCCGGATAAAATTGATGTAAATAAAGTGGGCATTGCTCCGGATGTGGAAATAGAGGATGACTTGGAAACGGATACAGATGAACAGTTGGAAAAAGCTCAGGAGGTTGTCCTGGAAATGATTGATGCTCAAAGCGAAAAAAAAGCCTCCTAGAAAATTTTCAATATAAAGATAAAAATTAATCGGTCTTTTAGATCGGTTAATTTTTATTTGGGCTAAGAAGTGGTATAATGAAAAAAATAAACGCAATAAAGAGGAGATTATGGTGGCAAAAATTGGTTTAATGGGAGGAACCTTTGATCCCATTCATTATGGACATTTGCTGGCGGCGGAGGTGGCTCGCTGGACTTTTGCTCTGGATAAGATTATTTTTATTCCGGCGGCTGTGCCTCCCCACAAAGCTGACCGGAAAAAAATCACCTCAGCTTCCTGCCGTTTGGCCATGACCGGCCAGGCCATTGCCAGCAATCCTCATTTTTATCTTTCTGATTTGGAGCTGAAACGGCAGGGGCCTTCTTATACGGTGGATACTGTGCGAGAAATCAGGCAGATTTATCCCCAAAGTCAAATTTATTTTATTACCGGGGCAGATGCCATTATGGAGATTCTGACCTGGAATCGGGTGGAAGAATTGATGTCTCTGGCTTATTTTATTACGGCAACCCGTCCCGGCTTTAAATTGGAACGCCTGTGGGATTATCTGCAAAATTTCCCCTGGAAAGAACGGGTGCAGATTATGGAAATTCCGGGTCTGGCCATTTCCTCCACTGAGATTCGGCAGCGGGTGCAGGCTGGACAACCTATTAAGTATCTGGTGCCGGAAGCGGTGGAAAATTATATTTATCAACAAAAATTATATCAGGATTTAAGCGAGTAGGAGGCTGCCTCTTGAGGCAGTCTCCTGCTTGTCTGGCCGCAATTTTTGGCTTGACAGGTTGGTTAAAGTGCTATATTATAAGAAAAATCTCACAAAAAGGAAGTGTTTTCTTAAATGCTGAAAAAATTCCAGCTTTTAGTCATAGCCGGCTTATTGAGCATCCTGCTTGTAGTGCCTCTGGCCGAAGCTGCTTCAAGTCAGGAGCAGGAGAAAGCCTGTGCAGCTTACCTTGAGTATTTAACTAATATAGTCAATGATCCTTATAATAATATATTAATGGATGATTCTAATTTTTGGATGAGTTCTTTTAGGAGGGAAGAATTATTATTAGAACAATCTGGCTCTTTGGAACAGATGTTGGCTGCTAATGAATTTTCTCTAGTTGATATTGATGGAGATGGCATACAAGAATTGTTTTTAGATCTTGGTCAGTATTTTTCCACACCCAACATTCAGGGATTTAGAATTAGTTTATATGTTTTTAAATATAATGCTTCAACTGATACTGTAGAAGAGATTGATTGGTTTCAAGGACAGTATAATCATCAAGACCCAGAACCTGGGGATAATTACTTCTGGTCTATAGTTCCTTTGGAATATGAAGATGGTACTAAAGGTCTTTTTGGTACTAAATTTTTTAATAATGGTTATGTATTTCGTTGTGAGCCTTTTCAAGGTTCTTATGGTAAATCAATTTGGCCATTTTGGATTGATAAATTTGATGGTTCTGAATATGTATCAGTTTACCATGCTCATTGTTTTGATTCTATTAACAGTTTCTATTCTGATGAATTTCCTTATACGGAAGATTATGATGGTGATGGAGTTATTTATTATCTTGACTCAGCTAATTTGGCTGTAGATCCTTGGGATGATGACAATTATTGGAATCCTTCTCCTCCTTTGACTTTGGCGGAATATAAAAAGGCCATTAACGACATGATAGGCGATGCCCAAGAAGTGATCCCGGTTTGGCATAATATTACTCTCAGCAATATCCAGCAGGTCAAAAACGAGCTGGAGCAGGCTAGGAATAAAGTGAATGTGTATGTCAATGGGCAAAAGCTTACTTTTGATCAGCCGCCTGTTTATTCTAATGATCGGCTTTTAGTGCCGGTGCGGGCAATCTCGGAAGCCTTGGGAGCCAAGCTTTTGTGGGACGAAAAGACCGGAACGGTAACTGTGTTCAAGGACAGCCAAATTATTATTATGACTGTGGGCGATCAACAAGTTTCAGTCAATGGTAAACCCAAGACTTTAGAAATAGCTCCAATGAACTCCGGCGGCAGAATTATGGTGCCTTTGCGGTTTCTGTCCGAAAACTTGGATTGTCAGGTGACTTGGGAAGGGAACACTAAAACCGTCCGGATTACCCAATAAATCTTGTTCAGCCCGGAAAGATCCATTGCCTTGTAGCAGTGGATCTTTTCTTTTGATTTACCCAAAATGAGCGGTAACTCATTAATAGTGAAAGTTTGCTACAGGTTTTGGAGTAGGCAAACAGCAGAAAAAGGTTATTGGAGAAGATCTGATAAGCTGCATTCTGTCCAGGTCATTAACAAAAAATACCTTGTATCAGTTGGGTAATACTTAACTGATACAAGGTACTAAACTAATGTTTCTTCAAGATTTCGCTTTGCTCTTACCCCACCGCTGCCGTCTGGTATCCATACAAAAGCAAAACCGCTGATTCTGTGTTATTTAAAAAAAGGTCATCTTCTCCGCCCAGAAGATGACCTTTTTTCGTTATTCTAAAACATACGCTTTAACATTTTTAATGCCCCAATGAATGGCTTCATTATAGCTTTCCATGAATAAATCAACCCGATTGCCTTTGATAGCTCCGCCTCGGTCTGCTGCTATCGCAACTCCATAGCCTTCAATATATAATTTGGTGCCAAAAGGAATTACATTGGTATCTACTGCAATAATGCCCCGGCAGGGATTGGTTCCAGTAGCAGTTCTGAAGCCGGTATAAGTGTAGGCAGTAGCCCGCAAATCCAATTCAGAAGTATACTTATAGTTTACTCCGTTTATAGTCACAAAGGAATCTTCTGATTTGCCTACTGTAATAATTTGATCAACCGGTTCATTAACAACTAACGCAGAAGTCATGTTTTCGGAAATCAAAACTCCATCTTCATATTTTTGCTGCCAGTGCTGCTCTTCCAGACCATTAAAACCAGGTTGAGCCAATTCGGTTTGTCCCTTGGGCAAATCATAGCTTTCCTGTTCAACAATTTGATAGGGAAGATCTTTATAGCGAATTTCGTTTACATATTCAACTCGAACTACTTTAACGGTTAAAGCCCGGTCAATAACCTGATCCTTTTGAGGCTGGCAATAATCGTCATTGTCCAGGGTGATTTTGGCTTCAGCCAAAAAATCTCCCACAGTAGCAGCTACGGTTTGATAGGTTTTGGTGGTTCCATCTACCTGCAAGGTAATTTGATGCGAACGCAAAACTTCAATTTGGGAACAATCGGTGATTTGCTGCTTTTTGGAAACCAGGGATTGCTTGCCTTCAGCATCAGTTATTCTGATTTTGTCGTAAGCACCAAGGGTAACCTGTTGTTCCTGCAAAAACTTTTCTACACTATCAGCCTGAGTGGACAATTCTACTTTTTGGCCATCCGCCACAAGAACTACCTGCTTGGCAAAAATAAATCCAGTAGACAATATACTCAAAGTTAATAAGCATAACAGCACTAGAATCGTCATGGTAGATTTTAAGCCTTGGGGCATTATATTTACTTCGCCAGCATATCCTCTGCCATTGGTTCTTAGCATGGTAAAAATGCCTCCTTAAATTTTGGAATGACTTAATTTATTCTGGAAAGCCTGGCAAAATCCTGCCTGTTTTTGAGGAAATCATATTGACTCATTTGGTTAAGTTGCCGCCAACCGCTTAAAATAAAGGGGTTGGCGGCAACTTGAGCCAGCAAAAAAAAATTTTTCACTATCTTATATTATAAGAATTAATATCTTATAAAACCTGCTAATTGCTAATATCTAAGAATAATTTTGGTTTATTGCCCAGTCTGATCCCGGCAATTTCAGCCTGCCAAAGGCTATCCTTGGGGCAGACAGGTTAGCGGCAGCCTAAGATATGGTATAATAAAAAGAAAGCTTAGAAAAGGCAGGAATAAAATCATGGAGATTATAGCAACCGCCACTTTCGGTTTGGAATCGGTAGTCGGTTATGAAATTAAAAAGCTGGGTTATGAACAAATTCAAGTGGAAAACTCACGGGTTATTTTTCAGGGGGATCAAATGGCTGTTTGCCGAGCCAATTTATGGCTGAGATCCGCCGACCGGGTTTTAATTCGAGTAGGTAATTTTAAGGCTGTCAGCTTTGAGGAGCTGTTTGAACAAACCAAAGCCTTGCCCTGGTCAGACTATCTGCCTTCCAACGCCTGTTTTCCGGTTGAAGGCAAGTCGGTTAAATCTCAACTGCACAGCGTGCCGGATTGTCAGGCCATTGTTAAAAAGGCCATTGTGGAGCAAATGAAAAGCCGTTATCACCTGAACTGGTTTCCGGAGAATGGCCCCCGCTATACCATTGAGGTGGCTTTACTCAAGGATCAGGTCACCCTGACTTTGGACAGCAGCGGATCCGGTCTGCATAAAAGAGGCTATCGCAAGCTGACTGGACTGGCTCCCCTAAAAGAGACTCTGGCCGCCGCCATTTTAAATCTGGGTCGCTGGTATCCGGACCGGGTGCTTTGGGATCCCTGCTGCGGTACTGGAACCATCCCCATCGAGGCGGCTTTGCTTGCTCACAATCTGGCTCCCGGTCTTAACAGAAGCTTTGCTGCGGAAGCCTGGCCCAACTGGAAAAGCAAAAATTGGAAATTGGCTCGGGAAGAAGCTAAAGATCTGGCTGATTTAAACGCCAAGGTTCGGATTCAGGGTACGGATATTGATCCCCAGGCTCTCAAAATGGCTCGTTATCATGCTCAATTGGCCGGTGTGGAAAAGTCTATTCATTTTCAGCAATTACCCCTGCAAAAAATTCGCAGTCGTTATCAATATGGCTTTTTGGTGGCCAACCCCCCCTATGGGCAAAGGTTGGGCGATTTAAGAGAAGCCGAACAGCTTTACCGGGATTTGGGTCGTCTATATAAAAGCCTGCCCGATTGGTCTTGCCTGGTGATCACTTCCCATCCCGGCTGGGAAAAAAAATTCGGCCGCAAGGCCGACAAAAACCGCAAACTATATAATGGCCGCACCGAATGCCATTTATATCAATATCGAGGAGCCAGCCCAGCCGTCAAAAACTCTGCTTCAAACCAATCGAAATAAATCACCTTTTTCTCCTTTGAAGCATAAGCTGAAATAAGCCCGGCCTGGTAAGGCCGACCGTTCTGCGGCCTGCCGCCTTTCCTTCCGCCAAAGGCAAACGGCTGTCGGCCGAACCTTACCTGGTTTGGAAATCAGGCAGGAGGAAAACCAATGGATTGCTATAACTATGATTATCCCCAAAACCTGCTGGAAGAAATGAATGACTGGAAAGGGCAAATTATTACCGTCTATTTGCCCGGACTGGAACTGACCGGAACTTTGATTGGTTTGGGCAAAGATTATTTGACTTTGCAATTGGCCGATAATCAAAGACGGGAAGTTTATATTCCCCTTTCGGCTCTTTTGCTGGCTGTAGCCGGGGAAGCCCTGACCAATACGGAAAACACCGCAGTTAATATGGAGCAAACCGTTTTATAAACCGGACTTTGAGCCACTCATTCTTTCAGCTCTTGACAGAAACAGTCCTTTTATTTATAATAGTGTATATACACTATTCGGCTGTTTTTGTCAATTTTTTTAAATTGTCGGCTCTAAAAGAAGGACTCAAATTTATTTTTTTGGACTAACTGTGTACATACACCACCAAAGGAGGCATTGGTATGCGAGTTAAATTTATTGGCTGTGAAATTTTAAAGAAAGAATTTTTGGCTTTGGGCATTGAGGATACAGCCGACTGTGAATTTTGGGAATTTGCTTTACACAAGGATGTGGACAAGCTGCACAAAACCCTGCAGGAAGCCATTGATGCCAATCAGGATTATGACCGGATCAGTCTGGGCTATTGCCGCTGCTCGGCTGCTCTTTTGGGTCTGAAAACCGCCAAAGCTCAACTGCTATTCCCGACCACTCACGATTGTGTGGGGTTATTGTTAGGTTCCACTCCCCGCCATTTGAGTTTAATTAATGAAGAACCGGGAACTCTGTATTTAAGCCAGGGCTTTCTGGATTATGGAGTCAATCTCTATGAAGAATCCTTGGGTTATTTTGAAAAGTACGGGGAAAAGAAGGCCCGCAAGGTGATCAAGGCTCTTTATGGCGGTTATAAGCGGGCTTTGTTTATTGATAGTCCCGGCATTGAATCGGCCGAAAAATACGCCGAATATCAACGCAAGTCTCAGGAGCTGGTGGACTTTTTCCAATGGCGGCTGGATTATACCCAGGGTGATGCTTCCTTATTGGAAGCTTTGGTTCGGGGCGAACCCCGGGAAGAATTAATTTTACTGGAACCCGGCGGGGAAATTACCAAGGATTGTTTTGCTGAATTTCCCATGGTTTACAACGAAATTTAACAGGCCGTGAGCAAGAAATCCCCCGCCTCTATAGGTGGCGGGATGAATTGCGATAAACACCAGGGCAACAGCATTTAACTTTTTTGAAAAGCTAAATGCACCTCCAAAAAGCGATTCAGGTGACATTTAGCACTTTTATCTAAGATTGTGGCTCGCAATGCGTGAATATTATTCGTGACTTTAACAATTATTTTGCATAAATATGCAAATGCTTTTGCCCTGGATAAACAAAGAGAAACGGCGTTTTCTTGATTTTTGTTATTTATAGTGTTATAATCATAATATAATCGGTCGTAGTCATCATAAAGGTTATAAATACTATGAAATTGGATAATAATAACCATTCAGTATTCATGCTGCATTATCAATATACTGAACGAAGGACTGCGGTTACTTGCTGAAGCAGCCTAAAACTAAATATACAGTAGGGATGGAATAGCCCAAACTCATACGCCTGCGGACATTGTGTAAGACTTGAGCTAACGATTATGTCAGCCAGGCAG
>JAZRVI010000017.1:0-22577 GCA_045599035.1 Desulfocucumaceae bacterium | reverse complement strand
GGCACGAAAATTTTAGTTGTTTTTTCCACAAAAAACTTATCCAAGAGATAAAAATCATCAAAAATCAAGTCTAAAATATCAAAAAGTAGGGTGAATTTATCACTACAAATTACCTAAATCACAAAAATTGATTTCCGTGATAGCTGATCTTGAATATTAATATTAAGCAATCTATAATTAAAGTTAAATTTTCTCACAAGGAGTTGAATCCATGCAACCAACAAGGCGTTCTTATGTCAAATTATTTTGGCTGATTCCAATAATTGTGGTTTTAGGCTTTTGTTATTTTAACTCCCTGCAACCGGTTTCAGAATCCCGAACATTCACCTTGGGATTGCTAGTTTATTTCAAACAGCTTGCTCTTCATTACTTTAATTTGGAACTTCCCCTGAACAATGGTCTTTTTCGCAAAATAGGTCACTTTATCGAGTTTATGCTCTTGGGCTTTTTCCTGTATCTGGCTTTGGTTAATCTTTGCCCCCGCACAAAATTAAAAGCTCTTTTCGCGTGGCTGCTGGCAATTTTGGCCGCTTCCCTGGACGAAATCTTGCAGCTTTTTGCAGATAACCGGGGGGCTCAGCTCAAAGATGTTCTGCTGGACAGCAGCGGAGCTTTAACTGGAATTATTTTGGCCTTGCTGCTGGTCAAAGTAATTAAAGGCCAGCAAAAACCCCGGTAAAAATTCTTCCAGACGCTGACCGTTTTATAAATCAAAGGCCGAAGCTGGGGCGGAATATTTTCAATATTGTGCTACTTGCT
Organism: Desulfocucumaceae bacterium; assembly: GCA_045599035.1. Lineage (GTDB taxonomy): Bacteria > Bacillota > Desulfotomaculia > Desulfotomaculales > Desulfocucumaceae > CATZDY01. Next base: position 21,818 of record JAZRVI010000017.1, on the reverse strand, counting down.
TTACTTTTTAATTTGCGGCCAAAAGCTTGTGCCTTTGGCCAACTGTAAACCCCAAATTTCAGCTATAGTTGCTCCCAAATCAGCAAAGCTGCTGCGAATCCCCAGGTTAACTCCTTGTCTAATTCCTTGCCCATAAGCCAAAATCGGCACATATTCCCGGCTGTGGTCAGTACTTGTTGTAGTCGGATCACAGCCATGATCAGCGGTAATCAGCAAAATATCTTCCGGCTGCAAGGCATTTAAAATTTTCTGCAAATACTGATCCAATTCTTCCAAAGCCTGGGCATAACCTGCCGGATTATTACGATGGCCGTATAACATATCAAAATCAACTAAATTAGTAAAAATCAATCCCTTTTCCACTTTGTCCATAAAGGCCAGGGTTTGCTCCAGACCGTCCAGATTGCTTTGAGTATGCACAGCTTCGCTGATTCCCTGACCGGCAAAAATATCTTCAATTTTGCCCACAGCATAAACCGGAATTTGCCTGACTTGCAACAATTCCAACAAATTTCCAGATGGAGGCTCCAGAGAAAAGTCCCGACGATTGGCAGTTCGGGTAAAATTACCTGCTTCTCCCACAAAAGGACGGGCGATTACCCGACCCACCCCATGTTCCCCCTGTAACAACCTTCGGGCAATTCGGCACATTCGGTATAGTTCTTCCAGCGGAATTATGGCTTCATGAGCAGCAATTTGAAACACGCTGTCGGCCGAGGTATAGACAATCGGACAGCCGGAAGCCAGGTGCTTCGTTCCCAATTCGGCAATAATAGCTGTTCCGGAAGCTGCCTTATTGCCCAAAACCCGACGGCCAATCTGTTTTTCATATTTACTGATTAAATCCTCTGGAAAACCCTGAGGATAGGTGGGAAAGGGCTGTTCCAAAATAATCCCGGTCATTTCCCAATGTCCAGTAGTGGTATCCTTACCGGCTGATTTTTCGGCCATTTTGCCATAGCCTCCAGCCGGTTCAGACACCGTAGGCACTCCTTTAATATCGCCTAAATTACCAAGACCCAAACGGGTCAAAACCGGCAAGTTTAAACCACCCACGGCTTCAGCGGTATGAGCCAAAGTATTGCTGCCCCCATCTCCATAGGCTTCAGCGTCCGGCAAAGCTCCAATGCCAACGCTGTCCATAACGATTAAAATTGCCCTCATTTCAGTTCTTCCCCTTTATTTTTGACTCCCCTGGGATGGCTTAAACGATAAACCCGTTTAACCTCCCGGCGGCTGACATGAGTATAAATTTGTGTAGTTGCAATATCTGCATGACCCAGCATTTCCTGAATAGAACGCAGATTAGCTCCATTTTCCAGCAAATGAGTGGCAAAGCTATGCCTAAAGGTATGCGGACTAATGGCTAAATCCAAGCCGGATTGCTGCACATATTTTCGCAAGATTTTCCAGAACCCCTGCCGGGTTAAAGCCTGAGCGGAACGGTTGACAAACAGGGCTGCTGAACTTCGGCCTTTTAATAAAGCCGGACGACCAGAAGCCAAATAAATGCTCAAAGCCTGCAAAGCCTTGCGGCCGATTGGAACCACCCTTTCCTTATCCCCTTTGGCCCAAAAACGCAAATAACCTTCTTCCAGATTAAGACTGTTTAACTCCAGGTTCACCAACTCAGAAACTCGAATACCACAGGCATACAAAAGCTCCAGCATGGCCTTATCCCGCAAAGCCAAAGGTTTGGAACCAGAGGGTTGCTCCAAAAGCAGATCCATTTCTGCCATGGAAATCACCCGAGGCAAAGCTTTGGAACCCAGGCGAGACTCCACATTTTCGGTAGGATCAAAGCTCATCACCTTTTCACGCAGCCAATAATGATAGAAATTCCGCAAAACCGATAATCTTCTGGCTGCCGTGGACGCACTTAAACCCCGCCGCTGCATATCCAATAAATAAGCCGGAACCGCCTGTTCCGAAGATGCCCCCAAAAAAGCATAATTCTTTTTCCGGCAAAACAAAGCATAAAAAATTAAATCGGAACGATAAGCAATCACCGTATTGAAAGCCAAGCCTCTTTCGGCAGACAAAAAAATTAAAAACTCCTGGATTCTCTCGACTAATAAATTGTCCGCCAAAACCTCGGCCAAAGCTGCTTTATCCATAAAAACCCTTCTTTCCTTACTCCAGTATAATTGATTTTGCCGAATTTGGCTAATTTATTTTGAGGTATAAAAACCGACCAAGGGAGAAATATTAAGCCTATTCCCACCTAAAGGATTGATTACTTATGTTAATAGCTTTAATTCGCTCTATTTTATTGTTTTTACTGGTAGTTTTGGCCTTACGCATTATGGGTAAAAGACAAGTCGGACAGCTGCAACCCTACGAAATGGTCATGGTAATCATGTTTTCCGCTTTAGCCTCCATTCCCATGAGTAATATTGATATTCCCTTGATTTACGCCATAGTTCCCATTATCAGCCTGGTTTTTTTGCAATCCCTGATTTCCTTTTTGACGCTGAAAAGCAGCAAAGCCCGCTCCATTATTTGCGGAATGCCCACCATTCTTATCGAAAACGGAAAAATTCAGGAAAAGCAGCTTCGCCGCCTCCGCTATAACTTAAACGAACTGCTGGAACAGCTTCGCACTCAACAGGTGGCCGAGATTGGCGATGTGGAATTTGCTATTTTGGAAAACAGCGGCCAGGTAACTGTAATTCCCAAATCCCAAAAAAGGCCGGTTACCCCAGCTGACCTGCAAATCCCCACCCAATATGAAGGTTTATCCACGGATTTGATTATTGACGGCGAGGTTCAGAAACAGAATCTGCAAAAAATCAAACTCAGTGAAGCCTGGCTGCAAAACCAGCTTCAAAGCTTTAATATTTCGGCTCCAGAACAGGTTTTATTTGCCACACTAAGTACCCAAAAGCAGTTTTATTTTCAGCTTAAAGAAAAATATCAAAAGCAAAGGGTTGGTTAAAGATGAAATTATTAATCAGCAGTTCTTTGATTTTTCTGGTTACCATCGTTCTGGGGATTGGAGTCAATTTCAAGATTGACCGGCAAATTCAGAACTTCAATCAGTCTTTGCAGGAAATTCAACCCCTTATCGTGGAAAACGAATGGCTCAAAGCTCAGGAACAAGCTCAAACCGTGCAAAAGAAATGGGAAAAAACCACCCAATGGTGGCCTTTGGTGCTGGATCATCAGGAATTGGAAGAAATTGATTATCTGTTAAGCCAGGTAAGCGAATATATTCAAAAAGAAGATTTGACTTTGGCTCAAAGCAGTTTGGCCGAATTAAAAGAAAGAGCCGAGCATATCCCCGAACAGGAACAGCCGACTCTACAAAATATTTTCTAAAAGCTTTCTTTCATAAAAAAGCCCGGATTTTACCTAAGGCTTTTTTTTCCAAACGGGATACCTGCACTTGGGACAAACCTAATTTCCGGGCAATTTCACTTTGAGTTTGATCCTCCAGATAACGCCAGCCAATAATTTGCTGTTCCCGCCAAGGCAGGCGTTGCAGCAAATCACGCACCAAAAGCCAATCAATTTCCCAGTCCTTCCGGCTGTCCGGAGCCGCCAACTGATCCAGCAGGCAAAGCGGTTCTCCTTGCTCCGGATTTAAGACCTCATCCATCGAAACCGGATTTTGCCCTGCCTCCCAAATAACCGCCACTTCCGAAACCGGCAGATTCATAGCGGCTGCCAATTCCTTTAAATAGGGTTCCCGTCCCAGCTTCAGCAGCAATTCTTCCCGGCATTGCTGCAATTTGACGGCGGAGTCCTTCAAAAAGCGACTAACCTTGACCGGCTGATTATCCCGCAAAAACCTGCGAATTTCTCCAATAATCATGGGAACCGCATAAGTCGAAAATTTAACCTCATAGCTGAGATCAAAGCGATCAATGGCTTTAATCAAGCCAATACAGCCAATTTGAAATAAATCCTCCAAATCATGCTTGCGACCAATAAAACGGCGGCTCAAGCTTAAAACCAGCCGTAAATTGCAATTAATCAATTGTTCCCTGGCTCCAGGATCCCCCTGCTGAATTTGAGCCAATAAAGAGCGTTGTTCTGCATCCGACAACAAAGGAAAACTGGGCAGTTCCATTTTCCCACCCCCTTTAAATTTCCGGCAGATTTTCCGGTTTTGCCAAATCCCTGTGCAGCTTAACCCAGGTTCCCTGTCCAGGTTCCGATTTAACCTCCATTTCTGTGGAAAAAGCCTGCATTAAAGAAAAGCCCAATCCCATCCGCTCTTTTTGAGTGCTGTAATCCGCTTCCAAGGCTTTAGGTAAATCGGCAATACCTTGCCCCCAATCCCGAATCAAAATCGTAACCCCGCTGTTTTCCAAACAGGCAGTCAGCTCAATTAAGCCCTGGGGATTTTCCGGATAGGCATGAATAACTGCATTGGTCACCGCCTCCGAAACGGCCACTTTTAATTCATCCAATTCGCTGAGTGTTGGATCAGCTTCGGCCACCAAAGCGACCACCAGGCTTCTGGCCAAAGCTACATTTTGAGGACGAGCCGGAAATTCAATTTTAACCTTATTAATCAGATCCATTGCCTGCCTCCTTCAAAGCGGCTAAAACGCTTTTTTCGTCCGCTGCTTCTTCCATAATACGAAATAAACCGGAAAGCTCCAGTAACCGGCGGATATGCGGTTTGGCCCCAATTAAAAAAACCCGACCCTTGCGTTCCGCCAAGCTTTTATATCTTCCCAACAATACTCCTAAGCCTGAACTATCCAGATAACTTAATTCCGACAAATTAATCAATAAATTTTTAATTGCCGGCTTCTGCAATTCATCTTCCAAACTTTCCCGCAATTGATCTGTCCATTGCAAATCCAATTCTCCATGCAGGCGAACAATCAAGCTGTCGCCAAACTGTTCCAAATGATAGTAATTTTGCAAAATTCACTCCCTCCTTCTAAATTATATCTTCTGGCAAAAGTTGAATTTACCTTTAGCATTATAACGGTAACTTTGTCGAATTAAGCTCCAAGACTACCAGTTCATTTCTGAATCAATTACAGCAAAAAAAACATGACCTTTTGTTAAAAAAAGATCATGCTTTATATGGTGAGCCATCGGCGACTCGAACGCCGGACACCCTGATTAAAAGTCAGGTGCTCTACCAACTGAGCTAATGGCTCGCATTTAAAGTTTTATCCTGCTCGAAAGCTATCCTAAAGCCGTTTAAACGGCTTTAGGAATTTTGGTGAGCCATCGGCGACTCGAACGCCGGACACCCTGATTAAAAGTCAGGTGCTCTACCAACTGAGCTAATGGCTCCTACAATGAAAAAATGGCTGGGGCGGCTGGATTCGAACCAACGAATGCCGGATCCAAAGACCGGTGCCTTACCACTTGGCCACGCCCCAATAAATGGGGTGGGTGACGGGATTCGAACCCACGACCCCCAGAGCCACAATCTGGTACTCTAACCAACTGAGCTACACCCACCATATTACGGGGAAAAAGATATTTCCGCCAGCGAAAATAATTCTAACAAAAAAGAATAGTTCTGTCAAGCCAATTTTGCAATATTTTCGCATTATTAATGATGATTATCTGAACCAATTCCTTCCGGCCCCGGAGCTTTGGTCACCTGATCATAATGATCCATCATATAGCCCAAACCGCCAAAAACCAAAACCGCTGCTAAGATCCCAAAAAAGATTTGAATGCCGTCCATGCCATCCCCTCCTTATGAAAAAATAATCAGTTTGATTATAGCATAATCCTCTTGAATTGACCAGCCCTTAGCCAGTTTTATTTTCCTCTTCTACTGTAAAAATTTCTTCAATTGTCACTCCAAATACCTGAGCTATTCTCCAGGCCAAAACCAGAGAGGGATTATATTTGCCTTTTTCCAAATGGCCAATGGTTTCCCGTCGAACCTCCACTTTGGCTGCCAAATCCTCCTGCTTTAAATTGTACCTGGATCGATACTCTTTGATTTTGGTCTTAATCTGCATCGTTTCTTTCCTTCCATTCTAAGCCCACCAAAAGTAAAGTAAAGATAACCACAGCCACAACAAAGCTGGAACCAAAAGCCAGTTGAATAGCTTCCGAAACCTCATGGGAAAACACATAAAAATACATAAAAGGCACCAGGAAAATCATTTCTCCCAAAAAGGCAATGGTGGCAGCTTTACGCACATTCAGCCAGAACAGTTCATCCGGGATTACCCAAAAATAACGGACATAGCAAAGGAAACCAAAGTAACCATAAAAGCCTTCATGACCGGTTGTCCAACCCAACAAGCCAATTAAGGATAGCAACGACAAAAAGCCCAAATAATTAATTTTCTTGACTGACATAAATTTCCTCCAGAATTTAATGATATATATTTCTAACTTTATGTTATAAATATATATCATTAAGCTTATCATGTCAAGTAAAACAACAGAGCAGCCTTTGGCCACCCTGTCTGAAAGTGTTAAGCTTTTTTATTTTCAGCTCGCTGCAAAAATTTTTCTTTTTGGACAATAAATCTTTCGTGTTCACCCTGAGCAATTATCCCGCTTGAATCCTGCACTTCAAACCGAAAAACTAATTTTCGACCATCTATCTGGATTAACTCAGTCACAGCCTTTACTTCCAACCCCAAAGGGGTAGCCGCCAAATGCTCCAAAGCAATTTTGGTACCAACACTGCTTTGACCATCTTCCAGATCAGCCGCTACTGATTGCCAGGCTGCTTTTTCCACCAAAGCCAGCACCGCCGGGGTTGCATAAACCGGTAAATCCCCGCTGCCCAAAACCTGAGCAGTATTGGATTTCACCACCAGGTCTTGAGCCTGCCCCTGACAGCCCAATTTAACCATAAATCCAACTCTCCAAAACTTCCTTATATTCAAGCACTTCATCTGGATCGAAGAAAAGCTTAATTTCTTTTTCGGCACTGGCCGCAGAATCCGAGCCGTGAATTAAATTGCGTTCCACATCCATGCCGAAATCAGCCCGAATGGTTCCCAATTCTGCTTCCATCGGACGAGTAGATCCCATCATTTTGCGGGCAGCCGCAACAGCTTCCCGGCCTTCCCAGACCATAGCCACCACAGGACCGGAGGTAATATATTTAACCAGATCTTCAAAAAAGGGTTTGCCCCGATGCTCTCCATAATGCTGTCCGGCCAATTCCGGGGTAATTTGCAGCAATTTTAAAGCAGCCAGCTTTAATCCTTTTTTTTCAAAGCGGGTGATAATTTCCCCCACCAATCCTCTTTGAACTCCGTCCGGTTTAATCATAACATAAGTTTTTTCCATTTTTTCAAATCCCTTCTGTATTTTGTACTTTGTATTTTATTTTATTAAAAAATTTTAGCTTCCCTAAAAAGGGAAACTAAAAATTTTTTAATCTCGACGAGCTTCTCCCGCTTGATCCATCAGGCTTTGGAATTCGCTGGCTTCAATAGTTTCTTTTTTCATCAGAGTCTCAGCCACCAGATGCAGGGTGTCCATATGCTCATTCAGTAAATCTTTAACTCGCTGATAACTTTGATCCATAGTCCGCCGAACTTCCTTATCAATATTGGCCGCTACCTCTTCCCCATAATTGCGATCTCGGGACAGATCCCTGCCTACAAAAGGATTATCGGTTTTGTGGCCAAAGGTCATGGGACCCAATGCCTCACTCATACCATATTCCATAATCATTTTTCGCACAATTTCGGTAGCTCTTTCCAGGTCGTTCTGAGCTCCAGTACTGATTTCCTTTAAAATCACATCTTCGGCCACCCGTCCTCCCAGCAGCATGGCAATTTGATCCAGCAGCATGGAACGGGTAATATAATAGCGATCCTCTTTGGGCAACAGCAGGGTATAACCACCGGCTCGACCCCTAGGTATAATGGATACTTTATGCACTGGATCGGTATTAGGCAGCAAATAACCCACCAAAGCGTGGCCAGATTCGTGATAAGAAACCAGCCGTTTCTCTTTTTCGCTGATAACCTTGGATTTTTTCTCCGGTCCGGCAATAACCCGTTCAATGGAATTTTCCATTTCCGGCATGGAAATAACCTTTTTATCCGCCCTGGCTGCCAGCAAAGCCGCTTCATTAACCAGATTGGCCAAGTCAGCTCCAGTAAAACCGGGAGTCCGGCGAGCCAAAACATCCAAATCCACATCATTGTCCAAAGGCTTGCCCTTAACATGAACCTTTAGAATTTCCTTGCGTCCATTCAAATCCGGCACTCCAACCACAATTTGACGGTCAAAACGGCCAGGCCGCAATAAGGCCGGATCCAGAATATCCGGACGGTTGGTAGCTGCAATAATAATAATGCTTTCATTGGCCGAAAAGCCGTCCATTTCCACCAACAACTGATTCAGGGTTTGCTCCCGTTCATCATGGCCGCCGCCCAGACCGGCTCCTCTTTGCCGCCCCACTGCATCAATTTCATCAATAAAAACAATACAGGGTGAGTTTTTCTTGGCCTGCTCAAACAGATCCCGAACTCGGGAGGCTCCCACCCCCACAAACATTTCTACAAAATCCGAACCGCTGATGCTGAAAAAAGGCACTTTGGCTTCTCCGGCTACGGCTCTGGCCAGCAGGGTTTTCCCCGTACCAGGAGGGCCAAACAGCAAAACGCCTTTGGGGATTCTGGCTCCCAATTCCGCAAATTTTTTGGGGCTTTTCAGAAATTCCACAATTTCAGCCAATTCTTCTTTTTCCTCATCAGCCCCAGCCACATCCGCAAAGGTAGCCTTAATTTTTTCATCGGTGTGCATTTTGGCTTTGCTTTTGCCGAAAGACATCACCTTGCCGCCTCCCCCTTGAGCTTGATTCATCAAAAAGAAGAAAAGCAGAACCAACAAGATCAGGGGTAAAAAGCTGACTAACAAACTCATAATCCAACTGGTTTCTTCTGGAGGCAAAATTTCATAAGAGATTCCGTTTTCATCCAACAAAGCCAGCAGCTCGGCATTTTCTTCCGGACCGGGGCCAATGGTGATAAACAAACCTTCCTTGCCTTTGGGATCAGTTTTGGAACCATTGATATTATAAATCAGATCATCCGGCTGTAAAGTCAGATCAGTAAACTTATAATTTTCATCACTTACCTGGCTTTTAAAGTCACTATAAGTTAAGGTTTCTGGTTGTTCAGCACTGGGATTGAACATGGTATAGCCAAACCAGGCCGCCAAACAAATTAACAAAAAAATACTCAGATTTTTTAAAGATTTGTTCAAAATTTCTCTCCTTTCCGCCTAAGTTCGGCGTTATATCTTTAACCCACTTTTAGCAGGAACAATCCCTACAGGTAGAATTAACAGATTCCCTGGATTGGATTTTTAATTCAATACATTTTTCCGTCCTTTCGGTTAATTTATATTTTTCCCCCGGAATCACCCCTCCAATCCAAATAATTTCGCCTTTGGCCAAAATTAAAGGCAATTTATTTCGTTCCTCCATTGCAATTTTTTGCCCGGAAAAAAACTTTTTCAGACGAGTGGGATCCGTTCGTCCCAAAGGCCAAAACCAATCTCCCTGCCGCCGATTCCGCACTTCCAAAAAATCATCAATGCCGGCCAAATCCAGCAGGGCTTCCTGGCGGGAACGCAATTTGGGATCTCCAGCCTCCTGCCGGGATAAAATCCGAGCCTCCAGCCAGCAGTCTATTTCCGGAATCCAAAGCCGCCCCGGAACCTTCAATTGATAATTATATTCCGGAACTTTTCGGACAGGACGAAAAATTTCCAAATGCCCCCGAAAACGACGCACAAGTAAATTGGCCGGCCAGCTTACCCGGCCATTTGCGGCTGAGTCCAAAGCAAGAGCTTTCTCCAATTGCTCCCAGGCCAAAACCTGACCCCCGCTTAATTCCGCATAAGCACGGCGTAAAATTCTTCTCTGCAAAGCCAGATCCAATTTTTTCAGACCTTCCCAGTCCAAAACCACCTTCTGCCCCCGGTCTTCCGGAGCTGTCAAATCCAAAAACCGGCGGCCAGCCGCCGCCTGTTCCTCCAAATAATGATCTTCCGCAGCCGCAATTTCAGCCAAATGCCCCAGGGCTTTGGTTATTTCCGGATTATATTGCTTTAAAAACGGCAACAGTTCCCAACGCAGCTTGTTGCGAACATAAATTGTTTTTTGATTGGAAGCATCTTCTCGATGCTCCAGGCCGTTTTGTTGGGCATAGGCAGCAATTTGCAGCCGGGTCAACTCCAGCAGAGGACGAATATAAAAATCTCTTTGGGGCAAAATCCCTTTAATTCCGCTGATTCCAGCTCCCCGCAGCAGATTATTCAGCACGGTTTCCGCTTGATCGTCCAGATGATGAGCCAAGGCCACCTTGTCAAAATTAATTTGTTCCTTCAGCTCCTGAAAAAACTGATAGCGGAGCGTTCGAGCCGCCATCTGGCTGCTTTGTTTCAAGTGCTTTTTCCAGGCTGGAACATCTATAAACTTTCGATAACAAATCAGACCATAGCTCTCGGCCAGTTTTTCCACCCACAGAGCATCCTCTTGGGAAACCAGACCCCGAAAGCCATGATCCAAATGAGCAACCACCAGAGAAAAGTCCAAATCCTTTTGTAATTTTACCAGGCAGTCCAGCATAACCACCGAATCCAGGCCGCCGGAAACCGCTGCTATAATTTTTTCTCCGGGTTTAATTAAATCAAATTTGGCAATAGTCCTGGCAATTTGCTGTTCCAGCTTCAGGAGAATTCCCTCCCGTCCCCATCAAACTTAAACTTCATAAGCTTATTAGATTCCACAAAATCAAGCTTTTTTCCTGCCCGATTAGACAAAGAAAAGACGAAAGCTTGAACAAAAATCCCCTGTCTTTGGACACGGGGATCTTTTAACGATATTCTTTGATTTTCAGAATTAAAGCCGTCCGATCATCCGAAGCCCCCCAATTTTGCTCGGCCAGTTCCAAAAGCAATTCCGCCCCCTGGCTGGGAGACAAATTTCCCAGTTCCGGCAAAGCGGCCTGAAGCCATTCATCCTCACCCATTTTATTCAAAAGTCCGTCCGTAAATAAAACAACATAATCCTGATCCCGCAGCTTTTTGATGGTAACCGCTGCGGCCACATCCGAAATAATCCCCACCGGCAAAGAATTGCCCTTTAATTGGCTGACCTGTTCACCTCGCAATAAGTAAGCCGGAGGAGAAGCTATTTTCAAAAACTCGGCTTCTCCGCTGTATAAATCCAATAAAACCAGATCTACCGTAGCAAAGCTTTCCTGTTCAGGCCGCAAAAGCAGGAGAGAATTTACCGTCCGCAAAGCCTCCTGAGCCGAAAAGCCAAACTGCAAAAATTCTCCCAACATCTCCACCACCGAACGGCTTTGCCGATAGGCCTTTTCGCCTTGTCCCATGCCATCACTTAAAACTGCCGCCAAGCGTCCGCCCGGCAAATATAAAAAGCCATAGCTGTCTCCACAAACCCCGTTCAGGCTTTTTTGAGCCGCTCCCACCTGCCAATAAAATTTCAGCTCCGGAGCAAGCCAAAAACGACAATGAGAACCTTCCTCCAAATAACACCAATCCCCGGCCACCTGATAGGTACGATTAAACAGCCTGCTCAGAATAGCAGCAGCCTGATAGCGGCAAAGAGAGTTTTGGCCGCAGCCTTTGGCGGTTATGGCAATTTCCGCTCCCTGCTGCTGATTGAAAATCTCTACTTGTAAAGCCGGAAAACCATTGTCCCGCAAAAGTTGTTTGCAAAAGCTTTCGGCTTGTTCTCCAGTTTGAGTAGAAAAATCCAGACGAGCCAAACGATTGTCCCAGATTTCTCCAATAATCTCTAATTGTTCCTTTAAGAAATGGCGACAACTTTTCAACTTATTCTGCCAAAAGCGGCTAACCTGAAAATTATCCTGCAAACAGGCCAGCAGCAAAGCAATTTCCCGGCTTCTCAGACAACGCTGCTGAATTTCCAAAGGCAACTGCTCATAATGAACAAAGTTTTCTTCTGACTGTCGAAAAGCTTCCAAAAAATCAGCAAAACGAAACCAGGTATCTTTCCAGCAAACCCGCAGCATTCCACAGCCCAAACAAACCTTGTTGCGAACCTCCCGCTGAATAATCTGATAATCCAGAGCCAATTTTGCCGAGCTGTCCTCCAGCCACAAAGAGGCTATTTTTTGTCCCAAACGGCCAAAGGCTTGCAGGCTTTCCTGGGAGGCCAGACGAATTTGCCTTTCCGCTTCCGGAGAAAAGCGTTGGGGCAACCCCTGCGACCAACCGGCCAGTCCCGTTATTTTTTGAGTGGGGAGCAGCAAAAAAATTCCAACTGCCAGCAAGGTTTCCCCCATTCTCCAAAGAACATCCTGATCCACTCCATTATAAGCCCACAAAACCATTTGAGCCAGAACCAAACCAGCCAGAACCGCCTTTTTTCCCCAGCCCTGTCCCAAACCGGCCAGCAAGCCACAAAAGGCCATACTGCCCGAGGCCAGGGGTAAAGAAATTAGAAGCGGCAAAACCCCGACGGCCGCTCCAGCCGCTGCTCCCAAGCCAGCCCCGCCAATAAAGGCCGCCAACAAAATCAGCACTTGACTTAGAATTTCTCCAATTTTCAAGCCGACCAGCTCCAAATTACCACAGCCTACAACCAAAGCTGCTGCCCAGATAAACAGACTGATTAATTCTTCTCCGGTCAGACTTCTTCTTAAGCGAATGGCCAAAATTGCCGCAGGAAGCTTAAATAAAACGCAGGTCAAAACCGCAGCCAGCAAAGCTTCAAATAATAAATTAAGGAGATGATAATAGCCGGTATTATTTAAAATAACCGCTTTAAACAGCAAACAGCCGCTTCCGGCAATAGCTCCGGCCATCCAAGCTCCCACTTTTCTTTTTCTTTTCCAGACCAAAATTAATCCATAAACAGCTCCGGCTGCTATGCCGGAACTTAGCCGTTCGGCTCCACTGCTGACCAAAGCCAGGCTCAACTCCAAAGCCGCCAAAGCCCACAGGCCATTTTTCCAAGGCAAAAAAACAGCCAGCAAAGCTGCGGCTGTCGGCAAAAAAGGATGCAGCTCGCCCAGGATGACTACTCGTCCCAAAATCAGTCCGCTAAACACCCAAAACCAGGATTTTTGTTTTAAGAAAAATTTTGTTCTATTTTGAATTGAAAGATTCGGCTCTGTTTTTGGCAAATTAATTCCAACCTCCTGGCCAGGAAATAAATAATTTTATTTCCATTATAGCCCAAAAGACCGGAATATCTTGTCGTTATTCGTAAGTAAGCACATTTTTTATTGCCAAATTCTTGTCCAGCCCCAAAGCCAGACCGTGCATTAAACCAGTATTGGAAATTAAAATCTCCCGTTTGTGTAATTGCTGCATCACCAAAGTGATAATCCGAATTCCCGCCGGAATAATATCAACCCGATCTGGACTCATACCAGGCAAATCTTTGCGTTCCTCCAAACTGAGTCCGGCAATTTTAGACTGAATGTCTTGGACTTGCTCAAGCGTTAACCTAAAGCCTTGCCGATCCAAATATTCTTTTTGAGCCAAACCAATGGCTGCCAAAGTGGTTGCCGTTCCGCCAATAGCTACAAAAGGCCGTTCCCGATTTTTAATCCGTCCCAAAGCAGGCTTTAGAAGATTCAAAATTTCAGCCTCGGTATGGTTCTTTTCGGTCATTCGGACTGCTCCCACTTTGGTGCTGACACAGACCAGATTTTCCCCTTCCGTCCAGCTAAACTCCGTACTTCCCCCGCCCAAATCCATAATTATCGGCTTTTCAAGCTGCGGGAAATTCCACTTAACCCCCTGATAACCCCAAAAGGCTTCTTCAGCTCCGCTCAAAACTCGAATTTGCTGCCCGGTCTGCCGCTTAACCAGCTCCAAAAACTCCTGCTGATTAGCCGCTTCCCGCACCGCTGCGGTGGCAGAAATCAGACTTTTGTCCACTTTAAATTTCTGCATTAAGGCCAAAAATTCCTGAATGGCCGTCAAAGACCGCTGCATAGCCTCCGGCTGCAGCTTTCGCTCGCTAATGCCTTGTCCCATACGGGTAGGCTTTCGCAAAGCCAGCAGGGTTTGGGCGGAGGATAAATCCGCAATTAACAGGCGGCAGCTATTGCTGCCCAGATCAATAATTCCCGCTTTCAAAGATTTCCCCCCCCAATTATTCTTCCGCACTTTCTTCACTGCTGTTGGTGGCAGTTTCAGAATCAGCAGCTTCAGAATCAGTAGTTTCGGAATCAGCAGCTTCAGAGGTATCAGCAGTTTCGGAGGTATCAGCTTCCGAAGCTTCTTCTGGCTCAGTTACCACCTGATTTTCCCCTTCCTTAATCATCCCTAAAGCCCGAGCTTTTTCTTCTATATAAGAATCACTTTGTAATTGTTCCACCTGAAGATTCAATTCATCCAAGGCAGTCTGGATTTCTGCTGTCTGTTGGGTTAAATTATTAATATCGACTTTCATGGAAGTTAATTGAAACAAACCCACGGCAAAACGAATTAGAAGATAGACCAGAAAGACCATAATTAATAAAATCAGCAGCCGCAAAATGGCTTTATTTTTATTTTTTTTGCGTTTAACTCTTCTTTGAGCCATTGAAGGCCCTGTATTATAGGAATAATCATTAAAATCCTCGTATTCGCTCATGTCCTCCCACCTTCCTTTGCTGGATTTTCTATTTGCTCAGACCTTTTTAACATTCTTGAAATAATAGCTTTTTCCTGCTTTTCCCGACAAATAAAAAAAGACTGCTGCAGACAGTCTTTTTGCTTTTGGAAAAAAATCAGACTTGCGGCCTGATCAAAAGAGAAAGTCAAAGCTTTTCCATGTCCAATATCCTTATCTGATTTTAAAAACCTCCTGTATTTTATCGGTCTTCAGAAAAACCTGGATTTCCCCTGGGGCAATCCAATGGCTTGCTTTCAGCCATTAGGTCAAGATCTTTCTGAAATTACCATTTCAAACCAACTTGTTCAAAAGTTTCTTTAAGCAGCGAAAAGGCCAGCCAAGAATTTTATTCAGACAGGCAAAAGGCCATAAAATACTGCGAAAAATTTGGCTCAAGATCCAGCTCAAGCCAGCCACCAGCTTTTGCAGCCCTCCCAGGCAAAGTTTTCTCAGCCCCACATAGTAAAATAAAGCTCCCACCATGGTCAGCACCAGAAAAGAAAAGCTGAATTGCCCCTGATAATATTTATATAAAAGGCCAAAGTAGCAAAAAACAAAAATCAGCCACACCGCAATATCTCCCAAAGAGCCGCTGATTTTGCCAATATTACTGCGGATGATTTGCCAACAGTCCAGATAAATTCCAGTAAATACTCCACTTGCCAGCAAAAAAACAATCAAACCCAACTGCTTTACCTCTTTTTCTTTATTTGGTAATTCTTTGCCAGATTTTTCTTCTTTTTTCGCCGCTGTTTGGCCTGTCCCCAAAAATCAGAGCTGTAATTTGGCCTTCAGCTTCCACTTGGCCTTCCTCCAAATTCAAACGGGTAATTTGCAGATTTTCCCCTTGAACGGTCAAAAATCCCAAATCCGTGGCCAAAATAATTTGGCTTTCCTCCGAGCTTTCCACCCCCAAAACCCCTTCCAAGGTAAAATTGCGGCGGTTTTTTAAATAAAGCTGCTGTTCCCGGTTCTCCATTTCACCCACCTCGTTTTTTTATTTATAATTATGCCGAAAAGCTTCTGCTTATGCCACTTACTTGCCAAAAACCAGGCACAATCAAGGCCACAGGCTGGCCAGCTCAGTATCCTGGAAATAAAAATTAATAATCTCGGCTGCCGTATAATTATTTTCGGCCAACAGCCTGGCTCCCCATTGACACATCCCCACCCCATGTCCATAGCCCCGGCCGACAATCCATAAATAGCCGTCCTTTACGGCAAAGGAAGTCCACAAGGTAGAACGAACCCTGGTGCTGCCCAAAGCCAAACGCAAGTCCATAGCCGAAAGCTCCAAACCATTCAGCACCACAGTCATGGCTCGCCCTGATTCTCCGGTTTGGCCAATGGATCCGCTGACAATGGTTCCAGGCTCAATTCCGCTCAATTCAGAAACCGCCTGTTCCACCTCGGACACCGGAATCTGCACCTGCCAACCCTGTTCTTCCGCCCCAGCTATATTTAAACAGCCGTCCTGAACCCCAGCCTTTAAATAGGGAGTGGGACTATCCTGATAATTCAAGCCTTCCAGGGCAGAAGCACTAATCCCTCCATCGCAGGCCGAAAACCAAGCTTTGGGATATTCTCCCTGCCAGGTTAAAACCTGTCCTCGGGTTTTCTCCACTGCCGCCAAAACTGCTTCGTTAATCCGGCTGGGGTCATAAGCCTGACATTCCTCCACCGAATCCGAAAGATCAGTTCCATGCAAGTCCCGCACCCGACCAGATGCTATAACTTCTGCCGCAAAGGTTCTGGCTAAAATGGCTTGAGCCGCCAAAGCCTCCTGAGGCCAATCCGGATTCATTTCCGCCGCCACCACTCCAGCCAAATATTCTTCCATCCTCAAAGTTTTCACTTCTCCGCTTTCGCTTAAATACAGGCTAACTTCCGGCTCCTGCTCAAAATTTCGGCTTTGCCAGGCATTTTCCTGACCACATCCGCTCAAAAGCCAGCAGCTCAATAATAAGCCCATCATTATTTTTCGCATTTTGTTCCCTTCCTCATCAAACAGATTTTAAGAATTATTCTGGCTGGGAAGGAAAATTTTATGCTCTTTTTCGGCCAATAAAAAACGATCTACTCTTTTAAGTAAATCGTTTAATCTTTCGTTTTCTACTAAATATCGTCTTCTTTGGCTAAGTATGTAGTTTCCAAGAGACGATATAATTCGCTTGCTTCCTTGGCTGGAACAGTTTCCTTGATTTGTGCAACTTCAAATTTAATTATTCGAGAACCCAGCTTGAGGGTAATTTGATCTCCCGCTTTGACTTCACTGCCCGCCTTGGCCACTCGGTCATTAATAAAAGCCTGGCCATTTTCACAAGCTTCTTTTGCCAGAGTTCTTCTTTTAATAATTCGAGAAACTTTTAAAAACTTGTCCAGACGCATGAAAATTCCTTTCAATTAATCGGCATTACTAGGGAAAACAGCTTCTTTTAAATTTTTGCCTGCTTTGAAGGAAGGAACCTTACAGGCCGGAATTTCGATTTCTTCTTTAGTTTGGGGATTATGACCTTTTCGGGCAGCTCTTTCTTTTACTTCAAAGGTACCAAAACCAACCAGTTGAATTTTTTCCCCTTTGGCTAAAGCTTCCGTGATTACCTCCAAAACGGCCGACAACATTTTGTCAGCTTCCTTGCGGCTAATCCCGACCTTTTCGGAAATACCAGCTACGAGATCTGTTTTAGTCATTTTAAATCCTCCTCTGTCACCTTAACCTTGGCCTTTGTAGAATCTGCCAATTAATATGCTTATATTTCGCTGCCTTTAGTAAAACTCCTGCCTGGCTCTACTTACTTAACCAACTTTTCGCAAATTTTTATTTCCTGCCAATATTGTTCCAGCTCATCCAAAGAATATTCGCTCCAATCCCGGCCGCTGGCCTGAACTTTTTGTTCAACCTGCTGAAAACGACGGGTAAATTTGCGATTGGCTGCCACCAAAACTGTTTCGGAATCCAGTTTCAAAAGTCGAGCCAGGTTGACCAAAGCAAAAAAGACATCGCCCACTTCCTTTTGCAGCTCTTCCTGAGAACCAGAAGCCAGGGCTTCTTTAACTTCATCCAGTTCCTCATAAACCTTATCCATAGCTCCCCGATAATCCGGCCAGTCAAACCCCACCTTGGCCGCCTTCTTCTGAAGCTTTTGCGACTTAATTAAAGCGGTAAAGGATTCAGGAATGCCATCCAAAATGCTTTTTTTAGCCTGCTTTTTTTCCTGTTTTTTGATTTCATCCCAATTAGCCAACACCTCCTGGCTATTGGCCACCTGCACCTGACCAAAAACATGAGGATGGCGGCGAATCATCTTCTGGCTGATCCCCTCGATAACATCACCCAATTCAAAATCCTGCTCTTCTTTGGCCAACTGAGCATGGAAAACCACTTGCAGCAGCAAATCTCCCAGTTCTTCACATAAATTATCCATATCCTGATTTTGAATAGCTTCAATAACTTCATAGCTTTCTTCCAAAAGGCAGGGCTGCAAGCTCTGGTGATTTTGCTCCCGATCCCAGGGACAGCCATTTTCCGAGCGTAATTTTTCCACAATCCCAGCCAAATAAGCCAACTGCCTGGCTTGCCTGGCCGAGCTGGGCGGCAGCCACAGGCAGGTCAGATGATTCAGCCAGTCCAGGCGATCCAATTCATATAAGGGAATTTCCACGACTTTTTCCTGACCGGGAATCCCTGCCGCCTGCACCACCTTGACCGGCTGTTCTTCCGAATAGTATTCTAATAAATTCAGCTTAACCTCCGAAGCAGTCAACTGATCATAAACTTGAGTTACAATTAATTGCAGCTCAGGGTTAGGCTTTTGCTGCCCCAAACCATCCAGCAGACAAAAGCCTTCCGCCGGATCAATTTGCAAAACAGCAAAAACAGCGTCCAAAAAGCTAACTGCCGGCAGAACCCGACAGGCTATTTGCCGCTCCTTAGCCTTTGCCAAAATAAGCTGCACGGATTTTTCAGCTACCATGGGATGTCCCGGCACTGCATAAATCAAATCTTTCTGTTCAGCTTCCTGCACCACAGCTTCAGCAATTTGCCGATAAACATCCTCAAAGGAAGCAGCCTGTTCATAAAAAGCATCAAAAGCCTGAAAGACATAACCTTGTTCCTGAAGCCAGTCCACGGTCGGATGAATGGCCGTTCGCAGCCTCAAGGGGATTTTCTGTTCCAACAAGGCTTTCAGACCTTGAGTCAAATCTTCTGGATTTCCGGCTCCCAAACCAGCCAGATAAATCATGTTTTTTCCTTCCTTTCCAACTAAACAAATCGGTCATTCTGTTGATCAGACTGAAACAGAATGACCTTCTTTCTATTCAGTTTCCTGGCTTCCGTCCGATTGAGGACTTGCAGTTCCATCAGATTGCAAAGCTTCGGAACTATTTTTTTGATCAGTATAACGCACAATTTCCGCTTTAGTCTTTAAGTCTTCCAGATAAGCATCATAAACTTCTGACTGTTTTTCTTTTAATAAATTAGAAGAAATTTCTTCCCGAACATCATCCAGACTTTTTTCAACAACGGCTTCCAGTTTAATTACATGATAACCATATTGGGATAAAACCGGTTCTTTGGTATATTGTCCCTGTGTCAAAGCCAAAGCAGCATCCATATAAGCCTGATCCACCGCATCATTGGAGCCGAAAGCAAAATAGCCGCCATTTTGAGCCGTTCCGCTATCTTCGGAAAGCTCTTTGGCAATTTCGGCAATATCTTCACCCTGATCCAAACGAGAAATTACACTTTGAGCCTTGGCTTTGGCATCCGCAGTAATTTCAGCTTCAGTGCGAGTTTCATTTTCTTCTTCGCTGCTGTTCAAAAATAAAACATGGCGGGTTTGATATTCTTTATAGTTATCCTGGTTTTCTGCATAATAAGCCGCAATTTCTTCTTCGGAAGGCTCGGCTACTTCTTTAGTTGCCTGAGCATACATTTCCTCATAAACCAGAGATTTTTCCAAATCAATCAAAAAGGATTCTTTGGTATAACCGCTTTCCTGCAAAGCTTGCTGCAAAGCTTCTTCTCCGCCATATTGTTTAACATAATCTTGATATTGAGCTTCAACATCCACACTAAGCCCAGCTTTTTTCATATCCTGTTTCAGAAGCTCAATTTCAATCAAATCGTCCAGATAATCACCTTTTAACTCTTCCCATTGTTCCTCGGTAAGATCCAGACCCCAAGCAGCATACTGTTGTTTAATCTGTTCCAGATAGTTATCCAAATCAGTCATGGAAATTGCCACTCCATTAACAGTTGCCGCCACATCCTTACCCATAACCCCAGAACCATTATTCTGCTTACCGCCACAGCCGCTTAATAAGGCCATACCAAGCAAAGCAAGTATGCAAATTATACTCGCCATTTTTGAAAACTTTAACACAAGCATCCCTCCAATTAGGGAAATTATATCTTTTTTTGCTGGAATATGCAATACCAATTTTTTGCAAAGCAAAAAAAAGCCGGTCGCTGACAAGGCGTTCGGCTTTTCTGGTTTAGGCTTCCATTTGTTTGGCCAAAAAGTCGGCAGCAGTTTCGGCCAGTTTTACCTCCATGGCTCCCATTTTTACCTCCGGGTTGGGGGAAAGCAGCAAGACCGCTCCAATGGCTTCATTATGCAGCCAAATCGGAGCAATAACCTGAGAGCTGAAATCCCGATCTGCATCCTTTAAAATATTAATCTCCGAATCCTCCTGAATATTTTGCAGCACGGTTTCTCCTTTTTCCATAATCAAACCCAGCTCCGAACTGATGGCTTGATTAAGATAATCCTTGCGGGAAGCTCCGGAAACCGCAATTATCACATCCCGATCCGCAATACAAGCAATATGCCCCAGAGATTCATGGAGAGAATCAGCGTATTCCTTGGCAAAATCACCCAATTCACCAATGGGCGAATATTTTTTTAAGATGACCTCCCCTTCTCGATCCACAAAGATTTCCAGGGGATCTCCTTCTCTAATTCGCAAAGTCCGGCGAATTTCTTTGGGAATTACTACTCGTCCCAAATCATCAATCCGCCGGACAATTCCGGTTGCTTTCATGGCTGGATTCTCCTTCCCAACAAATTTTTATCTTTAGTATATAACGGAAGAAAAATCTTTATTCATTTTCCAAAAATCTAATCAGCTTCAAGCAATATCCGATCTCCAGATCCCCCCATATCCATTTTCAGCCAGATTTAAAGCATCTAAGCCTAAAAAAAGAGAATATTCCCCGGAATATCCTCTTTCAATAATTATTCAGCTATATCGGCTGCATTTGAATCAGGAACGATAATTCTGCCGCTTGAATCAGCAGCCAAAGTATCTTCATCCAATTCGGAAGTTTCAATATTTTCTTCAAGCTCTTCTTCAGCATCTGAATCTTCCAGCCAAGCCTCTTTTTGAGCTTCACGAGCTTTTGCAAGCAAATCCTGATAGGAAGCTGCTACATAAATATCTGCTTGGTCATACAGATCCGTTATATATTGCTCATAATTTTCCTCATTCAGATCATAAATTTCGCTAAACTGATGATCTTCCTGCTGCATTTTTTCAAACATAATTTCATTATAACAATTATTGCTAACCATCCATTCAGCCCATTCCAGAGGCTCGGAATGATCCTGTTTAATTTTCTTCCATTGTTGTTGAAGCTCCGACGGTTCCAGCTTCAGTCCCTGCTTTTCGGCTTCCTGTAAAATCAAGGCTCTTTCGATCAAACCATTCAGACACTGACCTTCTCCTAAATAATATTGATCATAAAGCTCTTCCAGCATATTTTCTTTAATAGGCTCCAAATCCGCTTCAGTCAGTTGAATTCCATAATATTGGCTGAAAAGTGCTACTATGTCTTCCGGATGCTCGGTAAATGCTTCTTCCATAACATCAATACATTCTTCCAAACTGCCTTCCATGCCGGTGATATAACCCAAATAAGGTTTCATGGCCAAGTCCAGATCCTCCTGAGTAATGACCTGCCCATTAACCGTAGCTGCCACTTGTCCGCCGCAGCCGGTTAAACCCAAAACCATCAGCAAACTTAAAGCGGCCAAAACCGCTGCCGATTTTGTCAGTTTTTTGCTCATAATTCTCCTCCTTAAAGTTTTCCTGGTACTGTAAACTTAAATGAAAATTGAAAACTCGCCATCCTTTTTGGTACAATAGTTTCACCACAAAACCAGGTACCTCCCAAAAAAGGAGACGAGTTCTCATGGTAAAATCATACCAAATTTATTGTCCCAAATGCAAT
>JAZRVI010000016.1:0-45948 GCA_045599035.1 Desulfocucumaceae bacterium | reverse complement strand
ATAAGCTCAATTACCATATCATATCCATATCATATGGGGTACAAAGTACCGTAATAAATGAATGACATTTGAACTCGAAGATGAAATCAAGCAAATTTTACATAACATTTCTTCTGAGAAGGGATTTTCAATTGACCATGTTGAAATTGGTCTTGATGATCATATCTACTTATTAGTATCTGCTCCGCCAAAGATCTCTGTTACTGTTATTGTGAAGTGCCTTAAAGGGACAAGTTCTTTTAGGCTTTTTCGCAAGTATCCTGAGTTCAGACGCTTTTTTTATTGATCTGACTCTATCGTCATATCTGGTCGCCAAGCTGCTTTGTAGAATCAATATTTGCATTAAAGGAAAGCATATCAAACTTCCGAAAATCGGCAGGGTAAAAGCTGTAATTCACCGAGAACCATCTGCTGATTGGAAAATAAAGTCCGCTGCTGTCTCACAGAATAGTGACGGCAATTTTATGTTTTCCTGCTCTTTGAGTATATGGTAGGTTGGGGATCAGCCGAACCTAACGCTTGTGGACACTGTGTAAGACTTGAGCTAACGATTATGTTAGCCAGGCAGTAGTGGTTGAAGCAAGAAGCTCGGCAATTTATTGCCGAGTAGTTCACCTTGACAAGTTTTCCTAAAACGGTATATGCTAGAAACAAGAAAAAACAAAAGAAAGGTTTATTATGACTGCTGCAACCCACAAACAATTTGCTATTGCCTGGGTTTTAATCGGTAATGCTATCCTGTCCATGCAGGAATTGACCCAAATTAATTATTATCTCTCCATGATTATTATGGTGCAGATTGCTAAATATGGAGCCTTATTTCCAGACATTGACTGTGCCTGGAATTCGGTAAAAGAAAAGAATGGCTTTACTCGAATTATGAATTTTTTAATTCGAGTTACCGGAGGCAAACATCGAAGCTGGCAGACTCACAGTCTGGATTTGGCTTTGCTGATGCTGTTGGCGGCCTATTGGCTGCCCCGCCATTTATGTCAATATGAAGTTATCAATGTTCTAAACATGGAAATTTTTCAGCTCATTATGATTGCCTTTACCATTGGCTGGTTGAGCCATCTTTTTTCGGATATGCTGAATGCGGAAGGGATTCGGATTTTATTTTTCCTGAAATTTCATTTGGCTTTGGTTCCCAAACAATTTATGGGGATTAAGTTTAAGACCGGAGAAGAATGGGAAGGTCTGGTTTTGCGGTTTACCAAAATGCTTAATCTGGTGATTTGGTTGGCGGCTTTGGCTTTGCCTTTTGTTTGCCATCAAATTACCGGCAAATATATTATGGAAATGAACTTTGATTTTGAGAAGTTTCTGAATTTATTTTAAGCTGGCTTTAAGTTTTTTGGGCTAAAATTAGAAAGGAAAAGGAGCGGTTTGGAAAAGTGAAAAAAAGTCTGGTTTGGCTGATAACCCTGGCTTTACTTTTGTGTGTATTTTCGGTGGCTCAAGCCGAAGGCCGCAAGACTGGTGAAAATGATTTGGCAAGCTACTCCAAGGGAGAAGTGCTTACTTTAGATAAAGAAGGAAATTATCAGGTTTGGACTTATACGGATGAAATTCAACTGGCTGAAGCCTTGCAGAAATTTAGTCAGAACGAAGAAATTGTCTGGTATCAGCCCAATTATGTTTATACTTCCTATAGGGTGAACGATATTCATTACAGCGAACAATGGGCTTTGCATAATGACGGCAGCTTTGTTTTGGAAGAAGAAGAAAACCAATTTCCGGTTTATGAAGATCCTTTTGGAATCCCCTATTCTCCGGGACAATGGGATGGGCCGGGTTTTGGCTTTGGTTTTGTGGGCATGAGTGCCAATGGCAGTGATCTGACCGTTCAGAGTACCGCCGGGGTGGATATTAATGCTGAAACTGCCTGGAACAGCTATAAGGGAAGTGCAAGAGAAACTATTATTGCTTTGATTGATACCGGCGTGGACTATACCCACGAAGATTTAAACGGAGCCCTTTGGATTAATAATGATGAAATTGCAGGCAACGGAATTGATGATGATCAAAATGGCTATATTGATGATTATTATGGCTGGAATTTTTATAATAACAATAATCAAATTTATACCAGCTCTACTGAAGACAGCCACGGCACGCATTGTGCCGGAACCATGGTGGCCAGAACCGGAAATGGACTGGGTATTGCCGGAATTGCCGGAACCAGCCCGGTTAAACTAATGGTACTTAAGGCTTTGGGCGGAGCCGACGGCAGCGGCAATACTGATTCGGTGATTAAAGCCATTCAATATGCCGAAGCCAATGGAGCGGTAATCTGCAATTTAAGCCTGGGTTCCAGTGAAAATGATCAGGCTTTATATCAGGCTATAGCCAATTCTTCCATGTTATTTGTGGTGGCTGCCGGCAATGGGGATGAATGGAGCGGGCAGGGGTATAATATGGACAGCTATCCCTGCTATCCGGCCAGCTATAATCTGGATAATATTATTGCGGTTGCCAATTTGCAGCCCAGCGGAAGCCTGCATTATAGCTCCAACTACGGCAGCCAATCAGTAGATATAGCAGCCCCCGGAACCTATATTTTGAGTACCACTCCGGGCAGCAAATATAGTTATATGACCGGAACTTCTATGGCGGCTCCTATGGTAACTGCTGCAGCAGCCCTGGTCTATTCCCAAAACAGTCAGCTTACCCTGCCGGATGTCAAGAGCGTTATCCTGAATTCGGCTCAAAAGACCGAGGGCTTGAGCGGCAAGCTGGTCAGTGGAGGTTGTCTGGATGCCGGAGCGGCTCTTAATTATGATACCTCTGCTTTAAGTCATCAGAATTGGATCAAAGCTCCAGTAAGCAATCCGGGAACAGCTCCGGTAATCAGCTTTTCCACTGATCAAAAGGACGGAGAAGAGTATTTGGTAGTTAAGGTTATTGATATGGATGAGGATTTAAGCCAGTTGCGTTATGACAATGGGCGTTTGGATGTAAGCTATTTTAATGGCGGCAGCTCCGGAACGGCCTTTACGGTGGATAGTAATAATCAAGCCTGGTTCCGGGTGGATTATAGCGGCAGCTATACTTTCTATGCCTTAGATCAGGCCGGGCATGAAGCCGTTAATACAGTAACCGTAACCATTGATAGTCCGGCTCCGCCTGGTGAGGTCGGCGATAATCACGCCCAGCCAAGTACTCCAGAATGGTTTGGAGATTATCAAAATTTTGTTGACCATATAAACAGTTATATAGATCAATTTTTTAATGAATGGCTGGTCTGGTAAATAGCCGGAGCTTGATAAAACGGATCTTGACAAAACCAGGTTAATGAATTATAATCAGGTAGAATTACAAAACTTTTTGGTTTATAAAATTATTGAAAATAATAATCATTCTAAAGTATTATATTCCAATGAAATATAAATATAAAACGGGGTTGCCATTGTCGGATTATTTCTTTGCTCTCGGATCAGGTGCGGGATCAATGTCTGCGTTTTGGAATTGGCGAAGGTAAAACTGTCAATTATTGTGAAGTTATTCCGGCTGGCTTGGCAAATATCCGAATCTTGGCAAAGTCAGGTTAATGAATTAAGCTAATTAGATAGAATTATAAAATCTCTTGGTTTATAGAATTATTGAAAATAAGAATCATTCTAAATATTATATTTTATAAGAACTGGAAAATTTATCTGTGAGGTGAGCCAATGAAGTTAGATAAAATAAAACGGGGCTGTTGTTGTCGGATTATTTCTTTGCCCTCGGATCAGGTGCGGGATCAATGCCTGCGTTTTGGAATTGGCGAAGGTGAAACTGTTAATTGCTGTGAAGTTATTCCGGTTGGCCCGGTAATTATTTCTAAAAACAGACAGGAGATTGCCATTGGCCGAGCTTTGGCTCAAAAGATAGAGGTTGAACCGGTCTTTCGGTTTTGCAATCGAAAATGGAGCGGAAGGGGTAAGAAAAATTGTCCGAAAAAATAAACCCGGATCGTCGGTTCAAGATGGTTTTGGCCGGCAATCCCAATACCGGGAAATCGGTATTTTTTCAGCATTTTACCGGAATGTATGTGGATGTTTCCAATTATCCGGGAACTACCCTGGAAGTTTCTTCCGGAAAATATAACCAATATGATGTTAACGATACGCCGGGAGTTTATGGCATTTCCTCCTTTAATGATGAGGAAAGAGTGGCCAAAGAGGTTATTTTGGAAGCGGACTTAATTGTTAATACGGTTTCTGCTCTTTATCTGGAGCGGGATCTATTTTTGACCCAGCAGTTAATTGATACCGGAATCCCTTTGGTGGTAGCTTTGAATATGTCGGACGAAGCCCGAAAAGCCGGTTTAAAGATTAATGTTGAATTGCTTTCTCAAATGCTGGGAGTACCGGTGATTCCGACCATTGCCGTGCAAAAAGAAGGCTTTGCGGAATTAGCCGCTTGCCTGGACAAAGCTTGTCCAGGCAATTTTACCCCTCAAATTGTTCCCTGGCTGCAAGAAAAGCTGCCGCTTTGCAATTCCAATCAGGCTGAAACCCTGCTTTATTTGGAAGGGGATGAACCGGTAACCCAAAAGTATGCTTTGCCGCTGGACAATCGCCGGGAGCAAATTTATAAGCTGCGGCGGGAACGGGTGGACGAAATCTGCGGACAGGTTATTGAAGAAACCCAAAAGGGCAGCCGCTTTAGTGTCAAATTGGGTCGCTGGATGATTCGCCCTTTGACCGGAATCCCTATTTTGCTTGTTTCCATGTTTATTCTTTATGAATTGCTGGGGGTTTTTATTGCCGGAACAGTGGTTGGTTTTACCGAAGATACCATTATGGAAGGCTATTATCACCCTTTTATTAATATGGTTTTGGGCAGTTTTTTGGATTTAAATTCGGTAATCGGTCAAATTTTGGCTGGTGAATACGGAATTTTGACCATGACAGTAATTTATTTATTGGGGCTTTTGCTGCCCCTGGTGGCCGGGTTTTACTTTATTTTGGCCTTTTTTGAGGATTCCGGCTATTTGCCTCGAATTGCCACTTTGGTAGATCGGCTTTTAACCGGCCTGGGTTTGAATGGACGAGGAGTAATTCCCATTATTTTGGGCTTTGGCTGTGTTACCATGGCTACTATTACCACTCGGCTTTTGGCTACCGAGCGGGAAAAAATTATTGCCATCTTTTTATTGGGACTGACTATTCCCTGTTCGGCTCAACTGGGCATTATTATTGGTTTGCTGGCTACCATGAACAGCGGTTTTATACTGCTGTATATCCTGACAATTTTTGTTGTAATGGTACTGGCCGGTTCTTTTTTAAATGCCCTGCTGCCGGGAACCTCAACCCCTTTGTTAATTGATTTGCCGCCTATTCGATTTCCCCGGATGAGCAATATCTTAAAGAAAACAGTGATTAAGACCTGGGCTTTTCTCAAGGAAGCAGCTCCGCTGTTTGCTTTGGGGGCTTTGCTGATTACGGTATTGGATTTGACTGGAGCTTTGGTGGCCATTCAGCAATGGCTGGCTCCTTTGACCCAAAATTGGCTGGGATTGCCCAAGGAAGCGGCTACCGCTTTTGTAATGGGCTTGGTGCGGCGGGATTTTGGGGCGGCTGGCTTAACCGATTTGAATTTGAATACCCTGCAAACCTTGATTTCTCTGGTCGTAATTACTTTGTTTGTTCCCTGTATTGCTTCAATTATGATGATTTTCAAGGAAAGAGCCAGACTGGAAGGAGTTTGGATTTGGGTGGGCAGTATTGTCATTGCCTTTTTCACCGGAGGTTTTTTGTATCAGATTTCCAAATTCTTTGCTCCCAATTTGTCTTCCGTTCCTTTAATGATGGCTTTGGTAGTTTTGATTATAGCTTTGTTGGGCTGGCTGCTGGCCAAAATGCTGCTGCGGCGTAAACAAAAGAAATTGGGGGAAATCTGATGAAAGCTTGTCCTCAATGCCATTATCCGGTTCAGGAAAAGGATCTACGCTGTCCCCGGTGTAATTTGCTGCTGGAGCAGTGCAGCAAATGTTCTGGGCAGTGTTGGCAATGCCTAAAAAAAAGTAAACATTAAGCAGCAGCCGTCCTGGTTTGATCACCGACGGCTGTTTTATTTTGAAAAAAATCTAAAAAGCAGGACTGGGAGGGATCAAAGGAGAACTAAAAAATTGTTTTTTGAATAAAAAGAGGAAAAAGAAAGGAGCGAAAGAGTCAACTACCCACCCACTAAAGTGAGTGGGCTTGTAACTATCCAGTAGTGTTAACGACTTGCGTCTCCTACCTTTGCTGCAAGCAAACTTGCTGATGTTACACCATGGGACGGTTGACATCGCCCCTGACATCTCAGATATGCTGAGGTGCCACTGTATCCGGTACTTGGCTATCGGAGAGATAGTTGATTCCCATGCGATACAGATTCATTGCCCCGATACGGTCACCTAAAACAAAGAGTGTATGTTTTCAGCGAGTGCCTTTGATACATCCTGTATCCAACAGTTTTCTCGCTGACCCGAAGATTATTATATAATCATTATTAGGGAAAGTCAATATTTGAGGCAGATTACGGATAACAGCTTTAAAAAGGCTCCTCCCACCCCTCAAGAGGAGTGGGTTTCCGCCTGCGACAAACGAAAGGATTTTGTTTATGAATTATCAGGAAAAACTGAACGGGGATTTAATCAGCCAATTTCGAGCTAAACCCCGGACAGAGGTTTTGCTGGAAGCTTTGGCTCGGCAATTGCAGGAAGTCTGGCAAGCCTGTCAGGATTTGCAGAACAAGCGAAACTTAAACCAGGCTGTTGGTCAGCAATTGGACGGGATCGGAGATATTGTAGATTTAAGCCGCAAGGCAGCAGATAAACTGCTCAAGTCAGTTGTACCCAACAATTCAAGCTTAAATGATGCAAATTATCGCAATTTATTGCGACGCAAGATTTTGCTTAATTCCTCGTCCTGTACCTATTATCAGCTTATTCATGCTTTCCAGGCCTTTTGGCCGGATAGTGAGATTTACTGTTCCGAAGATCCGGCTTTTCCGGCTACTTTGATTTTTTCCTTTGCGACTTTGGACAGACAAGGAGAGCCGATTAGCTTTGGGGAAATGCCCCTGATTCATCCAGCCGGAGTAGCTGTCAAATATTATTTTATGCTGAATAGCCGAAACTATCTGCAAGCGGAATTAAACTGGTTTTGTCCGGAACCTTTGCTGTGCGGTACTTTGGTAAGCGGAGAAAAATTTTGCGGGAATAAGCAGGAGGTGAGCTGATGGGCTTTTGGCAAAGCGTATTTTTGAACAAACGACAACAAGCTTTAAAAAGAGAAATCGCTCAGGTTCAGTATCAAATAGCTGGCAACTGGTATCGGGGAACCATTAACAGCAAAATCGTTCAAGCGGCAACCTTAACGGTTTTAATTAATCTGCCCGCTTTTGGAACGGATAATGTGATTACAGCCATACGGGTTTATGATTCAGCCGGAGATTTGGCCGGACAGCAGGCTTTGGCTATTGCCCGTACGGCCACACAAAGTGCCGATTTACGCCTGGTTTTAACCTTGCAGGAAAATGAAACTGCTTTGAATCTAAGCTCCAGTTCTGGTTATTTGCTGTTGGCAGACAGTGTGAGTACCGAAATCAATTTGCAATTGGCAGCCAATGTGATGTATCAATTTACCAATCAGGTGCTTGCAGTTAACTTGAGCTTCGCTCCGGCCGCAGCGGATCAAAGCACTGAATATTTGCTGCAATTTAAAACCGGTTCTCAGGTTCCAGAAGTTACGGTGCCTGGCTCGGTCAGCTGGAGTCCAGCTATTCCAATTTTTGCTGCCAATAAAACTTATACCTTGGCCTTTGTGCCCGCAGGTAATGCTTATCACGGAATTTGGCTGGCGGCTTAGATAAAGGAGGAATCTTTTGTGTATAATCAAACGGTTTGGACAGATCGGGTAATGTCCGGAACTACTGTAATTCAGGAAGGAACCCCGGTTGATCAAACCCACCTGAATAATCTTGAACAGGGGATTTATGAAAATCGAGAGCTGGAAATGTTTCAGGCTCAGTATTTTTGTTATTATAAACGCTCCTTTGACGATAAAATAGTCAAGCCCAGTCAATATACAGCCGGAAATTTAGCCAGTCTGACTGCCGGTGGCAATATTGCGGACAGCGGTTTGAGCTTGTCCATTACAAACGGTATTTTGCGGGTTACTTATGATAACGGGGAATAAGGAGGAAAAATTTTGGCTACAGTAAGTATTGATCTTGCGGATAAAACTACCCTGGATGCAGTAGCAACAGAATTGGGCAGCTCCACGGATTTGGCTTCCAATACTCCGTCCAGCTTATTTGCCGGTCTGAAATATCTTTTGGCCAACGGAGCCAGCGTGGTGAGAAGAATTCAAAGAGGTACGGCCACCATGAACAACAGCAATGGAGCAACCATTAATTTTCCCACCGCCCTGACAAGTCTGGACAAGTGTTTGGTTTTGCTGGACGGGGGGTTTGTTCCCAAAGGTACTTATGATGCTAAGTTGCTTTATCTGGACAGCCTTACGACTTCATCCATGGTGGCAAAAGGATATAGCAATACTTCTTATACTTTTAGCTGGCAGGTTATAGAGTTTTATTAGGAGGTGAAGCCGGTGCGGTACTACTATGCAGAACTGGATGAAAATCAGGTCTGCAAGGCCATCAATGATTTTTCGGAGCCTCGGAATTCTGCTAATTTGGTGCCTTTGGCTGAATTTGATGACAGCCTGGTAGGCTATAAATATGCCGAAGGGCAGTGGCAGGAAGTATGAACCTGAAAATAAAATCAGCTCAGCGACTCGAAGACGAACTTCGGGTCGCTTTTGATTTCCGGGCGGATTACAACAAAGCGGAACAGAGGGAAATGGTGGAATGTATTGCGGCTAAAACTAAAGAAGCCCGAAAAACCAAGAAAAAAGCCTGGTTTTGGCTTTAGAAAAGAGGATTGTTTATGCCCTTTGAGGATTTAAAAAATGCGGTGGAAGCTTTGACGGGAGGAGCAGAGACCGTTATTTTGGATGATTTGGACTTACCTTCAATCATGGTAATTTGGGAAAAATGCTCCAGCCAGGATCTTTGTGCAGCTTTATCCAACAACACTCATCCCGCTTTTCTGGTGGAAAATGCTGAAATTAATACCATTTATATTTCCAAATATCCCAATGTAGTCAAAAACAGTCGAGCCTATAGCCTGCCTTTGGAAGATCCAGCGGTAGTCAGCTTTGACTCAGCGGTAAATTACTGCCGCAATAAGGGCAGTCTTTGGGGGTTGACTCCGACTGCTTTGTGGGGAGCTTTGGCTTTATATTCCTACAGCCAGTCCACGCCTCCTCATGGCAACAGCAGCAATGGTTTTGATTATAACTATCCCCAGGAGGCGGGCTTGGCTGCTGGCACAAGCGGACGAACCCTGACCGGAAGCGGACCAATTACCTGGAACCACAACCATTCAGCCGATGGAGGTATTACTGATTTGGCCGGAGTTGCTGCGGAATGGGTGGGTGGTTTACGGATAGTCAGCGGAGAGCTGCAATTTATTCCTAATGCGGATTCAGTTTTAAACGCAGTAGGGCAGGGCAGCAGTTCAATTTATTGGCAGGCTTTAAATTCAAACAATGAGTTTGTGGAACCAGGTTCTCCAGACAGTTTAAAACTGGACTATCAAAATAATCTTTGGCAAATCAGCACCTCCATCGGCTCGGCCAGCAACAGTTCTCGAAGCTGTCTTTTTAAAAATATGACGGTGGCCAACGAATTAAGCCTTCCGGAATACTTGAAAGCCTTAATGCTGTACCCGGCTCATTCTTCTGTCAACTTATATGGCAATGAAATAATTCGGATCAATAATTCAGACTCCGAAATATGGGGCAGACGGGGCGGAGGCTGTACTGATGGAGCCGGAGCCGGAATCAATTTTCTGGATTTTAGTCAAAATGGCAGTTTGGGCAAATTTCGTTCGGTTTACTATGGACAGGTTTAGGTGGGCAATCAATTTATGAATTATGCTTATCGGGATCAAAACGGAATTTTGCATTGTGTCCAAGAGGTGCATACCGCCCGGCGTTATGCCAAAGGAAAAATCATTCCCACCAGGATTGATTGCCAAAACGGGTTTCCAGCTTGGAAGGGACATAAAATAGTCGATTATGGCCAAGGGAGAATCTTTTATAATAATAAAGCCTTGGAACAACTAACTGTTTCTATTTCTGAAAAAGTACAGCAGATTTTATCTCAGTTAGCTGTTTAACTTAGCTGTTTAACTAAAAATAAGCCGTTCACCTTCTTGATCAAGTGAACGGCTTGTTTTTTTGCTTATAAGGAATTTATGCTTGTAAATCGCTTTCCCTGCTAATAAGAAGTTTTGCTTTCAGCTAGTATACGGTTATATACAAAACGAGAATGCCCTATTGTTTTAATGATAAGCTCGCTTTGAGCTGTATTTGGATATATCCGGTAACGACAGCCTCTGTGTTTAACCATGTTTAAGCTCCTTTCTTCTTTGCTCGTTAATATATTTTGCAACAGCTTCACTGTTTGCAGTGCAGCGTTACAATGTTGGGGAGGAAAAATATTTTATCTGCATTGTAATCAGGTGAAAAATATGATATAATCACAATGTTTTTGCAGAAAAAGCAAAGCAATAAAAACGGAGGAGATGTAAGAATGGACTCGTCACTTATTTGCACTACGATTGCTATTATTGCTTACTTAATAGTAATCATTGACATTGGAATTATTTATTCCAAAAAAAGCTCTGGCAATATCAACGACTTTTATCTGGGTGGAAGGAAGCTGCATCCTTTGGTGGCTGCCATGAGTGCGGAAGCTTCCGATATGAGCGGATGGCTGCTCATGGGGCTGCCCGGCCTGGCTTACGCTTGCGGGATCGCCGAAGCTGGCTGGACGGCAATTGGTTTAGCTGTAGGTACATATTTAAACTGGTTGTTTGTGGCCAAACGCCTGCGGTGCTATACCCAGGTTGCCGGCAACTCCATTACCTTGCCGGACTATTTTTCCCGGCGGTATCATGACCAGAAAAACATTTTAATGTTTATTGCTGCTCTGGTTATCATTATTTTCTTTGTGCCATATGTAGCTTCCGGGTTTTCGACTTGCGGCAAATTATTCAACGCCTTTGTGGGTCTGGATTATTTTACCGGGGTGGTCATTGGAGCATTCATTATTATTTTGTACACGGTTTTAGGGGGATTTTTGGCGGTTTGTACTACTGACCTGGTGCAAAGTATTGTTATGACCATCGCTATTTTGGTAGTTTTATTCTTTGGTTTAAGCATGGTCGGCGGTTTGGGACAAACTATTGATTATGCTAATGAATTACCGGGTTATTTGAATTTGTTCCAAGGCTATGATTCGGCAAACAATTCTGCGGGAACCTATGGTTGGCTGGCTATTGTTTCCACTATGGCCTGGGGCCTGGGTTATTTTGGAATGCCCCAAATTCTGTTACGGTTTATGGGAATCAATTCTCCCAGCCAGGTTAAGATTTCCCGGCGGGTGGCTTCCATCTGGGTAATCATCGCTTTGGCTGTTGCCACCTTTATTGGAGTAATTGGTTATGGGATGGTTCAAAACGGAGTTATCGAAGCCTTGCAGGACCCAGAACAAATTATTGTAGTAATTGCCAACTTAATCGGAAGCTATGGTGTCTTCCCGGCCTTGATAGCCGGAGTCATTTTGGCTGGAATTATGGCAGCCAGTATGTCAACGGCTGACTCTCAGCTTTTGGCGGCTTCTTCCAGCGTTTCGGAAAACATTTTCCGGGGAACCTTTAAAATTAATCTTTCGGAACGGGGAACTATCTTAACGGCCAGATTTGTGGTAATTGTTATTGCTTTGATTGCCATGTTCATTGCCAGGGATCCCAGCAGCTCCATTTTTGAAATCGTTTCCTTTGCCTGGGCCGGTTTTGGAGCCGCCTTTGGACCGGTGGTTTTATTCTCTTTGTTCTGGAAGCGTTCCAATGCATGGGGAGCTTTGGCCGGTATGGTCAGCGGCGGAGCCATGGTCTTTATTTGGAAATTTGCTATTTCCAGTTTGGGCGGAGCCTGGGGCATTTATGAATTGCTGCCCTCCTTTATTATTTCGGCCATCTTGATTGTAGTGGTCAGCTTGTTGACCAGTCCTCCCAGTAAAGAAATTGAAAAAGAATTTGATCAAGTTTTGACTATGGTTAATAACAGTCGTTAATAACAGTCGAGACTAAAATTTTTAACACGCCGTGAGCAAGAAATCCCCCACCTCTATAGGTGGCGGGATGAATTGCGATAAACACGGCGTTTTCTTGACTTTTTCTATAAGTCGGAGTAGTTAACGGGTGCTTCCCAGGCTTATTAAACCGGGCAGACACCCTTATTTTTATTTTTGAACTAAATGGTCAATAAATTGACGGGCAGTGCGGCCGGAATTACCATTATGCCACAAAGCCCACTGCAAAGCCTGTTCCGGATGAGGAGTGGGCAAGCCAGCTTGCTCGGCCAGTTGAGCCACAATTTCTAAATAAGCCTTTTGATTGGGATTGGTAAAAATAATGGTTTGGCCAAAACGATCTGCCAAAGACATTTGTTCCTGGAGGCTGTCCTGAGGCCGAATTTCGTCCGCTTTAAAGTTTTCTTGGATTAAATGACGGCGATTGGAGGTCACATAAAGCAGGATATTAGCCGGACGGCTGGTTATTCCGCCTTCCAGGGCGGTTTTCAGCCATTTATATTGGTGATTAGTGGTTTCAAAAGAAAGATCATCAATAAAAATAATAAAATAATGCTTAAAGGGAGTCAAATAACGCATCAGACGAGGCAGCTCGGCTAGATGAGCATTACTCAGCTCAACCAGACGCAAATCAGCTTGAATATAATGGTGCAGTAAAGCCTTGACCGTCGAGGATTTTCCGGATCCTCGATCTCCATAAAGGATTAAATTAGAAGCCGGTAAACCCTGAACAAAACGATCAGTATTAGCCAAGATCTGCTGATGTTCTTTTTCCAGATTAATTAAGTTTTCCAATTTTAAAGGGTCTGGCTGTTTCACACCCTGCAAAGTGGAATTTTCCCAGGTAAAAGCCGCAAATTGATTAAAGATTCCACAGCCTATTTCCCGATAAAATTTTTGCAGGGCGGCCAAAGCAGTTTGGGGAGAATCAGCCAGAGCCAGCTTGACTTGCTGCCTTTTGGCGGCCAGCCAGCCAGGAGCCAAACTGAGATCCCAAGCATCTAAAACAGGAGCAGCTGTAATTTCCGGCCAGGCCGCAGGGTTGAGATTTGGGCATTTGGCCTGAATCCTTTTTTTTAGCTCTGAACAGGAAATTTGGGCTAACTTTTGCAAAATTGTCAGATCCCAAAGGGCTGCCTCAGCTAGATTTTTTTGATCCGGGTTTTGACTAAAAGGGTTAAGATCGCTTATAATAAAATCGTACAGGCTTTCCGGCCAATTATTTTGCAAGGCTTCGGCGGCAAAATTAAAGTAAGCCCGATTAAGCTCGGTCAAGGCCGGATCGGGTTGAGCCAAAAGCTGCAGCAGCCTTTGCAGGGAAAGCAGAGGCTCTTGTAATTGACGATAGAGCAGCAAAGAATCGGGAAGCAAGCTTTCATTCATGATCTGTCCTCCTGACAGGATGTTTTGGTGGCTTTATTGTACTACAAAGCTTTATTTAATTCAAGATAAGGAGCTGTCCTTGGACAGTCAGGTGCAAATTATGACTACATTACCCCTTAGAAAAGATTTAAATCCAGAGTTATGCTGGAAACTGGAAGATATTTATGCCAGTGAAGAAGCTTGGGAACATGATTGGCAAGAAGCTGAAGCTAAACTGCAAAAGCTGAAAGCCTGGCAGGGAACCCTGGCTCAAAGTGGTCAGCATTTGGCTGAGGTTTTAACCGAAGAGCTGGCTTTGCAGCTAATTTTTGAAAAATTATATATGTATGCTCGGATGCGGCGGGATGAAGATAATGCCAATTCCTTTTATCAGGGGTTGAGCAGCCGGGCGGAAAGCCTCAGTGTCAAAATAGAAACCGGTCTGGCCTTTTTGATTCCGGAGATTCTGGCTTTGCCGGAAGAAGTTTTAAATCAATTCCAGCAGAATACCCCCCAATTAGCACTTTATCAGTTTTATCTGGAAAAGATTAGACGGCAAAAACCTCATATTCTCACCTTGGCCGAAGAAGAAATTTTGGCTCAGGCTGGAGAACTGGCTCAAGGGCCGGAGCAGATTTTCCGAATGCTGAATAACGCAGATTTACGATTTGCACCTATTGAAGATGAGCAGGGTAATAAGATAGAAGTAACCCATGGCCGCTATATTCAGCTGATGGAAAGCCCCAATCGGGAGATCCGGCGGCAGGCTTTTGAATCCTTATACCAGGCTTATGGCGATTTAAAAAATACATTGGCTTCTACTTATGCCGCCAATGTCAAAGCAGATAAATTCTTTGCTCAGGTTCGACATTATGGTTCGGCCTTAGAATCAGCCTTATTTGAGGATAAGGTGGATTTGGAGGTTTACGACAATTTAATTGCTACCATCCGCAGTGAATTGAGTTCTTTGCACCGTTATGTGGCTTTACGCCAAAAGGCTTTGGGCTTGGATGAATTGCATATGTATGATCTTTATGCTCCTTTGGTAGGTGAGGTTGACTGGAAAATAACTTATCCGGAAGCAGTAGAAATTGTTAAAAAAGCCCTCCAGCCTTTGGGGGAAGAGTATCAGCAAATTCTCAGCCGGGGATTGACCGAAGGCTGGGTGGATGTGCCGGAAAATCAGGGCAAAACCAGCGGAGCCTATTCCTGGGGGCCTTATGGAGTTCACCCCTATGTTTTGTTGAATCACAATGATAATCTGGATAATGTTTTTACTTTGGCTCACGAAATGGGTCATGCCATGCACTCTTTTTTATCTGATCGTCAACAGCCTTATGTTTACAGCCAATATACTATTTTTGCGGCGGAAGTGGCTTCTACCGTTAATGAATCTCTGTTAATGCACTATTTGTTGGAGCAGGAACAGGATCGAAACCGGCGGTTATACTTGCTGAACCATTATCTGGAGCAGTTCCGGGGAACTGTTTTCCGGCAAACCATGTTTGCCGAGTTTGAAAAAATTGTACATCAAAAGGCCGAGGAAGAACAGCCTTTAACCCTGGAAGTGCTGAACAGTATTTACCGACAGTTAAATCAGGATTACTTTGGCGAAAAAATGCAAATTGATGCTCAAATTGATTTGGAATGGGCCAGAATACCTCATTTTTATTCTGCATTTTATGTTTACAAATATGCTACCGGATTTTCCGCAGCTACCGCAATCAGCCAACGCATTTTGCAGGGAGAAACCGGAGCTTTGGAATCCTATTTGAACTTTTTGCAGTCCGGCGGCTCTGATTATTCTTTGAATTTGCTGAAAAAAGCCGGAGTTGATTTGATCTCACCTCAACCCATTCAAGAAGCTCTGCAAACCTTTGCCAAAGTATTGCAGGAAATGGAAGCAACCCTCTAATAAGCCAGGTCCCCCAATTCAAGCTTGAAGCTGGGGGACTAATTTTGTCTGCCTAAACGGAAGGAAAGTATAATCCGCTAATGGTAAGGTCAACTTTTTCAACCAGCAAACTGGTCATAAACTCGACCTTGTAACGGATAACTTTTTGCACCTCCTGAGCCAAAACAACTAAATTGCGGCCGTAAGGCAGGCTGACTTGCAAACTGATGCTGACTTTGTCTTCCTTTTTTTCCAGACGAATTTTACCGGTTTTGCGTACTTCAGCTACTTCCAGGGAAGCCAGGTTGACAATGGAAACCAAAGCTGAGTGAGAAATGCTGATGTTGCCATAGGAAGTAAAGGTTGGACGAACAATGGACTGCTCCTGCCAGCTTCGGGTAATCTGAGTCTGTTGATTGTGCTTAACAAAAATTTTAAAAGGATCGATCCAGGTTTCCGGAAAGCTTTTCTTGACTTCCACAGTGGGAGCCGGGATTACATGGCTGGCATGGTTGTTCCGCATGGCCTGAGCCGTTTTAATTTCCTGAGCTGTGGAAACCTCTTCAATGAGCAGATAGCGATCAATGGGAGGCAGCCCCAGAGTTTTGGCTATTTTATCCACCATACCCTTGGAGGTTCCCAAAATTAACACACTTTGCACTTTGGCTTTTTGAATGGCTTCTCTGGCCTTCTGAGCTTCGACTGGATCAATAAATAAAGCGACTTTGATGGCTCCAATTCGGGTAGGCTGCCGCTTGGCCGTTTTGCCAGCCAGAATCTGGGCGTTATTGATAATCAGTCCGTCATCAATAATCAGCTCAATATTATATTTACTGGCAATCTTAATGGCTTGATGGCTTTTGCCGGTTCCGCTGCTGCCAATTAAGGCGAAAACTATAAGCTGGTTATTTGTAGCCATCCTGGTACCTCCTGCAGTGAACTACTCGGCAATAAATTGCCGAGCTTCTTGCTTCAACCACTACTGCCTGGCTAACATAATCGTTAGCACAAGTCTTACACAATGTCCGCAAGCGTTAGGTTCGGCTGATCCCCAGTCTACCATTTATTTGAGTGTATCATATTTTGATGCCTTGTGCAAGTAGGTGCGTTCATCTAGGCTTTAAAAAGCCGAGTTTCCTCACACCAACATTAAAAATTGAACTTATTTTTATTATACTTTATAATTGAGATAAGAGAAAAGCCTAAATTACAGGAGGAAAAAATGTCAATTGAATTGAGAGATCTTTTACAGGAGAAGTTCAGCATATCCGAACAGGCCAATGAGATTTTGCTGAAAAATATGCGAAAACTGACCCGACAGGAGCGGCAAATTTATTTTGCGGAAATTACTCCGAGAGCTGGAGAATTAA
This sequence comes from Desulfocucumaceae bacterium, assembly GCA_045599035.1. GTDB lineage: Bacteria > Bacillota > Desulfotomaculia > Desulfotomaculales > Desulfocucumaceae > CATZDY01. The sequence goes on along the minus strand of JAZRVI010000016.1, from coordinate 29,124 downwards.
AGGAATACCTTAAATATTGTTATGAGGAAGGCAGCCCGGAAAAAAGAAAGCAAATGGAAGACTGGGTGGTGGAAAATATGCTGATTCGTCAGGGGATTCCGGATATTGTGGATAGCTGGCTAATGGACAGTATAGGCAGCCTGCATACCTTCAAAAGGATGCGGCAGGAAGCAGAAAGCCGGGGAATCAGGTTGGCCAACCTGGTCAACTTTGGCGGCCTGAGTATGATTATTGTAACTGTCCTGGTTATTTCTGGAATTGTTTTTTATTTTCTAAATCGTTAAGGGAGGCTGGAAATGCCAAAAGTTTATTTTAATATTTTGTTGACTAAATTTTTATTTTATGCTCCAGTAATTGGGATTGTTTTTCCCTTGTTTTGTCAGATCAGTTTGGCCAAAGCCATTATTCTGGCTTTTATTGCAATGATTGCCTGTTTTTTGACGGCGGATTTGGTAATCTTGCCCAAGTGGGGCAATATTCCAGCTATAATTGGGGATATGCTGATTACGGTAGCTATTAGCCTGATTTATGCCGGCTTTATCTTTAAGGCCTGGCCGCAAATTGGAGGAGTACTGCTTCTGGCAGCTTTAATTGGCTTTGGAGAATGGTATTACCACCGTTATTTATTACAGGTTTTTTTTAGAGGCAAAAGAAAATAAGTTCCTTTCCGCCTGATTGGGGCATATCTTTATAAAAAATGGGGCGGCAGGGGGAAAAGATTATGAGTAGGGTGCAAATTGGCGATCTGGTAACTTGTGCAGGCTGGGATGTTTATTTTAAGGTGGTCTCTCTGGAGCCGGGAGGTTATGCTCGTTTAAAGGGCTTAAACTGCCGGGTTCTGGTCAGATGTTCTGTTCGGGAATTAAACCGGATTAATTTACGGTCAGCTCGGGAAAACCGGGAACAATTTTTTCGGGATAGTGAACTTAAAATTCAGCAGGTTATAGAACAAAGAGAAAATTTCTTACCCCAAAATCAGACTTAAAGAAAGGATTGAATTTGGCTTAAAAATAGCTTAAAATAAAAAGCAGTTAACTTTTAAGGAGGTTTTTTCTTATGTTCCATCCTACCAATACCCGAATTATTTTTGCTGATTCTGCGGCTGATGCTCAACAACAATACGAAGCTCTGCAAATTCCCAAAAAAGATCCCAATGCTTATCTGGAATGCTTCAAGGCTACTGAAGTAGAAGATTTTGATTTTTCTGCTGAATTTAATTTTGTAGGAGAAATTTCGGTTAGTCCGGAAATCATGGCCAAAATTAACAGTGATCCAGACCGGGCCTATGTTTTGTATAGAATGGAAGACTTGACTACTAATGAATAAAATAAAGAACGGTCTGACTTAAGCCGGGCAATCTTAAGGAAGTAATTGCAGGACAACATAGTATTTGCTATGTTGCCCTGCTTCTCTTAAGTTACTTTTCGTATGTTACTACATCTGTACTACTTCCGAAAAATAAAAAGAAAAATCAGAGCATCTCGTAGGTGAGCTACTCTGATTTCTTAATTTGTTTTACTGTTCAGCAATGCCTTCCATTTGCTGTTGGTTAGCCTTATCCTTAAGCTTTAAACCTTTGCTCAATATTTGTTTCCTTCTTTGATTGGCTCATTGCATTGGGGACATCTGTTCATAAATAACCTCCTACTAATTAGATTTTATCAAACATGAAAAGCATACTGTATTATTAAAAAAACGGCAAAATCACAACCATTCTTCCAAAGGGTGGTTGTGATTATAGGCCTATTCGGATCACCAGTTTTACGGAGGGGCATTATTCTGGCATAATCATGCCTTCTGTGGTTGATGATCCTCCTGCTGGAGCGGGAGGAGCTTCTGCCGGAGAAGCAGGTTCCATTACTTCCGGAGCTTCTGGTGGAGGTGGAGCGGTATCAGGTGTTTCTATTTCGGGATGAATCTGACCATTATCCAATTCCGGTTCGGCAGTTTCAGTGTTTTCAGGAGTGTTGTCGGCTTTTTCTTCATAATCAGTATTAGTATTGTTGTAATAATGATAATTACTTTTGTCACCACCAGTATGAGTTTTGGTATTGCCGCTGGTATAATGGGATTTGGGCGGATTGCCGGTCAAATACATATCATAGGTTCCGTTAACATAATCATAAACAATCCCATCTGGCTGTACAAAATCAACCGGAGCTTGATTGGCCAAAACCTGACTTACTACCTGACGAAAAACCGGGGCACAGTAGGTTCCGCCATAGCTGGTATTCATGGCGGTAGGATTATCATAACCCATCCAAACAGAACAAACCAGAGTGGGTGTATAGCCCACAAACCAAATATCCTTGCCGGAATCAGTAGTACCGGTTTTGCCAGCTACCTGCCAGCCGCTGATTTGAGCCCGATTCCCGGTTCCTTCCTTGCTGGTTACAACATCCTGCATCATGCTGGCCATCATATAGGCGGTGGTTTCGGACATAGCCTGGTTAGTTTTTCCTGTATATTCGTCAACCTGGCCAGAACGATTGATTACTTTGGTAAAAACCAAAGGCTCTGTATAAATTCCCTGATTGGCAAAAGCAGAATAAGCAGCAGCCATTTGCAAAGGGGTCACTTCTTCCGTTCCCAAAGCCAGACTGGGACCCACTGAACTGCGATCAATGGAAAAACCCAAACCGGAAGCAAATTCAATTGCCTGATCAATGCCAACAACTTCCTGTAAAAGCCGTACCGCCACAGTATTAATTGATCTGGTCAATGCTCTTCGCATGGTCAGATAACCATCATAGGAACCGGTAGGATTATAGCCGTTATAATTGACCGGTGAACCATTAATAACAGAAGCTGGGGACATTTTGGCCAATTCAATGGCGGGAGCATAAGCGATAATGGGCTTAAAGGAAGAACCAGCCTGCCGTCCCGGTTGGGAGGTAGCTCGGTTCCAACCCAAAATACTGGTATGCTTCCGGCCTCCGACCAGTCCCAGGATATAACCGGTTTTGGGATCCATAACCACGATGGCTCCTTCCGGGCCGGAAGCTCCGCCGGGGAAATTGCTGTCATCAGCAATTACCTGTTCACAAATTTCCTGAACTTCCGGGTTCATGGTAGTATATACCGTCAAGCCTTGACTATAAACCGCTTCATTGCCGTAAATTTTAATTAATTGTTCTAAAACATAATCCACATAATATGGATGATTATAAGTGATGGTATTGGTGGATTTCACCAAATCCAAATTGGTACTTTTGTATTGTTCAGCTTCTTCCGGAGTAATAAATTCATAATCAGCCATTTGATTTAAAACCTGGTTTCTTCTTTGGATGGCTCCTTCATAGTCATTGAAGGGTGAATAAAGGCTGGGAGCCGGGACAATGCTGGCCAACAAAGCAGCTTCCGGAATGCTTAAATCGCTGGCTGATTTGCCAAAATAAATTTTGGAGGCCGATTCAATCCCATAAGCTCCTTCCCCAAAATAAATCTTGTTCAAATACATTTCCAAAATCTCGTCTTTACTGTAATATCTTTCCACTTGAATAGCCAAAATTGCTTCCTGAACCTTGCGGCGGATTTCTTTTTCTGAGTTTAAAAGGCAAGAGCGAACTAATTGCTGGGTAATGGTACTGCCGCCTTGGGTTTTTTCGCCATTGGTAACATCAACAAACAAAGCTCGGACAATACCCCGAATATCCACTCCAAAATGATCATAAAAACGAATATCTTCAGAAGCAATAAAAGCATTCTTAATCATTTCCGGCAGAACCGAAATAGCAATATTGGTTCGGTTTTCGCTGCCGATTTTGGCCAAAAGATTATCTTCCGAATCATAAATAAAGGTGGAGCTGGCGGCCATCAGGGATTCTTCATCCCAGGCAGGCAGAGGTTCGCCGCCAAAACACCCCCAATAACAGTCAGCCAAATAACCAACCACAACTATACAGCCAATAAAAAAAATTAAAACCAATAAAGACAAAGTAAACCGCAAGGGTTGAAAGCTTTTGTTGTTTTGGGATGTAGTCAAAACGCCTGTTTACCTCCTTATGTTCATTTTGGATAAAGCATACTGATTTTAAGCCTGAATTTACAAATATTTTTACTGTTTAAGGTTGTATATATTTTATTTTGCCATAGAGCCAGCTTTGGAGCAAAAAGCATAAATTTTACAATTGACACTTTCCTATAATATTTTAGCAAACAGTTCTTCTAAAAGCAAGCAATTTGCAAATTATGTCTCCTGATTTCAGCTTGGCCAAATACTTTTTTAAAAAACAATTGCTTAAAAACAGGGTAAGAAAATAATTTTTCAGAGAGCTTGTCAATTTCAGGTTTTCTCTGTTAAAATAATAAAATGTACTTTATTTAAATGGGGGATCTTTATGCAGGATTTAGCAAAGCAACTGGAAATAATCAAGCGTGGTACTGTAGAAATTTTACCGGAAGAAGAATTAAAAGCCAAAATAAAAAAATCCATAGCCACCCAAAAGCCCTTGCTGATTAAATTGGGTTTGGATCCTACCGCTCCGGATATTCATTTGGGGCATACGGTGGTATTGCATAAAATCAGACAGTTTCAGGAATTGGGGCATCAGGCCATTATTATTTTGGGGGATTTTACCGCTCAAATTGGAGATCCCACCGGTCGTTCGGAAACCCGCAAGCCCTTGACCAGAGAACAGGTTCTGATTAATGCTGCAACCTATGAAAAACAAATATTTAAAGTTTTAGATCCGGAAAAAACCAAAGTGGTTTTTAACAGCGAATGGCTGAGTCAATTGAGTTTTTCGGAAGTAATCACCCTGGCTTCCCACTGTACAGTAGCCAGAATGTTAGAAAGAGATGATTTTGAGAAGCGTTATCGGGAAAACCTGCCAATTGGGGTGCATGAATTCTTTTACCCTCTGATGCAGGGCTATGATTCAGTCAAACTGAAAGCAGATATTGAGCTGGGCGGAACGGATCAAAAATTCAATTTATTGATGGGGCGTACTTTGCAGAAGGAATATGGTCTGGAACCCCAGATTGCCATTATGATGCCAATTATCGAAGGTCTGGATGGAGTTCAGAAAATGAGCAAAAGTCTGGGCAATTATATTGGCATTGACGAAAGCCCGCGGGAAATGTATGGAAAAACCATGTCCTTGCCGGATGATCTAATGGTTAGATATTTTGAGTTGGTTACCGCAGTTTCTTTGGAAGAAATTAAGAGCATTAAAGCGGGTCTGGCTGAAGGCACTTTGCATCCCCGAGATCTTAAAATGCGTTTGGCTCGTGAAATAGTCGGGTTTTATCATAGTGAAAAAGAAGCCTGGGCAGCAGAAGAAGAATTTAAGAATATTTTTCAAAAGCATGACCTGCCAGATGAAATTCCAGTTTTTGCCGTAGAAGCTGATTTATTGGAGGATGGCCTGGTATGGCTGCCCAAACTTTTGCAGGAAGCCGGTTTGGTGGGCAGCACCAGCGAAGCTCGTCGGATGATGCAGCAAGGAGCAGTAAAATTGAATGGCGAAAAAGCGGATGATCCCAATTTAAAAATTGCTCCAGCTTCCGGAATGATTATTAAGGTCGGAAAAAGAAAGTTTGTCCAAATTAAATAATTATTAAGAAACCAGACTCTTTGGTCTCATTCTGAAGAGTCTGGTTTAGAAGCAGGATTACATAATCTTTACATATAACGAGCGTTCATCCGGCTCAAATTTAGCTTCAAACTTACCTTTAGTGTCAATGTTAAAGTGATTAAAAAATCCTTTGCCAAAAACCTTAGTTTTTTTAATTTCCATTCCGCCTTCATCTACAGCCTTAATTCTGATAATTTTGTTTTCCGAATCATAGGCCAGTTCAATTCTATCTGTATTAAGCTTTTCTCTGGCGACGGTGTTTAAAACTACAGAAGTTTTGGATAAGGAGATGATAGGTGTTTTTTCCGGTTTTTCTCCTCTGGGTTTATAAACTTCAAATGGCATAACAACTTCCTCCTTTAATTAAACCAATTACTTCTTATTATAACTGCTTGAAACAAGCAAGTCAATTATAAAAGTTAAATTAATTCATTTTAAATCAGAATCAGGCTGGTTATGAAACAAGCCCGTTTTGTAAGCAAAGTAGAAAGGGTAAATTACTTATGCACAAAATGTTTGGAAAGAAGTTTGCATTCCAAAAAAAGTAATTTTATCGACGCTATTAGTCTTTTTTCTTTTATTAGTTGGCCTAATAGATATGCAGATTAAACCCTTGTTTAAACAAATAATAGAAAATGACCTGGCTGTTTTGGCCAATCAACGGATCTATAAAGCAATTCAAGCTGAACTAATCAACCATGAAATAGGTTATGCTGATTTAATTGTTATTCACAAAGATCAGGAAGATAAAATTGTTTTATTACAGGCTGATATTCAAGCCATCAATCTTTTGTTGGCTCGACTTTCTTTAGCCATAGATAAATCCTTGCAGCAAATAAGTGAAAGTAAGCTGGAAATCCCTTTGACCGAGTTGTGGGGTAGTTATTGGCTGGCTAATCGAGGTCCGGTTTTAAAGATTAAGCTGAAAACTATAGGAGCAGTTAATATTCAATTACAAGATGAATTTGAAAGTATGGGCTTAAATCAGTCCCGACATAAGATCTATGCTTTGTTTAAAGTAACCCTGCAAGTAGCTTTTCCCGGTGCCAGTGCTAAAAAAGAAGTAACGGCCACAGTTCCCATTGCCGAAAGCATTATTATGGGAGAGGTGCCGGAAAATTACGGAGTTATTCCCTGGGTCAATCCAACTGAAAGCAAAGAGCAGGAGATAAAATGAATTGCCGTTTTTTTTATTGCTCAAGATGAAGATTTATGATATAATAATCCGGGTATCAACTCCCAAAATCTTTTGGAGTTAAAAAATTTCCGGTTTAACGGAGTGAAAATTTTGCTGAATTGCTACATTGCTTTAGATATTGAAACCACCGGCTTGTATCCTGACCGGGATAAAATTATTGAAATAGGTATGGTTAGAGTGGAAAGAGGTCAAATTATTGATCGCTTTCAAACTTTGGTACAGCCCCATCAGCCTCTTTCCGTTATGATCAGACGACTGACTGGAATTACGGATCAAATGCTGGAAAACGCTCCGGAAATTGCGGAGGTTTTGCCCCGGGTTTTGGATTTTATTCAACAAGATCCGGTTTTAGGCCATAATATTGCCTTTGACTGTAATTTTATTGAAATGGCTTTGCAAAGAAAATATTTTTCGCTTTATTATGATACTTTGGAATTGGCTCGGTTAATTCTGCCGGCCGCTTCCAGTCATCGTCTGGGGGACTTGTGTCAGCAGCTTCAAATTCCTTTGGAGACCACCCACCGGGCTTTAGATGATGCGATTTATGCAACGAAATTGTATCAAGAACTGCAAAAGATCATTAATAATTATGATCTGCAAAAATTAAATACCCTGGCAGCTTTTCTGGAAAAGGCAGGTTCGACCTGGGCTGGAGTAATTCGACAAACGGCCATTGGAAGCTCATGGTTCGAGCAGCCGCCGCTTGAAACCCAAAGTCTGTCGGATAAAATTGCCTTTGAGGAATTTCACGATCAGGTGAGGTTGGAAGAAAAAGAGGTCTTAGCCTGCTTTAAACCCCAGGGTATTTTGGCAAAAAAAATGCCGACTTATCAGGTTCGGGAACAACAGGTTCAAATGGTTAAAAAAGTAGCCCAAAGCTTTAATGAAAATAAGATTTTGGTAGCTGAAGCAGGAACTGGTACTGGAAAGTCTATGGCTTATCTGGTTCCCGCCTTAAAATGGGCGGCTCTAAAAGGAAAAAGAGTGGTAATTTCCACCCGAACCATTTCTTTGCAGGAGCAGCTTTGGAAAAAAGATTTGCCCTTTTTGCAGGAAGCCCTGCAGCTTTCCATCACAGCAGCATTGGCCAAAGGCCGACAAAATTATATCTGCTTGCGAAAATGGCAGCAGATTTTGGCTGATGCCGACAACTGTACTCCCAAAGAAGCCTTATTTTACGCTCGAATTTTAATTTGGCTTTCCGAAACCCAGGACGGAGATCGCAGTCAGCTTAATTTATTTGGAGCAGAACCAGATTTCTGGACAGCTCTAGGTGGGGATAGTGAAACCTGTTTGGGCAATCGTTGTGCCTGGTTCAAAAGAGGCTGTTTTATTCTGAGAGCCCGCCGCAAGGCGGAAGCAGCTCAAATTATCATTACCAATCATTCCCTGTTATTTGCTGATCTGAAAGCTGAAAAAAGAATCCTGCCGACATATGGGCCTTTGATTGTTGATGAAGCTCATCATTTGGAGGATGCGGCTATGGAACAATTAGGTTCAGTTTGTTCCCGTAATGATCTGGGCAGATGGCTTTTCAGAGTAGGAAAGTTACTGAATGGCTGGCAGCAGCTTGTTCCTTTGTCCGAAGCCTCGGAATGGCAAAAATTACTGGAAACAAGCAGCAAATTCAGGGAAATGGCCTTGAAAAACTGGCGGCTCTTTTTCGATATTTTGCGAAATTATTTTTTAAAAAAAGAAATTGAAGAAGGCCGAATTATTCGCCGCTTAAAGCTGGAAATGTTTTATACTGAAAATTTTCCCCAGGTTGAATATGATAATCTGCTTTTCAGCTTTAAAAACTTGCTGCATAGCCTAAAGAACTTAGGCCAGCAAATACAGCTTTGGGCAGTTCAGGATTTTTTTTGGGAAAGCTTTGGCTCGGAAGCAGAGCAAATTCTTCAATTGGGTCTGCAAAAGCTGCAAAATCTGGAAGCATCTTTTTCCTGCAAGGATTCGGACGCAGTTTATTGGGTTGAGGTTATGGGAGAAAATGAAAACGCCAATTTAATTTTACATTCAGCTCCCTTGAAAGTAGATAATTTGATTTATGCCAGTTTGTTTGCAGAAGAACGCCCGGTAATTATGACTTCCGCCACCTTGACTATTAATAGAAGCTTTGATTATTTTTGTCAAAGTGTTGGTTTGAAGCAACTGCCGGAAAGTACAGTGCTTTTGGAACAGGTTGGTTCTCCCTTTAACTTTTCCCAGCAGCTTATGCTGGGGGTGGTCAGGCATTTGCCTGGCCAGGGAGCAGAAGGCAATCAGGAGTATGTGGAAGCCCTGACCGAAGTCCTGGACAAATATATTAAAATCATGGGCGGGAGGACTTTGGTTTTATTTACCTCCCATCGCCTTTTAAAAAGAATGTATCTCAAGCTGAAAGAAAGCCTGGAAAAAGAGGATATTTGTCTTTTGGGACATAATATTGACGGCGGCCGCTGGCGACTGGTGGAGGAATTGAAAAGCTCTTCCCGGGCTGTGATTTTTGGTGCCTCCAGCTTTTGGGAAGGTGTGGATATTCCCGGCGAAGCTTTGCGTTGTGTAATTATCGTTAAGCTGCCCTTTTTGTCGCCAGGAGTACCCATTGTTGAAGCCCGGCAGGAATATTTGCAGGAACAGAATTTAAATGCCTTTGCTGAATATAGTTTGCCTCAGGCTGTTTTACGCCTTAAGCAGGGTTTTGGCCGCCTGATCCGTACAGAAAAGGATCGGGGAGCGGTGATTGTTCTGGATGAAAGAATTGTTACCAAAGGCTATGGCCGCTTTTTTCGCAACAGCCTGCCGGTTAAAAATTATATAGAAGGTGATGTTCAGGCTATAGCTCAAGAATTACACAAATGGAGTTAATACAACATTAAGGAAGATAATTATGGACAGATGTTTGATTGCTAAAGCAGGTTGGTTTTATATCGGTATCTGGTTGGTGGTTACGGCTGCCATCTTCTATTGTGCAGGCTGGTTTGGACTTATTCCCGGAATTTTATTGCTGTTTTGCTTGTTTTTCTTTCGTAATCCGCCCCGCAAAATTAAAGTGGACAAGAACCTGGTTCTGTCTCCAGCGGACGGCAAGGTAATGAGCATTCAGGAATGGGAAGATGAGTTTATGGGCGGAAAGTGCTATAAAGTCAGCATCTTTCTGTCAGTTTTTAATGTTCATGTCAATCGCTTTCCGGTGGAAGCAGAACTAGTCAGCCTGGACTATCGTCCCGGCCAGTTTTTACCAGCCTTTAAAAGCCATGCCTCAGAAATTAATGAAAAAAATGTTTTAAGCTTGAAGTCAGAACAGCATAAATTTCGTGTAGCTCAAATTACCGGCTTTGTAGCCCGTCGAATCCGCTGTTATGTACGCCCTGGAGATTGTTTGAAGCAAGGGCAAAGGTTTGGGATTATTCTTTTTGGTTCCTGTACCGAAATAATGGTTCCGCTGGAATGCCAAATCCGGATTAAGGAAGGGGACAAGGTTAAGGGAGGGGTGACGATTATTGGTCAGTTTTCCGATTAAAGAAAGAATACCCAGCATTATAACTTTACTGAACCTGCTGGCCGGAATGCTCTCCTTGTTTTATAGTTTGCAAGGTAATTTTATTCTGGCCGCAGTAATGATCTTAATTGGAGTTTTATTGGACGGGCTGGATGGCAAAGCCGCCCGTAAGCTCAAAGCAACTTCAGAATTTGGCAAGCAATTAGATTCACTTTGCGATTTGGTTTCCTTTGGAGTAGCTCCGGCTATTTTGGTTTATAGCTGGAAAATGGATCAAATATTATTTTTGGGAGCGGCTGCCGGAATTATTTTTGTAATTTGCGGAGCTTTACGGCTGGCTCGATTTAATGTTTTGAATATTTCAGACTATTTTGTAGGAATGCCGATCACCGCTGCCGGCTGCTTTAGTGCTTTGCTGGTTTTGGTGGGGGAAGCGTTGCATCCTTTGCTGGTTATCGTTATTATGCTGGCTTTTGCTTTTCTCATGATTTGCCGTTGGAAATTCCCCAAGATTTAGCACCTTTAGCTGAAGCCTGAATAAATTAAGAACAAAACCGAAAGGAGAGGAAGAAAATTGCGGGTTTATTTTTTAAGGCTGCCTTCTTTTCTTCGAGGTATTTTGTTAAAAATTTTAAAATAAGCTCTAAAAACAGCGAAGGTAAAATTTTTCGCTGTTTTTTTTGTCAGGCATGGATTTACCTGGGAAAATCGTATTAAAATCGTATTATAAGTAGACTCACGAAATTGGAGGATAAATAACTATGGCTGTCGATACCAAGAAAGAACAAGAGCGTGAAGAGCTTCACCGTGCTATCTGGGCAATTGCCGATGAACTGCGTGGTGCTGTAGATGGATGGGACTTTAAGAACTATGTACTTGGTATGATGTTCTATAGGTATATTTCAGAAAATATTACTTCCTATATCAATGAGGGTGAAATCGAAGCAGGCAACAATAAAGATTATGCTCAAATGACTGATGAGGAAGTAGAAGAAGCCAGAGAAGGTCTGGTACAGGAGAAAGGTTTCTTTATTCTGCCTTCGGAACTGTTCTGCAATGTCAAAGCTCATGCTCAAAACGATGAAAATCTAAATGAGACCCTGGAGCGTGTGTTCCGTCATATCGAGGAATCCGCTAAAGGCAGCCAGTCAGAAAGCAGTTTTGCCGGACTATTTGATGATTTTGATGTAAACAGTAATAAGCTGGGTACTACCGTTGCTAAGAGAAATGAGCGTCTGGCGAAACTGTTTGAAGGCATCGGAAAAATGAATCTTGGCTCCGTAAAAGACCATGAAATTGATGCCTTTGGTGACGCTTACGAATATCTGATGACCATGTATGCTTCCAATGCAGGTAAATCCGGCGGAGAGTTTTTCACTCCGGCAGAGGTTTCTGAATTACTGACCAGGCTTGGCACAGTGGGTAAAAAGACCATCAATAAGGTTTATGATCCGGCTTGCGGTTCCGGTTCTCTGCTTTTGAAAGCCGAGAAAGTTCTCGGAAAAGAAGCTGTTACCAATGGTTTCTATGGACAGGAAATTAATATCACTACCTACAACCTTTGCCGTATCAATATGTTTTTGCACGACATCGGCTTTGATAAATTTGATATCAAATGCGAAGACACACTTATCAGTCCCCAGCATGGGGATGATGAGCCATTTGAGCTGATCGTTTCCAATCCTCCATATTCCATAAACTGGGCTGGCAATGATAACCCGCTCCTGATCAATGACCCTCGTTTTGCTCCGGCAGGTGTTCTGGCTCCTAAGGGCAGGGCGGATATGGCGTTTATCATGCACAGCCTTTCCTGGCTTGCTCCAAACGGAACGGCGGCTATTGTCTGCTTCCCTGGTATTATGTATCGTGGCGGTGCCGAGAAAAAAATAAGAAAGTATCTGATAGACAATAACTTTGTTGACTGCGTTATCCAGTTGCCTTCCAACCTGTTTTTCGGGACTTCCATTGCAACCTGCATCATGGTCATGAAACGCAGCAAGGCGGACAGCAGAACCCTGTTTATTGATGCCAGCAAGGAGTGCATTAAAATAACCAACAATAATAAGCTTACCCCGGAGAATATTCAGTATATTGTAAATATTTTCGCCAATCGTGAGGAAGTCGCTCACTTCTCCCATCTGGCAGACTACGCAGAAATTGTGGAAAATGGCTATAACCTTTCTGTTTCCACTTATGTAGAAGCAGAAGATACTCGTGAAAAGGTGGATATTGCCAAGCTGAATGCTGAAATTGCTGAAATCGTAGCCAGAGAACAGGTATTGCGTGACGAAATTGATAAAATCATTACAGAGATTGAGGGGTAAGGTATGAGTAAATTAGAAGAACTGATTGCTGAACTTTGCCCGGATGGCGTGATTTTTCATACGGTAAAAGATCTGACAAAGAAAAAAATAGTAAAAGTAATAACACCCTCCATAAAGATCACAAGGAATGATTATAAAAAAACAGGCAATACACCTATTATTTCTCAAGAGTTAGAATACATCTCAGGTTATTGCGAGTTTATAGACAACAATATTCCAGAAAACAACTATGTATGTTTTGGCGATCACAGTGAACATATAAAGTATGTTAATTTTGCATTTGTTCAAGGTGCAGACGGATTGAAAATCATGTCTGTTAATGGAAAGAAACTAATAGCTAAGTACTTTTTCTATGCAATATCATCAGCATATGTAAGACATAATAATTATGAGAGGCATTTTAAATACTTAAATGACACAGAGATTCCTATACCTCCTCTTGAAGTGCAGCGTGAAATTGTCCGTATCTTGGACAACTTCACGGAGCTTACGGCAGAGCTTACGGCAGAACTGCAAGCGAGAAAAAAGCAGTATGAATATTATAGAAAACATCTGTTGTCAAGTATTAATAATAAAATTTCTTTAAAAGAAATTATAAAGAAAAGTTGTTCCGGGGGAACTCCAAAGAAAGGTGTTGCAGAGTATTATGAAAACGGTACTATTCCTTGGATTAGAAGTCAGGATGTATGCTTTAACGAAATTCATGAGGTAAAAAGTTTTATTACTGAGATAGCTGTGAAAAAGACTTCAGCAAAATGGATTCCTGAAAACTGTGTCATTGTTGCAATTTCTGGTGCTACTGCTGGACGATGTGCGATTAATAAGCTCCGAACAACAACAAATCAGCACTGTTTGAATCTGGAGATAGATGAGAGCAAAGCATTATATAAGTATGTATATTATTGCGTATGTACTCAATACGATGAGTTGATTAAAAAAAAGCAAGGTGCAAGAGGTGATTTGAATTCAAGTCTGGTTCTTGGTTTAGAGATACCTGTTCCGGAGTTAAAAAGACAAGCAGAAATTGTCAGACTGTTAGATAATTTCGATTCAATCTGTACAAATCTTTATTCCGGACTTCCTGCCGAGATTGAAGCTCGCCAGAAGCAATATGAATACTATAGGGATAAGCTGCTGACTTTCCCTGTCTGCCGACAGGCAGAAGACCGTTAGCGTAAGGATGTGACTTGTATGCCATATTTCAATATAGTGGCAGCGACAAGCGAAAATACAGTCGTAACCGAATATGAGCCAGTAAAGGCTCGTTCTGACAGCTACCAATCGGAGGCTGAACTGGAAAAGGAGTTTATTCGCCTGCTCTGTGAGCAGGGGTATGAATATCTGCAAATCCATACGGAAAAAGACCTGATCGCCAATCTGCGGTTGCAGTTGGAGAAGCTGAACAATTATAAGTTTTCCGAAGATGAATGGAAACGCTTCTTCTCCGACTATATGGCCAATGTCAATGAGGGCATCGTGGAAAAGACCCGTAAGATTCAGGAAGATAATGTTCAGGTCTTGAAGCGTGATGATGGCTCTTCCAAGAATATCACCATCATTGATAAAAAGAACATTCACAATAATTTCCTACAGGTTATCAATCAGTATGTCATTGGCACGGCACAGGGAGCAAAGCATGATAACCGCTATGATGTTACGGTTCTGGTCAATGGACTGCCGTTGGTACATATCGAACTAAAACGCAGAGGCGTTGCCATCAGAGAAGCCTTCAACCAGATTAACCGCTACCAGAGAGATTCCTTCTGGGCAGGTAGTGGCCTGTTTGAGTATGTCCAGATTTTTGTTATCTCCAATGGCACGAATACCAAATACTATTCCAACAGCACTCGTTTCAATGCCCTCAAGGATGCAAAATCTGGCAAAACAAAGAAGGAAAAGACCAGCAACAGCTTTGAATTTACCTCCTTCTGGGCAGATGCCAATAACAAGGTCATTCCCGATCTGGTTGACTTCACCAGGACTTTTTTCGCAAAACATACTCTGCTGAATGTGCTGACCAGATACTGCATTTTCACGGCGGAAAATATGCTGCTGGTTATGCGTCCGTATCAGATTACTGCTACGGAGCGGATTCTGAACAGAATCGAAATTGCCAATAATTATAAGAAGTACGGGAATATCGCAGGTGGCGGATATATCTGGCACACTACTGGTTCCGGCAAGACGCTGACTTCCTTCAAAACCGCCCGACTTGCGTCACAAATGCCATTCATTGATCAAGTGCTTTTTGTTGTAGATCGTAAAGATCTGGATTACCAGACCATGAAGGAATATGACCGTTTTGAGAAGGGGGCTGCCAATTCCAACAGCAGGACAGAAATTCTGAAGAAACAGTTGGAAGACCCGAATGCACATATTATCATTACGACCATTCAGAAGCTGTCTAACTTTATCAAGAAGAATAAAGACCATGAGGTTTATAAGAAGCAGGTTGTTATTATCTTCGATGAGTGCCACCGCAGTCAGTTTGGTGATATGCACAAAGCAATCGTGAAGAACTTCAAAAAATATCATATCTTTGGTTTTACCGGGACACCTATTTTTGCTGTGAATGCAGGTGTAGTTAAAAATTCGCAGTTGGTCACCACAGCACAAACCTTTGGTGACCAGCTTCATACATATACTATCGTAGATGCCATTAACGATAAGAATGTTCTTCCGTTCCGAGTGGATTATATCAAAACCATGGATATTGATAAGGATATTGAAGATGAGCAGGTATGGGACATTGACCGAGAAAAAGCGTTTATGGCTCCAAGGAGAATCTCGCTGGTTACCCAGTACATTCTGGAGCATTTTGACCAGAAGACCTATCGTGGCGACAAGTCCTATATTTTCAATCGGTTGACCAACATTCAGGAGGTTGCCTCTGCTACCCATGATAAGGTAGAGGAGATCAAGCAGAAACAGCGTGTCAGCGGATTTAATTCCATCTTTGCTGTTGCTTCTGTATCAATGGCAAAGCTCTATTATGAAGAGTTCAAAAAGCAAATGGCGGCAGATCCAGCCAGGAAGCTGCGTATTGCGGTAATCTATAGCTTCGGTGTCAACGAAGCAGAAACCGATGGTATCCTCGATGAAGAGAATCCGGAAGATACATCCGCTCTGGACAAGAACTCCAGGGACTTCCTGAATGAAGCCATCATAGATTATAACATGACCTTCCATACAAATTATGATACTTCCTCTGAAAAATTCCAGAACTACTATAAAGATGTGTCCCTCCGTATGAAAAACAGGGAGCTGGATCTGCTTATAGTAGTTAATATGTTTCTAACAGGATTTGATGCCACTACCCTGAATACTCTGTGGGTGGATAAAAATTTGAAGATGCACGGCTTGATTCAGGCATTCAGCCGTACCAACCGTATTTTGAACAGTATTAAGACCTTTGGTAATATCGTATGCTTCCGCAATCTGCAAAAGCGTGTGGATACTGCCATTTCTCTGTTTGGTGATCAGGATGCCGGAGGAATTGTTCTTTTACAAAAGTTTCAAGACTATTATTACGGATATATTTCCGCAGATGATAAGCCAATACCCGGTTATGTGGATATGCTTAAAGAATTACAAGAGAAGTTTCCTCTTTCTGAACCACGCATTGAAGGCAAACAAAAGCAAAAGGATTTTATTTCCCTGTTTGGTGCATTGCTTCGTATGCGTAATTTGCTCAGTTCTTTTGATGAATTTGCCGGAAAAGAAATCATCAGCGAGCGTGATCTGCAAGACTACCTTGGCAGATACCAGGACTTAAGAGATGAGTGGAGACGCAAACATGAGGAGCAAGGCGGTGACAGTACCGATATCACTGATGACATCGTGTTTGAGGTGGAACTCATCAAGCAGATTGAAATCAACATCGACTATATTCTGATACTCGTTAAGAAATATCAGGATACCCATTGTGAAGATAAGGAAGTTCTTGTCACCATCAATAAAGCAGTTGATGCCAGCCCGGAATTACGCAGCAAAAAGGCTCTTATTGAAACCTTCATTGCAGGTATCAATGAGGTTGAGGATGTTATGACCGAATGGCGTGATTTCGTTGCCAAACAGAGTGAACAGGATTTGGTCACCATCATCAAGGAAGAAAAGTTAAAAGAAGCTGAAACCCGTAAGTTCCTTGATAACTCCTTCCGGGAAGGAGAAATTAAGATTGTCGGTACCGACATCGAGAAAATTCTGCCTCCGGTCAGCCGTTTTGGTGGCGGTAACAGAGCAAAGAAAAAAGAAGGTGTTATCAGCAAGCTGAAAGCCTTCTTTGAAAAATATTTCGGTATTGGCGGTGCTGTCAAATTCTCGGATAAATCTGAGGAGCAAGCTGAAGAAAAAGCTCCATATTAATAAAGATTAATAAAGAATTTATACTACTTTTTTTATGGACTATTTTGTGGTATAATATATAGACTAAAAAGAGGAGGGATACTTATGGAAAATGTTCGTGATATCGCATCATGGTTTTTGAGTCGTGATTCAATGACTCACAAGAAAATCCAGAAGCTTTGTTATTATGCTCAAGCATGGTACTGTGCACTCTATGATGGCAGCCCTCTTTTTAATGATGAAATTCAAGCATGGGTACATGGCCCTGTAGTACCTGCGTTATACCATGTTTATGCTGATTACAAATGGACAGTAATACCTAAGACTGATTTTGACGAATCTAAGTTCAATGAGAGCGTTCTTAATGTGCTTGAAGCTGTGTACAATACTTACGGAGAATTTTCTGGTGATCAGCTTGAAAGTTTAACACATTCAGAAGATCCATGGATTCAAGCAAGAGGGACTCTTAAACCATGGGAAACAAGCACAACTCCTATCTCGTGTGCTTCTATGCGTGAATACTATTCAAGAAAGTATGAACAGTCTCAGAATGACTAAGAAATTTAACTTACCTAAGGTTAATGAAAAGCTTACACAAGAAAAAACAACTCTTCCTTTTAATGGCAACGCTGTATCAGAGAAAAGCTTTTCTTTTTCATTTTCTTGTTTTGATAGAACTCATAAGCTGTTCAATTTGGGGCATAACACTTCTGAAGGTGTAGTTAGTGGCAAATGGTTCTTGGATTTGTTGGATTGTTTGAAAAGTGTATGCAATAAGACAATCCCCGAACTAAGGGAATCTATGCACGATTTGCACCCGGTAGACTGGTCAACAGCGAATACTAGGGAGCCAGATAATAGTGAGCAATGTGAATATTGGCAATTTAGGCTTAATAAGTCTAAAGGACGGGTAATTGGTTTTTTGATTGATAGTGTGTTTTATGTAGTATGGCTCGATCCACATCATAATCTTACAAATAGTGAAGGTTATGGTGGCGTAAATAAATACAAACCTGGAATGAGTATATATGAAACACAAGAACTTGAAATTGCTGACCTTAAGCAAGAAAACAAACAATTAAAGGGCGATTTGAAAGCTGCTGAAGAATTATTAGAAGAAAGACCACAATAGAGGCGTTTGCCAATGCTGTGGTCTTTCTTTTTCAGCGGGGTTTTTTTTGTCCCACTCCCAAAATTCCGCCTAAAGTTCCTCCCAGCAGGCAGACCAGCATTTTGAGCAAAATTGTTCCCCAGGCTGACCATTCGGAGGCCAGCCGCATTTCCAACATTAGCAAAACAAACAGAATCCCGCCGGAAAGCATACCCCAAAACCAGCCCCTGGAGCCTATCCGAGAGCTGGTTAAGGCCGAGGTAGTTAAAACAGCAATAAATAAAATCAGGTAAACCAGCAGGGGCAAAATCGTGTCCGAAAGATCCGAAAAAAAGTAGCAGATACCCACCAGAGTGCTGCCCAGAAAATAAATTATCCAGCCCGTCAAAATTCCCCAAAACAAAGCTTTGAAGCCAGAAACTGACTGATTAAAAACAGACATAATTCTTCTCCTTGTCAGTACAAAAATCAGGTTAAAAAATTTTATGCACCTAATTGAATTTAAGACCGAAAAGTAAAAATGAACAGCAGGAATTAAGGGATTTTTATCCAATTATTCCTGTAAATATTAATTTTAAGGAGGCTAAAAAATGTGGAAGCGGAAAAAAGCCCAACAATTGGGTTTACAGGAGCTTCAAGCCCTGCGGCAGGATATAGAAGAAATTAAGCAGTTACTTTTAGCTCAAAAACCTGAAGTTGAATTGCCAGATAATTTAATTTTCTTTCCTTTGCAGACTGTTCAAGCCGAAGTAGAGGAAGAAGAAAGAGAATCGTTTATAAGAGAAAAGAATCCGGGTTGGAGCGTGGCCGATTATGGCCGCAAAAACCCCAGAAATCGCTTAACATAATTTGGCTTGCAGGAGAATAAGTTTAGGAATCACTAAAATTGGAGGAATGCACAAAATGACCGTTTATTTGGATAATGCGGCAACCAGTTGGCCCAAACCACCAGAGGTCTGGGCCGCCATGCAGCACTGCTTGGAAAAGCTGGGAGCAAATCCGGGGCGTTCTTCCCATCAAATGGCTTCTGAAGCCAATGCTTTGCTCAGTCAAACCCGTACCAAACTGGCCGAATTGTTTAAAATCAAGCATCCAGAGCGGATTATTTTTACCCTGAATACAACAGAGGCTTTAAATTTGGCTCTAAAGGGACTTTTGCGGCCAGGAGATCGAGTTTTAACCTCCAACATGGAACACAATTCAGTTACCCGGCCTTTGCATAGCCTGACCTATCAAGGAGTCAAGGTAATAAAAGTACCCTGTGATCAGCGAGGCTGTTTAAATTGGGAGGAATTTAAGCAGGCTTGCCAAAAGCCAACTAAGGCCATTGTTATTACCCATGCTTCCAATGTAACTGGAACCATTATGCCTCTGGCCGAAATTGGGGAGCTGGCCGCCCAAAAAGGTATTTATTTAATTGTAGATGCGGCTCAAAGTGCCGGAATTTTGGATATTGATGTTGAGGCATTCCAAATCAGTCTGTTAGCTTTTCCCGGACATAAGAGCCTTTTGGGACCAATGGGAACCGGGGGACTATACATAGGAGAAGGAGTGGACTTGCAGCCCTGGCGGGAAGGAGGAACCGGCAGTCTATCAGAAACTCCCACTCAACCCTGGGTTTTGCCGGAACGCTATGAAAGCGGAACTCCCAATACTCCCGGACTGGCCGGCTTGGGAGCAGGAGTGGATTTCATTAAACGGGAAGGCCGGAAAAAGCTGCATAATTACGAAATGGAGCTGACCTCCCGGTTTCTAAATGGCTTGAGTTCTCTTCGTTTTATTAAGGTTTATGGTATGCCCGGTCTGCATAACCGGCTGCCGGTGGTGGCTTTTGCCTTTGGGGAGCGGCCAGCCGGGGAAATTGGAGCTATTTTGGATCAGCATTACCAGGTAGCTTGTCGCTGTGGTTTGCATTGTGCTCCAGATGCCCACCGCACTTTGGGTACTTTTCACAAAAGACTGGTTCGTTTTAGCTTTTCCTGCTTTAACACCCCGGAAGAAATAGATTATGTTTTGCAGGCTTTGAAGGAAATTCAAATTAAGGCCTTGCCGGTGCCGCAAAATTGGCCGGAAAGTAAAAAGAGGCTGTAATCCAGCCTCTTTAAAGTATTCTTAAAAATTATTCCAGGCTATCCATATTGACGATCCCACGCTGCTGAAGCAGCGGGGATGAAGTTTAATTGTTTAATGGTGGAAGTTTTAATTTACTTCTTCAGCTTCTTCCGATTCAGCTTTCAGGGGATAAAACTTCTTTCGCCAGAAAAGGTAGCCAATAAAGCCCACCAGCGGAAAGGAAAAGTTAAATAATCCCCAGGCAACGGTTTCAGAAACCGGAACAGCTCTTTTTCGAGTATCCACCATCACCCAAATAGCGGCAGCAATAATTACGGCGAAAAAAGCACAGTTAATCAGAATAGTGGTAGTAGACAAATTCGTCCCTCCTCAACTAAACTACATCCCATTTTTGACACCGGGAACCCCAGCGTCCAATAACCTTATCACCTTCGTAAATTTCTGAAATCTCGCAGGAGTTGGGGCAGCCGTTACATTCAAAGCTGCCGGTGCGATAGTTGAGGCCGGTAATTTGAAAGCCCTTAAACCTGGTCAGACCGGTTTTTTGGGTTTCTTCCCGAGCCAGTCGAGCTGCTCCAATGGCTCCCATAACATTATGGTATTGAGGGACTTCTACCGGTAAACCTAAAGCTCGCTCAAAGGCCGCCTTAATTCCTTTGTTGGCAGCCACTCCGCCCTGAAAGACCACCGGCCCCAAAATTTCCTTACCCTTGCCTACATTGTTCAAATAATTTCTAACCAAAGCTTCACATAAACCATTGATAATATCGGACATGGCATAGCCCATCTGCTGTTTGTGAATCATATCGGATTCCGCAAAAACCGTACAGCGGCCGGCAATGCGAACGGTAGTAGAAGACTGCAAGGCCAAATCGCCAAAATCAGTAATCGGAATATTCAGCCGATCAGCCTGATGATCCAAAAAAGAACCGGTTCCCGCAGCACAAACCGTATTCATGGCAAAATCCGTTACCACCCGATTGCGAATAATAATAATTTTGCTGTCCTGACCACCGATTTCCAAAACGGTTTGGACATTGGGAATCAAGGAAGAAGCAGCCACCGCATGAGCTGTAATTTCATTTTTTACCACATCAGCATTAACCATAACTCCAGCCAAAGCCCGTCCGCTGCCAGTGGCTCCAGTGCCGGCAATTTCCAAATCAGACGGCATATTGTCCTTAATTTCCTGCATTCCCTTTAAAATAGTTTCAATGGGGCGGCCTTGGGTTCGCAAATACAAAGCCGCATGGATATTTTCTTTTTCATCCATCAAAACCAGGTTGGTGCTGACTGAACCCACATCAATTCCTAAATAAGCTTTCATTTTTTTTGCTCCTTTCTTGCAGTTCCAGCTTTTGGCGGCGGATTAAATCTACAAAAGCTTCCAGCCGGGTGGCCATGCCTGCCTTTCCGGTCTGCTCGTCCAAAAAGAAAGTTAACACCGGAATATCCAAATCCTTGCTGACTTTGGTCAGGATGGTTCGGGAAACAATCTCTGGAATACAGGTAAAAGGAGCCATTTGGATTACTCCGTCATAGCCTTCTTTAGCGTAAATTACGGTATGGCCAACCGATTCCTGACCATGTCCCCCGATGCACAGGGGAATATAGGGAGTGGCTGCTTCTTTAACGCTCAGATGTTCTTTGGTACCCTTGCCTCCGGTATTGTCCTGGGTCCAACCGGTTAAATACATGGAACGATGGACTTCTACTCCCAAATTGCCCAGGGTTTCTTCAATTTCCAAATTACTGGCTGGTTCCAACAGAACATAAATTTCTCCAATAATTCCGATTTTCAAAATATCATTGCGGTAAACCTGATCCACTTTATTCAGTTCCAGCAGAGCGGCTTCTTTGGCTTCGTCCATTTCCCGGTTGGTATAAGCAGAAGAAATCCAGTTTAAGACCTTTTTATAAGCTTTGGTGGTGGAACCCTTGATGACTTCCCGCGGTCTAATTTTATGAGTAGTTTGTTCAATGGTATCCAGAATGGACAGCTTTTTCCAGGCTCGCATAATACATTCCCAAATGGCTTTGTAGGAAAGATTAAGCGGGTTGATCCTCTGGATTTTATCCAGAAAATCCATCAGTTGAAAACGAGGAGCTTCAAGAGTAAGTACCTGGGTTTTAAAGCCCAGTTCTTTCAGAATATTTTGGTGCATTTGAGCATATTGTCCTGCCCGGCAGGGGCCGACTCCGCCACTGGTTACGATATAATCTACGCCCATTTTGCAAACTTCAATGTAAGTTCCCATTAAAATCTTTAAAGGAAAACAGGCAAATTCCGGAGCGTTTTGCACCCCATAGTCCAAGGTTCGTTTGGTGGGGCGGGGCGGCAGAATCACTTCATTGCCCAAATCCTGCAAGAGCATTTCAAAAGAGCGGGAATATTCCCCCATATGCGGAAAAGAAACTTTTGGCATAATTCTCAGGCTCCTCCTTTGCGGCGACGCAGCATATCGGTAAAAGCTTCCAACCGGGTAGATACGCCAGCATCTCCGCTGTGTTCGTCAATACTCAATCGCATAAAAGGAATTTGGCGGTTCATGTGCGAAGTAAATTCCATCATGCGATCAACAATCGAATCCGGTCCGCAGCTAAAGGCGGTCAGGTGAATGACCCCATCCGCCAGACCCTTACGGTAAATATATCTGGTGGCTCGCAGAACCAAATCGCTAAAGGTCCAAAACATATCCTTGGACACCTCATTGGCTTTGCTGTATAAAATCCGGGGCGGAATATTTTCCAGGGTAATAACCTTAACATTCAGCTTTTTCAGCTTTTGCAGAAGATTAACACTAATATATTCATCATATACTTCATAGGGATAACCCAAAACAGCCAGGGTTAAGTCTGGCTTGGTCGGAGGTTCGGAAGCATGAGAAGCGGATATTTGCAAATTAATGCCCAATTTGGCGATAGCCTCCGGGGGATGCAAACCAGAAAGCAGCATTTTGCGATATGTTCGATCTGTTTTTTTGGCCTTGAGATAGGCCGACCAAATTTGAGCCGAACTAAACCTTAAAAATTGACCAATTTGTCGAAAGGCTTTCCACAAGCCGAAGCTTTGTCCTCGAACATCCATGGTCACATCAATAATGGGAGGGAGTTTGCTGACTCCATAACGCAGCATATCCGGCATTCCCAAAAACTTGGGACAATAAATAGTTTTATTATTCAGACAGACTACCCGGGGAACAAATAAATAGTCCACCTTGTTTTTTAAAGAAAGAGTATGACCGAAAAAAATTTTAACCGGAACACAGGCATCAGCTAAGGCGTTTTGGATCCCAGCATCCAGAATATTTTTATTGGTTTTGTCGGAAGTAACTACTTCCAAACCTAGTTCAGTAAAAAAAGTATGCCACATGGGATAATGCCAATAATAAAGCAGAGAACTGGGAATACCAATCCTAACCATTTAAAAATTCCTCCTGATTTGCTTGACTTTCTAACCTTTAAAACTTCTCTTTTTTGGTCTTAAATCCTGCTTTATTCGAGTAAATATTTTAATTATGCCCAAATTGGTTAAAATTAAAAAAAGATCTTGAATTGTTTAAAGTTCCTTTAAGAAAATAAAGTTAAAATATAGCTATAAAAAAAGTAAAGGATGAGGAAGATGAGGATTCTGATCGTAGAAGATGAAATTCATTTGGCGGAAGCTTTGAGCCAATTATTAAAAAAGCAGCATTATAGCGTGGATGCTGTACACAATGGAGAAGAAGGTTTGGATTGTGCTTTAAGCGGAATTTATGACTTGATTATTCTGGATATTATGCTGCCCGGAATGGACGGAATTAGTATTCTTAAGAGTTTGCGACAGAAGGATAAAATAACTCCGGTAATACTGTTAACAGCCAAAAATGATACTTCCGACAAGGTAAGCGGCCTGGATGCGGGGGCTGATGATTATATCCCCAAACCTTTTGAAATAGAGGAATTTCTGGCCAGAATTCGAGCCATGACCCGCCGCCGGGGAGAAATAGCTCCTGATGGCGAATTATTGGCAGGAGACTTAATTTTGCAGACCTCCAACCTGAAATTAATCAAAGGGGACAAGGAGGTTAAACTCACCTTAAAGGAAAGTCAGCTAATTGAGCTGCTCTTTAAACGAATGGGCATGAGTACCTCCAAGGAATTGATTATTGAAAGATTGTGGGGTTATGACTCCGAGGCTGAACACAATAATGTGGAAGTTTATATCTCTTTTCTGCGGAAAAAATTAAGTTATCTGCACTCCTCAATCGTCATTAATACCATTCGGGGAGTGGGTTATATTCTGGAGGAAAAATAATGTTTCGTCAGCTCCGCAACCGTTTTTTAGTTCTGCATCTGGCAATTACAACCATTACCATGTTTTTGGCTTTTGGAGCAATTTGCTTGATTATTTTTAAATATAATGACATAGAAATTCGGCAGGAATTACACCAGCTCAGCACTTCAATCCGAATTATTAATGTTCATGATCCCTCCTACTTGATTCATAGTTTTCCTGATTATCCAGAAGTAGATCATATCACCAATTCAGGGTTAATCATCAGTCTGGAACAAAATTCAAATAACAGGGAACATACCATCAGCTTTTTTGTTCTGCTGGATGCCCAAAATAATGTTTTGGATAGACGCTCCAATTATTATGGAATCAATGATAAATTATATGAAGAAGCAGTACAATTTTTTTTGAAACAGAAGAAGAATTATGGCCGATTTCGGAGCGATGGCTTTGCTTGGGCTTATTCCAAAAAGCCGGTGGCTCCAGACTATTTCTGCCTAACCGTTATGAATATAACCGCTCAGGAAGTGGTTCTTCGTCATTTGTTGTACAGCTCTTTACTGGTTTCGGTGGGCGTTTTAATTATAATTTATTTTATCAGCCGTTATTTTGCCGACCGCTATATTCGGCCAGTCAAGCTGGCTTTTGACAAACAAAAGCAATTTGTTTCCGATGCTTCCCACGAACTAAAGACCCCTTTAACCTCTATTAATGCCAATATTGATGTAGTTTTGTCCAACCCGGAAAGCTCGGTTGCAGAGCAAAGCAAATGGCTGCAATATATTCAATCTGAAACCAAAAGAATGACTCGGCTAACTAATGATCTCCTATATTTAAGCCGCATGAATAATCAAGATTTGCAGGCTGCTTTTGTTCCGATTAATTTGAGTGATTTGACAGCCAATACCATTATGATTATGGAAGCAGTAATTTTTGAAAAAGGATTTTCTTTTGAAAGCAAAATCGTCCCTGATCTGTGGATTAACGGCAATCAGGAACAGCTCAGTCAGTTGATTTTAATTTTACTGGACAATGCGGTTAAATACACCAACCCTAAAGGTAAGATCTTAGTTACCCTGGAAAGCAAAGATAATCTGGTGGTTTTAAAGGTACAAAATACCGGAGAAGGAATTTCCCAAGAGCATTTGAATCATATCTTTGATCGTTTTTATCGACCAGATACTTCCCGGGAACGCAAAACTGGAGGTTATGGATTGGGTTTGGCCATTGCCAAAGCGATCACTGAAACTCACGGCGGGCATATTCAAGCTTTCAGTCAGGAACAAAAATTTACTGTATTCAGGATTACTTGGAAAAGGCTAAAACATTATAGTGAAGACTAAGACTTGACATTTGTGCATATGCCTATTATAATTTAAATAGTTATTGCAAAAGGTGGGAAAGAAATGCCCAGAAGACCCAAGTGCCGCAAAATCGGCTTTATGCCGGATCATTGCCGTTTTTCTCCAGATGGTTCCGATGAAAAGCCTTCAGAAAAAATTATCCTGGCTTTGGATGAACTGGAAGCTATTCGATTGTCAGACTATCTTTTATATGATCAACAAAAGGCTGCGGAGCACATGGAAATTTCCCGGGGAACCTTTCAGCGGGTGCTGAATTCAGCCCATCTGAAAGTGGCTGAAGCTTTGCTGCAAGGCAAGGTTATTCAAATCAGCGGAGGCAATTATATCCTAACCGATGATATTGCCTGTTGTCGAGATAAGCGGAAAGTATGTTCCTCTTGCCACAATTGCGAAAACTGTTTCAAAAAAAATTATTAATCAAAGGAGATTTTTAATATGAAGATCGCTGTTCCTTACGATAATGAACAAGTTTTTGGTCATTTTGGTCAAACCAAAACCTTCGCAATTTACGAAGTCAATGAGCAAAAACAGATTGTGGATAAAAAGCTGCTGCCGACTCAAGAACAGGGACATGGAGCCTTACCTGTTCTCTTAAAAGCTCATGGAGTAGATATTCTGCTGGCTGGAGGAATGGGGCAGGGAGCCAAAGATGCCATTGCCAAACAGGGGATTATCGGCCTGACTGGAGCTACTGGCTCGGTGGACGAAGTGGTAAAAGCTTATCTGGCAGGCAAATTTGTTTCTACCAATACAGTTTGTCAGCACCATCACGATCACGGAGAAGGACATACTTGTGGAAGTTGTTCCCATTAAACAAGCTCATAAACAAACTCAAAAAGACTAAAAGAAAGCAAGTTCCCTAAAGAGAGCTTGCTTTCTTGTTCTTAAGCTGGAAAATTCAAGTTGACGAGGTTTGACTTCAAGCTGGTTTCTGTATATCATAAAAGAAATAATTGGAAACGGGAGAATAAATATATGTTGTCAGAAAATGGCCAAAAAGTATTTGAAGCTCGTTATGCGGCAAGAGATGAACAGGGGAAAATCTGCGAAAGCTTTGAACAGGCTGTGGAGCGGCTGGCCAAAACTGCCGCTGCCCACGAAAAAGACCCCAGCCACTGGGAAAAAAAATTCAGACAGGCGATCAGCTCCCTTTTTTTTGTGCCTTCTACTCCCATTTGGGCAAATATCGGGAAAACGGATCGCCCCTGGCAGCCGGGGGCTTGCTTTGTGCTGGATGTGGAGGATAGCTTGCAATCCATGTATGAAACCCTGACCGAAACTGCTTTGGTCTTTAAATCCGGCGGGGGTGTAGGTTATAACTTTAGTAAAATTCGCCCTCAAGGTTCTTTGGTGCATTCCACCAAGGGACAGGCTTCCGGGGTAGTCGAGCTGATTAAGCTTTATGACGCTTCTTCCAATATGGTTATGCAGGGAGGAGTCCGGCGGGGTGCTTCTATGGGGATTTTAAATATTGACCATCCGGAAATATTAAATTTTATTAACTCTAAATTAAATGGCGGAATGATAAATTTTAATATTTCAGTGGGAATTACAGATGCTTTCATGGAAGCCGTAGCTGAAAACCGGGACTGGGATTTGGTATTCGGGGGGCAAGTGCAGTCTACTTACAAAGCCCGGGAGCTTTGGCAGGCCATTGCTCAGGCTGCTTATACCTGCGGCGATCCGGGTCTGGTCTTTTTGGATCGGATTCAAAGAGATAACCCCATCCCGGATAATTTCCTGAATTGTACCAATCCCTGCGGCGAACAGCCCCTTAGTCCCGGCGAATCCTGCTTATTGAGCAGTATTAATCTGGCCTTGATGATAGATGAAAAAGGCCACTTAAAAAAAGACTTGCTCATAGATACTGTTCAAACGGCTGTCCGGTTTTTAGATAATTTAATAGATTTGGCCGAATATCCCCTTCCCAAAATTGCCGAGGCTACCCGAGCCAGCCGCAAAATTGGCTTAGGCTTTACCGGTTTGCATGATGCCTTAATTAAGTCCGGCTTGGCTTATGATTCGGAGGCTGGCCGCCAAAAGGCCGGGGAAATTACAGCTTTGATTCAGCAGACCGCCCATCAAACCTCTGAAAAGCTGGGTGAAGAAAAGGGCGTTTTCCCTTTATGGGAAAAAAGTATTTTTTACCCGGAAACACTCCGCCGAAATGCAGCTTGTATTACTATTGCCCCTACTGGCAGCGTTACTGCTTTGGCAGGCTGTGAAGGCTATGGAATCGAGCCTATTTTTGCTGTAGCTTACAGTAAAAAAACTAATGTAGCCGGAGATTTTGCTGTCTTTTCGCCTTTATTCCAAAAGGCTTGTCAGAAAGCCGGAGTTAGTGAAACGGCCATGCAGGAAACCGCCCGCCGGGGAAGTTGTCAAGGGGTGGAAGGAATCCCAGCGGGAATCCAAGCCCTTTTCAAAGGGGCTCAGGATATTGATTTCCTAAGTCATATTAAAATGCAGGCGGAAGTTCAAAAGTATGTAGAAAATGCGGTCAGCAAAACCATTAATATGTCTGGGAATGCTACCCTGGAGGACATAACCAGAGCCTATCAACTGGCCTGGGAGCTGGGACTGAAGGGAATAACCATTTTCCGGGATGGCTGCAAGGCTGGCACGATTACCGTCGGTGAAAGCAAGGAATCGGAATCGACTGAATTCAAACGGGGAGAAATTAAGCCCCGACCTATTTCGGCTCATGGCGTAACTCATCGCATCAATACCGGCTGCGGCAAAATTTATTTAACGGTTAATTATCAAGGCTCTGAAATTCTGGAAACCTTTATAACTACTGGTTCAGATGGGGGCTGTCTGGTGTACAGTGAAGCAGCTTCCCGCCTGATTAGCCTGGGGCTGCGAGGCGGCATTCCTCTGGAAAAAATTACTGAACAACTTATGGGAACTCATGCTTGCCCGGCTTATATGCGGGCTAAAGGTTCCGGCAAAAATCTTTCTCCCGGCAAGTCCTGTGCTTCGGCCATTGCCAAAAAGCTGACTGAAATTGCTTTGGAAATCGCTCCGTCTGTTTCTAAAGCCGAAACTGTTGAGCCGGAAGAACAGCAGGTCTGTGAATTGTGCGGAGAACCGCTAAAACTGGCGGAAGGCTGTTATGTTTGTTTAAATTGCGGAAATTCCAAATGTTAGAAAACTTTTCTGGATGAAGCTTAACAGACTTCATCCAGATTTTTTATTGGGTTTCTGCCAATATCAGGAGATTAAATTATCAGACATTTTTATTATAAGCAATATAAACAGACTATAAAAAATATAACATAAACATATTATATAAAATGATTTTTATAAAAATAAAATTAAATAATATAGTTTTATTTTTATAAATCCATGTATTAATCTTATAAGTATTCTGT
>JAZRVI010000015.1:0-39553 GCA_045599035.1 Desulfocucumaceae bacterium | reverse complement strand
TAATGTAATCAACGGATTGCTTGTCTATAAAGTTTCTTTGCTCTAAGCATAAACTTGTATTCCAAAGTCTGAAAATGATGTACGATTACAAGCAACGCTTAACAATTGGAACCCCACAGGCTTGCCTGTGGGTAAGTCAGTGATATATCGCCAGACAAACTCCAATTTGTAAGGGAGTTTTAATGCAAAAATTGCTATTTCTCAAATGTTTGTTGTAACATAGCCTAATTAAAAAAAATTACCATGCAAGAAAATTTTGCTCTTGCAGGGTAATTTTTTTAGATCCGTTTAGTGTTTACTTTCAAAGTCCTGCATAAAGGCAATCAGCTTTTCTACTCCTTCAATGGGCATGGCGTTGTAGATGGAAGCTCTCATTCCGCCTACACTGCGGTGGCCTTTTAAGTTAACAAATCCTGCTGCTTCAGCTGCTTTAATAAATTCTTTATCCAGATCTTCATTGCCGGTTATAAAAGGAATATTCATCAAAGAGCGATCTTCTCCACTGACAGTAGCTTTAAATAACTTGGAGCTGTCCAGAAAAGCATAAAACATACTGGATTTTTTGCGATTGATTTCGCCCATTTTTTCCAAGCCGCCAATGTCATTTTTCAACCATTCCAAGACCATTTTGCAGATATAAATGGAATAGGTGGGAGGAGTGTTATATAAAGAATCTTTTTCGGCATGAATTTGATAGTTAAACATGGTGGGAGTAATATCTCTGGCTTTGCCGATTAAATCTTCCCGAATAATGACTACAGTCAATCCGGCCGGTCCCATGTTTTTCTGAGCTCCGGCATAGATTACCCCGAATTTGGAAACATCAACCGGTTCCGATAGAATACAGGAAGAAAAGTCGGCTACCAGAGGAACCTTGCCGGTATCCGGCAATTTGGCATAACGAGTGCCGTAAATGGTGTTGTTTTGGCAGATATGGAAATAGTCTGCTTCCGGGTCGAATTTAGCCGGATCTAACTCCGGAATATAGGAATAGGCCTTGTCTTCGCTGGAAGCAATTACATTGATTTTGCCATAGCGTTTAGCTTCGGAATAGGCTTTTTTAGCCCATTGACCGGTCAAAACATAATCAGCTTTGCCGGAGCCGTTCATCAGATTCAAAGGCACCATGGCAAACTGAGATGAAGCACCACCCTGCAGGAATAAAACTTTATAATTGTCGGGAATCTGCATTAGCTCCCGCAGTAAAGCTTCACAATCTTTGATAATTTTATCAAAGGTTTTGGAACGATGGCTCATTTCCATAACCGACTGTCCGCTGTCCTCATATTCAAGCATTTGTTCGGCTGCTTTTTTTAAAACTGCTTCCGGCAGGACAGAAGGGCCGGCGGAAAAATTATAAACTCTGGCCATTTAAATGAAAACCCCTTTCAAAATTCAAAATTAAAAATACCTTTTTATTATACAATACTTTTCTGGCTATTGCACAAAAACTTTTGGCTGGCTGCCAGAAAACCATCACCTATTCGCTGGCGTAATTGGTGAAATATCCTTTAATAAAGACTACCGGAGTTCCCCGGTCGCCGCTTCCGGTTACCAAATCGCACAGGCTGCCGACCAAATCGGTAATCTGGCGGGGAGTGGTTCCCTGGGAGTCCATATTACCTACCAGATTCTGATCCTTGGCTTTGATTTTGTCCTTCATGGCTGCGGCCAAAGCTTCTCCGGTCAGCTCGGACAATTCATTATCGGCAAAATATTTCATCTTCAGCTCATTGGGGGTTCCTTTCAGACCTTCGGTATGAGCCGGAGAAACCACCGGATCGGCCAGCTCCCAAATTCCGCCTACCGGATCTTTAAAGCAGCCGTCTCCATAAACCAAAACTTCTACCTTATGTCCGGTAGCCTGTAAAATGGAATTTTGCAGCTCATTAACAAATTCTTGGGTTTGACGGGGAAAAAGCTTAACCTTGTCTTCAGTAGCCTTATTAGAACCCAGAATACCATAGTATTCATTATATCCGCTGCCTTCCCGAGGAGCAGTTAAAATATCATCCAAACCAAAGACCAGCTCCGCTCCCTGCTGTTTTAAGAGGGATTTGGTTCTTTTGCGGGTGTGAATATCACAGTTTAAAACCTTTTTGGTATAGTTTAAAATATAGGCCGGGTTATTAGAAAAAACTATTTTAATATTCTGGCCAAAGCTGCGATAATATTCGATATAATCTATACCAGTAAATTTATGCTGGGTATCCTGACCGAATTTGGCTCGAAATTCTTCCAAAGTAAAATTATCCCGATAAGGATCGACTCCTTTTTCGTCCAGGGTATCCCAGCTTAAAAAGGCATTACCTACTTCGTCGGAAGGATAGGAAAACTGGATGATCAATTCGTCAACAGCCTGAGCAATGGCCTTCAGCAGAATGGCAAAACGGTTGCGGCTTAAAATAGGGAAGACCAGACCAACGGTTCCCGATCCAAATTTGGCTCGAATATCAGCAGCAATTTGAGCACAGGTTGCATAATTGCCCTGAGTTCTGGCCACTACTGCTTCGGTTACTCCCACAATATCCCGATCCTGAATGGCAAAGCCTTCTGCCTGGGCAGCCTGACAAATACTCTTGGTGATTTCCTCTACCAGATTATCTCCCTCTTTAAAAATAGGGGTGATGATTCCACGAGCGGTTATGCCGGTTGTACGCATGGAAATTCCTCCTTGATGCCGGTTGAAAATTAAAGCTTAACCGGAAAATTAAGGGTTTGCAATAGGTTAGATTTTTTTATTTGCAATCCTTTATTATTTTCTACAAATTTGCGTCTAATGTCAACTGTTTTGTGAACTACTCCGACTTATAGAAGTCGGAGCTTCTTGCTTCAACCACTACTGCTTGGCTAACATAAAGCCGTTAGCTCAAGTCTTACACAATATCCACAAGCGTTAGGTTCGGCTGATCCCCAGCCTATCATTTATATTATGATTATAACACAATAAATAACAGCCCTGTTTATCCCAATTCACCCCCCCACCTATAGAGGCGGGGGATTTCTTGCTCACGGAGTGTTAAAGCTCAGGCCAGGCAATCAAAGGCAGTTCAAATTTGTGACATAAATCTGGATGCTTGGGTACCACCCGAACGGTGTAGGTGTGGGTTCCCTGGGGCAGGTCTAATTCTCCCTGATAATAATGCTTGCCCTTTGTTTCCTCCTTACCATAGGATAGGGGACAAATTACCAGTTGGCTTAAATTGTGCTGCTGATCAAGTTGGCCGTAAACCAGTTCCAGTTCCACATCCTGCGGATTGATTGTTCCCAGCTGCACCCAGACTTTAACCTGAATTTTTTCGCCCAGGGTAATTTCCGAACCTGCCGAATTTTCCATGCGGGTAATTTTAACCTGGTTCCAATGACTGGTCAAATAAGCCTTAAATTGGCTGAGTTGAGCAGCGGCCTGATAGTTATTCCGAATAAAATATTGCCATCTTTGCATGGAGGGAACATAAAAGCGGCTGGTATATTCCTGCACCATTCTTTCTGTGCTGAAGGCGGGAGAAATGGAAAAAAGCGAGTTTTTCATTTTTTTGACCCATTCCAAAGGTATGCCATTAGTTTGCTTAAAGTATAGGGGAATAATTTGTTCTTCCAAAATATTGTACAGAGAAAAGCAGTCATCCTTATCTTGAATTTCCGGGTTCTGATAAGCTTTGGCTTCGCCAATGGCAAAACCGTTGTGTCCGTTGTAGGCTTCCGGCCACCATCCATCCAAGACACTGAAATTCAAAACTCCATTGGCGGCGGCTTTTTGGCCGCTGGTGCCGCTGGCTTCCTGCGGACGGCGGGGTGTATTCAGCCAAACATCTACTCCCTGCACCAAAGTGCGGGCAATATGGATATCATAGTTTTCCAAAAAAACAATTTTTCCGGCAAAATCCGGGTCTTGGGAAATTTCAATAACTTCCTTGAGCAGTTTTTGACCTTCTAAGTCAGCAGGATGTGCTTTACCGGCAAAAATAATCTGAACCGGTTTTTCCGGATTGTTAAGGATTTTCTTTAAGTGTTCCCGATCCTGAAACAGAAGATTGGCTCTTTTATAAGTAGCAAAACGACGGGCAAAGCCCAAAGTCAGAGCGTTGCAGTCCAAATATTGATCCACTTCTTTAATCTGGTGGATTGGTTCCTGATTACGAAGCAGCCGGGCTTTAATGTTGCTGCGGGCATAATTAACCAGCTTTTCTTTTAAGGATTTATGCACCATCCATAAAAGATTATCTGGAATATGATAAATTTTTTTCCACATATTCGGATTGGTTAAATTTTCCTCCCAATCTTCACCCAGATAAATTTGATAAATTTGCTTGAGATCCTGAGCCAGCCAAGTAGCAGTATGAATTCCGTTGGTTATGTAGGAAACCGGAACCTCCTCAACTGGAATTTGAGGATAAAAATTCTTAAAAATTTCCTGCGAAACCCGACCATGCAGCTTGCTGACTCCATTGCAGAAATCACTTTGCTTTAAGGCCAGCAGGGTCATATTAAATTCCTGCCGTTCCTGATCCCAGCCCAGCTCCAGCAGTTGGGCAAGCTCCAAGCCCATTTCCCGGCAATAACGGCCTAAATATTCTTCCACCAATGAACTCTGAAACAAATCATGGCCAGCGGGTACTGGAGTATGGGTGGTAAACAGGGTATTTTTGCTGATAATCTCCCGGGCTTCCTGCCAGGACAGCCCAACCGCCATAAGCTCCCGAATCCTTTCTAAAATTAAAAAAGCAGCGTGGCCTTCGTTAATATGCCAGGCAATGGGATTAATCCCCAAATGACGCAGGGCTTTAACTCCACCAATCCCCAGGACAATTTCCTGAGCAATACGGGTGGAGCGGTTGCCCCCATATAACTGACTGGTAATCTGGCGAAATTCCGGAGGATTTTGCCGAACATTGGTATCCAGCAAATAAAGCTGAACCCGGCCAATTTGACATTGCCAGAGTTTAACCAAAACTTCCCGTTCGCCTATTAATAAACTGACAAAACTTTCCTGACCTTCGGTCAAAACCGGAGAAACCGGTCGTTTGGCAAAATCCTGCAAGATATAACCAGCCTGCTGGCGGCCTTCCTGATCAATCATTTGAGTAAAATAACCGTATTCATACAGCAAGCCTACCCCCACCAGCGGTAAGCCCAGATCGCTGGCCGATTTCAAATGATCCCCGGCCAAAAGCCCCAGTCCGCCAGAATAAATGGGGTGGGATTCATGCAGGCCAAATTCGGCACTGAAATAAGCAATTTTTTCTTCTCGCAATTCCGGATAATTTTGGGCAAACCAGCTTTCCTTACCCAAATAATGATCAAATTGCTGCAAAACCTTTTGATAATCCCGCCTGAATTGCTCGTTGGCGGCAGCCTTTTGTAGGGCTTCTTCCCGCACAGACATTAAGAATTTGACCGGATTATGTTTGGTTTCCGTCCATAAAGGCGGATCTATAGTTCGGAACAAAGCCCGACAGGGAGAGTTCCAACTGAACCAAAAATTATAAGCTAATTCCCAAAGCCGATTCAGGTCTTTGGGCAACCTGGGAATGACCGAAACCGTTTCCAATTTATACAAAATGCCACCTCCTTTCCTATCCTAATTATAGCACAATTAAAGACCAACTTTCCTAAAAAGTCAAATAAAAGTAGCCGACAAGGGTAATTTGAGATATAATTAAAAAAAATGATGGGAAAGCTGGGTGGACTTTATGGAAAATCTGGTTTTGGAGCCAGAGATTTTGAAGCTTGGTAAAGAGGCAGAACAGGAAATTCAAAACATTACAAGCCAGATAGAGGAAGTTTCTTTTTATAATCATCAAAAGGTCTTGCAGGCTTTTCAAGCAGCTCAGGTCAGTGATTATCATTTAAAGCCGGGGAGCGGTTATGGTTATGACGACTTGGGGCGGGATAAACTGGAAGAAGTCTATTGCCGGATTTTTAAAACCGAAGCAGCTTTAGTGCGAGGACAGATTGTCAGCGGTACTCATGCTTTGGCTTTGTGTCTGTTTGGCCTGCTGCGTCCGGGAGATGAGCTTTTGTCGGTGCAGGGTGGGCTTTATGACACTTTGGCTACTATGATTGGCCTGCGGGAAAATGGAATGGGGACGCTGAAGGATTGGGGAGTCAGCTACCGGGAAATTAAGCCGGGTGCAGACGGTTATCCAGATCCGGAGCTAATCCGCCAGTCTATTAAACCTCAAACCAAAATGGTTACCTTGCAGCGTTCCCGGGGCTACAGTCTGCGTCCATCGCTGGAACTGGCCAAAATGCAGGAAATTATTCAGGTGATTCGCTCCTGTAAGGAAGATATAGTGATTATGGTGGATAATTGCTATGGCGAATTTGTGGAAAAACTGGAGCCAACAGAAATTGGAGCGGATTTAATGGCCGGTTCATTGATGAAAAATCCGGGAGGGGGGCTGGTTCCCAGCGGCGGCTATGTTGTAGGCAAGGAAAAATATGTTCAAATGGCGGCGGCTCGCTGGACGGCTCCGGGCATTGGGGGAGAAGTTGGTCCGGCTCCGGAATTCATCCGCCTGATGTATCAGGGCTTGTTCCTGGCTCCTCAAATTGTGGCGGGAGCTTTGCAGGGAGCGGTTTTTGCAGCTCGTCTGCTGGAAAAAATGGGCTTTAAGGCTTATCCGGCCTATGACCAGAAAAGAACCGATATTATTCAAAGCCTGGTTTTGGACAAAGCCGAAAATTTAATTGCTTTTTGTCAGGGGATTCAAGCAGCCTCACCCATTGATTCTCATGTTCGCCCCATTCCCGATCCCATGCCCGGCTATGCCGATCCCATTATTATGGCTGCCGGTACCTTTATTCAGGGAGCTACCCTGGAAATGTCAGCTGATGCTCCCTTGCGGGAACCTTTTGCGGTTTATTTGCAAGGCGGACTTTCGCCTCACTATGCCAAATTAGCAGTTTTAAATGCCGCTTCCTTTTTGTATCGCTATTTAGTAAATAAAGGGTAAAATATTTTAATTTTCAGCTATTGGTTGAGGCAATAGCGGTTGATTTTTTGGATATATTTAGATATAATAATCCAATATAACTGAAGCTATCGAAACAAAGATGCTGGGTAGCCTTGAAATGATGGGCGGACAAGAGCTGACAAAATGATATACCCGTCCTCTTTGAGAGGACGGGATTTTTTATTCAAAAAAGAAAGGTGATTGTTAGATGGAGTATGGCAAAACCTTAAATTTGCCCCAAACTGATTTTCCCATGCGTGGTAATCTGCCGGTTCAGGAGCCGGAAAGAATCAAGCAATGGGACGCAATGAATATTTATGCTCAGGTGCAGAAAAAAAACGCCGGCAAACCTAAATTTATTCTGCATGACGGCCCCCCCTATGCCAATGGACATATTCATATGGGTCATGTCTTAAATAAAGTTTTAAAGGATATTACGGTCAAATATCGTTCCATGTCCGGCTATGATGCTCCTTATGTCCCTGGTTGGGACACCCACGGTCTGCCCATTGAACAGCAGGCTATCAAAGCGACTGGACTTAAACGCAATCAGGTTCCGGTTTTGGATTTCAGAGCCAAATGCCGGGAATTTGCTTTGGGCTATGTCAATACCCAAAGAGAAGAATTTAAACGCCTGGGTGTGCGTGGACAATGGGATCAGCCCTATTTAACCCTGATCCCCCAATACGAAGCAGCTCAAATTGGAGTTTTCGGGGAGATGGCTCAAAAAGGCTTTATTTACAAGGGCTTAAAGCCGGTTTATTGGTGTTCCTCCTGTGAAACCGCTTTGGCCGAGGCAGAAGTGGAATATCAGGACAAGGAATCCCCTTCAATTTATGTTCGTTTTCAGGTGAAAAACGGTCAGGGTATTTTGCCGGAAGATGCGGCTTTGGTAATCTGGACAACCACTCCCTGGACCCTGGTATCCAATATGGCGGTTTGTCTGCACCCGGAATATTATTATATCAGCCTGCAAACTGAAAAAGGTATTTTGGTGGTAGCCGAAGAATTGGCCGAAAGCTTTTTAGATGCGGTGGGTCTGGAACAGGCAACGATTTTAAACAAATATCTGGGCAAAGAGCTGGAAGGTGTAATTTGTTCCCATCCCTTTATTGACCGGGAATCTCAGGTTATTCTGGGGGATCATGTTACTTTGGAAGCTGGTACTGGCTGCGTACATACCGCTCCGGGACATGGGCATGAAGACTATCTGGCTTCTTTGAAATATAATCTGGAAATTTTATCTCCGGTAGATGCCAAAGGTGTGTTTACTGAGGAAGCCGGGGAATTTGCCGGTTTGTATTATCTGGAAGCTAATGAAAAGGTTTTGGCTGTTTTAACCGAAAAAGCAGCTCTTTTGCAAAGCGGTAAAATTAAGCACCAATATCCCCATTGCTGGCGATGCAAAAAGCCGGTTTTCTTCCGAGCCACCGAGCAATGGTTTGCTTCTGTAGACGGCTTTCGGCAAAAGGCTTTGCAGGCCATTGAAAATGAAGTTCAATGGATTCCAGCCTGGGGTAAGGATCGAATTTATAATATGATTGCCAATCGGGGCGACTGGTGCGTTTCCCGCCAAAGAACCTGGGGAGTTCCCATTCCCATTTTCTATTGTCAGGACTGCAACAAGCCCCTGATTACGCCAGAAACCATTGCCAAATTGCAGGAAATTTTCCGGCAGGAAGGTTCAGATGCCTGGTTTGCTCACGAAGCAGCGGAGCTTTTGCCCCAGGGCATTAAATGCGAATGCGGCTGTTCCCAGTTCAGCAAAGAAACCGATACCATGGATGTTTGGTTTGACAGCGGAACCAGCCATGTGGGAGTTTTGCAAAATCCGGAACTATGGCCGGATTTGAGTTATCCGGCTGATTTATATTTGGAAGGCAGCGACCAGCATCGGGGCTGGTTTAACAGCTCTCTTTCCACGGCGGTGGCCATTACCGGTAAGGCTCCTTATAAAGCGGTTTTAACCCACGGCTTTTTAGTTGATGAAAAAGGCCGCAAGATGAGCAAATCTCAGGGCAATGTGGTTGATCCTCTCAAGATAATTAAACAAATGGGAGCAGATATTTTGCGTTTGTGGGTCAGCTCCTCCGATTATCGAGGTGATTTGGCGGTTTCGGATAAAATTTTAAAGCAAAGTGCCGACGCTTACCGCAAAATTCGCAATACCTGCCGTTTTCTGCTGGGCAATTTGTATGATTTTGATTATGCTCAGGAAGCAGTGGCTTATGCTGATTTACCGGAGCTGGATCGTTGGGCCTTGCTCCGCCTGATCCGTTTTATCGAAAAGGTTTTGACTGCCTATCAAAATTATGAATATCATGTGGTTTATCATGCTGTGCATAATTTCTGCACAGTAGACTTGAGTGCCTTATATCTGGATATGATCAAGGATCGTCTTTATACCTCTCAGTCTGATGCTCCGGCCAGAAGAGCGGCTCAGACTGTTTTATACCAGATGATTCAGGCTTTGGTGCGTTTAATTGCTCCAATTTTGACCTTTACCAGCGAAGAAATTTGGCAATATCTGCCCAAAGACAAATCAGATCCAGCCAGTGTTCAATTGGCGGAAATGCCTTCCGTCCAGCCGGAATATCTGGATTTGGATCTGGAAGCCAAATGGAATCAGATTTTGGCCTTGCGTTCTCTGGTAACCAAGGCTTTGGAAGAAGCCCGGCAAAATAAGGTAATCGGCAATTCCCTGGAAGCCAAAGTAAGCTTGTTTGCCCAAAATCAAACTTATGCTTTATTGAAGTCGATGGAAGCAGATTTGACCACCATTTTTATTGTTTCCGGAGTGGAACTGAATGAAGCGGCAATCCCGGCTGAAGCCGCCCAGGTTAGCGAGCTGCCGGACTTTGGCGTACAAGTGGGAGCAGCCGCAGGACAAAAATGCGAGCGTTGCTGGATGTATCATCCTCAGGTGGAAAATGATTTGTGTCCACGCTGTGCAGCCGTAGTAGGGGGAAGTAAATAGTGAAAAAGTTATTATTGGGCAATCAGGCCATGGCCTGGGGAGCCATTGAAGCCGGGGTGCAGGTAGCAACAGGCTACCCCGGCACCCCTTCTACTGAGGTTCTGGAAAATGTGGCCAAACATTCTGGTCTGTATGTTCAATGGTCAGTTAATGAGAAGGTGGCTTTGGAAGTAGCCGCCGGAGCCAGCTATGCTGGAGCCAGAAGCCTGGTAACCATGAAACAGGTGGGACTGAATGTAGCCTCTGACCCTTTGATGAGTTTGGCTTATGTGGGCATTAAGGGCGGCATGGTGGTCTTGGTGGCTGATGATCCGGGGCCAATGTCCTCTCAAACAGAACAGGATACCCGCCTTTTTGGCCGTTATGCCAATTTGCCGGTTTTAGATCCGGCCACTCCAACCGAAGCCTATCAAATGATGAAGTTTGCTTTTGGCTTTTCTGAAAAAATTGGCAAGCCGGTAATTTTGCGGCCGACAACCAGAGTTTGTCACGGCAGCGAAACTCTGGAGCTGTCCGGGCAAAGAGAAGTCGTGGAAATCAGCGGTTTTGTCAAAGATCCCCGCTGGGTTATTTTCCCGCCTTTAGCTTTCCGGAGACATCAGGAATTGGCCGAAAAGCTGCCTGTTTGGGGCGAGGAACTGGGACAATTACCCTTTAACTATCTGCAAAAGCAGGACAGTCGGCTGGGCGTAGTAACCGGCGGTTGTACTACTGCTTTTGTAGAAGAAATTATCGACACCTATACCTTGCCGCTTAATCTTTTAAAAGTTGGTACTCCGCAGCCTTTCCCCCAAGGGCTGGCGGCTGAATTTTTGAGATTGTGTGATCAGGTGCTGGTTTTGGAAGAATTAAGTCCGGTTCTGGAAGAAGCTTTGTTAGAAACTGCTTATCAGCAAAATTTAAAAGTGGAAATTAAGGGCAAAAAGACCGGGTCTTGTCCCCAGGCTGGAGAACTGGGCTATGCCGCAGTCCTGAAAGCTTTGGCTGATTTTGTAGGTCTGGAGCTTCCGCAGGACAAAACCGAGACTTTGGCTCTGCCGGGTCGGACTCCGGTTTTGTGTGCCGGCTGTCCGCACCGGGCGGCTTTTTATGCGGTTAAATTGGCTAGTGGAGAAAAAGGAATTTATACTGGAGATATTGGCTGTTATACTTTGGGCAATGCTCCTCCGCTGAATATGACGGATACCTGTTTATGTATGGGAGCAGGCTTGACCATTGCTCAGGGTTTAAAGATTGCCCAGCCGGATCAGCCGTTGTTTGCCTTTATTGGGGATTCCACCTTTTTTCACAGTGGAATTACCGGAGCCATTAACGCAGTTTACAACCAAACCGACATTAATATTATGATTTTGGATAATTCAACCACTGCCATGACTGGACATCAAACCCATCCGGGTTTGGGCAAAACCCTGCTGGGAGCTGCCAGCGAACCCATTAGTATTTTGAAGCTTTTGCAGGCTATTGGGATTCCGGTGGAAGAAGTTAATCCCTTTGATCAGGCCGAGGCCACCGAAGCGGTTCGGCGGGCGATGCGGCATCCGGGAACAGCAGCGGTAATCTTTAAGGCTCCCTGTGTTAATTTGTTTAAATCATCCAGGAAATACCAGGTTGATTTGGATACCTGTATTGGCTGTCATTTATGTATTAACAAGCTGGGTTGTCCGGCTATGTATGTGCTGGAAGGGGAAGTCGAAGTGCAGATTGATTCCAGTTTGTGCAATGGCTGCGGTTTATGCACCAATATCTGCAAATTGGGAGCCATTCAAGAGCAGGGGGGCGAATAAATGAATATTTTAATTGCTGGAGTAGGTGGACAAGGAACCGTTTTAGCCTCCCGCATCTTAAGTACCGTAGGCATTTTGCAGGATTTGCCGGTACGCACCATGGAAACCTTTGGTATGGCTCAAAGGGGCGGTTGTGTAGTTGGACATATCCGAATTGGCCAGGGACGAATGGCGGCTTATATCCCCAAAGGACAGGCTGATCTGCTGCTGGGCTTTGAACTGGCCGAGGCTGCTCGAAATCTGGCTTGGCTGGCTCCGGAGGGTCGGCTTTTGGTTAACGAACAGACTATTTTGCCGGTCAGCGTGGGTATGGGCAAGCAGGAATATCCTCGGCTGGCCATTCGAGAAGCCTTGCAGCAAAGAAAAGCTTTGTTTATTGATGCTTTGACTTTAAGTCAAAAAGCCGGTTCCAGCAAGGCAGTCAATATTGTTTTGCTGGGAGCAGCCATGGGCAGCGGGGCTTTGCCCTTTACAGAAGATGCCATGCAGGAAGCTTTGCAACTTTGTGTTCCGGCCAAATTTTTGGAATTAAACCGTCAGGCTTATGCTTTGGGCAAAATGGCCGCCAAGGGGGGCAAGTAATGGAAAATCAGGTTTGGGCAAAATTACAGGAGCTGGTCGAACGGGTCACCACCCACAGTCCTTTTTATCGGGAACGGCTGGGGACAAGAAAAGTTAACAGCCTGGAAGAATTTTATCAGATTCCCTATACCGATAAAGCAGATTTGCGGGAAGCCTATCCGTTGGGCTTAATGGCTGTACCTCAAAAGCAGGTGGTTCGGATTCATTCTTCTTCCGGAACTACCGGCAAACCGGTAATTATCCCTTATACTCGCCGCGATGTGGAAACCTGGGCAATGATGTTTTCCCGCTGTTTTGCTATGGCCGGAATTACCGATGAAGATGTAGTTCAGGTTACTCCCGGCTATGGATTGTGGACAGCCGGCATTGGCTTTCAGGCTGGAGCTGAACATTTGGGAGCTATGGTTATTCCCATGGGGCCAGGTAATACCGAAAAACAAATTCAAATGCTGCTGGATTTAAAGACTACTGTTCTTTGTGCCACCGCTTCCTATGCCTTGTTATTGGCCGAAGAAGTAGGACGACGGAATTTGAACGAACAAATTCACCTGAAACGGGGCATTATTGGCTCTGAATTGTGGGGCGATTTGATGCGGGGTAGGATTGCCGAAGAATTGGGAATTGAACTTTTTGATATTTATGGCTTGACCGAGGTTTATGGACCTGGTATTGGAGTAGATTGTTCTTATCATACTGGAATCCATTATTGGGATGATCAGGTTTATTTTGAAATTATTGATCCGGAAACCGGAGAGCCGGTTCCGGACGGACAATTGGGAGAATTGGTGATTTCCACCTTTCACAAGGAAGCCGCTCCGGTTTTGCGTTATCGTACCCATGATATTACCTGCCTAATTCCCGGCCAATGTCCTTGCGGCAGTCCGCACAAAAGAATTGGCCGAATTATGGGGCGAACTGATGATATGATCAAGGTTAAGGGGGTTAATATTTATCCCGGCCAAATTACCGATGCTTTACGCAATATCGA
The DNA here is from genome assembly GCA_045599035.1 of Desulfocucumaceae bacterium. GTDB lineage: Bacteria > Bacillota > Desulfotomaculia > Desulfotomaculales > Desulfocucumaceae > CATZDY01. The sequence goes on along the minus strand of JAZRVI010000015.1, from coordinate 26,263 downwards.
AGGCTTAAGCTCGGAATATCAGGTGCATATCGATCATTTGGAAGGCAAAGATCAAATGCTTCTGAAGGTGGAAAGAAAGAGTCAGACGGATTCCAAAGAGCTGGAAGCCGCCTTGATGCGTTATTTCAAAAGCAAGGTTGGGCTGACCATTAAAGTGGAAACTGTGGAAATTGGAGCTTTACCCCGCAGCGAAAAGAAAAGCCAGCGGGTTTTTGACTATCGGCGAAAATAAAGTCGATCTTTTCTTTCAACTTTTTTTGTAATATAATGAGTTATTATACTTAAAAATCTGTTTAAAGGAGGGACAACGCTTTTTAGGAAGTGTTGGCAAAATATGATTAGAGTTTTGGTAAGTGGAGCCGCCGGTCGAATGGGCAAGGAAGTTCTGAAAACGATCTGGGGAGCTGCCGATACGGAATTGGTTGGAGCTGTAGATCCGATGGCTGTTGGAGTTGATGTGGGCAATTTATTGGGTCTGGGCGAAACCGGAATTAAAGTACAAGGAGATTTGGAAGCTGCTCTGACCGAAATAAAACCGGAAGTTATGGTTGACTTCACCACCCCCAAAACGGTTTTTGCTAATGCCAGGTTGTCCTTGCAAAAGCAGGTTCGTCCGATTATTGGCACCACCGGTTTAAGCCCGGAACAAATTGCCGAATTGCAGCAGTTGGCTCAGGAAAATGGCGTGGGCGGCTTAATTGCTCCCAATTTTGCGGTTGGTGCGGTTTTAATGATGAAAATGGCTTCTATTACAGCCAAATATTTGCCTCATGTAGAAATTATTGAATTACACCATGATAAAAAGCTGGATTCTCCTTCTGGAACTGCCATCAAAACGGCTGAGTTAATTGAAGCCAGCCGTCAGGAAACTGTAGCTGCCAATGTTGCCAGCACCGAAAAAATTCCGGGCTGCCGGGGCGGAGATAAAAACGGCATCCACATTCATTCGGTTCGTTTGCCGGGTTTGGTGGCTCACCAGGAATTGATTTTTGGCGGGGTTGGAGAAACTCTGACCATTCGGCACGACTCCATTTCCCGGGAAAGCTTTATGCCGGGAGTGCTGCTGGCAGTACGGAAGGCTCCGGAGCTTAAGGAATTGGTTTACGGCTTGGATAATATTATTTTTAGTGACTAACGACACCTTCCCCGGCTGAATCTCATATACTGACAATAAAAGAAGTCAGGTGGAGATTTATGAATTTAGGTGGAATGAAGCTGGCTTTGTGGGGTGCGGATCTCCGAGAGGTGGTTTTGGCCGAAGAGCTGCTGCAACAGGGAGCAGAGCTTCAAGCCTGGGCTTTGCCGCCCCAAAAAGGCTTGACCCTTTGGGATAAGCCGGAATTAACCTTGCCCGGAGTGCAGGCGTTGATTTTGCCGGCTCAAAATTTAAATCGGGAACTAAATTCTCAATTTGTTCAGCAGCCGTTGGCTCTGGAGCCAAAACTTTTTCAAAAGCTGGTTCCCGGTACTCCAGTTTTGGCCGGTAAGCTTGGAAGCGAGTTAAAACAAATTTTGCAGGAGTTTAAGCTCAAGCCTTTGGAAATTTTTAGTTCGGATTTTGCGGCGATCTTAAATTCTGTCCCTTCCGCCGAAGGAGCTATAGCCTTGGCTATGCAGGAAACCGATGTTACCATTCATAACAGCCGGATTTTAATTTGTGGTTTGGGCAGGATTGGTCTGACTTTAGCTCGAATATTAAGGAATATGGATGCTCAAGTGACGGTGGCCGTCAGTAACTCCAGCCAAAAAGCTCGTGCCTGGAGCATGGGGTTGGAATGGGTTGATTTTGCCCATTGGGACTTGACCGGGTTTGATCTGATTTTTAACACGGTTCCAGTTTTAGTTTTGGATGCCTCGGCCTTGGAGCAATGCTCCGGAGTGATTATTGATTTGGCTTCTGCTCCTGGCGGAACTGATTTTGCCAAAGCCAGCCAGTTGGGCATAAAAGCTATTTTGGCTCCGGGCTTGCCGGGTAAATATGCTCCCCGAACAGCCGGTCGGATTTTGGCTCAAATTGTGCCTGAATTGTTAATCTCTAATTTGCCTGACTGTTCCGGAGGTGGATTTTAGCTTGAAATTGCCGAAGGTAAAAGTCGGTTTTGCGGTTACCGGTTCTCATTGTGTTTTGGATGAGGTTCTGATTCAGGCCAAAAATTTGGCTGATGCTGGAGCGGAGGTTTTTCCGATTATCAGTGAATCAGTGGATAATTGGGATACTCGCTTTGGAACAGCTGGCACCTGGAAAGAACGATTAGTCAAATATACCGGACGCAGCCTGATTAATAGCGTGGTTGGGGCGGAACCCATTGGCCCCCAGGCTTTGTTTGATGTTTTGGTGGTGGCTCCTTGTACTGGCAATACTTTGGCCAAGATTGCCAATGCCATTACGGACGGAACTGTTCTGATGGCTGTTAAGGCTCATTTACGCAACCAAAGGCCGGTGGTGCTGGCCATTTCAACCAATGATGGTTTGGGGATGAATGCTCGCAATTTAGGGACGCTCTTAAACAGCAAAAATATTTATCTGGTGCCTTTTGGCCAGGATAATCCTTTGCTAAAACCCAATTCACTGAAAGCCAAAATGGATTTAATTGTAGAAGCTACGGCGGAAGCCTGGCGAGGACGACAAATGCAGCCGCTTTTAGTTGCTGATTTTTAAACAATTAACTGAGAAAGAAACGGAGGAATTATAATGTCTGTATGCCCTATTAAAGATTCCCTGACCGGGGGTCGCCCGATTAATGTGGCTATTGTAGGGGCTTCGGGAGCGGTAGGACATGAGCTGGTTAAGGTTTTGGAGGAAAGAGGTTTTCCGGTAGGCGAGCTGAAACTTTGTGCTACAGCTCGCTCGGCTGGCAAAACCATGGTTTTTCGTGGAGATGAATACATAGTAAGGGAAACCACGCCGGAAGAATTTAAAGGCATGGATGTGGCTTTCTTTGCCGGTGGTTCGGCCAGCAAGGAATTTGGCCCCGGAGCAGCTGAACAAGGTTGTGTGGTCATTGATAACAGCTCTTCTTTCCGTCTGGATCCGGAGGTTCCTCTGGTAGTGCCGGAGGTTAACCCGGAAGATTGCCAAAAGCATAAGGGGATTATTGCCAATCCGAATTGTTCTACCATTATTATGGTCGCTGCCTTAAAACCAATTTATGATGCAGCCGGGATTAAAAGAATTGTAGTTTCCACATATCAGGCGGTTTCCGGAGCCGGAGCCGAAGGTCTGGAAGAGCTGGAAAAACAAACCCGGGCAGTCTTGGCCGGGGAAGTATATCCGCCGAAAAAATTTGCCCACCAAATTGCCTTTAACTTAATTCCTCATATTGATGTATTCCAGGAAATGGATTATACCAAGGAAGAATGGAAAATGGTGAAGGAAACCCATAAAATTATGCATGACAGTCAAATGGGAATTACGGCTACTACGGTTCGGGTGCCAATTTTCCGCAGCCATTCCGAATCCATTAACATTGAAACGGATCGCAAAATTACGGCGGCTGAAGCCAAGGAAGTTTTTGCCAAGGCTCCCGGCGTGGTCGTTATTGATCAAATAGCCGATAACCAATATCCCATGCCGCTTTTCTGCTCGGACAAGGATGAAGTTTTTGTTGGCCGGATTCGGGAAGATAATTCCATTGAAAAAGGTTTGAATATTTGGGTAGTAGCTGATCAAATCCGGAAGGGAGCGGCTACCAACGCCATTCAAATTGCGGAAGTTCTGGTTAAAAATAAATGGCTCAAGGGCAGTTGCTAGTTAGAAAAATTAATAGAAAAATTTGGGAGGCTGACTAATGGATTTTGGCAAGGTATTAACCGCAATGGTTACTCCGATGAACGATGACGGCTCTGTAAATTATACAGAAACTGCCAAATTAGCTCAATATCTGGCTGATAATGGCACGGACAGCATTGTAGTTTGCGGAACTACTGGAGAAGCTCCAACTTTATTTGACAATGAAAGACTTGAATTATTTAGAACTGTGGTCGAAGCAGTTAAGGGTAAAGCCAAGGTTTTGGCCGGAACCGGCTGCAATTGTACGGCTGATACTTTGCATTTAAGCCAGGAAGCGGAAAAGGTGGGAGTGGACGGCTTGCTGCTGGTTTGCCCTTACTATAATAAACCTTCGCAGGAAGGCTTGTATCAGCATTTTAAGACTGTGGCCGAAGGAGTTAGCATCCCCATTATGCTTTATAATATTCCGGGCAGAACTTCTGTTAATCTGTTGCCGGACACGGTTGCTCGGCTGGCCGAAATCAAGAATATTACCTGCATCAAAGAAGCCAGCGGCAATTTGGATCAGGTCAGTGATTTATGCCGTCGTTTTGGGGACAGTTTCCCGGTTTACAGTGGGGATGACAGCCTGACTTTGCCCATGCTTGCAGTAGGTGCCAAAGGGGTAGTTAGTGTCGCTTCTCATTTAATTGGAAATATGATTCAGGATATGATTGCGGCCTATGAAACCGGCAAGGTTAAAGAAGCTCGGGATTTGCATTTGCAAATGCTGCCTTTGGTTAAAGCTTTGTTTATTACTACCAATCCGGTGCCGGTAAAAACTGCTTTGCAAATGGCCGGACATCAGGTGGGACCGGTTCGGCTGCCTTTGGCTCCAGCCAGTCCGGAACAGGAAGCCAAGCTGAAAAGTGTTTTGAGTGAATATAAATTAATCTAAGTTTACAAAAGGCGGCTTTCCTGGGAAAGCCGCCTTTGTTGCTTATAAATGCTGTGAAGCCATAATCTGCTGCCGGGAAGTTTGCCCCTGGCTGATTTTGATAATTTGATCTCCAAAGTCCAAAGCATCCTGCCGGTCATGAGTTACCACAATAAAAGGAATCTGCCATTTCCGCTGCAAATCCCTAATCCCGGCTTTTAATTTAACCCGGTTTTCCCAGTCCAAGGCACTAAAAGGCTCGTCCAGCAGTAAAACCTCCGGGTAGGCCGATAAAGCCCGAGCTAGAGCCACTCTTTGCTTTTCTCCCCCGGAAAGCTGACCGGGATAACGCTTGAGCAGGTGTTCAATGCCAAACATGGCCAAAAAGTCCAAAGGGTTGGGATGAGTCTGCCGAATTGCAGTTGGCAGATTTTTGTATCCATAAAGGACATTTTTTTGCACAGTCATATGGGGAAATAAATTATAATCCTGAAATAAATAGCCAATTCTTCTTTGGCGGGAGGGCAGATTAATTTTGGCTTCCCGGTCAAAGACCATCTTTTCATTAATTTTGATATAACCCAAATCCGGCTGCAAAAGTCCGGCCAGACAATGTAAAATGGTGCTTTTGCCCGCTCCGGAAGGTCCCCACAAAACCAGGATTTCATTTTTTAGATAAAATTGACAATGGAGATTAAAATTCCACAACTTTTTTTGAAAATTAACTTCCAGCATAAGGTCACTTTCTCCCCTTAGTCCAGCGGTTAACACCATAAATAACAATAAAACTAAAAATAGTAATAAGGATTACCAAAGTTTGAGCAGTAGCTTTATCTCCAGAATTAACTGCAAAATAAATAGCCAATGGAATGGTCTGGGTTTTGCCGGGAATATTTCCGGCTACCATCAAGGTAGCTCCAAATTCTCCCAAAGCCCGGGCAAAGGAAAGTACCAATCCGGCCATTAGTCCCGGCCAGGCCAGGGGCAGGGTAATAGTAAAAAAAATCTTGCTTTCAGAACTGCCCAAAGTGCGGGCTGATTTTTCATAATTGGGGTTAACGCTTAAAAAAGCCGCTTTGGCACTTTGATACATTAAAGGAAAGGCAACTACGATTGAAGCAAGAACCGCCGCTCCCCAAGTAAAAACCAAGGTCAAATTAAATTGAGCCAATAATTGACCAATTGGGCCATTCTTACCAATCAGCATCAACAGGCCATAGCCCAAAACCGAAGGCGGAAGCACCAAAGGCAGGGTAATTAGAGATTCCAACAAAGTCTTGCCTTTAAACTCTTTTCTGGACAGGAGGCGAGCCAGAGGCAGACCAGTCAGACTGATAAAAAGCAGGGACAAGGCCGCAATCTTTAAAGATAGAAAAATCGGAAACCAATCGTTAATATGCATTATTAATTGTAAAGATTAAAACCATAAGCTTCAAAAATTTTTCCGGCTTCGGAGGTTTGCAGGAAATCCAGAAAAGCCTGGGCTTGCTCTGGATATTGGGTTTGAGCCAAAACAGCAGCCGGATAAACAAGTGGCGTAAAATATTGCGGATTTACAGAAGTGACAATTTTAATATTGGTAGCATTAGTGGTATCCGAAAGATAAACAAAACCAGCTTCGACATTACTGCTTTCTACATAGGTTAAAACCTGGGTAACATCTTTGGCATAAACCATTTTATCTGCCAACTGATTCCAAAGGTTCATTTTGGTTAGGGCTTCCCTGGCATAACTGCCGGCCGGAACACTTTCCGGTTCGCCAATGCTGATTTGTTTAACCAGTGCAGAATTGGTTAAGTCCTCCAGACTTTTGACCTGACTGTCTGCCGGAACAATTAAGATCAGTTGGTTGGACAGCAGGTCGATCCGGCTGTCTGCATTCAAAAGGTCTTTTTCGGCTAAAGCGTCCATTTGCTTTTGAGCGGCTGGAATAAAGATATCACAGGGAGAACCTTCTTCAATTTGCTGCTGCAAGGTTCCGGAACCGGCAAAGTTGAAGATTAAGTCCACTTGGGGATTTTGGTTTTCATAAAGGGCTTCCAATTCACCGCAGGCATCCTGCAAACTGGCGGCCGCTGAAACATTCAGTTCAATATTGGCCTCATTGCTGCTTACCTGAGAAGGAGAAGCTTTTTGAGCTTCGGTGGCAGGACTTTGGCCGCAGCCCACTAAGGCCAGAGTCAGAAGCAGACAAAAGCCAATTATAAATAATCTTTTCATGTGTTTAAACCCCTTTTCAATATTTTTCAAATTATTAGGGGGCAGAAAGTAAGCACCAAAACCTCCTTTCTGGTTTGCTTCGGGTTCAAGCCCTGAGCAACTTTTGGTTCCCTTCTCAAATCAGGAAGGCTGCCCCGTTTCCAATGACAACCCCGTAAACCGTTTTCAGACGGTTTAGGCCGGGACTCATAGATCAAAAATAACCCTTAGAGTCGCAGGCACGGAAACTTTGTTCAGTATAGCAAGAAATTTGTAGCCTGTCAAATTAACGGAAAGTTGGGCTTTTCAAAAAACTAATGCGGGTGTAAAATAAAAGAAATACTAGGAAAAAAGGAAAGAAAGAATGCTGAATTGTTTAGCCGTAGGTCTGGGTGGGTTTGTGGGGGCAGCCAGCCGTTATTTGCTGGGATTGCTGCCCACTTCCTCCGGAGGTTTTCCTCTGATAACCTTATTGATCAATATTTTGGGTTCTTTGGCCATTGGTTTTTTGGTGGGGCTGGTGGATCGGGGAGTTGGTTTGAATCAATATCTATTGTTGTTTTTAAAGGTAGGAGTTTGCGGCGGTTTTACCACTTATTCAACCTTTGCTTTGGAAACCTGCACTTTGCTTTCCGGGGGCAAAATAATCATGGCTGCGGCCTATGTTTTGGCCAGCTTGTTTTTGGGGCTGGGAGCTGTTTATCTGGGACAATTTTTGCTTAAATAATTACGAAAGGGGCTGATTGAGATTTCCAACGATTATTCAATCAAGGTAATTGAACATTATATGACTCCCCGCAATGCTTATAGTATGCCGGATGCTGATGCCCAGGGCAGCTTTGCGGAAGCTGGGGAGCATGATTCGCTGACTTTTTTTATTAAAGTACGAGAAGGCAAATTGGCGGAAGTTAGTTATTTGGTGTTTGGCTGCGGCGGCTTTATCGCTTCGGCCAGCGTTTTATCCCTTTTAGCTCAAAATAAAACCCTGGATGAAGCTTTGGCTCTCAGCAAAAAAGAAATCCTGGAAGCCTTGGAAGGCTTGCCGCCGCACCAGGAACATTGTGCGGATCATGCTTTGTATGCTTTACAGGAAGCTGTTCATAATTATCAGAAAAAGGAGCAGAAATAGTATGTTAATTAAGGTTTTATTAGAAAATACCAGCATTTCCGAGGAAGTAGACAGCGAACATGGCCTGAGCCTGTATATTGAAACTGCTCAAGGCCGCAAAATTTTATTTGATACCGGGTCTTCCGCTTTATTCAGCCGCAATGCCGAAAAAATGGGAGTAAAGCTGGCCGAAGTGGATCTGGGCTTTCTTTCCCATGGCCATTTTGATCACGGCGGCGGACTGTCCGAATTTTTGAAAATTAATTCTGCTGCTCCGTTCTATGTCCATCCTCGCTCTTTTGAAGAACGCTATGGTCGGCAGCCGGACGGCAGCTATAAATATATTGGTATTGCTCCGGAATTAGCTCAGGAAAGTCGGCTGCTTCCCACGCAGGAATATCAGGTTCTGGAAGCTGGCTTGGAATTGTTTTCCAATGTTCAGGGTGCCAAGTTGGTACCAACCAGCAATAAAGATTTATTGAAAAAAGTAGGAGATACTTATCAGGAAGATGACTTTTTGCATGAACAAAATCTGGTTATTTTGGAAGGAGAACAAAAGGTTTTGATAGCTGGTTGTGCCCACCGGGGTATTATTAATATTCTGGAAGCTTTCTATCAACGCTACCAATGCTGGCCGACCCAGGTTTTGGGTGGTTTCCATTTGAGTAATCCTATGGGTGGAGCAGCGGTAGATCGAGAAATGGTGCAGCAGATTGCTGAGTTTTTGTTAAGCACCGGTTCCCAATATTATACCGGACATTGCACTGGTCAGCCAGCTTATGCAGTTTTAAAAGAAATTATGGGAGATAAGCTTGATTATCTGGCCGGAGGTTCGGTCTGGGAATTTTAGAAGCTTAAACCAAAACTATGTTATGGGCTTTGGCGTGGGTTTATTTTAAGATTGGGCTGTTTTCTTTCGGAGGCGGTTATGCTTCCATTGCCTTAATTCAGTCCATGGTGGTTGAAGAACAGCAATGGATGAGCATGACTGAATTTACCGATATTTTGGCTTTGTCCCAAATGACTCCGGGGCCGATTGGGATTAACTGTGCTACCTTTGTGGGCTGGCAGATTGGGGGGCTGGCCGGTTCATTGGCAGCTACTATCAGCTATATTTTACCCTCGATTTTGATTTTAATGACCCTGGCCTGGTTATACTTAAAATATCGCAATTTAAGCGGGGTTCAGGAGGTCTTGACCTGCTTGCGTCCAGCGGTGGTGGCCGTAATGGTGGCAGCCGGATGGTCAATTATTTTACTCAGCTTTTGGGGCAGTGATCCTGTCTGGCGGAAACCAGACTGGCTGGCCATACTTATTTTTGCCGGAGTAATGGTTTTGTTACGCCTAACCAAAATCAGCCCTTTTTGGATTATGCTGCTTTGTGGACTTGGAGGAGGAGCAATTTATGGCTTATGCTCTGGAGAACTTATATAAAATTATCGGCAGCCTGACCCCTTTGCCGGTGGATTGCGGGCAGCTTTGTCAGGCTAAATGCTGTCAGGAATGGCAGGAAGGAGTCGGAGTTTATCTGGTTCCAGGAGAAAGAGAGCTTTTGGCCGGACAGGATTGGGCAAGGATTCAGGAAACAGAGCAGGCCGAGGGCTTGCTGCTTTGCACAGGAAGCTGTAAACGAAGCCAACGCCCGCTTTTGTGCCGCTTGTTTCCTTTGGCTGCCCGCTTTAATATTAAGGATGAACTGGAAGTGGTTTTGGATGAAGATGGCCTGCTGATTTGTCCGCTGGTTCAAGCCGGGGATTTAAGCTTGTTAAACCCTCAGTTTATTCAAGCCGTCAAGAGGGTTTGGCAGGAATTAAGCCAAACTGCCTGGGGCAAGCATTATTTGGAAAGCTATAGTCAGCGGTTGGAACAACAAAAAAACGATTCCTGGAAAAAACTGTTTAAATAATAACAATCATCCTGACTTATGGCAGGATGATTGAATAACTTTTTACTAAAGAGATTTGGTGCCTTGTCCGTTTAACTGGTTCATTAAATGAGCCGCAGCTACCATTTTGGCATTGAGCAAATCAGGGTGCTGGCTGTGAATAAGCTGCATTTGTTCCTTTACGGTGGATCCTTCTGCGGCACATTTGCCAATTTCTCCGGTTAATACCTGCAAGGACTCTTCCTGAGTGGCAAAGCGAATAGCGGTGGAAAAAACATCCATCAGGGTATTCTTTTCCATTACAGGATCAAATTCAGGCAAAATTACATTAATGCCCCGATAAATTTCAATCAGCAGAGCCAGCATGTAGAGAGGATCTCGGTTGAGCTTTTCAGACATAGTTAAACCTCCTTCTATATGCCTATCATAAGCGATTTTAACGAAAATAGCAAGGATGGAGGAACTTTTTATGCAAGAAAAAGAGGTAAGTTTAAAGGTTGGAGGGATGCACTGCTCCGCTTGCTCCAGCCGTTTGGAAAAAAAATTAAACAAAACTGCCGGGATTCGCAAAGCCGTAGTCAATCTGGCCACCAATCAGGCCGCCTTGACCTATGTGCCGGAAGAAATCAGTCTGGCCGAGATTATCGAAGTAATTGAAGATATGGGCTTTGAAGGAGAATTGCCCGAAGAAGATCCACCTCCCCGATCCTTTGCCCAAAATCGAGAATTTTGGCTGTTTTTGGGGGCTTTGTGTTTGGCCTTGCCCCTGCTGCTGAATATGCTGGGGAATTGGTTTTCCAATTATGCTGCTTTTGCTTTGGCTACCATAGTGCAAATTGGAGCGGGCAGCTATTTTTATCAGGATGCGTTTAAGGCTGTTAAAAACGGTGGTTTGAATATGTCGGTTTTAGTGGCTTTGGGAACCTCGGCTGCTTACCTTTACAGCACCTGGGTGACTTTTTGGGGAGCGAATTGGGGAATCCAGGAGGTTTATTTTGAATCCTCAGCCACAGTTATTACTTTAGTTTTATTGGGTAAATTTTTGGAAAGCAAAGCCAAAGGCCGAACCTCGGAAGCCTTAACCCGCCTGATGCAGCTTCAGCCGTCCCAGGCTCGCATTATTCGGGAAGGACAGGAAATGGAAATAGAGTCCAGCCAGATTCAGGTGGGCGATTTGGTGCAAATTCGCCCTGGCGAAACCCTTCCGGCGGATGGAATTGTCGAAAAAGGCTGTTCTGCCCTGGATCAATCAGCCTTAACCGGAGAAAGCTTGCCGGTGAGCAAAAAGCCTGGAGATGAAGTTTGGGGAGCCACTATTAATCAAAATGGCAGCCTGGTTTATCGAGTTACCCGGACTGGTCAAGCAACCATTTTGGCTCAAATTATTAAAATTGTAGAAGAAGCTCAAAACCAAAAAGCTCCCATTCAGAGAATGGCCGATAAAATTTCCGCTTATTTTGTGCCGGTGGTTTTGGGAATTGCCCTGCTTTCTTTTGCTTATTGGTACTTTTGGGGGGAGCCAGGTCAACTTGCCCCGGCTATTTTGAACTTTACGGCAGTTATGGTGGTAGCCTGCCCTTGTGCTTTGGGTTTGGCTACACCGGTTTCAGTTTTAGTGGGAACTGGCAGGGGTGCCGAATTGGGAATTTTAATTAAAGGAGGTGAATATCTGGAATTAACTGGTCAAATTCGGAGCTTATTAATTGATAAGACCGGAACCTTGACCGAGGGTAAACCCGTGATAACTGATTTGTATAATTATGGTTCAGCTGATGTTTTGGCTTTGGCAGCAGCGGCAGAAAAAAACTCGGAGCATCCTTTGGCTCAGGCTGTCCTGAAAGCCGCTGAAGGCCGGGAACTGCCGGAAGTCAGCAGCTTTAAAGCCTGGCCGGGCTTGGGAATTGAAGCCCAAATTCAGGGACAAAAAGTTTGGGTGGGCAGCTCCCGTTTTTTGCAGCAGCAGCAAATTGAATTGGATCAAGATCTAATCCCAAAGTGGGAAGCAGAAGGCAAAACCCTGATCCTGGTGGCGGCAGACGGACAATTAGCCGGAATCCTGGCCGCAGCCGATCAGCCTCGCCCCACAGCTGCAAAGGCCGTGAGCCAATTGCAGCAAATGGGGATTAAGGTTAAGATGCTGACCGGAGATAATTGGCGAACCGCTCAGGCCATTGGACAGCAGGTGGGAATTAGCGACATTGCAGCCGAGGTTTTGCCGGGAGATAAAGCCCGTCTGGTACAGGAAGAAAAAGCTCAGGGGCATTTAACCGCTATGGTTGGAGATGGAATTAATGATGCTCCGGCTTTAAGCTCAGCCGATGTGGGAATTGCCTTGAACAGCGGAACAGATATTGCTTTGGAAAGTGCTGATTTGGTGCTTATGGACAATGATCCGGAACAAATCGTTCGAGCCATTCGCTTGAGCCGAGCTGCTTTACGCAATATCCGGCAAAATTTGGGCTGGGCCTTATTTTATAATTGTCTGGCTTTGCCTTTGGCTGCTGCTGGCTGTCTTAATCCGATTATTGCCGGAGCAGCTATGGCTTTTAGTTCAGTTTCGGTGGTTGCCAATGCACTGCGTTTAAAAAAGTTCCAATAATTTAGATCAATTTGTTAAAAAAGGTTTTGCAAATAGCCGGAAAGGTTGTAAAATAGAACAAGATAGCATTTGGATTGAACCAAAACTTGGAAGGAGTTTTTTTGACCCATGGATAAACCTAAAATAGAACAAGCCGTTGCTATGATTTTGGAGGCTATCGGAGAAGATCCGCAAAGAGAAGGATTGTTGGAAACCCCAGCTCGGGTAGCTCGGATGTATGAAGAAGTTTTCAGTGGTCTTAGCGAAGATCCCTCTTTGCATTTGGAAAAGGTTTTTACAGAAGAACATGAAGAAATGATTCTGATTAAGGATATTCCTTTTTATTCGATGTGTGAGCATCACCTGCTGCCCTTCTTTGGCAAGGCTCATGTAGCTTATCTGCCCCGGAAAGAAGTCAGCAAGGGGAATATTACCGGCTTGTCCAAATTGGCCAGAGTTGTGGAAGGCTATGCCAAAAGACCTCAGCTTCAGGAACGCCTGACCGCTCAGGTGGCCGATGCTATTATGTACAAGCTTAATCCTTACGGAGTAATGGTTGTTATGGAAGCTGAACATATGTGTATGACCCTGCGGGGAGTTCGGAAGCCTGGTTCCAAAACCCTGACTTCGGCTGTGCGGGGCAGTTTCCAGAAAAACGAAGCTACCCGGGCAGAAGCCATGATGTTAATTAAGGGTTAGCCATGCAAAATTCAGAAAAAGACTTGGGTAAATTACAGCTTTTGGCTTTAAAAGACTTTGAAAGTTATGAAGATATGTATAAAATAGTAGACTTTTTGAATAAAAGCCTGCGAGAAAGAAAGTTAATGTTTGGTTTAAGTAAAAATCAGGAAACCGATAAAATGGTAATTTCTATTTACGAGGTTTAACAGGGAACACAGGGGAATTTTTGCTCCTGTGTCCTTTTATACTTGTGCGGAATCCCTGCTGCTTTAACAGTATGGGAGCATTAATAAATAATGAATAAAGGGGAGAAAAATGCGAGTTTTAATCAGCAATGATGATGGAATTGAAGCCCCCGGTATTGCCGCCTTGCGGGAAGCTTTGGAAAGTCTGGATTTTGTGCGGGAAATTTATTTGGCTGCTCCAGAACAGGAAAGAAGTGCTACCGGACATGGCATTACCATGCACAAGCCTTTAAGAGCCAATCCAGTCAAATATGCCGATTCCCGGGTACAAGGCTGGGCCATCAATGGAACTCCGGCCGATTGCGTCAAGCTGGCTCTGGATGCCCTGTTACCAGAAAAACCGGATTTGGTTCTGTCTGGCATTAATAAGGGCTGTAATTTGGGAACTGATATATTGTATTCGGGAACTGTTTCGGCTGCTTTGGAAGGAGCCATTCACGGTTATCCGGCTATTGCCTTTTCTCATGTTAGTTTCAGTTGTATGGACTTTTCTCAGGCGGGAGCTTTTGCAGCCAAATTAATCAGCTATATTCAGCAAAAAGGCTGGCAGTGGAGCAATGGAACTCTTTTAAATGTGAATATACCGGATTGTCCCCAACCGGCGGGCTTAAAGGTAACCAGACTGGCCAAACGAATTTATGTGGATGCCTTTGATCGCCGGATTGATCCCCGGGGACAGCAATATTTTTGGATGGCAGGTCGTCCTCTGGAGCTGGACGAAAGCAAGGCGGCTACTGATGTTAATTTAAGCCGACAGGGTTATATTACTCTGACTCCAGTTCAGGTGGATTTGACAGCTTATGAGGAAATAGAAGCTACCAAACAATTGGAACAGAACTTTTTCTAGATCTGTCTAAACTTACAGTTCTAAAAAAGGAGGGAAAGTTTTGCGTTTAACAGGTTTAAAGGTTTGGGGAATGATCCTGCTGTTTAGCCTGGGTTTGTGGGGAAATATGGCTTGGGCAGAAGAATCAATTCCTTTTAAACTGGGGGATGAAAGACTCCTGACCGAGTATTATTTTTTGGTGCAGGGAAAAAATGTGGGTTTGATTACCAATCAAACCGGAGTGGATAGCCAGGGAGTTAGTACCATTGACAAATTGGCTGCTGATTCCGGAGTTAATCTGGTGGCTTTGTTTACTCCGGAGCATGGTCTGGACGGAACCGCCTCAGCTGGGGATTATGTTGCTTCCTATACTCACCCCGCTTTGGGGATTCCGGTTAACAGCCTGTACGGAGAAACCCGAATGCCAACTGCTTCCATGCTGCAGGGCATTGAAGTTTTGGTTTATGATATTCAGGATTTGGGTTCTCGAACCTATACCTATGCTTCTACCTTAAATTACTGCATGAAAGCCGCTGCTCAATATGGAATTAAGGTAGTAGTGCTGGATCGTCCCAATCCGGTAGGCGGGGTTATTGTGGAAGGACCGATTCTGGAAGATGAATGTCAAACCTTTGTGGGAGTGGATAATCTACCTATGGCTCATGGCATGACTATTTGCGAACTGGCTTCTTTCTATAATCGGGAAATTGGAGCGGATCTGGCTCTGGTACCAATGAGCGGTTATTATCGGGAAATGATCTTTCAGGATACCGGCTTGACTTGGGTTCCGACTTCTCCTAATATTCCGGATATTGATGCAGCCTTTGGTTATATGGCTACCGGCCTGGGAGAAGGAACCGGGATTTTTTGTTCCGATTATTTTAAATGGGTAGGAGGTTCCGGGGTAGATGGGCAAAAACTGGCCGATCTGCTGAACAATGCCGGTCTGGAAGGAGTTTATTACACTTCGGAAACCAGAGGCCAAACTCAGGGAGTACGGCTGAATATTACTGATTATCACAAATTCAATCCCTGCCGGAGCGGTTATTATATGCTGGCTTATGCCCGAATTATTACCGGCTTTACCGTTCCCCAAAGTGATATTAATAAAAGCGGCTCTCAGTTGGTCATGTTTGATAAAATCATGGGAAGCAGAAAAATTGGTCAGGCTCTTTTAGCCAACCAGAGTCCCCAGGAAATTGAAGCAGCCTGGGCAGAAGATTTGGCTGCTTTTAAGCTGGAGCGGGAAAAATATCTGATTTATGGTTATGCTGACAGCTCGGCCGCAGCCACCGAAAAGGCACTGGAAGTCAGTCCGGTTCCGGAAATAATTGAAGAAGCTCCAGAGCCGATGGCAAATATTCCAGCAACCCCGGCGGAAGAAATTATTCCCGAAGGTATTAAAGTTTATTATGAGAATGAATTAATTCTTTTTGATACCCAGCCCTATATTGATGAAAATAATCGGACTATTGTTCCGATTCGAGCCATTGCCGAAGCTTTGGGAGCCGATGTGGAATGGGATCCAGTCAACAAAAAAGCTTCTTTTAGCAAGGGAAATAATCGAGTAGTTTTTACCATTGGCCAGCTTACAGCTTTGGTCAACGGGCAAAGCCAAACTATGGATACGATTCCAGTAATCAAAGATGGCCGCACCATGATTCCTCTGCGGTATGTATCGGAATACCTGGGAGCTACCGTAAATTGGGACAATGCTACCAAAACGGTTAGTATTAGCTAGGCAAACATTTGATAGCTGATCACAACAGAAGCAATTAAAGTAATCAAATCGGCAGTCAGGCCGGAAAGCAGGGCATAGCGATAACGGCTGATTCCTACACTGCCGAAATACAGGGTTAGAATATAAAAGGTGGTGTCGGTGGTTCCCTGCATCACCGAGGCCAACTGTCCCAAAAAGCTGTCCGGTCCATAGGTTTGGATTAAATCGGAAGCAATGCCCAAAGCGGCACCGCCGGAAATTGGCCGAACCAAAGCATGAGGTAAAACCTCAATCGGAAAGTGAAAAAAATCCAGCAGCGGGCTTAAAAAGGAGCAGGTTAGCTCCAAAGCTCCGCTGTCCCGGAAAATATGTATGGCAACCAACATTCCCACCAAAAAGGGAATGGTCTGAATGGCAGTTTTAAATCCGTTTTCGGCTCCGTTGATAAAGGTTTCATAAACCCTGACTTTTTTGAAAGCGGCCAAAAGCAAAACAGCCAGCAATAAAAGAGGGATTAGCCAGGCGGAAAAATCAGATAAAATGGCAAACAAACTAATTCCTCCCTGAAAATGTAAGCTGTTTGTAATTTATTCTGACGGAAAGCAAAAGATAACCAGAACCAGGAAAAGAGGAAAATTATTGGAACGCTTGCAAAAATTTTTGGCTCGCCAGGGCGTGGCTTCTCGCCGTAAAGCAGAGGAAATGATTTTAGCTGGTAAAATTAAGGTTAATGGCCAAACTGTTACAATTTTGGGTATCAGCATTGATCCCCAAAAAGATAAAGTGGAAGTAGAAGGTAAGCAGCTTAAAAAAGCTCCAGCCTCCGTTTATTTTATGCTGAATAAACCACGGGGATATATTAGTTCTCTGTCCGATCCTAAGGGACGCAAAACGATTGCGGATTTAATTGAACCGATTAAAGAAAGGGTCTATCCCATTGGGCGTTTGGATTATGACAGTGAAGGGCTGCTGCTTTTGACCAATGATGGAGATTTAACCCTGGCTTTGACTCACCCTTCACACCAGGTTCGCAAAATTTATCGGGTTCGGGTCAATGGTCTGCCTACCGATAAAAAATTGGCCAAGCTGGAAACCGGGATTCCTTTGGAGGACGGCTTGACCGCTCCGGCTACTGTACGCTTTGTAGACTTGTTAAAGGGCAATGCCCTGCTGGAAATCAGCATTCAGGAAGGCCGCAATCGGCAGATCCGACGGATGTGTGAATATATTGGCCATCCGGTTTTGCGTCTGAAAAGAATTAAAATTGGGGATTTGGCTTTGGGCAGCTTAAAAAGCGGGGAATATCGTCCTTTAACTGCCAAAGAACTGAAGTTATTAAAAAGTTATCAGAAGACTAAAAAAGGGAAGTAAGCTGAGGAAGGAATTTGAAATCTTATAGCGAATATAAGCGAGGATATGAAAAACTGGAGTTTTTTGAAGGAGGTTGGCTATGAATACCAGTGAAGTGGAAATTGTCTCGGCCTCGGCGATTAGAGCCAGAGTCAGACTTGATTTTAAAGGAATTGGCAGAAGAAACAGGGTATTTAAAAACAGATCCATCGAAAAAGCAGCAGAGGATGCCCGGGATCAAAATTTGGCTATGTTCCGAAATATTCCGATCCAGGGAATTTATATTCAGGATGTAGATATTGGCTTGGATGTTTACTTAATCTATGATGAATTATATAACACTGAAGTAGCTTATGCTCCGATTATTTTAGATTTGGTGGCCGATTCCATGGAAAATCTGGTTACCTTCATTGCTCGGGAGGAGTTTCGGAAAATCGAAATTTTATCACCTTCCACCATTAATATGCAGCGTTTTGAAGTAGAAAGACTGATGTGCAAAATTTATGATGAATTAAAAAATTACCGTACTTCCCTGGAAAGAAGATATAATTTAAGGTAAAAATATCAGCAGTTATCGTTTTAGACAATTGCTTTTTTTGAAGCGGTTTTTTTATTTTTTGCAGGTTTTAAGCTGGGGATTAAAGAATAAAAAAAGAAAGAGGATCGGAGGTGATTTGATGTACCAGAAAATTTTAGTTCCATTGGACGGTTCGGCCAAAGCGGAAGAAGCCCTGCGTCATGCCATTAATCTGGCTAGGCTTACCCAGGGCAGTATAACCTTGCTGCATGTTCTTTCCGAGTTGCCCGCTTATTTGGACGATGGTTTGGGCGGAGCTTATCATCAGGTTTATCAGGATTTACAGATAACTGGAGAAAACATTCTGGAAAAAGTACAGCAGAAATATGCTTCTGAAGGAGTTATTTTGGAAGGCAAAATCGTCTGGGGCAATGCAGCTGAAGAAGTTTGCAAGGAAGCTAAAAACAATAACTATGATTTAGTGGTAATGGGCAGCCGAGGGTTAAGCGAAATTAAGGGCTTTATTATGGGTAGTGTTAGCAATCGGGTGGTTCGGCACGCAGCCTGTCCAGTTTTGATTGTTCGTTAACTCAATTTCAATAAATTTTCCGTCTTTTTGCCTAAAGACGGAAAATTTATACATTTTTTTGCATTAAACATCCTGCGTAAAAGCAGTATTGTGTATTTAACACGCCGTGAGCAAGAAATCCACCATCTCTATAGGCGGCGGGATGAATTGCGATAAACACGGCGTTTTCTTGGATTTTGTTATTTATGAAGACTTAAAGCTATTGGGAAGCGAGAAAACCGTTGGATGCAGGATGTTAACCATTGTGTATCAAAGGCACTCGTTCAAAACAACCCCAAGCATACCCTTTTTGTCCTGGAGGATTTATCTGGTGTACGGGCTGCTGCCGAGCGTGTTCGCCGCAAGGATCGCTATGTATCTGTTAGCTGGTCTTTTTATGACCTTGAACAGAAACTCAAATATAAAGCAGCACGGAACGAAAGCATGGTTATCAATGTGAATCCGAAGTACACCAGCCAAATGTGCCCTGTTTGTGGCCATATTGAAAAGGGTAATCGTGATAAAAAGAAGCACATTTTCTGCTGTAAAACATGCGGCTATCGGTCAAATGATGACCGCATCGGAGCAATGAATCTGTATCGCATGGGAATCAACTATCTTGAGGATAGCCAAGTACCGGATGCAGTGATACCTCAGCATATCTGAGATGTCAGGGGCGATGTCAACCGTCCCACGATGTAACGCCACTTTAGATAGCAATATCTGCAATATCTATTGGGTTTTAAAGGTCGGAGGCGTAAGCCGTTACTACAACTGGGCAGTTACAAGCCCACTCACTTCAGTGGGTGGGTAGTTGACACGGTAAAGACGAAGTGGACACGCCTGTAAGAATAAAGGTTGCCTGAACATTCAGGTGGAGACTTAAATACCAGACTTCTTAAACAGGACTTTAGCCCCTGGAATCCACCTGCCTTCAGGTGGGGGTGGTTCACTTTTATTAAAGCAAGGAGGCCGTAACTTGTCTATTCGAGAAATACGGGTAACAAACGCCCCGGATTTACCCGATGCTTTGGGTAATGGGGTTTTATACGATTTGGAACACGCTCTAAAGCTGTCCGGTATTCATCAGGTTAGAACCGCCAAGGTTTATCGTTTTGAAGGTATTAGTGAAGCTCAGGCTCAAATTTTGGCTGAAAAATTACTGGCTGAAACGGTTTTTCAGCGGTATGCTCTGGATGCTCCGGTTTTGACCGATTATGATGCCTTAATTGAGGTGGCCTATAAGCCGGGGGTAATGAATCCAGAGGCGGCTTCCATTGTTAAAGCCGCCTCTGATTTGGGAATTAGCAATTTAATCGCTGCCAGTTCCAGCCGGGAATATGCTTTTTATGGTCAGGGTGCCACCGAAAGCAATCTGAACTTAATTATCGAAAAATTGCTGGTTAATGCTACCGTAGAAATGGTGGTCAAGGAAAAACCGGAGCATTTGGTTTTGAGCGGACAGACCGGTTCAACCAGAATTATTCCTTTGGCCGATATGAACACGGAAGAATTAATGGCTTTAAGCCGGGATGCCCTGTTCTTAAACTTAACAGAAATGCAGACCATTCAAAACTATTTTCGGGATTTAGGCCGCAATCCTACAGACTGTGAGCTGGAAACCCTGGCTCAAACCTGGTCGGAGCATTGCGGCCATAAAACCTTTAAGGCCAGCCTGATCGTGGATGGACAGGAAAAGCCTTCTTTACTAAAGCGTCTGCAAAGAAGTACTCAGGAAGCCAATCATCCCCTGGTTTTATCAGCCTTTGTGGATAATTCCGGGGTAATGGAATTTTATGGAGGGCAAGCCATTTGTGCCAAGGTAGAAACCCACAACAGCCCCAGTGCCATTGAACCTTATGGGGGAGCTATGACTGGAAGCGGCGGGGTTTTTCGGGATATTATGGGTACTGGTCAAGGAGCCAGGGTCATTGCCTCCACCGATATGTTTTGCTTTGCTCCTCCGGATACCCCGGAAGAAAATATTCCGGTCGGCTGTCTGCACCCTCATTATCTTTTGCGGCGAGTGGTAGACGGGGTTCGAGATTACGGCAACCGCATGGGGATTCCCACCAATAACGGTTCTGTTCATTTCCACCCGGATTTTCGAGCCAAGCCTTCCATTATTGTTGGAGCTTATGGTATGCTGCCGGTGGATAAATGCCAAAAAGGGCAGCCTCAGCCTGGAGATTTGGCCGTGGTTTTGGGAGGACGAACCGGACGGGATGGGATTCATGGAGCCACCTTTTCCAGCGGAGAAATGACCGACCGGACTTTGGAGGTCAATGCTTCAGCGGTGCAAATCGGCAATGCCATTGAAGAAAAAAGAACTTTGGAGGCTTTGCTGGAAGCTTCGGAAAAAGGCTTGATTCGAGCCGTTACAGACTGCGGAGCCGGGGGGTTTAGCTCGGCTTTGGGAGAAATGGGCGAAAAAGTCGGGGTTAAGGTTTATTTGGAAAAAGCTCCTTTGAAATATTCCGGCCTGGCTCCTTGGGAAATTTGGCTTTCCGAAAGTCAGGAACGAATGGTTTTGGCAGTGGAACCTGTTAATATTCCCAGTTTGTTGGAAATTTGCCGCAGCTATAATGTGGAAGCCACTATTTTGGCCGAGTTTACCGGAGATCAAAAACTGACTGTGACCTATAATCAGGAAGTGATCTGTGATTTGGCCATGGAATTTTTGCATGACGGTTTGCCGCCTCGGGTTATGCAGGCCGCCTGGAAAGCTCCGGCGGACAGCCCGGCCGAAGTTAAAATTCCAGAACAAAATTGGGAGCAATTATATCAGCAGGTTTTGGGGCATTTGGATGTCTGCTCCAAGGAACCCATTGTTCGGGTTTATGATCATGGAGTCCAGGGAAGCTGTGCTTTGCCCCCCTTTGGCGGAGTAGGAGAAGCCGGTCCGAATGATGCGGTTTTGCTGGCTCCGATTTTGGGGCAGGATTGGGCCGTGGTCATCAGTCATGGTCTAAACCCGGTTTTAAATAACCTGCACCCCTATTATGGCTGTCTTTGGGCGGCCACCGAAGCAGTTGCCAATGCAGTAGCCACCGGTGCTAATCCCCAGGAATTATGTCTGATTGATAATTTTATCTGGCCTTTCCCGGATGAAGAAGCTTTGGGAGCTTTGGATTTGGCCATTGATGCCTGTGTGGATTTTGTCAAGGCTACCGGAATGCCTTTTATCTCCGGCAAGGATAGTCTTTCCAGTACCTATCGGGGTACAAATGAGATTATTAAGATTCCGCCGGTTTTGTGCGTTTCGGTCTTTGGACGGCTGCCGGACTTGAAAAAGACGGTTTCCAGTGATCTAAAATCAGTCGGCAATCTTTTGTGGCTGGTGGGCAGCCGTAAGCCGGAGGAATTGGGCGGCTCGGTTTTTTATCGGCTGCAAAATCTGACCAGAACCAATTTGCCCCAAATCAATCTGGAGCATTTTATGCAAACCTGTCAGGAATTGCATCAGGCCATTCAAAGCGGCCAGGTCAAAGCCTGTCATGATCTTAGTGAGGGCGGCTTGGCAGCAGCAGCAGCGGAAATGGCTTTTGGCGGAGAATTGGGTCTTAAATTACAAATACAGGCTTCGGAAAAGCCGGAAGAATTTTTATTTAATGAAACTGCCGGCTGTTTCCTGGTCGAAACCAGCCCGGAGGTTGATTTGAGCCGCCAGTTTAGCTTTTGCCGTTTAATTGGTTCGGTGCAGGAAAAAACGGAAATTATTGTGCAGCAGCAGGAGCAGATTCTTGTGCAGGCTCCTTTGGCTGACTTAAAACAAGCCTGGCAAAAACCGCTGAAAGAGGTGTTTGGTTAAGATGTTAAAACCGAAAGTTTGTATATTAAGAACCGACGGCACCAATTGTGACCGGGAAACAGCCTATGCTTTTGACCGGGCGGGCGGAGCTTGTCAATATGTGCATATTAATGAGCTGCGGAATGGTCAGAAGAAATTGGCTGATTTTGAAATTCTGGCCTTGTCGGGCGGCTTTTCCTATGGGGATGATATCCATTCCGGCAAGGTGCTGGCCGTGGAACTGACCTCTTTTTTGCAGGAACAATTACAGGAATTTGTGCAGGCTCAAAAACCCATTTTGGGAATTTGCAATGGCTTTCAGATTTTGATTCGCACCGGACTCTTGCCCCGGCGAAAAATTGGTCAGATTGAAGCCGCTTTAATGAATAATGATTCGGGTCGCTTTGAATGCCGCTGGGTTAATCTGCGGGTAGAGAAGTCTCCCTGCATCTTTACCCAGGGGCTGGAAAACCAGGTGCTGAAAATTCAGGTAGCCCATGGAGAGGGTAAGTTTTATGCTGCTCCGGAATTATTGGCCGAGCTGGAACAACAGAACCAAGTGGCCTTTCGCTACTGCACTGAAGCCGGAGAACCAACCCAGAGCTATCCTTTTAATCCCAATTCCTCCATTCAAGCTATTGCCGGAATTTGTGACCGCTCCGGTTTAATTATGGGCATGATGCCTCACCCGGAAAGATTTGTGAAATTAAGCCAATATCCGAACTGGCGGCGGGGTAAAATTACCCAGCCCCAGGGTCTGCCTATTTTTATCAATGCCATTAAATATGCAAAAGAAAGGTAAAATTATGTTGCGGAAAGCTAAAATTACCGATGTGGAAGCTATTCATGCCCTGATTACTCATTATGCCAATCAAAACCTGATGCTGGCTCGTTCCCGGGCTTTGATTTATGAAGGCATTCGGGAATTTACTTTGGCGGAAGAAAACGGGGAAATTATTGGAGTAGGTTCTTTGCATATTATTTGGGAGGATCTGGCGGAAATTCGAGCTTTGGCGGTACGAGAGGATTGGCGAAAACGAGGCATTGGCCGAACTTTGGTGGAGTCCTTTTTGGCCGAAGCCAGAGATCTGCAAATTCCCCAGGTTTTTACTCTGACTTATCAGGCGGGATTTTTTGCCAAATGCGGCTTTAAAGCCAAGGCTAAAGAAGATATGCCCCAAAAGGTTTGGCGGGAGTGCATTAATTGTCCCCAATTTCCCAATTGTGAAGAAGAAGCTTTGATCATTCAGGTTTGATTCGGTGCTTAAAGAGCAGAGAAAGAGGGGTAAAGAGGGTGAAAAAAGATAAAATTGCCCTGGAGGTTTTATCCGGCAAACAATACCAGGTAGAAAGCGGGCTTTCGGTGAGCGAGTTTTTAAAAGTGCTGGAACCGGCTGATACCCCCCAGGCTCAGGTGGTTGCTGCCGTAGCCGATAATCATATTAAGCGATTAAATGACAGCCTGAACCAAAGCTGTAAAATTGAATTTGTGGATCTTTCCAGTAAGGCAGGGGTGGAAATTTATACCTTTGCTTTGATTATCCTTTTGGCTCGGGTGGTTTCTGAACTTTTTCCAGAAGCCGAAGTGCAAATTAAATATTCACTGGGTAAAGGAATTTATGGCGAGATTGAGATGGAACATCAATTGAACCAAAATGATGTGGGAGTTATCGAAAATCGGATGCGGCAAATTGTGGAAGCCGATGAACCTTTTGAATCTTCGGAGCTGCCCAAATCGTTGGTTATGAATTTATTCCGTTCCAATCAATATAGCCGCAAGCGGGATTTGCTCGGCTACTGGCTTCGGGAAACGGTTAAGATTGTTACCTGCGGGGGCTACAGTGATTTTTATATGCACCCTTTAATTTCTTCCACCGGGGTTCTCAAGGTTTTTGCCTTGCGTTACTATATGCCGGGCTTTTTGCTGCTGCGTCCTTTGCAGGAAAATCCTCAGGTTTTGCCAGAGTATCAAGAACCCTATAAATATGCTAAGGTTTTGCAGCAAACGGACAAATGGGCAGATATTATTAAAGTACGCAGTGTGGTAGATTTGAACCATGTAATTGAATCCCCAGATCAGGAAAACAATATCCGGCGTTTAATTGATATGGAGGAAGGTAAGCAGGAAAAGGAGATTATTAAAATTGCCGGGCAAATTACAGATCATATTGATTCCAGCCGCCTGGTGCTGATTGCCGGCCCTTCAGCTTCCGGCAAAACCACTTTTATTAAAAGGCTGGCCAATCAATTACGAATTAACGGGTTGAATCCGGTTTCCATTTCTGTGGACGATTATTTTTTAGCCAGGGACTTAACCCCCAGAGACGAAAATGGAGAATATGATTTTGAATGCCTGGAAGCCATTAATTTGGAGCTGTTTAATCAACACCTGAGCAGTTTAATTCAAGGGGAAGAAATAGAGCTGCCCTATTATGATTTCAAAAGCGGTCTAAGCCTTTTGAGCGGTAAGGTTTTGCAGCTAAAGCCTAACGACCTGTTGATTATTGAAGGTATTCATTGTCTGAATGACAGATTAACCCTATCTATTCCCAATAGTCGGAAATTTAAAATCTATATTGGAGCCTGGACTCATTTGGTTCTGGATAATCTGCACCGGGTTCATGCCACAAATATTCGTTTGCTGCGGCGAATGGTTCGGGATGCCAGAACCCGGGGCAAGAGTCCCCAGGAAACTTTGAGACAATGGCCTTTAGTGCGGAGGGGAGAAGAAAATAACATCTTTCCTTTCCAAAATAATGCCGATGTGGTGTTTAACTCTGCCCTGGCTTATGAAATTGCGGTTTTAAAAAAATATGTGGAACCCTTGCTAAAACAAATAAGCAGTAAAGAACGGAAATATTGGCAAGCTCAAATGCTTCTGCAATTATTGAGTTTTGTTCTGCCCATGGATTCCAATTACATTTGTTCCAATTCTTTATTGCGGGAGTTTATTGGGGAAGCTTGTCAAGTTTAAAGATAGCAGGTGATTTTAGTCAACTACCCAGCCACTAAAGTGAGTGGGCTTGTAACTGCCCAGTCGTAGTAACGGCTTACGCCTCCGACCTTTAAACCCCAACAGATATTGCTATCTAAAGTAGGGAAAGTCAATATTTGAGGCGGATTACGGATAACAGCTTTAAAAAGGCTCCTCCCACCCCTCAAGAGGAGTGGGTTTCCGCCTACGACAAACGAAAGGATTTTGTTTATGAAAATTAATGATAATAAGGTTATGCAAACAAAGGTTATGCAAACAGCCGGAAGCTTTTGGGAAGAATTTAAAGCTTTTGCTTTCAAGGGCAATATTGTGGATCTGGCTGTAGCGGTGGTTATTGGAGCGGCTTTCAGCAAAATTGTAACCTCTTTGGTAGAAGATTTAATCATGCCTTTGGTGGGAATTTTGATTGGCGGGCATGATTTTGCCTCCTTAAAAGCGACGGTGGGCGATGCTTCCATTACCTATGGAAACTTTATTCAAAGTATTGTGGACTTTTTCCTGGTGGCTTTGAGTATTTTTATCTTCCTGAAGATTGTTATTGGGGCTAAAAATAAGCTGATTAAACAGGAAGAAATTGTTGAAGTTGAGGTGGAAGAAACAAAACCCACTTCCGAAGAGCTTTTGGCTGAAATCAGAGATTTGCTTAAGCAGCAAAACAAATAAAAATAAAAGAACTCCTGTCTGAAATCTTCTGGACAGGAGTTCTTTTTTGGCGAGAGCGTATGGGAATCGAACCCACCTAAGGCGTTATCAGCGTCTTACACATGGTTTTGAAGACCAGGGACACCACCAGATGCCATCCGCTCCCAAGTTTTTTTTATTATAACATTTTCAGAGTTTTAATGCAAACCCTTTTGGCAAAGAAAAATTGGCAAAAAGACAGATGCAAACAAAAGCTGTTTATGTTATAATTTGCGGCGTAAAACCCACATGCTTGCACGGGGGATATAATTCGCTTTAATTTTTAACTCCAGCTTGTTGACAATTACATAGATTTAATATACCCTGAATATTAGGGAGCTTGACTTTACTTCCCTGCTGTATGGCAGAAATTAGACGCTAATGTAATCAACGGATTGCTTGTCTATAAAGTTTCTTTGCTCTAAGCATAAACTTGTATTCCAAAGTCTGAAAATGATGTACGATTACAAGCAA
>JAZRVI010000014.1:0-1987 GCA_045599035.1 Desulfocucumaceae bacterium | reverse complement strand
ACGAAGGTCTGCGTAAATCTTCAAATAAATGGTAGGCTGGGAATCAGCCGAACCTAACGCCTGTGGACATTGTGTAAGACTTGAGCTAACGATTATGTTAGCCAAGCAGTAGTGGTTGAAGCAGGAAGCTCCGACTTCTATAAGTCGGAGTAGTTCACAGCATTACCCTGCTGTATGCGTAGTTTCCCTGTGTTTTGAGCCAACATTTCTTGATAGGGAATCCGGCTCTGGCGATAGCTTACACAGTCCTATAAGGAATAGTAAAAAGTCGGCAGGAGGATACCCACCTGTTAGGGCAGGTTCAAGAAACCCGGGGAAGACATACGGTGCAAGTGGGGTATTGTGGTTTAAAAAACAAAGTCAGCCTTCTCTGAATCTTTCAGAGAAGGCTGTTTATTGAGGTAGTAACCTTGGAACATCGACACAGCCGCAGCGAAATTTTATTGGGCAAAACCGCTCTGGCCAGACTCCAGAAAGCCAAAGTAGGAGTTTTGGGTCTGGGAGGAGTAGGCTCTTATGCCTGCGAAGCTTTGGTACGAGCTGGAATTGGCCATTTGGTGCTAATTGACCCGGATTTGGTAAGCGAAAGCAATCTTAACCGGCAATTGGTAGCCCTGGAAAGCAATTTGGGTCAGCCCAAAGTGCTGGCTATGGCCGAACGAATCCGCCAAATTGATTCCAGCCTGAAGCTGACCCTTTGCCAACAGGCTTACCAGCCCGGTTCCGGTTCAATGCTGACCGGCTTGGATTTTGTGCTGGATGCCATTGACGATTTGCCCGCCAAAATTGACTTGCTGGCCTATTGCCACCAGCAGCAAATTCCCCTGATTTCCTGCATGGGAGCTGGTAATAAGCTGGATCCCACCGCCTTTCAAATTGCGGATCTTTTTGCCACCTCTGTTTGTCCTTTGGCCAAAATTTTGCGGCAAAAGCTCCGAGCCAAAGGCATTAGCTCCGGAATCCCGGTGGTCTTTTCCACCGAATCCCCCCAGGCCGTTGGGACGGCCATTGGCAGCGTTTCTTTTGTTCCTGCAGTAGCTGGTTTAACTCTAGCTTCTTATGTGATAAAAAAGCTGGCTGGCTGCTCATAAATCAGGATTTCAACCAAAAAACAAAGACCAGGATTATTTTCCCGGTCTTTGGGTTAAAGCTTAATCAAGCTTATTCATTGTCACTATTCAAAAATTTCCAAACCAAAGCGGCCAAAGCTCCTCCCACCAATGGGCCAACAAAGAAAACCCAAACACAGCTCAAAGCTTCTCCACCTGCAAATAAGGCCGGAGCAAAGGAACGAGCCGGATTAACCGAAGTTCCGGTAAAATAGATGCCCAAAAGATGAACCAAAGTTAAGGAAAAACCAATGGTCAAACCCGCTATTTTAGCATTTTCCAGTTTGGAGGTGGCTCCCAACACCGCTAAAACAAAAACGAAAGTCAGAACTACTTCTACCAAAAGTGAAACCAAAATTTCCCCATTGTACAGTCCATTTTGTCCCAAAGCCGCATTGCTGCCCAAAAAGCCCAGCAAAATCGCAGCTCCCAAAATTCCTCCGGCAAATTGAGCCACAATATAGCCCAAAAAATCCCGGCCGGTCATTTTCCCAGAAATCAACATGGCCAAGGATACTGCTGGATTAACATGACAACCGGAAATATTGCCAATAGAATAGGCCATAGCCACAATGGACAGACCAAAGGCCAGAGCAGTAGCCACATAAGCCGCATCCGGAGAGCTGGTACTGCACCCCAGGACGGCTGCTGTACCGCAGCCGAAAAGCACCAGAACTGCCGTACCAATAAATTCAGCCAGATACTTCTTCATTTCAATCTCCTCCTGTTTCGTTGAATGGCACTGTAAACTTAAATGAAAATTGAAAACTCGCCATCCTTTTTGGTACAATAGTTTCACCACAAAACCAGGTACCTCCCAAAAAAGGAGACGAGTTCTCATGGTAAAATCATACCAAATTTATTGTCCCAAATGCAAT
>JAZRVI010000013.1:0-19869 GCA_045599035.1 Desulfocucumaceae bacterium | reverse complement strand
AGTATAGCCGCAGGACTTGCAGCAAAAGACATGCATCTTCTTATTACGGTTAGCCTTCTCAGTATGACCGCAAACAAGACAGGTCTGACTCGTATAACGAGGGTCTACGTTGATTACAGAACTTTCGTTAAGAGCAGCCTTGTACTTTAGCTTCTGCTCAAGGTCATAGAACGACCACGAGACAGAAACATAACGGTCTTTGCGACGAACACGCTCCGTAGCAGAACGGACTCCGGACAAGTCTTCAAGGACAAAGAGTGTATGCTTCGGGTTCTGTTCAACGAGTGCCTTTGATACTTGGCGGTTAACATCCTGCATCCAACGGTTTTCTCGTTGACCAAGAGTTTTAATTCTTCGTCTTGTTGATATTTCATTAATATTATTATATAATAATTATTAGTAGAAGTCAACATTTGAGGCGGATTATGGATAACAGATTTAAAAAGGCTCCTCTCACCGCCTAAAGGCAGTGGGTTTCCGCCTATGACAAACGAAAGGATTTTATTTATGAAAATTCGAGAAAAGCTTTATTTATCAACTACTGCTTCAGATGCGGTGGCCATGGCCAAAAAATATCAAGTAGGGTTGGAAATCGCTGAATTTTGTACAGCCATGTTTATGGATGAGCCTTATTTTCCCAAATTTGATTTAGTCTGTCGGGAGAAGCTGCAGCAAACTTCCCGGCATTTGATGCATGCTCCCTTTAATGAGCTGGTTCCCTGTGCCATTGAACCCCGGGCGGTTAGCATGGCCAGGCAGCGTTTGGATGAGGCTTATTTGTTGGCCAAAAGCTATGGCATAAATAAAATGGTGGTTCATTCCGGCCATATGCCGGTTTTATATTTCGATGAATGGTTTGTAGAACAATCCGCCAAATTTTGGAAAGAATATATGGAGGATAAGCCGGATTTGGAATTGTTTATTGAAAATGCTTTTGAGGAAGATCCTTTCGCTTTGGCTCAAATGGTGCGGGAGGTGAACTGCCCTCGAGTCAAAATTTGTTTTGACCTGGGTCATGCTCATTGCAAAAGCAAAATTCCTCTGGAGGAGTGGGTGGAAGCTTTTGCTGGTTTGGTGGGACATACCCATTTGCACGATAATGATCAAACCTATGATTGGCACAAGCCTTTGGGACAGGGCAATATTAATTATCAAAAAATCCTGCCTTTACTGGCGGAAAAATTCCCGATGGCCACTTATACTTTGGAAAATCAGGAATGTGAAGCTTCTTTGCTTTGGCTGGAGGCAAACGGCTTTTTATAGAAATAGATAAAGGAGAAAGGAGAATTACTTCTCTATAATACAGAAAATATGATTATTTTTTTAGTTGGTCTGGCTGTAGTTATTGCGGATCAGGTGAGCAAATTCTTGATTGTATCCAGTTTGGGGATTGGACAGTCTATTTCAGTTATTCCCGGCTTTTTTGAATTTACTTATGTGGCCAATTATGGAGCCGCTTGGGGGCTTTTGGCTGGCAAAACAATGTATTTAATTGGTTTGGCGGTAGTTTTATTAATTTTACTATTTCTGTATCGCAAATATTGCCTGAAAAGCCGGGAGCAGCTTATTGCTTTGGCTTTGATTTTTGGCGGAGCCATTGGCAATTTAATAGATCGAATTCGTTTGGGTTGGGTTATTGATTTTTTTGATTTTCAGGTTTGGCCGGTTTTTAATATAGCTGATATGGCCATTGTGGCGGGCAGCTTGCTGCTAATTTGGTTTTTGCATAAGGAAAGCCGGGAGCATAAGGACAATTCGGAGGAGGAAGAAATAAATGAAAATTGAGGTTTCCTCTGCTCTGAGCCAAAGGCTGGATCTTTTTATCACTGAGCAGTTAAGCGATTTGAGCCGATCCTATGTGCAAAAATTATTGACGGATCAACTGATTCTGGTTAACGGTCAAGCTTCCCGAGCCAATTATAAAGTTAAGGTTGGGGATTGCATTGAAATTAAGCTGCCGCCCCCCCAGGAGCTGGAAGCTTTGGCTGAAAATATTCCCTTGGATATTTATTATGAGGATCAGGATTTACTGGTAATTAATAAACCGCGGGGGATGGTGGTGCATCCGGCTGAAGGCAATTTTAGCGGTACTTTGGTTAATGCGTTGCTTTATCACTGTCAGGACTTGTCGGGAATCAATGGAGTTTTGCGACCCGGAATCGTTCACAGGCTGGACAAGGATACCTCCGGACTTTTGATGGTAGCCAAAAACGACCTGGCTCATCAGGCTTTGGCCGAGCAGCTCAATCAAAGAACAGTTGTTCGCCGCTATTTTGCTTTGGTGCATGGACATTTAAAGCATAAACGAGGGATTATTGATGCTCCTTTAGCTCGTGATCCTTTTAATCGGCAAAAAATAGCAGTGGTTTATGATGGAGGTCGGCAGGCGGTTACCCATTATCGGGTTTTGGCCAGCTATGCCCGTCATTCTTATTTGAGTCTGCGTTTGGAAACTGGCCGTACCCACCAGATCCGGGTTCATTTGCAGTATATTGGACATCCGGTACTGGGAGATCCCAAGTACAGCTCCAATCAGGGAGCTTTGGCGGCCAAACTGAACGGCCAGTTTTTGCACGCTGGTGTTTTGGGTTTTGTTCATCCCCGTACAGGGCAGGAAATGCACTTTGAGGCTCCTTTGCCATCGCTTTTGCAGGAGGTTTTGGAGGAAGCCCAAAAATTGTCAACTACCCACCCACTAAAGTGAGTGGGCTTGTAACTGCCCAGTCGTAGTAACGGCTTACGCCTCCGACCTTTAAACCCCAATAGATATTGCTATCTAAAGTGGCGTTACACCATGGGGTGATTGACAGCACCCCTGACATCTCAGATATACTGAGGTGCCACTGTATCCGGTACCTGGCTATCCTTAAGATAGTTAATTCCCATGCGATACAGATTCATTGCCCCGATACGGTCATCTAAAACAAAGAGTGTATGCTTTGGGTGTTTTCAGCGAGTGCCTTTGATACATCCTGTATCCAACGGTTTTCTCGCTGACCCGAAGATTATTATATAATCATTATTAGGGAAAGTCAATATTTGAGGCGGATTACGGATAACAGATTTAAAAAGGCTCCTTCCACCCCTCAAAAGGAGTGGGTTTCCGCCTGCGACAAACGAAAGAATTTTGTTTATGAAAAAGGAGTTTTGCTGATGTCTACTTATGAAGAAGAATTGCAGGCTTTGCAAGAATGGTATGAGCAGGAATGTGCTTTGGTACGGGAGATGTATATGCCGGAAGATTTGCATGATATTTGGCACAATCCAGGCAAGGTTAAGCTGGAAATTTTGGAAGGTCTGCTGGCAAGCAAGATCTGGCAGCTTCAGGAAAAATATCAGATAACAGACCCGGAAGAAGATTAAAGACTAAACGGCTCTTTTACCGCCTTTTGCAGACGGTAAAAGAGCCTTGGCTGATTTAAATAGAATTTTTTTCTCCAATAATTAAGCGTAATAAATTGGGCTGTTCCAGTTTGTGAGTTCCCGCTCCATAACCAATATTCAGGGTTTTCAGGATAGGCATGGAGCCAAATTTGGCTCCCAGGCCGGTTAGTAAAGCTGCTCCGGTGGGAGTGACCAATTCATATTCAATATTGGTGCCATAAACCGGAACTCCCCGCAAAAGTTCCAGGGTAGCTGGAGCCGGGTTGGGGATTCGGCCATGCTGACATTGAATCATTCCGGTTCCCTGCGGCAGGGGTGAAGCATAAATTTGTTCGATGCCCAGTTGATATAAGCCCCAAATTGAACCAACGATGTCTATAATTGAATCTATTGCTCCTACTTCGTGAAAATGGATTTCTTCCATACTGGTGTGGTGAACTCTGGCTTCTGCCCAGGCCAAATAAGCAAAAACCTCCAGACTGGCCTTTTCTACTTCTTCCGGCAGGGCGGCGGTTTTGATAATTTCAGCAATTTCTTTCAAATGGCGGGCAGGTTGATGATTTTGAGCCTCTTTATTTATATTGACTGATACTTTGATCGCTTCAATGCCCTTTTCGATAATAATTTCATGGCTAAGGCTATAGCCTTCAATAGGCAATTTGGCGATAGTTGTTTGAAGCTGCTGCCAGTTTAAACCACAGCTTATCAAAGCTCCTAAGGTCATATCTCCACTAATTCCGGAAAAACAGTCAAAATAAGCAACTTTCATTTTTGTTCTCCTTTGATTAATCTGGTAATAGCTGCCGCCTGAGCTGCGGCTCCAAAACCATTATCAATATTCACTACGCTTAAACCGGAAGCACAACTGTTAAGCATTCCCAATAGAGCGGATAGACCCTGAAAAGAAGCTCCATAGCCTACGCTGGTAGGTACAGCAAGAACTGGACGGTCGGTCAGACCGCCCACCACGCTGGGCAAAGCTCCTTCCATTCCGGCCACTACAATAATTACTTGTGCCCAGGCCAGAAGCTCCAAATGACTTAAAATCCGATGCAGCCCAGCTACACCGGCATCATAAAGCCTTTTAACCTGATTGCCCATAGCTTCGGCGGTAATTGCGGCTTCTTCAGCTACTGGCAAGTCAGCCGTACCCGCACTGATGACCAGAATCCGACCGGATGGGGAAATTGGTTTTGCTTTTTGCAGCAAAATGATTCGGGCTAAGGGGAAATATTCGGCCTGATCTACCAGCTCTTTGACGGCAGCAAAAGCCTCCTGGGAAGCTCGGGTGGCCAAAACTGTGGAATTTTTTTGAGCTAGAACGGCAAAAATTTGAGCGGTTTGCTCAGGAGTTTTACCTTGGCAAAAAATAACTTCCGGAAAATTTTTGCGAAGGCTGCGATGATGATCAATTAAAGCAAAGCCCAGGTTTTCAAAAGGTAATTGTTTTAACATTTGGCGTGCCTGCTGCAAATCAAGTTCACCGGATTTAATCTGCAAGAGAATTTGTTGAAGCTGATCATTTGGAAAATTCATCCTGGAAAAAAGCTCCCTTGAATTTACTGCTTTTATTATACAACATTCACTGACAAATGTCCAAAGATTTTCAAAAAAGCTGTGCCGCTTGGCTCAAAATTTTGTATAATAAAAAGATATGGATATTTTATTTTTGGATTGCAGCTGGGGTCTTACGGAGAATGCTTTGTTGGAAGCTCTGTCCAAGTTGCCGAAACCGGACTTACCTGGTTTTGATCCCAATTTTTATGCAGAACGGGAAGCGGTAATGCTTCAGCGTTTGGATTTGGCTAAACAAAAGCTTTATTCTGGAGAGGTTTGGACAAACTTAAAACAACTTTTGGGGCAGCTGCAAATTGAAGAAATTTATTATACCCCTTTGCCTTTGCTGGAAAGCCAGTCCTGGCTAAACCGGGGAGAAGCCCTGGACGGGTTGAGCTTGCAAATAGGCAGCGGTGGGGAATTTAGTTCTTTAATCCTCTTTTGGCTGGCAGCCTGGGCCAAGCCTCGTCCGGAGAATTTGAGCTTTAAAATAAAAGCTTTGGCTTGGGGCAAGTTGAAAAAAGAATTGGTTTTGCCGGTGGCCTGGGGTACAACTTCTTCGGAAACAATTACGGTTTTGGAAACAGCGGTTGATGATCAAAATCCTCAAATTTGGGGCTATCTCTTGCCCAAGCTTTTGCAGGAAGGAGCGATTGATGTTTATTTGACGGCGATTCAAATGAAAAAAAATCGTCCGGGACAATTATTGACTGTTTTGGTGCGGGAAAATCAAGTGGATAAAATTGCTGCTTTGATTTTGCGGGAAACTACAACCCTGGGCTTGAGGGTTCGGGAGGAAAGACGGATTGTTTTGCCCCGCAGTTTTGTGGAATTAGACACTCCCTGGGGAAAAATCCGAATTAAAAGGTCTTGGACTTCCTTTGGAGTTAAATGGCAGCCGGAATATGAGGATTGCCGCAAAATAGCGGAGGAGCAGAATTGGCCTTTGCTGCAGGTTTATCTGGAGGTTGACCGCCTGATAGCACAAAAATCTGAATTTTGGGAGTAAAATTATGCAGGATACATGGCAAAGAGAAATCAGCTATTTACGAATTTCCTTAACGGATCGCTGTAATCTGCGGTGTTGTTACTGTATGCCGGAAAGCGGAGTGCGGTCTTTGGAGCATCGGGAGATTTTGCGGGCGGAGGAAATCGTGAGGCTGGTTAGAATTGGAGCCGAGCTGGGCATTCGGCAAGTGCGTCTGACCGGAGGTGAGCCTTTGGTGCGGAAGGGACTGGTGGAGCTGGTGGCAGACTTGGCCAAAATTCCAGGAATTGAGGATTTGGCTTTGACCACCAATGGAACTTTGCTGGCCGGACAAGCTCAAGCCTTAAAGGAGGCTGGCTTAAAACGGGTTAATATCAGTTTGGACACTTTGAATCCGCAAAAATATCGAGCAATCACTCGCAACGGAGAATTGGAGCAGGTTTATCAGGGAATTAAGGCGGCCTGGCAAGTCCAGCTCCAGCCAATTAAAATTAATGTGGTGGCCATCAAAGGCTTTAATGATGACGAATTGGCTGCTTTGGCCAGCCTGACCCTCAAATATCCGCTGGAGGTTCGCTTTATTGAGCTAATGCCTTTGGGGGTATCGGGAGAATGGGCAAAGGGACGGCAAATAGCCGCCGGGGAGATTAAAGCTCGGCTGGAGGCTGAGCTGGGAGCCTTGTTGCCATCTCAAGCGGTCAGCGGAGTGGGACCGGCTCAATACTATCGCTGGCCAAAGGCTCTGGGACAAATTGGTTTTATTTCACCTATTACCGATCATTTTTGCCAACGCTGTAATCGTTTGCGTTTAACCGCTGCGGGTCAATGCAAGCCCTGTTTATATAGTGGGGAAACCGTTGATCTAAAGTCAGCCTTGCGGAACGGAGCCAGCGATCAGGTTTTGAAGCAGTTGTGGCAGGAAGCTGTTAAGCTCAAGCCCCAACAGCACAGCGAAAAGCCTTCAAAATTTTTTATGTCACAAATAGGAGGTTAAGCAAATGCCTTTAACGCATTTTGACGCTCAAGGACAAGCTCGAATGGTGGAGGTGGGAGCTAAGGCGGAAACCCAGCGGGAAGCAGTCGCCCGGGGGGAAATTCAGATGCAGCCGGAAACCTGGACTTTGATTGAAACAGGTCAGGCCAGCAAGGGGGATGTTTTGGGGGTGGCCAGACTTGCCGGGATTATGGCAGCCAAACAATGTGCCAATTTGATTCCCCTGGCTCATCCTTTATTGTTGACTGGAATGGAGGTTAATTTTAGGCTGCAAGCTCCAGATCGGGTGGAAATTGAAAGCCGGGTTCGTACCACCGGTCAAACCGGAGTGGAAATGGAAGCTTTGACCGCCGTTTCGGTGGCGGCCTTGACCATTTATGATATGTGCAAGGCGGTGGATCGAGCTATGCAGATTAATAATATTCGTCTGATTTATAAGGACGGAGGCAAAAGCGGACAATTTTTAAGAAAGGGAGAAGAATTATGGCCAAAATAGTAGCTGTTTGTCGGAGTGAAAAAAAAGGAGAACCCAAAAGAAATATTGGGGAAGGCTTGTTGCTGGAAAACTTTGGTTTGGAAGGGGATGCTCATGCCGGTAATTGGCATCGGCAATTAAGTATGCTGGCTTTGGAAAGCATTGCTAAAATGCAGCAAAAAGGGCTGGAGGTTAAACCGGGAGATTTTGCGGAAAACCTGACTACCGAAGGGATCGAGCTGGTCAGCCTGCCTATTGGTACTCGACTGCAAATTGGTTCCAATATTCAGGTGGAAGTAAATCAGATTGGCAAGGAATGTCATCAGGGCTGCAAAATTATGCAAATTACCGGGGAATGTGTTATGCCCAAGGAGGGTATTTTTGTGCGGGTTTTAAAGGGAGGTCTGGTTAAAATGGGAGATAGTGTGAAAATCCTGGCCTGAAGGCAAAATTGGGAACCCGCTTTTCTTAATTAATGTCTAAGCACCAAAGGTTGATTTTGCAAACAACCAAATAACTCTTTAGCAGGTTGTAGGAGGATGAAAAGAAATGAAACTAAAGGCAGGCATTATTGGCTTGATTTGTTCGCTACTGTTGGCTGGAGCGGCTTGGGCCGCCACAGATCGAACCTCCGGTTTTTCGGATATTAGTGGAAGCTGGGCGGAAGAAGTTATTTATGAATCGCAGGCGGCTGGTTTTGTTTCCGGTTATGGGGATGGAAAATTTAAGCCTTCGCAAAATTTGAGCCGGGCGGAAGCTTTGGTTATGATTAATCATGGTTTGGGCTGGACAGAGGAAGCTGCTGACCTGGATACCAGTGCAATTACCTATCCTTCTGACTTGTGGAGCGGTTATCGGGGGGATATAGCTGTAGCAGCACATAAAGGCTTGATCGACAGTTCGGCCATATCTACTATGTCCTTTAACAGTCCGGCTCCCCGGATTGAAGTGGCGGTTTGGCTGGCCAAAGCTTTGGACTTGATTGCCGATACCGATTCCATTGGCTTTACCGATTTAACCGGGGTCAGTACGGAAAACCAAAAGTATTTGGCTGGAGTGGTTAATGCCGGTTATATGAGTGGTTATCCGGATAAAACCTTCAAACCAAATGGCAGCATTACCCGGGCGGAAATGTGTTCGATTATGTCCAGAATGATGCATGATAATAAAATGTTCCCGGAAGATTTCAAGTATGTGCAAGGCACCATTGACAAAATAGACAGTAACAGGTTCATTATTACTGTTAATTCGGTGGACTATCCTTTGGCCGATTCTTATGTTATTTTCCAAAATTCCCAAAAATCCGGTTTTTTAGGTTTGACTACTGGATGTGCAGTGCAAATTTTATTGGATAA
The DNA here is from genome assembly GCA_045599035.1 of Desulfocucumaceae bacterium. GTDB lineage: Bacteria > Bacillota > Desulfotomaculia > Desulfotomaculales > Desulfocucumaceae > CATZDY01. The sequence continues at coordinate 11,116 of JAZRVI010000013.1, read as the reverse complement.
TACCGGAAGGATTATCTTTCTAGGTGCAACCAGCGGAGCTGCTTCTGGCAATTCGGCTATTATCGGCACTTATAAGGGATATATTGTTAACAAATTTACCGATTTTATTTCTGTGCTTTTGGAAGATGGTTCTTTGTTTGATTTATATTCAGATGAAATAAGCTTTACCAAACAGGGAGTACCCTCTACATTTGCTTCCACTTGTCAGGGAGCCCCGGTTACGGTCACCAAAACCGGAGGATCTTATACCAAATTGAATTTGGAAAATGGAACCCGCAAGCTGTTTGGTTATATCACCTCCATTACCAGCTCTTTAATTGCTTTGAACGATTTGGATGGCCGGGAAGTTACTTATAATCTTAATGATGAGATTACAATTTATGATGAAGATGGCGATGAAATAGACTGGGATGATTTGGATGAAGAAATGGGTGTGGAGCTTTGGCTGGATTCCACCGGAGCTTTAGCCCAGGTTCATTTGATGGAGCAGGGTCAATATTTATATGGAACCATTAATGATCTTAAATTAATTGGCTCCAAAACCATTACTGTGGAAAACAAAGAAGGCGATTACCAGACCTTTGATATGGCGGATCAGGTTTATGTAAGTAATAACGACACCGCCAAAGAGCTTTCCGAATTGGAAATTGATATGGATGTTTTTTTACTCCTGAATTCTGAAGGTCAGGTTATCAGAGTGGAAATTTTGGTGGATTCCACCAGCGATGTGGTTGGAGAAATTACTGATCTGAAACTCAGTGGGGATATGTACATTGTAGTAAAAGTTAATGGTAATAATAAAAAGTATTATATGGATAATGATGTTACAGTAAACAAAGGAACCGAAAAAAAACCTTTGAGCTATTTAAGTGAAGGCATGAAGGTTGAATTAACCCTGAATCGCAATGACAAGGTAACCACAATTAATGTTCGGACTACCGAAACGGAAACTATCTATGGGGAAATTACTTTTTTAAAGACTAGTGGTAATTGTAAATTGGAATTGGAAACTGATGGAGAACGGAAATTATATTATTTTTCCGATTCTTACAAGATCAAGGCCAATGATGAATATCAGGATATTGAGTATTTGAAAAATGGGATGAATGTAAAAATCACCCTGGATTCGGAAGATGAAATTACTTTAGTTGAAAAGTCTGATACTACAGAAAGCTATACCGTAAAAGGGGAGCTAACCTATATTCGAACCAGCGGTACGCCCAAAATAACTTTGGAAAAGAAAAATGGTGACAGCATCAGCTATAATTTTGCCAGCAGCTATACCATTACCGAAAATGGCAATAACAAAAAGATTTCCTATTTGGCCGAAGGTATGGAAGTTACTTTGACCATTAATAATTCAGAGGACATCACCAAAGTAGTCATTACTGACAGCGGATCGGCTTCACAGGTCAGCGGAGAAATCACCTATCTCAAAACCAGTGGTACTTACAAGCTGACTTTGAAAAAAAATAATGGCTCGGAAGCAAGCTATTACTTTTCGGATGAATGCGTAGTTAGGGATAAGGACAATAGAAGCCGGGGAATTGCTTATCTGGAAGAAGGCATGGAAGTTACCTTAACCCTGGATAATGATGGCGATATTAGTTTGGTTGAAGAAGACGGAAGCTCTAAAACTCAGATTACCGGGGAAATTACTTATCTTAAAACCGGCAAGGAAGCCCGAATGGACATTAAAAAGAGTAATGGCAAGGAAGTAACCTATTATTTTGCCAGCAGCTATACCATTGTCGAAGATGGAATTAACCGGAAGATTGGTTATCTGGAAGAAGGCATGGAGGTTACTCTGACCCTGAACAGTGATGAGGAAATTAAAAAAGTAGTCATTGAAAGCAGCGACGAAGACACCGAAGAAATCTATGGTACCATCACCTACCTTAAAACTACCGGTGTTATGAAAATTACCATTGAAAAGACCAATGGCAAAGAGGTTACTTATGAAATCAGCGATGATGTGGAAATTTATGAAGGCAACCGCAAACGCTCTTTAGGCTCTCTGGAAGAAGATATGGATGTAACCTTGATTATCAACAGTGATGATGAGGTAGTTGAAATTGAAATTGAATAAAATAATCTTAATAGCTTTAACTCTCATATTGATTTTAACTGGTTCTGCTTTCGGGCAGAACCAGTCCTCGGCTTTGACCAGCAGCTATGCCCAAAATGAAATTGCAGCTTTAAGTGAGTGGGGCATTGCTGAAATAAACGATCCCCAGGCTCCGATCAGCCGAGCTGATTTTGCCATGTGGCTGGCCAAAGCGGTGGGAATTTTGCCCTATTATCCTTCCTATACGGAATTTAATGATTTGGATTCCTCCATGGAAGCCTATGGCTATATTGCTTCATTGGCTTATTATCAAATTGTCGCCAAAGACAGTAATTTTTATCCGGACTCCGGACTCAGCCGACAGGATGGAGCGGTCATTTTATATAATTTAATCAGTCAAACCAATTCGGAACTAAAGCCGGATTATCAGGTTACCTATTTGGATCAGGATAAGATTGCTGATTATGCTCAAGAAGCGGTGGCTCAAATTACCTGTCTGGGCATTTTAAAGGGCAGTGATAATTATTTCTATCCCGAACAGGAAATTACTCAGGAGCAGGCGGCTGTTATTGTCTATAAAATGTATAAATGGAGTGAACGCTGGGCAGCAGCTCAGGCAAGTCTGGACTATTCGGATCTTAATGCGGTGCAGGGTGAGGTTTTGGATTTTTCTACTCCTCAGTTTGTTTTCAGCAAGTCCTTTGGGTATAATCAGGCTGGGATGCTGGATATTTATGGTTTAAATCCCCAGGTTCGTAAAAAAGGGCAGGCAGTTTTGACCCTCAATCAGGGCGGACAATATCAGGCCGTAGCTTTGCAGGCAGCAGATGGTCAGGTTCCGGTCAATAAGATCAAAAAAATTTTGACTTACGATTATCAGGTGACTGCCTGGTCGCCGGATAATTATTTTGCTAAAACTGAATATGAAAACTATCCGGGAGCAGTAGACGGTTTGGCCTCCAATGGGGAAAGCTGGCTGGGCTATTTGCGGCAGGATGGACGGAATATTACAGTAGACTTGGGTTCCATCCAGAATGTGGATAGTGTGGCCATGGAATTTAAGCAGGAGGGCAGTTCTGGAATCCGTCTGCCGGCTTATGTCAATGTGGAAGTTTCTTTGGATGGTGAGCTTTGGTATCAATTAGGCCGAATCACCCATAACACAGTGGAAAATGGAACCTCCCAAATTATCAGCTTGAATTTGGCTTTTCCTTCAATGAATGCCCGCTATTTTAAAATCAGTTTTCCGGTAGAAATTTATACCTTTATCCGCCATTTGCGGATTGATGGTGGGCAAGCAGTGGTAGCTCCGCCGATCTTAACTCATGCCGGTTTAGTGGTGGAAAGCACCAAAAGCAATCTTTATCTGAAAGAAAAACAGGATATCTTCCTGCTTTATTCCAATGGTTACTCAGAAAGTCCGATTGTTTGGAATCAAAGTGAGCTGGAAAAGCTGGTGGGTTATGTAGACAGCAGCGGTCAAATTAAGGATACCATGTTTGATTCAATGCTTTTCCTGCCGGTGCAGGGAGCTATGACCAACCGTATCAATTGGTATAATTATCTGGAGGATTTATTTAAACCGGATCGCCAATTGACTGCTTTAAACCAGGCGGTTGGGGTGGTTAACCAGGCTTTAGGTCTGGAACGAAGCTATCCGGTGATTTTGACTTTACCCTATCCGGATCCGGCTATTACGGATTTTGAGGCTGCGGGTAGTGAGGGAGCCTTATTGAGCTTTGCGGCTGGGGGTAATACCAGTACGGAACAGGCTTACAATAACCGTTGGCAGGCCTTGAGAGCCTATTATCGGCAAATGTTGATCTATTGGCAGGAAGCGAATTATACCAATTTAGATTTGACTGGGATTTACTGGTATGGAGAAGAAGTAGATACTTCTGTTGATCGGGAAGCTGAACTGGTGCAAGCAGCAGCTCAAATGGTTAAGGCAGATGGCTATGACTTCTATTGGATTCCCTATTACGGAGCTGCTGGTTATGACTGCTGGCAAGATTACGGCTTTACCTGTGCCATTTTACAGCCCAATTATTTCTCGGCCAATAAGCCGGGAGAAGGCCGGATGGAAGCTGCCGCTGCTTTGAGTAAAAGCAATAATATGGGCATAGAAATTGAACTGGATGACAAGATAACCTATAATCGCTATTATTACGATTTGTTTTATAAACAACTGGCTCAGGGGCATGAGCTTGGCTTGGACGGTCAGGTGACCAATGCTTATTATGCTTCCTCCCGTACTTTGGCTAATATTTTGAACAGCCATTTGGATTTGGTGCGGAATATCTATGATGATTTATATCGCTGGATAAAAGGAACTTATGCCAATTAAGCTCCAAAAAAACCTGTCCCGGCTTGGTTTTGGGACAGGTTTTTTTTTAATCACAGCAGGCAATGGCTTCGATTTCCAGCAAGGCTCCCTTGGGAAGAGCGGAGACTTCCACACAGGAACGAGCTGGCGGGTTTTGGGTAAAAAACTGGCCATAGGTTTCATTAACCAGGGCAAAGGCTTGCAAATCAGTCAAAAAAACTGTTGTCTTGACAATATGGTTCAAGCCCAAACCAGCCGCCTTTAAAACTGCCTCCAGATTTTTTAAGCATTGGGCAGTCTGAACCTGAATATCTCCTTCTATCAGTTTTCCGGTTTCCGGAACCAAAGGAATTTGGCCGGAAAGAAAGATTAAATTGCCCTTTTGGATGGCCTGGGAATAGGGGCCGACAGCCGCCGGAGCTTCCTTAGTATGAATTACGGACATGGAAAAACCTCCTGTAAATTTTGTTGCTATTATAGCACAATCAGGCGGTAAAATAAAATCGAATTAAAAAAGTTTGAAATTCTTGACAAGATTTGTTTGGTCTGTTAAACTGAAATGAATATTTTAAAAATTATTTTAAAAGCTGAGATGGGAATATGAAACTTAAATTCCGGTTTTCAGAGAGCCGATGGGTGGTGCAAATCGGCAGCCGCTTTAAGAAATGGATCCTCCCGGAGCTGCCGGCTGAACAGCGTTCAAAATCGCTTATTAAGCCAGGATCAGGTTTTTGGCCGCCTGTTATCCCGGCCAGTTAATCAAGTGCTTTTCGTTGCCAAACGAGAGAAGCAGGGTGGTACCACGCAAGGAAATAACAGCCTTTCGTCCCTGAAGACCAGGATCGGGGAGAAAGGCTTTTTTATATTCATTGGATTATAACAGTATGAGGTACAGAAGTCAAGAAGACACCGTGTGCAATGCAATTCATCCCACCACCTATAGATGTGGGGGATGTCTTGCTCACGATATGTTAAAATTATCAGAGGTGATTAAGATGCAATTATCAGGAGCTCAAATTTTAATCAAAAGTTTGGAAGAACAGGGAGTAGATACCGTTTTTGGTTATCCCGGCGGACAGGCCATTCATATTTATGATGCTTTGTATGATTCCAAAATAATCAAACATATTTTGACCCGGCATGAGCAGGCGGCCATTCATGCGGCTGACGGTTATGCCCGGGCAACCGGTAAGGTTGGGGTTTGTCTGGCTACTTCCGGCCCTGGAGCTACCAATTTGGTAACCGGGATTGCCAATGCCTATATGGACAGCGTGCCTTTGGTGGCTATTACCGGTCAGGTACCCACTAATATGCTGGGCAGGGACAGCTTTCAGGAGGTAGATATTACCGGCATTACCCTGCCAGTTACCAAATATAATTATATTGTTAAAGATGTCGAAGATTTGGCCAGAGTGGTAAAGGAAGCTTTCTTTATTGCCAGCACGGGTCGTCCGGGGCCGGTGCTGATTGACCTGCCTTCCGATGTTTCCAAGGCCATGATCGAAGATAATCTGGCTGAAAGCAAAATGAGATTGCCGGGCTATCGCCCCATGCGGACAGCTTCCGAGGAAGACTTAAACCGGGCGGCTCAAATGATTTTGCAGGCAGAAAGACCTATGCTTTATGCTGGGGGCGGGGTCATTAACAGCGGAGCGGCTCCGGAATTATTAAAGCTGGCTGAACTGCTGCTGGCTCCGGTAGCCTGTTCTTTAATGGGTATGGGAGCTTTTCCGGGGGATCACCCGCTCTTTATGGGTATGTTGGGAATGCACGGCAGTTATTATGGCAATTATGCCGTTTGCGAAGCCGATGTTCTGGTGGTTTTGGGAGCCAGATTCAGCGAACGGGTTACCGGCAGGGTGGACAGCTTTGCTCCTAATGCCAAAATTATTCATGTTGATATTGATCCTGCAGAATTAAATAAAAATGTCCAGACTTCCGTGGCCTTGGCCGGAGATGTTAAATTCATTATCCAAAGGCTGCTTGAACGGCTGGAGGCTAAACTGCCGGGAGCCTGGCAGGAAAAAATTCAGCAGTGGAAAAAGGAATATCCTTTGTATGACCCGGCCAAAATTGAAGGCGGAGCCGTGATTAAACCCCAGCAGGCCATTAAAGCTTTGTATCAGGCTACCCAGGGCAAGGCCATTATTACCACCGAGGTGGGGCAGCACCAAATGTGGGCTTCTCACCATTATACTTATAAAAGACCGCGTACCTTTATTTCCTCCGGCGGGTTGGGAACAATGGGCTATGGCTTCCCGGCGGCCATTGGAGCTCAAGTAGGCTGTCCGGATGAATTGGTCTTTAATATTGCTGGAGATGGCAGTATTCAAATGAATATTCAGGAATTGGCTACAGCAGTTCAGTATGAACTGCCGGTCAAAACTCTGATTTTAAATAATGGATTTTTGGGCATGGTGCGGCAGTGGCAGGATTTATTCTATAATCGGCGTTATTCGCAAACCGAAATTACCGGCCCGGATTTTGTTAAAGTGGCCGAAGCTTATGGAGCCGAAGGTATTCGGGTGGAAAAAGCGGTTGATTTGGCTCCGGCTTTGGAACAGGCTCAAAAATCTGCTGCTCCGGTTTTCCTGGATATTATTGTTGAAAAAGAAGAAAATGTTTTTCCGATGGTTCCTCCTGGCGGATCACTTAATGAAATGCTTTAGGTTATATAGATTGAATATATGATCTAAATATCAGGGAGTTTGACTTTACTTCCCTGCTGTATGGCAGAAATTAGACGCTAATGTAATCAACGGATTGCTTGTCTATAAAGTTTCTTTGCTCTAAGCATAAACTTGTATTCCAAAGTCTGAAAATGATGTACGATTACAAGCAACGCTTAACAATTGGAACCCCACAGGCTTGCCTGTGGGTAAGTCAGAAAACGGCTTAGACTTATAAAAAAAACCTGCTTTTTAGGCTCACAAGTCTGGAGCTTAGCTTTTAGAATCCGGAGTGCCAACTCTACATTGCTTTCACAAGCTGATCAAATCTGGCACAAGCCTGTTCCCGCTTCTCTACCCGGTTCTGCACCGCAATCCATTGCCGCAGCTTGCCCAAAGCCTGTTGATTGCCCAAAAGCTCCAGGGATTTCTGATAGCCGGTTTTCAAATCCCTGACCTGTCCGGACAAATGCAAAATCAGGCCGGAATTTAAAGCTACAATATCATTTTGACTTCTTTTGCCCCGACCGGCCAGAATATGCAAAAAGCGTCGGCTTTCCTGTTGGGCATTGCCCAAAGCCTGAATATCTTCCACCTGACCTCTGGTTATGCCCAGGTCTTCCGGGCAGAAAGAACCGGTTTCCAGTGGTTTCTCCCCTTCATAATAGGCAAAATGAGTTTCCCCCAAAATCGAAGCTTCATCCATGCCGTTTTGTCCGTCAGAAGTCAGACCGTGGACAACCAAAGCTTTTTTAATACCGATTTTCTGCATAATTTCGGCCACCGGCTTAACCATTTCCGGGCTGCCTACTCCCCGTACCGCATAATCCGGAATGGCCGGATTGGCCAAAGAAGCGGCAATATTTAAAACGCTGCCAAAGGAAATCTGGCTTAAAATCCGTCCCAGGGCTGCTGGATGTACCAAAGGGCTGGTGCCGTTAAACAGGCCAATTTGAGTTTTTTCGATGCTTTCCCGGACTATTTCCGGCTCCACATCCATGCCTACGCCAACCTGTTCCAGAATATCCACCGTACCACAGGAAGAAGTAATCGCTCTGGAACCATGCCGGGCAATGTTAACCCCGGCCGAAGCCGCACATAAGGCGGCCAAAGTGCTGATATTGAAGGTTTTCAAACTATCCATACCGGTTCCGCTGTTTTCTACTACCGGGCTTTCCACCTGGGGACGAGCCAAAACCGTATCCAGTTCCATGATTTTTTCCCAAACCGCCCGAATTTCCTCTGGAGTTTCGCCTTTGGCGGCCAAAGCAGCCAAAAAAGCTCCCTGATTCATTTCGGTTTCCTGATTATTCATTAATCTTTCAAAGCAATAGCTCATTTCAGTATAAGACAAATTTTTTTTCTGAATCATTAAATTAATTGCCTGGGCAAAAGTTGTCATGCTTTTTTCCTCCTTTTGAATAAGAAGTTTTTATGCTTCCGGTTCCCAAATCAAAGCGGAAATCAAGGCTTCTTTATGCTCCAAATCTTGAATATCGGCAAGCAAACCGTCCGGTTTAAGCTCATAAACCGGCAAATCTATTTCCTGTAACAGACCCAAAGCCTCCCGGCTGTGCCAAACGGAACAGCCATAGGAGCCAACCAGCTTTAATTCCTTGTAATGCAGTTCATTGATAATTTTGGGGTTTAATTCCTGATTGGAAGCCAAACCGCTGAAAAAGCCGATTCTCCCCCCCTTGACCACCAATTGAATGGCCTGATAGAAGCTGGCATTATCCGGACAGCAGGGAATGATTACCGTAGGGCTTTCGCTTATTTCTGCCGAATTAGCATAGGCCGGATAACCCAATTGCCAGGCCAGCTTTCTTTTGGCCGGTTCTATTTCCAGAAAGCTAATGCTCCGACAGCCCTTTTGCTGCCAAAGTCGGGCGGTCAAAATTCCCAAAGCTCCAGCTCCAATAATCAGCAGCCGATCCTCAGGTAAAGTTTGCAGGGAATGCTGCAAATTGACGGCACAGGCCAGCGGTTCCATAAAGGCTGCCTGCTTAAAGCTCAAATTGTCCGGCAGGGGCAGCAAAATTTGCTGACGAACTCCAGCCGCCGGAATCAAACAATATTCCTGAAAGCCGCCGTCCAAATGAAAGCCCAAAATTTGCATTTGGCGGCACAGCTGATCCCGTCCGGAGCGGCAGTCTGCACATTCACCGCAAAAGATGCCTGGATGTACAGCCACCCTTTGCCCCACTCGATAGCCTTTTACGCCCAGGCCGATTTCCTGAATCCATCCTGCAATTTCATGTCCCAAAACCCGGGGCAAATGCAAATCCCGCTGGCCTTGATAATAAGCCTTGCGATCCGTGCGGCACACTCCGCAGCGGCTTACCTTAATCAAAACTTCTCCGGGCTGCACCTGGGGCAAAGGCCGCTCCATCTTTTCCATGTGCTGGGCAGCCGTTAAACAAAAAGTCTGCAAATTTGTCTCCTCCCATTTGGCCAAATAAAAAAAGTCCACACCTTAAAAAAGATGTGAACTTTACCTTCGCTCAACATTAAACAGATTCTTCGGCAGGTCTCCTGGCTTGACTTCAACACCTGACCGACACCTTCCCCCAAGATCTTGGAGTGGTCAAAAGTCGGCGGCTCAGTTTTACAGTGGCGGGTCCGCAGAGGTTTCGCACCTCTTTCCCTATTCTCCCTGGACTTTCTGTCCAAGGCACCGAAAAATCGAACTTATTTTTTCCATTTTAACCTACCGCTGTCTGCTTGTCAAGCAAATTTTCCTCTTTGCTCATATGTAAAATATTGGTCTATCAATGATGCGTTACAAAATCTCGGAAACAAAAATCCGGGCTTTAATTTTTTAGAAACTGTTCCATATCCAGCAGATTTTCCTGTTTGGCCACAACTGTTGCCATTGTTACATCATTGCCTACATCGATCAATGATTCCCCCATATCCACAAGAGGGTAAAGACCCATGATCAAGCTGACCGCTTCTGCCGGAATCCCAAGCTGCGGCAGCAGGACTGCCAGACACACAAGTCCGGAATTTGGAATATCCGGTGCTCCAAGCGACAGGATTATGATGGCAGTAAACATCAGCAGCAACGCAAGCGGAGTCATGGTAACCCCAAAGATCTTCGCCATAAAAAATGCTGTTATGGTGAGAACAATGCAGCTTCCATCTATCGTGGGAGCCAGGGGCAGGGAAAAGGAATAGATTTTGCGTGAAATGCCCAGCTTCTCACAGGTTTTCATTAAAATCGGCATTGAGGCATTGGAGGAGGCTAAAGAATACGCCGTCAGCATTGCCGGAAAATATCCCCGGAAGAAATGCAGCGGATTCAAACGCACCACAAACATGATCAACAGACCATACACAATAAGCATTACAAGATCACCAGCATAACATACCGGAATCCATAAGATCAAATCCGTAAGATTACCCACTTCAGTTTCGATGACCATCTTGACCATGGCACAGAAGACAGACAAAGGAAGGATCGCAATGACCCATCCTATGATTCGGGATATCAGGTCATTCAGGCCGGAGACTGTATTTTTCAAAGCAGCGTGATAACCGGAGACTGCCGACACGCCTGCTCCAACAAGTATGGCTATAAAGATAATCTGCAGCATATCCCCTTTGGCAAATGGATCCACAATATTGGACGGTACAATTCCCATAATAATATCCCGTACGGAAATTGTTGTCGCAGTGTCGGCTTGAATTGCCGTGTTCGCCGTATCAGTTACCGCAGCCGCCATTTCCGTTGAACCGATTGGAAAAATATGATAAACCCCACACCCGACCCCAATGGCAATCAGCGAGGTAAAAACACAAGTTATGCAAACTTTAATCGCAATCCTGCCCAGCGAGGCCAGATTGGGGAATTGTGCAATGCTGGCGGCAATCGAAAAGAAAACCAGCGGCCCAACCAGCATTTTTAACGCGTTCATAAACATTGCAGAAAATGTTCCAAACAGATTATTTCCAAGCCAGGCAGCTACTGCACCTGGAAAAACATATTTCAGAATCAGACCCGCCGCAATACCCAGCAGCAAACCTGCCATTATATTGATTAACTGCTGG
>JAZRVI010000012.1:0-8862 GCA_045599035.1 Desulfocucumaceae bacterium | reverse complement strand
TTTTTTAGTTTTCCATATTCTTTAGTACGAAGGAGCTGCTTATAGTTGTTTCTCATAATAGCAGTAAGTTCATTGCCTGCCTTACGAAGTAATTCAGAATCATGAAAAATACGATATTTAGCCTGATTAGGCATATCTGTTTCTATTACCAAAACATGTCTATCAGACAGACTATGGAATCGTCTTAACAATTTCTTATATTCAGTTGTATTTAGATTGTTAGTCTGCATTTTTCTGTTCATCTATATATTTCTTAATCGTTTTTTTACTTGAATAGATACGAGCAAGATTTTTTAATTAGTACTTCCATTCGGATGGAATAGAAATGTTTATCTGTACATTATTACTTTTAGGTCTTGCCATTAAATATTTTCCTTTCGTTTGTGTATTTAAGTTACACATAGATTGTATATTCAATCCATGTAATTGTCAACAAGCTGGAGTTAAAATTAAAGCGGCGTAAAACCCACATGCAAGCACGTGGGTTTTACGCCGCAAATTATAACTTTGGCGGACAATAATTGCGATTTAAACCGAAGCAATTTGCAAATTAAGCCGGGAATCAGCTTATTGGAAGAAGAAATTGCTGTCAGTCGTCGAATTGGTTTGAGCAAGGCTCAGGAAAAGCTGTGGCGGTTTTTCTGGCTTGATTCGGCTTATGTAAGCCGCCGCTGAGACTCATTGGAATTCCAAAAGGCTGTTAATGTTTCACGTGAAACATTGTTTTTGCTGTCAGTTGAGTCGGTGCGGATTATGCAAAAGAGCCTTGGCTTTGGGGCTTAAAGGTTCGCCCAAAAAATCCCGGTAAAGCTTTTGCACGGCTGGATTATCCCAGGCCACCCGGCAGGCGGCTTGTTCGTCCTCCTGATAAAGCTTTTCGGCTCGGGAAGCTGTTGCAAAGGTCGGTTCTGTCGGGACAATTGGCTGGCCGCCTCCACCGATACAGCCTCCCGGACAAGCCATAATTTCCAAAAAGTCATATTTTTTTCCATTCTTAATTTGTTGTAAAATTTGATGGGCATTGGCTGTGCCATGGACAATGGCTGCTTTAATGGAACGGCCAGCCAATTCCAATTCCAGCTTTCGAATGCCAGCGGTTTCCCGCAGGGGTTTTAAGCTCTTTTCCGGCAATTTTTCCATTCCCAAAAAGGCGGCGGCTTGCCGTAAAACAGCTTCCGTCACTCCCCCGCTGGCTGCAAATAAATATCCGGAAGAGCTGCCCCGACCCAAAGGCTGATCAAATTCTTCTTCTGGCAGATTGTTCCAGGTAAATCCGGCTTTCCGGATTAATTTGGCCAATTCTCGGGTGGTCAAAACCCCATCTACATCTTTTTCCTGCTCAGTCAGGGAACGGGTGGCTTCCAGCTTTTTGGCCGTACAGGGCATAATGGCAAAAACCTTGACCTGGTGCAAATCAAGTTGAGCTGCCCAATAATGCTTAATTAAAGACCCCAGCATGGTCATGGGAGATTTGCAGCTGCTCAGATGGGGAGTTAATTCCGGATAAAAGGTGCGGCAAAAATTAACCCAGCCCGGACTGCAAGAGGTAAACAAAGGTAAATTTTCTCCTTTATCCAGGCGTTGCAGAAATTCTTTGGTTTCTTCCACGGTGGTTAAATCAGCGGCAAAGGCGGTGGAAAAAACATAATTGAAGCCCAGTTTGCGTAAAGCGGCGGGCAGTTGTCCGGGTCGAGCCTGTTTTTCGCCCAGAGCTTCGGCCAAACTAACGCCAATGGCCGGGGCAGTCTGAACCACCACCGTAACTTGAGGATCGGCTAAAGCTGCTTCTACTTCAGTTAAATATTCCCGCTCAGTCAAAGAGGCGGTGGGACAATGCTGGACGCATTGACCGCAGGCAATGCAGCGGACTTCGCTTAAATCCAGGGCATAAGCCGGAGCAATTAAGGTTTCCAAACCCCGGTTTAAAGCCGAATAAACCCCAATTTGCTGAACCTCCCGACAAATGGCCAGACAGCGGCGGCAGCGAATACATTTGCCATAATCCCGCTGAATAAAGCTGTTGACCTGACGAGGCGGCAGAGAAGGCTTTTCCAGCTCTGGAATAGTGCGGATATTCATTTGAGCAGCCAGACTTTGCAGCTCACAACTCAAATTTCGAGGACAACTCAAGCACTTTTTTTCATGTTCAGCCAATAACAGCTGCAAAACCTGTTGCCGGGCTTGCAGCACTTTGGGCGAATGGGGATAAATCTTTTGTCCAGCCCGCAGAGGATAGACGCAGGAAGCCTGCAAGGTACGAATTTGATTTTCTTCTATTTCCACCAGACAAAGCCGACAGTTGCCGCCATTCAGCTTTTTTAGCCAGCATAAGGTGGGGATTTGCCAATTTTGCTTTTGCAAAAATTCCAAAACTGTCAGCCCGGCTTCAAATTCCAGGGGCTGATCATCTACAAAAACCTGCTTCATCTGCCTGCCTCCTTTTTTAATCAGTTTGGCCGAATTTGCCTTAATTCATACCGAAAATAGAGAGGCAAAACACTTTTTTGATCTTATCTCTATATACTGAAATATTGGAGGTGGAAAAAGTGGCCGGTTTAGCGGTAGGTGATGTGGTGGGCAGGCGTTCTTATGGCTGTGATATTTTTTTCCGTATTTGCGGCTGCTTTCGGAAACAGGGGAAAATTTGGGCCAGACTCAAGGGTTTGGATTATCGGTTGCAGGCCACCGCTATTTGGGAGGATCTGGTCAAAATTAAGGCGGAACAGTTGAGCTGTTATCTGCTTGATTTGGCTCAAAGGACTTTGGAGCAGGAAAAAAAGCTTTTTCGTCGCCGCCAGCTTCCTGGCTTGCGGGGAGAATCAACGGAGGAGAGCTTTGGCCGGGTGGGTTTTTTGCTGCATTTGGACGGCGATCCGGAATATTTGGATTTATGTCTGACTGTTTATCGACAGCTGGGGATTCCCTGCTGCGGCTATCATGTGGAGGAAAGCCAGCAAAGTCAAAGGCTGCCTGAACTGTTAAAACGGCATCAGCCGGAAATGCTGGTCTTGACCGGGCATGATGGTCTGATTCGCAAGGCCGGAGATCTACGCAAGGTGGAAAACTATCATAATTCGGCTGCTTTTGTATCGGCGGTACAGGCTGCCCGACAATATGAAAAAAATCTGGACAGTTTGGTTATCTTTGCTGGAGCCTGTCAATCCCATTATGAAAGCCTGCTGCAAGCTGGAGCCAATTTTGCCAGCTCACCTCAAAGGGTCTTGATTCATGCTTATGATCCGGTTTTTGTGATGGAAAAAGTAGCCTTTACCTCTATTTCTCAGGCCGTGGCTCTGCCGGAACTGCTGGCCGGGACAGTAACCGGTCTGGCCGGAGTGGGCGGTGTGGAAACCCGGGGCAAGTATCGTCTGGGGCTGCCCCGGTCGCCTTATTTCTAAATTAATTTTGCTGGCTGATGTGTAAAATCTATATAGTTTTGTTTGAATGAAAACGGGATTCAAAAGAAATTCCCAGAACAATGAAAAGCCCCCACTTATAGAAGTGGGGGAATATTCACCTTTAAGCTTTGGGCATTTTTTTCATGGAAGCAGCTTGAGCTTCCGGGACAAAACGATCCTTGGCCGCCAGACATTCCGGACATTCCCAATCATCCGGCAGATCTTCAAAGGCGGTTCCGGGTGGAATATCTTCGCAGCCTAATGCCGGATCATAAACATAGCCGCATAATTCACAAACCCATTTTTCCACGATCCAACCTCCTGTTAGGCTTTTTGGGCTAATACATAGCCGGTAAAATGCTTGTCAGAACCCTTCATGTGTTTAACCAACCAAGTAACAATGGTTTGATCCACAGCTTGCAATAAATCCGGGACGGAATGATTGGTCTGATATTCATTGATAATTTGCAGGGCAGTAGCCACAAAATTATCATGTTGCTTTTTGTGAACTTCATATTGAGGATAGGAGTATTCCAACATAATCTTTTCTTCATCACCAAAGTGAGTAACGGTATGTTCGGCCAGTTCATTTAATTTGGCACTGATGCTTTCCTGGTTCGGATTATTATTGCAAATTTCGCTTAGATCGTTGATAATTACGACCAAAGCCTGATGTTCAGCATCAACCAATTCATGTCCGGTGTTCCAGGCTTGATCCCAAGAATAACTCATAATAAAAAAACCTCCAAATTAATTTGATTCTAATTTTATTATAGATCTAAGTTTATATTTGTCAAGATATTTTTTGAAAAGATATCATATTTGACATCCCAGGAAGCTTGGCTTAGAATAAAAATAAAGTGTTTTTCCAATAAGAAACGGATTTTTGAAGCGGTTTAGAAGCGGCTTAATTGAAGAAAATGAATTTTAAATTTTTAGAAAAAAAACTCAGCTTAAATTTAATCAGTCAAGAAAGGGAATTTTTATTTGGGTTGGCTATTTTGTGGATTGCGTTTTTCCATTCCAGCCTGTCGGTTACCGCTCCTGTGATTCATATTTTGAAAAATCTGGGCAATATGGGAGTGGATATTTTCCTGTTTCTCTCTGGTCTGGGCTTGTACTATTCCCTGAGCAAGGATTCCAGTCCCCGAAATTTTTATCGCAAAAGGGCTTCCAGAATTTTGATTTCCTACTTTCTGGTTTGCCTGCCCTTTTATCTTTATCTGGATATTGGGCAAAAAGGGGATTGGGTACAGTTGGGTCTGGATTTGTCCACCCTGAGCTTTTGGCTGAACGGTTATCGCCGGGAATGGTTTATCGCTGCAATTTTGGTATTGTATCTGGTTTATCCGTTAATCTACCACTTATTTAATCGTTATACTTGGAAAGGTTTTATGGGTTTATTAGCTTTGGTACTGGGTGGAAGCATCGGGCTTTATCTGGTTTTTCCCACTACCTATGCCCATATTGAAGTTTTTTTGGGACGAATTCCTATTTTTTTGGCGGGAGCAGCTTTGGCTCCCCTGATCAAAAAAGGCTGGGAATTTCCGGCTCTATGGCTGAATATGGCAGCCCTGGGGCTGCTGCTGGGCGGCTATCTGGCCTTTGAGCTGACCTATGGTCAGGTCAGCTTGCACCGCTATCTTTATGCCCCTATGAGTTTGGGTCTGACCTGGCTGTTAAGCTGGCTTTTGGCCTGTCTAAACCAGCAGAATTTCCTGAAAAAATTCCTGGCCTTTTATGGCGGCATAACTTTGGAATTATATTTGGTGCATGAAAAATTGCTGACTGGAATAGATGCGTTTTGGGCCTCCGGAAATAAGGTGTTTTTAAATTTGGCTGCCCTTCTTTTGGCCACTCTTTTGGCCTGGGCTTTAAAAAAGCTTCGGGACTATCTGGACGGACTGATGACCACAGCTCCGCCGACCAAACGGGATTTGCCCTTGAATTGAGCATTCCTCAGCCTTCAGTCAGACTGCTGGCAAACACCAGACCCCAGACTTCGGCCGCCCCATTTTGCTGCAAAACCTGACTGCAAGCTTCCAGAGTGCTGCCGGTGGTCAAAACATCATCGATCAGCAAAACATTGCAGCCCGCTAACTCAAGCAAGCTCTCAACGCTCAGACTGCCTTGCAAATTGGAAAGGCGTTCCTGTTTGCCCAATCCGGCCTGCGAATGAGTATCCCGCAATTTCTTTAAGCCTTCATTCCAGGGCAAGCCTAATCTGGCTGATACTGCTTCGGCTAATAAAGCCGCTTGATTGAAGCCCCGCTTTTTTAATTTCCCGGCAAACATGGGAACCGGAATAATCATTTGAAAATGAGAGCTTTCCGGCTGAATAATCCGGCTCAAATAGTCAGCCATAGGTTCCACCAGCCGCCGATTCTGCCGATATTTCAGATTATTCACAATTTGCCTGGCCAAGTCCTGATAGGGCAGAACCGAACGAATCTGCTCCAGACTGCCCGGATTCTTTCGGCATTCCTCACAGATTATACCAGTTTGACCAGCGGAAAAAAAGCGTCCGCAGTGCTGACAATGAGGCCAACTGGCATAAGCCTCAATTTCTTTTTGACAGGCAGCACAAATTTCCTGCTGCCGATTGGGAGTTTCACAAAATAAACAACGGTCAATTTCCGGAAAAACCAATTCCGTCAAGCCCTCCGAAAATTGTTTGAGATACTTGAACAAAATAATCCTGCCTTTCTTACTAGCTTTAACTCTTTTCAGCAAGAAGTCTTCTACTTCTATGGGTGATGGGACGAATTGCATCTATTAGTGAGTATTGCCTCCAAGCTCCAATTCTTTTCGACATAAGTCCAAATTCCCCCTTTATTTTGATTTACAAGCTGGGGTCAGATATGCTAAGGTAAAAAATAATAATACCTCTTCCCTTAGGGAAAGCCATAAAATTACAGGATATCGTTCTCATTAAACAACCGAATGATAATTAGTTTCAGGGAGGGAAACAGATGCGATATTTTCTCAAAGAAACTCCCTTTGCCCTGTCCGGAGTTATGCTGGGTTGTACTTCGCTGGGCAATTTGCTGGGAATTCAAGCTTATATGGGATTTTTGGTGGCTGCTTTTTTGGGTTTGCTGTTGGCCAAGCTGGTGCTTTTTTTCCCTTCCTTTAAACAGGAGCTGCAAAATCCGGTCAGCACCAGTATTATGGGAACTTTTAATCTAACCTTAATGCTGTTCAGTATTTATTTGCCGGAATCCTGGTGGAATTTTCGGCTGGGGCTGTGGTCTTTGGGAATTATCCTGCATATAGTTTTGATGTTTTATTTTAGCTGGAAATTTATGCCCAAGCAAAAAATAGCCGATTTGCACGGCAGTTACTTTATCGTTTATATTGGTTTGGTGGTAGCCAGCCTGACTGCTCCAGCTTATCAAGCCTATACTTTGGGCGAGGTTTTTTGGTGGCTGTCTCTGCCGCTTTATTTGGGACTGATTGGGCCGGTGGCTTATCGCTATTGGCGTTATTCTGCTATGCCGGAAGTCCAGAGGCCGTTGGTTTGTATTTTGACCGCTCCGCCCAATCTGTGTTTGGCTGCCTATTTGCAGCTTAAGACCGGGGAAGGAGTGGATCCGCTGGCTGGATTGGTGGCAGCTTTGGCCGTTGTTTCTTTGCTGTCTTACTTAATAATTTTAAGCCGGGTGGTTTTTCTGATTAAACCCAAAGTCTTTTATCCCAGTTATGCAGCCTTGACCTTTCCTTTTGTAATTAGTGCTATGGCTTCAAATAGTCTGGTGCAATATTTGGGTACAACGGCAGCCTGGGGCAAAACGCTGCAAATCTGGTTTTACTTTCAGGCTGGAGTGGCAGTCTTGCTGGTCAGCTTTACTTTGCTTCGATATTTGCAAGCCCTGCTTCATTTTTTGCTGGTGGAACGCAAAATTCCCCCAGCCCATTAAGCTTTAAAGTAAATTAATAGGGAAAATGTAAACATTAGTTTTTTTTTGATTTTTTTGATTTTTGTTCATTAGTCAATGATGTGAGGTAGTACGAGTTTATCTGACGCAGAGAGGAACGAAGCCCCGAACAAAGTCAGATAAACTCAGTGGCCAGCTTTCTTTGCATCTGATTCGGCGAGAGCCAGCCAAGGACAGACATTGGGATGTTGTTGCTGCGATACAGATACCGCTTCATCTGTATCTGTAAATCTTCAAACGAATAAAATTTAAGGTAATTGTAGAATCGCTGTTGATCGCTGCGATGACTGCGTTCAACTTTGCCGTTATGCCACGGTGTTCTGGGGCGGATCGTCTTATGGTGTACATGGATCTTATTACAGAACTTATCCAGCAAATGGATTCGATTTGTTTTGGCTGTATGGGTAAACTCACCGCCATTGTCAGTTTGGATTGTACTCGGTGTGTAGCCGAAGAAAATGATTGCTCTTTTAAAGAAATCTACCGTGGAATAACTGCTTTTCTCCTTATATGCATAAATAAACCGTTTTCGGCTTGCTTCTTCTAACATTGTATATTGATAAAATTTTTCATCATCTACACCAATATAACACGCTGTTGGTACATATTTCACATCCATCTGCCATTTCACGCCCAATTCTGTCGGAGTATCGTATTTCCCGTTATGTTTGGATCTTTTCTTTGTGGATTCCACCTGCTTTCGATAGCCAAGCCTGACAAATACACGGTACAAAGAGCCGGGATGCCTCTTATATGCTTTATCTTCCCGCAGCTTACCGTACAGTTCGCAGATGCTGATATTCGGATTCCTGCGGTGATAGTTCCGGATCCACTTCAGTTCCTCCGCCGTATGGGCGTTCGGATGCGGCGTTTTAGGGCGATGTGATTTTGGCTCCAGCGATTCCCTTGTTCCGTCGTACAGCTTGTTCCACCGCATAAGCGAAGCTTTTGAGATGTGGTATCGGCGGCATACAAAACTTATGTCTCTCGTTTCTCTGTACAATTCTACGGAATGAATTTTTGTTGTAATTTCATGTGGCAAATACCTTTTGTTATGTGCTATACTATTCATGGCGATTGAGTCCTTTCGTTAAAGGATTGTGTGGTAACTTGATTTTAACGAACTCAATCGCTTTTTTCCAGCCCTCTGGTCTCACATCTATTGTAACGCTACAGTTGTTTTTCCCTGCTGTTCTGCCTTTGAAACGACCATGCCAAAGGAACGAAGATTTTTCCAATCCTGCTTATTTTCATACCAATCAACATTTGTGGTAATGTAATATTTTCTGGTTTCTATTCGTCCATGCCCTTGATCAGTTGTTTTAATATGGGTAACATCATGATATTCTTTCGGCTGTTTTTCCGCTGCTTCAAAGTATTCCCTGACCTCTGCACATAGAATCGACTGGTTTCCTTTTAAACTCAAGGCATAATCTGCACCCTTTTCTACTATCTTTTTTACTATTGCTTTCTGGCAGTTCATAGCGTCTGCTGTAATTATACAGCCTCCTATATCCAGCATTTCA
>JAZRVI010000011.1:0-34748 GCA_045599035.1 Desulfocucumaceae bacterium | reverse complement strand
ACGAAGGTCTGCGTAAATCTTCAAATAAATGGTAGGCTGGGAATCAGCCGAACCTAACGCCTGTGGACATTGTGTAAGACTTGAGCTAACGATTATGTTAGCCAAGCAGTAGTGGTTGAAGCAGGAAGCTCCGACTTCTATGAGTCGGAGTAGTTCACCGACTAAAATCATATCCCCGGTTAGGCCGGGATTCCAAATCCATAACTTCCTGGGCATCAAAGAAGGGCAAATAGCGGGAACGCTGCCAACGCAAAGTAGTTCCGTCCGGGTGCAGACGATCACAAACCACCGCACAGGAGTCGGTTTTAATCTTAGAATAGGACTCAATGCCCACCGAAGAAAAGACTTCAAAGCCAAGTCCTTCCAAATAGCTGAGAATCGACCCAGTCTGGTTTAAATCATCCCCATCCGCTCTGGCTCCATAAGGATAGAAGAATAATGTGGTTTCTCCTACCAAAGGACTTACTTCATTCATCCATTTGGTCATATCCTCCTGCACAGCAGCCAAAGCACGATTGCCCAAATTGAGGTGACCCCAGGTGTGACAGCCAAAATACCAGCCGGTATCTTTAAGCCGTTGTACAATTGGTTTAACCGCTTCAATTTCCTTTTGCCGATTGGCCTGGGCGGCTTCCGAATTGTCTTCTTCATTACTTTGAGTGCGATAACCCAAAATTCCTTCATATCCGGTCAAACACAAACAGCCCTTGGCTCCATACAGGGAAAAATCCGGATGCTCGGCCACAAAGCAATCCATAATAGTAATCGCATCCAAATCCTGACTAACTACTTCCTCACCGAAAGGATCCAACCCCCAGCTCCAGAGATTGCCGTCATCACCCAAAATCAGCTTATAGGCAAAGCCATTTTCCTGCATATAGGTATAGTAGTTAACATCATCATAAGAAACAATAAGCGGTTTTTTGCCTTCCGGAAGCATTAAAGTATTGGCTTTCATTCTTTTTTGGCCGTTTTCATCAGTATATTCCGACCAAACATCATTCATATTCACCAGAATATAATTATTTTCATACAAACTTTGCAAAATAGCTTTATATTCTCCAGCAGTTACCATCCAGTCATCAAAGCCATCCGTCATATAATCTCCATCAAAGGCCATTTCCGGATAAGCAATAACCGGATGGAAAAACAAATGCTCTACCCGACCTTCATAAGGCACCAAAACCGTATCCTCAGTTGGATAGGTTGGTGTTTCCTGGACGGAGACTGGTTTGGCAGTTGCTTCTCTATTTGCTTCGGTGGCAGCATCTTCTGAGTCTCCGCAGCCAGCCAGAAACAACAGCAACAAAGCAGACACCAACAAACTGAGTAGCTTCTTCATCTTATCTCTCTCCTTGTGAATTTATTACCTCTCTAAATCTCATTATACAAGCCTTTTCGACTAATTTCAACTTTATGTCGGGCTTAATTCCTGAAAAATTCGCAAGTCCTTAGTAAAATTATTAAATTCAACCATAAAAAGGTGATTCAAATACAAGATCTAATCAAAAAGATCTTAAAATTATTTGAACTTGGATCCGATAATTCTGAATGATAATTCTGAATATAGTACCAGGCTTTAATTTGGAGGGACAGAGTTCGGAAAAATATCTGGAAATTTCAAATTTTTGCTTGTTTTTTATTAATTACTGTGTTATAATTAAATTGATCTAAATTGGGGGTATAGCACAGTTGGGAGTGCGCCTGCTTCGCATGCAGGAGGTCAGGGGTTCAAATCCCCTTATCTCCACCATAACCGCACCATAGTTTTGATACAATGAGTATTGAAACTATGGTGCTATTTCATTTTGAAATAAGAGTGATATTACCAAGTGTCGCCCTAAAGCCCCTTGCTTTAGCTTTGAATATGCAAATCCCGCTTATACAAGTCAGACATACCCTGTATGCGGTCATGTGCATCACGCCAATAACAGAAACTATACCTGCAAATGCGGATTCCATATCCATAAGGATTTGCCTGGAGCCATAAACATCTGTAAACTCAACTGAGTATGTCGGCGACAGCAATATCAGACATACTGCGTAGATAACTATATGTTCTGCCCTGCGATGGGTAACGGCATACCCATACCTTGTACTGCGGCCTGACAGAAATGTACCGGTCAGCCAATATACCCGGCAGGCAACAAGAATCCCCTGCCTTTAGGCATGGGGAGTGTCAAAAAAGCCTGATTAAAGCAAAAAGGTTTTTCTCAAGTTAGCAAGAATATCCTTTTGACGCTCCCCCGCTGCTGAAGCAGCGGGGGCGAAACTTAATTGTTTAAGCAATCCTTATTCTTCGAGGGCTCGCCAAAAGCCCAATACACAGTTTTTCGCAGTCGAAATTCTGCTTACTTTTACGAAATATGTTAGCACTTCCATTACATCAGCGTTGATGGTTGTGCCATTTTTATTTTTATACAAACCGTGCTTCGGTACGGTCAGAAAGCAGGGCTGGCTTCATCCCCAATGCTGAAGCACATGGGGTTTTCGCCCATGAGCAATTTGTAAATTAATCCAGGGTAAGCTTTAGACCTTCTTTCAGGCAGAAAATTTTCTCCGAGCGAACAAAAGCAGCGGAACTAAGCCAACCCTGACTTAAAATAACTGCTTCCAGCTTAGGAGTTTCAGCTAATTTGACAAAAATTCTTTCCCGCCAAAATTCCTGTTCAAAATCCAAAAGCTGGGCAGCTTGCAAATTAAAAGCCCATATTTCGGAATGAAAAGCTTCTTTCATCTCCAAAACTTTGCTCCAATCCTTATCCTTGCAATTTACTCCTTCCCAATAAAGCCGCTCCTCCAGCTTTAAGGTCAGATCTCCAACTATCTCTACTGCATAGCCTGCTTCCAGCAAACGCCAAATCCAGTGAACTAAAAAGGCTCCGGTTTCAAAATCCTGATCCAACTTGACCAACAGTGGTTTCCAATTAAATTTATTTTCTCCGGCCAGCAGTTCCTGTCCCAAAGCCCTCAGCCGATTAGCGGCATAACCGGGGTAATAGCAGCCGTTTAACTGCCCCATAATTAATTCCTCTTTAGCCTTTAACCATAAATAACCCAAGGACTGTTGACTAAAAGGTATCAATGAGCGTCCCAAACCAATGCCATCCGGATCCTGTTTTTTCAGATTTTCACTTTGTTTTTGAAAATACTGCCAGCCGAAGATTCTTTCCAAAGCAGAGCAAATATTTTCGATTTCTTCCCACAAATCCATTTGCCGTCATCCTCGTTTTTTATTTATTTTAGCATACAATAGAACCAATTTGCCTAAAACTGAATTTATCCAAACAATTCTTTACTGATTTAGCATAAAAAAACTTCTTTTTCCTTGTCAAGTTTGGTCTTAACAACAAAAAGTTTTCTAAAAATAGAACTTTAAAGCTCATTTATCGGATCTAAAAGCCAGGAGTTTAACCAGCATAAAAGTTATAGGTAAGCCAAAAGCTGCCGCCAAAGCATAAACCAGCAAATCAGGCCAATGCAGAACATGGATAAAAAAGCAGACCAGGCTAAACAAAATCACAAAATTGGGAACATAGGAAATGATAAATTTCAGCCAGGATGCCCAAGCCAGTTTTCTTTTAAACACCAGTTTGGCATTTAAATAATAGGTTACGGACAAGCTCAAAGCATAGCCCAAAACATAGGCCAGGGTTGACTCCAGAAGCTGCGAAAAAAGAGCGGAAGCAATAAAATTAGCCAGGGTTCCCAGCCCGCCGCAAACAACAAAGCCCCAAAAGTCTCGCTTATCCTTTAACCATTTTTTCATAAACAAAATCCTTTCGTTTGTCGTAGGCGGAACCCCACTCCTCTTGAAGGGTGGGAGGAGCCTTTTTAAATCTGTTATCCGTAATCCACCTCAAATATTGACTTTCCCTAATAATGATTATATAATAATCTTCGGGTCAGCGAGAAAACTGTTGGATACAGGATGTATCAAAGGCACTCGCTGAAAACACCCAAAGCATACACTCTTTGTTTTAGATGACCGTATCGGAGCAATGAATCTGTATCGCATGGGAATCAACTATCTCTCCGATAGCCAAGTACCGGATATAGTGGCGTGTCAGTATATCTGAGATGTCAGGGGCGATGTCAACCGTCCCATGGTGTAACGCCACTTTAGGCAGTAGTGTCTATTGGGGCTTAAAGGTCGGAGGCGTGAGCCGTTACTACGACTGGGCAGTTACAAACCCACTCACTTTAGTGGGTGGGTAGTTGACAATATACCCCTAAAACCAATATAGAATAACCATACTGCAAGCTGCCCACAAAAAGAAATCCAGCAACAAGGGCAAATCCTTAACCATAGCTTTGTCCGGAGCTTCTGCCAGCTCCGGCACGCTCATTAAAAATTGAAAACGAAAAATACCATAAATTACAAAAGGAATGGTCAGCATCATATAGATCGTATGCTCTGAATTAAAGCTGTACAGACAATAAGCCATAATTGCAGCCGAGGCACAAATGGAAGCCATATCCCGCAGCAAATCCTTGTTATAATAAGCCAAAACTGACCGCCCTTCCGAGCAACCGCTTTCCACCAGCTCCAATTCCGCCCGCCGCTTTTGAGCCCCCAAAAACAAAGCCAGCAGCAAAGTACAAATAATAATCCAAGGTGAAATATAACAATTGATTAATAAAGCCCCAGCCAATACCCGCAAAACAAAACCGCTGGCCAAACACATTATATCAATAATCGGCAAATGCTTTAATTTTACGCTATAGGCCAGATTAATCAGCCAATACAGCAAAACAATTAAAGCAAACTTCCAGCTTAAATAGAAGCTGCCTGCCAGGGTTAGCAGCGACAGAATAACAAATAAAAACCAGGCTGTTTTTACCGAAACTGCTCCGCTGGCAAGGGGACGATACTTCTTGCGGTAATGCAGCCGATCCTTTTCTCGATCCCGCAAATCATTAAAAATATAAATTGAGCTGGCCGCCAGACAAAACAAGGCAAAACCAGCCAAACAAATTAAAAACACTTTAAAGTGCCACAGCTCCACTGAAAAGACCAAAGCCGCAAAGATAAACCAATTCTTAATCCATTGCTGAGGTCGAAGCAAATTAAACCAAGCCAATTTTTCACCCGCTTTCCTTCGCTCATTATAGCTTTTTCTCTATTTTTCGTCAATCCGCATCAAAGCGAAAGCCTTATTCACAAAATAACCGGACTCCTGCTACAGTTAATTAAGAAAGTTAATCAAGAAAACCAAACGCCGCCTGCCTGAAAAAAGGCCGACGGCGTTAATTTTTATTTCCAGAAATCGCAGCCCGGCCTACAAATTTCGGCTGCCAGGTTTAATGGCCGGAAGCAAACCTTCCCTGCATAAAGGACATTCTTCCGGAGTATAGGAAACAGCCTGCATTTCCAGCATGGCTTCCGTCCGAACGCCCAAATCAGCCTGGCCGCCGCTCCGGTTTACCAAAACC
The DNA here is from genome assembly GCA_045599035.1 of Desulfocucumaceae bacterium. Lineage (GTDB taxonomy): Bacteria > Bacillota > Desulfotomaculia > Desulfotomaculales > Desulfocucumaceae > CATZDY01. The sequence continues at coordinate 29,312 of JAZRVI010000011.1, read as the reverse complement.
CCGGCTCCGACTACTTCCGCCCCAGCTGCTTTAACCAGTTCAATTACTTCCCGCACCGAGCCCCCGGTAGTAATAACATCTTCCACCACCAGTACCTTTTCCCCCGGCTGCAAGGCAAAACCTCGCCGCAAGGTCATCTTTCCATTTTCCCGTTCGGCAAAAATACTGCGTACACCCAAAGCCCGAGCCACTTCATAGGCTACAATAATGCCCCCCATGGCTGGCCCAATTACCGTATCCACCTTGGCTCCAGCAAATTTTTCCGCCAAAGCTTGACACAACTTCTGACAATATTGGGGATGCTGCAAAACCAAAGCACACTGAAAATATTGATCACTATGCCGTCCGGAGGTCAACTTAAAATGCCCTGTCAGCATAGCTTTAGTTTTAAGAAAAATCTCTTTAACCTGTTCCTGCTCCATTAAAAACTCCTCCTAAATTTTTGATAAGGCTGCTGCAATCTGTTGAGCTGCTTCCGCCGGATTAGCCGCCTGAGTAATTGGACGGCCAATCACCACATAGCTGGCTCCTTTGCTTACTGCCTCTTCCGGAGTCATTACTCTTTTTTGATCGCCCAAAGCTGCTCCAAGCGGACGAACTCCGGGAGTTACAATTAAAAAGTCCGAGCCGCAGCTTTGCCGGATGGCCTCAATTTCCCAAGGAGAAGAAACCACTCCATCCAAATCGGCTTTTTTGGCTAACTCAGCCCAACTAACCACTTTATCCAAAATGGCTCCAGCAAAACCAACTTCCTGCTGAAAAACTTCCTGGTTAATACTGGTCAAAACAGTAACTGCAATAATTCTGGGCAAAGGCAAATTAGCCCTGGCCGCACTTTCCCGGGCTGCTTCCGCTGCTCTCTGCATCATATCCAGCCCCCCAGCAGCATGAACATTGATAATATTAGCTCCCAGCCGGGCAATTACCGCCGCTGAACGAGCAACCGTATTGGGAATATCATGCAGCTTTAAATCCAAAAAAACCTGGCCGCCTCTTGCCCGAATTTCCTGTACGATACTGCCGCCGCAGGCATAAAATAATTCCATGCCCACCTTAAACATTTCTATTTCACCGGTCAATTGAGACACCAGCTCCAAAGCTTCCGCTTGAGTTGGCACATCCAAAGCCGCAATAATTCGTTTTTCCATAACCAGTCCCCTTTACCGCCAGGCTTGAGCCAGCCAATGAATTTCGGCGGCTCTTTCCACCGTTTGACAAATTAGAAAAGCTTCTTCCAAGCCCTGCGAACTAACTCCTACCAGGCCATGACGAGCCAAAAGCACTGCTTTGCCCTGACCCAAGGCAGCCACTGCATTATTGGCCAGATCCAAACTGCCATTGGCACCATATTCTGCCACCCTGACCGGCTGTTCTCCCAGTATATGCAAAAATTCTTCCAATTCGGCCGGAACTTCCTGACCCGCTAAAGCAAAAGCAGTAGAAAATTTACTATGAGTGTGAATAATAGCTTTAATTTCCGGTCGGGCAGCATAAATTTTCAAATGCAGCCAAAATTCCGAGGAAGGAGCCAAATGTCCCTGCACAATTTGTCCCTGCAAATTCAAACGCACCAAATCAGTTGGAAGCAGTTTTTCATATTCAGCCCCGGTGGGAGTGATTAAAACCTCTTGTCCCACCCGCACCGAAACATTGCCGGAAGTACCAATAATCAGCCCTTCCCGCTGCATTCGCAGGCAGGCTGCAATAATTGCTTTTTCCATTAACCTTCTCCATTCCAGCTATGCAAATAAGCCTCCTGAGCTGAACTCAGACGATCAATTTCAATCCCCAGCGAAGCCAGTTTAATCCGAGCTACCCTTTCATCAATTTCCCGGGAAACATCGTAAACCCGATTTGTCAAAGTCCCCCGGCGTTCCACCAAAGACCAGGCTGAAAGAGCCTGCAAAGCAAAAGACAGATCCATAATTTCTGCCGGATGACCATCTCCAGCCGCCAAATTCACCAGGCGGCCTTCTCCCACCAGATAAACTTTGCGTCCATCAGCCAACTGATATTCAGCAATATTTTGCCGAACAGTTCTTTCCGCAACCGCTGCCGCTTTCAAATCAGTCAAATTAATTTCCAAATTAAAATGACCGGCATTGGCCAGGATAGCTCCATCCTTCATAACGGCCAAATGTTTTTGAGTTATAATATCCTTGCAGCCAGTCACCGTAACCAGCATATCCGCCTTTTTAACCGCCTCCAGGCTATTCATAACCTGATAACCGTCCATATGAGCTTCAATGGCCTTAACCGGATCAACCTCGCAGACAATAACCTGACAGCCCAAACCGGCCGCCTTGCGAGCCACACCCCGTCCGCACCAGCCATATCCCATAACCACCAGGGTTTTGCCCGACATCACCAAATTAGTATTTCGCATTAAAGAGGTTACCACCGATTCCCCGGTACCATAGCGATTATCAAACAAATGCTTGCATTGTGCATCATTCACCGCCAGCATGGGAAACAAAAGCTTGTGATTTTCTTCCAAAGCCCGCAGCCGCAAAACTCCGGTGGTGGTTTCTTCACAGCCGCCCATTACTCCTCGGGCAACTTCCGGCAACTCCGTATGCAAAAGATAAACCAGATCTCCTCCATCATCAATGATAATATCCGGATTCTGTTCCAAGGTAGCCCTCAGGTGGGTTTTATATTCTTCCGGGCTGGCATCGTGCCAGGCATAAACTTTCATTCCGGCCTGCACCAAAGCTGCTGCTACATCATCCTGGGTAGAAAGAGGATTGGAACCAGTTACCAGCACCTCAGCTCCGCCTTCCCGCAAGGTTAAGGCCAAATAGGCAGTTTTAGCCTCCAAATGAATACTCAAAGCAATCTTATAGCCTTTAAAAGGCTGTTTTTGCTGAAACTCTGTCCGAATCTGATTTAAAACCGGCATATGAGCGGCCACCCAGTCAATCTTCAATTGTCCGGACGGAGCCAGACTCAAATCTCTGATAAGATAATTTTTCATATTTGACCTCACTAAATTTTCTGATTTTCCTGTTCTCCAGCTTCCGAGCTGTCATTGTCTGATTTCAACTTCATATAACCAGCTGTAATAACCGCACTGGGCAAAGCAATTATAGCCACCCCCACAATAGAAGAAAGGCTGGTAAATATTTTACCCCAAATGCTTACTGGATAAAAATCTCCATAACCGATACTGGTTAAAGTAATAACTGCCCAATAAATGGCATCCAGCACCGAAGGAAAGGTTTCCGCTTCCATCGTAAACATTACTAAAGCAGAAATCATAGTATAACCCGCAAGAAATATCCCAATTGCAAATAGTTGCCGCCATTCATTTCGCAAAACCTTCAAACATGTATCAAAGCCTCGGAAATATCGAAAGGCTTTCAGAAACAGAAAGATTCGGCCAACTCGGAATAGTCGCAGTAACCGAAAAGAAGGATTTAACAAAGCAAAAACCGACAAAATAGACAATAGGTCAATTACTGCAAAAGGAGTAAGAGGATATAATCCAAAAGCCTTTCTGCCCAGCCGGGAAAATTTTAAATCGGCAGTTAACCAACGCAGCAAATAATCCAAAATAAAGATTCCCACTGAGATTCTTCCCATCCAATCCAGCAGTTCATTAGTTGAATGAAAACATAAAGGAACTATGTTGGACAAAATGATCAGGATCATAAAATAATTATAAATTAAGCCATATCCGGAATGAACTTCAAGAATAAAATAAAGCTTTCTACGCATTTTCAAAAAGCTTATTGGATCATAATTTTGCGAATATTGGCTTCATAAGGAGGATAGATAATTCCTTTTTCGGTAATAATCGCTTTAATATAAGCAGAAGGAGTTACATCAAAAGCGGGGTTCCAAACCTTAACTCCCAAAGGAGCAATTCTTTGGCCTGCCAAATGGGTTACTTCCTCCGGCTTCCGCTGTTCAATGGGAATTTCCGCTCCAGTTTTTTTGCTTAAATCAAAGGTTGAAAGTGGAGCCGCAATGTAAAAAGGCAAATTATGCTTTTCAGCCAAGACTGCCAGCCCATAGGTACCGATTTTATTGGCTGCATCTCCATTGGCTGTAATCCGATCCGCTCCCACAATAACCAAATCCACCATTTTATGAGCCATTAAAGCCGCCGCCATATTATCGCTAATCAGGGTCACATCAACACCATCCTGAAGCAATTCCCAGGCAGTCAGTCTGGCTCCCTGCAACAAAGGCCGGGTTTCATCAGCATAAACTTGAACCTGTTTGCCGACTGCCTGTGCCGAACGAATTACGCCCAAAGCCGTCCCCCAACCGGAAGTGGCCAAGGCTCCGGCATTACAATGAGTCAAAATCCGAGCTTGGGCAGGAATTAAGGTCTGACCAAATTCTCCCATTTTACGATTGGCCGCAAAATCTTCCTGCTCAATTTTCCGGGCTTCTGCTTCCATCTTTTGCCACAAACTAGCCGAATCCAGTCCAGGAATCAAAATTTGCAGCATTCTTTGCAAGGCCCAATGCAAATTAACTGCCGTGGGACGGCTGGCATCTAATTCAGCAGCAATCCGCCTGGCTTCCTGGACAAAGACTTCTGGTTCCTCTTTTTGATAAGCTTCCAAGCCCAGAACCAGACCATAAGCTGCGGCCACTCCAATGGCTGGAGCTCCCCGAACCGCCAAAATCTTAATGGCTTCAATAACCTGCTGATAAGTGGTACATTCCAGTTCAACCTTTTCCAAAGGCAGCCGGGTTTGATCTAAAAGATAAAGCTTTCCTTCCTGCCAGCGTAAAGTTTCCATATTTAAGTCCTTTCCATGTTACTGCAAAATTATTGCAAAGCTCTTTGGCAGATACATTCCCGATCTGGATCCAAATTAGAAATAGTTTCAGTCAATAACTGCCGCAATTTGACCGCATTTTCCGCCATAACTTCCAGTACCTCTTGATGGGTCAAAGCCGTTGGCGAAATTCCAGCCGCAAAATTGGTTACCATAGCAATGGTAGCATAACAAATTTCCGCTTCCCGAGCCAAAGTAACCTCCGGCACACTGGTCATGCCAACCAAATCTCCGCCCAGCAAAGCAAACATTTTAATTTCGGCTGGAGTTTCAAAACGAGGTCCTTCGGTGCAAACATAAGTTCCCCCATTGTGACAGCTAAACTTCAATTTGGCAGCAGCTTTTTGCAACTCAGACCGCAAATCAGCACAATAGGGAACAGTCATATCCAAATGAACCACTCGGCCTACCCCAAAAAAAGTATGCTGCCGTACTTTGGTAAAATCCAAAAATTGATCAGCCAGCACCAAGTCCCCCGGCTTCATAGCCAGATTTAAAGAACCCACTGCCGCTGTAGCAAAAATGGATTTAACCCCTAATTTTTTTAAAGCGGCAATATTAGCCCGATAATTAATCAAATGGGGCGGTACCGAATGTTCAAAGCCATGCCGGGTAATAAAAGCAACTTTCTTATTCTGCAAACTTCCAATTTTGACTGGAACCGAACCAAATTCGGTTTCGACGGTTTTTTCCTGAATTTGTTCCAAAATACTGGGATCATACACCCCAGTACCACCAATAATTGCAATTTTTACATCCATTCAAAATCACCTCTGCTGATTAAAAATAAAGCGGTTCGAGACAGGCTCTCCCCACTTTACAAACCATTTTCAAATTTTAATGTCGGACAATGGCTTTTTGACCAATATCTTTCCGATAATACATACCTTCAAAATCAACCTTGGTCACCGCTTCATAAGCCTTGGCAATAGCCGCCGGAACATCCTGTCCCAAAGCCGTAATTCCCAAAACTCGTCCGCCGGAAGTTACCACCCGACCATCCTTTAAGGCTGTGCCAGCCTGGAAAATCATAACCTCCGGATCCTGATAGTCCAAACCAAAGATTTCCTTACCTTTTTCATAACTGCCCGGATAACCCTCAGAGGAAGTTACCACACACATAGCCACCTGATCCTTCCACTTGATTTCCAGATCTGCCAAACGCCCGGCAATAATGGCTTCCATAATTTCTACCAGATCGGTGTCCAGCAGCATTAAAACCGGCTGGGCTTCCGGATCACCAAAACGGGCATTAAATTCCAAAACCTTGACCCCTTGTTCGGTTACCATTAAACCGGCATATAAAACCCCGCTGTAAGGCCGACCTTCTGCGGCCAAAGCCGCTACCATCGGTTCCAAGATCTTCGTCCGGGCAAATTCATAAATTTCCGGGGTAGCTACCGGAGCTGGAGCATACGCTCCCATTCCCCCAGTATTCGGTCCCTTATCCCCATCAAAAATGGGCTTGTGATCCTGAGCTGGCAGCATGGGTACTACGGTTTGGCCATCGGTAAAAGCCAAAATACTAACTTCTTCCCCGACCAGACATTCTTCAACAATTAATTGATCCCCGGCTGCTCCAAAAGCTTTTTGGGACATAATTAAATCCACAGCCTCCAATGCTTCCTGTTCAGTAGCAGCCACAATAACTCCCTTACCTGCGGCCAAACCATCAGCTTTAACCACACAAGGAGCTCCAATTTTTTTAATGTAAGCTACGGCTGCATCCTGCCGATCAAAAGCTGCATATTGAGCGGTTGGGATTCCATATTTAACCATTATTTCTTTGGAAACCATTTTGCTGCTTTCCACAGCTGCGGCTCGTTGATTGGGGCCAAAAATCTTCAGGCCAGCCTGAGTAAAAGCATCTACAATTCCGGCAGATAAAGCCGCTTCCGGACCAACCACCGTTAAATCAATTTGTTCCTTTTGTGCAAAGGCCAGAAGCTCCGCCACATTATCAGCCGCAATTTCCAGATTTTGAGACAGACTGGCGGTTCCGGCATTGCCGGGAGCCGCAAAGATTTGGGTTACTTTGGGACTTTGGCTGATTTTCCAAACCAAAGCGTGTTCCCGGCCTCCACCGCCTACTACCAAGACTTTCAAGAATAATCCACCTCTTTTCTAATGTTTAAAATGTCGCATACCAGTATAAACCATAATCATCTTATGTTCCTTGACTGCCTCCAAAGATTCCTGATCCCGCATGGAGCCACCCGGTTGAATTAAACCGGCAATCCCATAAGAAGCGGCCAAATCTACCGTATCTCGGAAGGGGAAATAAGCATCCGAAGCCAAAACTGCTCCTTCCACTTTATCTCCAGCCTGTTCCAAAGCAATCTTGGCTGCTCCAACCCGGTTCATTTGCCCAGCACCCACTCCAATGAGCTGTCGATTTTTGAAAACCACAATAGCATTGGACTTAACATGTTTGGCAATCAGCATGGCATAAACCATATCTTCCAATTGGCTTAAATTGGGCTGAACCTCGCTGACCACCTGCAAATCCTCCGGTTCAAATAATTTATTGTCCCGACTCTGCACCAACAGGCCGCCGGTAACCCGCCGTACATCCAGATTATCTCCGGATTCCAGCAAATCTCCTGCTTCCAGGAGCCGCAAATTGGCCTTTTCTTTTAAGATTTCCAAAGCCTTGTCCTCAAAACAGGGAGCAATAATGGCTTCCAAAAACAATTCTTTCATTTTAAGAGCTGCTTTTTCGGTAATCTTGCGGTTAGAAGCTACAATGCCGCCAAAAGCCGATACCGGATCTCCAGACAAAGCCATTTCATAGGCCCTAGCCACATCATCATCCAAACCGACTCCGCAGGGATTATTATGCTTAATAATAGTTACTGCCGGCTTATCCGTAAATTCCCGCACCAGCTCCAAAGCTGCATTAACATCCAAAATATTATTATAGGATAATTCCTTGCCGTTTAATTGCTTGGCATTGGCCACACAAGGTCCGGTAATTTTGGCACTCCGATAAAAAGCTGCCTTCTGATGAGGATTTTCCCCGTAACGCAAATTCTGCACCAAAGCATAGCTTTCCACATAGGTTTCCGGAAATTCTCCCGGATGAGCAATTTCCTGCAAATAATTGCTGATGGCGGCATCATAATCCGCCGTATGCGAAAAAGCTTCCAAGGCCAGTTGCAGCCGAAAAGCTTCATCTGCTTTGTCTTCCTGCAATGCCTGCAAAACCGAAGCATAGCGATCCGGATTAACCACAATCACCACTGAAGCATAATTCTTGGCCGCTGAACGCACCATAGTAGGCCCACCAATATCAATATTTTCAATGGCTTCTTCCAAGGTTACCCTGGGCTGGGCAATGGTCTGCTGAAAAGGATAAAGATTAACTGCCACCAGATCAATCGGAGTAATATTCTGCTTTTTCAGTTGTTCCAAATGACTCATGCTTCTTTTGGCCAAAATCCCGGCATGAACATGGGGATGCAGGGTTTTGACCCGACCATCCAAAATTTCCGGAAATTGAGTTACTTCGCTAATATAGGTAACTGGAACCCCGGCTTGCTCCAAGGCTTTGCAGGTACCCCCGGTTGAAACAATCTCAAAATCCAGTTCCACCAGACCTTTGGCAAAATCCACTACTCCAGTTTTATCAGAAACGCTGATCAAAGCTCTTTTTTTAGTCATTACCTAGCTTTCTCTCCTAACTCTTAATAATTACTTTCCGACCTTGAATAGTCAAGCGGCCTTCCGCAAAATATTTGACTGCTTCCGGAAAAGCCTGATGCTCCTGCACCAAAATTCTAGCTGCCAAACTATCTGCATCGTCTTCCGGTTCCACAGGAACCACTTTTTGCAGAATAATCGGCCCGGTATCCATTCCAGCATCCACAAAATGCACTGTACAGCCGCTAAACCGCACCCCGTAATTAAAAGCCTGTTCCTGCCCATGCAGACCGGGAAAAGCGGGCAGCAAAGCCGGATGAATATTAATAATCTTGTGAGGATAAGCGGCCAATAAGGTTTTGCCTACCAAACGCATATAACCGGCCAGACAAACCAGATCCACCTCATGCTCCTGCAACAGCTCAACCAGCTTTTGTTCATAAAGCTCTTTGGCCGCAAAATCCCCAGGAACAACACTAATAGCCGGAATGTCAGCTTGCTTGGCTCTTTCCAAGGCATAAGCCTGGGGATTATCGCTTAATACCAAAACTACTTTGCCCGGAATATAACCACTTTGACAATTATCCATAATCGCCTGTAAATTAGAGCCTCTTCCTGAAGCCAAAACCCCAATTTTCACCCACAGCACCTCTTCCTCAGGGTTTATAGTGTACTTCCTTCTTGCCAGCAACAACCCGGCCAATTTGATAAACCGTTTCACCTCGATCTGCCAGATCTGCTTTAATCGCTTCCGCTTCTTCCGAAGCCACCACCAAAACCAGACCAATGCCCATGTTAAAGGTTCGGAGCATTTCACTTTCTTCAATTTGGCCTTTTTCCGCAATCAAAGAAAAAATATCCGGCACCGGCCAGGCAGAACGATCAAAGCAAACGGCCGTCCCCGGCGGCAAAATTCGAGGAACATTTTCCGTCAGGCCGCCTCCAGTAATGTGAGCCAAACCTTTAATTTTAAATTTACGCAGAAGCGGCAAAACCGCCTGGACATAAATTCGAGTTGGTTTCAGCATTTCCTGTCCCCAATCTTGATCCTTTCCAGTTAAGTCCAAACCGGCTATTTCCAATAAAACCTTACGAGCCAAAGAATAACCATTGCTGTGCAAACCGGAAGAAGGCAGACCCAAAACCAAATCTCCTTCTTTAATCTGCTTTCCATCAATAATATCTTCTTTATTAACAATACCCACCGCAAAGCCAGCTATATCATATTCTTCCAAACCATAAAAACCAGGCATTTCTGCTGTTTCCCCACCAATCAGAGAACAGCCAGCCTGACGGCAGCCTTCAGCCACTCCAGAAACAATAGCGGCAACCTTTTCCGGCACCAGCTTGCCCACGGCCAGATAATCCAGGAAAAACAAAGGCTCGGCTCCTTGCACCAAAATGTCATTTACACACATGGCCACCGCATCAATCCCAATGGTATCATGACGATCCAGCAACATGGCAATTCTAAGCTTGGTTCCCACTCCGTCCGTCCCGGAAACCAAAACCGGATGGGGATATTTGGTCAGATCCAGGCCAAAAAGCCCTCCAAAGCCGCCTATTTCGGTTAAAACCTCCGGTCTAAAGGTGCTGGCTACTGATTTTTTCATTAATTCAACTGCTCGATTTCCGGCTGCAATATCTACTCCGGCAGCGGCATAAGTTAATCTATCTTTTTCCACCCAACAAACTCCTATTTTTTTCTTTCTTTTTAGGCTCTGCCACACAATAATTACCTGTGGGATATTTTCCATCAAAGCAGGCACAGCAAAATTCCTGACCGGCATCTCCAAAAGCCTGAAGCATTCCTTCCTGGCTCAAATAATGCAGTCCGTCAGCTCCAAGCATCTGGCGAATTTCTTCGACGGAATGAGTGACGGCCACCAGCTCTTTTTCGTTGGTGGTATCAATTCCATAATAACAGGCGTGCATTACCGGCGGCGAGCTAAGGCACAAATGCACTTCTTTAGCTCCCACTTCTTTCAGCAAAGTAACCAGATTCCGGCTGGTGGTACCTCGAACCAATGAATCGTCCACCATTACCACCCGTTTTCCGGCAATAGCTTCCTTAATGGGATTTAATTTTAATCTAACAGCCAAATTCCGCATATCCTGGGTAGGTTGAATAAAAGTTCGGCCAATATAGCGGTTTTTGGTCAGACCTTCTTCAAAGGGAATCCCGGATTGCTCTGCATAGCCTCTGGCCGCCACCGTACCCGAATCCGGAACTGATATAACCACATCAGCTTCCACCGGATATTCCCGAGCCAACTGATGTCCAAATTCCCGCCGGGTTTTGCTGACATTAAAGCCATCCAAAATGCTGTCTGGACGAGCCAGATAAACATATTCAAAAACGCAATGCTTTCTATGCGGAGGAGTCAGGGTTGCAATGCTGTGCAGTCCCTGCTCATTAATAATGATAATTTCTCCCGGAGCCACATCACGCACAAATTTAGCTCCGATTACATCCAAAGCACAGGATTCAGAAGCTACTACATAACAACCTTCTCCCATTGTACCATAACAAAGCGGATGAAAGCCATAAGGATCCCGTACAGCTATTAAAGTATTTTCCGTCATTAAGGTCAGGCAATAAGCCCCCTTCATATCAATCATACTTTTAATTAAAGCATCTTCCAGAGAACCCCGGCTGTAACGGGCAATTAAATTAGCCACCAATTCGCTGTCTGTACTGGTTTGAAAGATGGAACCACTTCCAGCTAATTGAGCCTTAAGCTCGGCCGCATTAATAATGCTCCCATTGTTGCCAACGCCCAAAGTATAGTTGGAGCATTGAAAAATCAGAGGCTGAGCTTCATGCGGATTAACACCTACTGAAGAATAGTTGACATGACCCAGGGCAAGATGTCCTTTTAATTCTGCTAAAGTATCGGTTGTAAAAACATCAGAAACCAGTCCGATTCCTTTTTTCAAGGTCATTTTTTCCCCATCAGAAACCAAAATCCCGGCACTCTCCTGCCCCCGATGCTGCAAAGCATAAAGGGCATAATAGGCCAATCGGCTGACATCCAATCCTTTACCATAAATCCCGAAAACTCCGCATTCTTCGTGAATCTTGCCGCCAAACAATTCATCATCTTTTGCAGGCATTGTGTTTTTCCTCCTCGGATTTCGTTTGTGGTTATTTTTGCTCCAAATACCTGGCTATTCCCAACTCCTGTAACTTGGTTGCTTTTTTGGCAACTCCATTGGCCAAACCAGTTTTAAAATCCTGAATTTTGGCTTGCACTTCCGGAACAGAACTTCCAATAATCTGAGCAGCCAGGATTCCGGCGTTTTTGGCTCCATTAACAGCTACCGTGGCCACCGGAATGCCCGAAGGCATTTGCACAGTAGCATATAAAGCGTCCACTCCCTGCAAAGCTCCGCTGCTAATCGGAACTCCGATAACCGGCAAAGGGGTCAAAGCGGCAATCACACCCGCCAGGTGAGCCGCTCCTCCAGCTCCGGCAATAATTACTTTCAAGCCCCGTTCCACCGCTGTTTTGGCATATTGAGCCGTCATTTCTGGAGCCCGGTGTGCCGAAGAAATGGTAATTTCCCATTCCAGGCCAAATTCCTGCTCCAGAACTTCTGCTGCTGCTCGCATAATTGGCAGATCCGAGTCACTACCCATAACAATCCCCACCAAGGGTCTACCCAAATTAATCCGCTTCCTTTCATTAAACTTAAAAAATCTTATAAAACAAAAACCAGGCTGCAGGTTTACAGAGAAACCTACCGCCTGGGCTTTTATCCCTTAGGTGTAACTGATAAAATAATCAGTCTGTGCCGCTTGGACCAGCCATTTTTCAACAAATGCGGAACCCTAGACACACTTTCTCAATATTTGATCTTGCTTAAATCAGAACCAGGTATTTTCACATTTCCTAATCTAAAAATCAGGTTTTTTCGCCCATAAACCAAATATTATTTTACCTTATGCTTAACCTTTATGCAAGTCCTTTTATGCTGCAAAATTTATTGTTCCTCAAGCAAGACCAGGTTGTTGTTTCGCTTTATCCTGTTTCTTCTGAATTTTATTTTCCAGCAAAAAAGACTGTCAAATTCCTGAAAAGTTGACAGTCTTTTTTGGGTTTTAGCTGCGTAAAGCTGCCCCGTATTTATGGGCTAACTTATCCTGTAATTTTTGCATAATCTGATTAACTTCTTCATCCGTCAAGGTACGATCCTCCGCTGAAAAAGTCAGGGAAAAAGCCAAGCTTTGACAACCTTCGGTGATTTGATTGCCTGTATATACATCAAACAGCCGAACCTTTTGCAGAAGGGAGCCGCCGTTTTGCCGAATAGTCTGGATGATTTCAGCAGCCGAAACCGATTTTTCCACCACAAAAGCCAAATCTCTTTCCATGGCCGGATAACGGGGAATCGCCTGATAGGAAATCCGACTGCCCGCCATGGCCAGTAAAGCAGCAAAATCCAGCACCAAGGCCACTGCTCTTTCCGGCAACTGATAATTTTCGGCCACTTCCGGATGAATTTCTCCCAAAATTCCAAGCGGTTTTTTCCCAACTAAAATTTGAGCCGTACGCCCAGGATGCCAGGAAGGCTGATCGCTGACTGCCTGCATCTGAAATTTATCAATATGCAGAGCTTGCATCAAAACCTCCAACACTCCCTTTAAATAATAGAAGTCATACTTAACCGCCGCTTTGTTCCAGCCCTGCACTGTTTTGCCCATAGCAGCCACAGTAAGCAGGGTTTTCTCCTGAACCTGCTCGGCCTGGGGAAGATAAACTTTGCCCAGCTCAAAAACAGCCAGATTATTTATTTGCCGACTGCTGTTCCGCTGCAAAACCTGCAAAATACCCGGCAAGGTTACCGTCCTCATCACCGAATGTTCTTCGCTCAAGGGATTCTGCAAAGCGATCATCTGCCGAGCGGGATCTTCAGGCGACAAATTAATTTTATCCAGACTGTCCGGACTAATAAAGCTGTAAGTCACTACTTCCCGGAATCCCAAGGCCGCCAAACGATCCTTCAACAATCCTTCCGCCTGTTGTTCCGGAGTTCTCTGCCCCGGAGTTCCTGCTCCATAAGGCAGGGTGGGTTTGATTTGATCATAACCTACCATTCGGGCAATTTCTTCAATTAAATCCGCTTCTACCCGCACATCTGGCCGATGAGCTGGAACCTTAACCCAAAGTTCATCAGGTTCAGTTTCCCGCACTTCAAAGGCCAAATCACTTAAAATCCTGCGGCATTGTTCTTTCTCTACTTTCAGCCCCAACAAATATTCCGCTCTTTGAGGACGGAATTTAATTTCCACGGCCTCAAAAGGACGGGGATAATTATCACATTCACCTTTAACCGGTTTTCCGGCTCCCAGCTCCAGCAGCAAACGAGCTGCCCGATTAGCCGCATTCAAGCTGTTGGTAATATCCACGCCTCTTTCAAAACGGCTGGAGGATTCCGAGCGTAAGCCCAGTCTTTTGGAAGTTTTCCGCACACAAACCGGTTCAAAAACAGCCGACTCCAATAAAACCCTTTGGGTTTTTTCCGTTACCTCTGATTCCAGTCCGCCCATGATCCCAGCTACCACCAAGGGTTTTTCCGGATCAGCAATTAACAGCATTTCCGGATTAAGCTGGCGTTCTATTCCGTCCAGGGTAGTCATTTTTTCACCTTCCCTGGCTCGGCGAACAATAATCTGGCCATCTTTAACCTGGTCATAATCAAAAGCGTGCAAAGGCTGTCCCATTTCCATTAAAACATAATTAGTAATATCTACAACATTATTAATCGGACGAACTCCGGCTGCCTGCAAACGTTTTTGCATCCATTCCGGAGAAGGTTCTACTTTAATATCGGTAAACAATTTGCCAATATAACGGAAGCAAAGCTCCGGATCGGCAATTTCTACCTTAACCCGTCCGGCCAAATCCTCAGTCAATTCGCCCAAATCAGTGGAAGGCCACTTAACCGGAACTCCCAGGAGAGCAGACACCTCCCGTGCCACCCCCAGCATGGACATGGCATCACCCCGATTGGGGGTCAGTTCCAAGTCCAAAATGGCATCATCCAAGCCAATAATGGTTTTTATATCCTGTCCCAAAGGGGTATCCGAAGGCAGAAGCATAATACCCTCTGCCTGTTCCGGAGTCATAGTCGCCGGATCCAAACCCAGTTCCCCGCCGGAACAAAGCATTCCATTAGAGGGAACGCCCCGTAATTTGGAATTTTTAATAGTCACATCATTGGCCAGTTTAGCTCCATTAACTGCCACCGGAACTATATCCCCCACCTTAATATTGGTAGCCCCGGTTACAATCTGCAAAGGCTCACCTTCTCCCAGGGTAATCTGACAAATTGTCAGACGATCCGCATTGGGATGAGAAGCTGTTTCCAAAATCCGGCCAGTAAAGACTTTTTCAATATAAGCCCCCGGCTTTTCAATACCTTCACAGGTCAGACCTGCCATGGTCAAACGGTCGGCCAATTCTTCGGGAGAAATATTAATATCCACATAATCCTGTAACCATTTATAAGAAACCAGCATGAAATTTTCCTCCTTTCAATTCGGCCTAAAATTGTTGCAAGAAACGCATATCATTATCAAATAACAGCCGCAAATCGTTAATATTATATTTTAACATGGCAATTCTTTCCACACCCAAGCCAAAAGCAAAACCGGTCACTTTTTCAGGGTCATAACCAGCCATTTCCAAAACACGAGGATGCACCATGCCGCAGCCCAAAATTTCCAGCCAGCCGCTGTTAGAGCAAACCCGACAACCCTTGCCGCCGCACATCCCGCAAGAAATATCTACTTCGGCACTAGGCTCGGTAAAGGGGAAAAAGCTGGGTCGGAATTTGGTTTTGGTTTTGGACCCAAACATTTCTTTTAAAAAGTGCTGCAAAACCCCCTGTAAATCCCCAAAGGTAATTCTTTCATCCAAAGCCAGCCCTTCCACTTGATGAAACATCGGGCTATGAGTGGCATCATCATCCCGGCGATAAACCCGACCGGGAGCAATTACTTTCAAAGGAAGCTGCAATTTGCTTTTTTCCATGCTGTGAATTTGCACCGGAGAAGTTTGAGTTCGCAATAACAAATCCGAGCTGATAAAAAAAGTATCCTGCATATCCCGAGCCGGATGCTCCTTGGGCAAATTCAAAGCTTCAAAATTATAATAATCGGTTTCAATTTCCGGGCCTTCAGCAATACTAAAGCCCAAGCCCAAAAAAATATCTTCAATATCCCGGATTACCCGGGTCAAAGGATGGATACTGCCCAAATTAAAGTTATATCCCGGCAAGCTGATGTCCAGCTTTTCTTTTGCCAACTGCACATCCCGAAGCTTATTTTTCAAAACCCGGCCTTTGGCTTCCAATTCAGCTTCCACTGTCGCTTTCAGCTCATTAACCATTTGCCCAATCAAAGGTCGTTCTTCCGGAGAAAGTTTTCCCATGCCCCGCAGGACAGCCGTAAGTTCTCCTTTCTTACCCAAAAAACGAACCCGTATATCATTTAATTGTTCCAAAGCTGAAACCGAATTCAGCTCAGAAGTAATTTTTTCTTTAATTTCTAACAGTTGGTTACGCACCGATGGTTCACCCCTTCTCATCCTAGCCAAATAAAAACCGTCCCTGCCCCAGGGACGGATGCGGTAACCGCCGCATGAAACATAATCAATGTAAGGCCAGTCTACGATAAATCATATAGGCATTTATCGAACCGGTAGCTTCAAACAGCCTCCAAATGAAATCAGCGGTTAAAAGCATTTAACCACAACCTTTCTTATTTTACGGGACTCTTTGCTCATGATTATAACATAAAGTTCTGAGCAAAACAAGAAAATCCGGTCAAAAAAAGGCGAATAGTTCCAAACAGCCTATAAAGATCTTTGCCGACAGATTTCATATAGAAAAATAGTGGTAGCCATGGCCACATTCAGGGATTCGGTATCCCCCGGCATGGGAATGCGTAAAGGGCGAGCCTTGGCTAACAGCTCAGAAGAAGGCCCCCAGGCTTCACTGCCCAAAAGCAATGCCAAAGGCTGGGTTAAATCCTGCTGCCACAGCACTTCACCCGTTCCTGGCATTCCCACCCAAAGCTCCAGACCTTTTTGCTCCAATTGCCGCAAAACCTCGGTTTTTTCCATTTCAGCCTGAAAAGGCAGGCGAAAAACCGAACCCATGCTGGCTCGCAGGGTTTTGGGATTAAAAATGTCCACCGTCCCCTTGACCTGCCACAAAGCCGATGCCCCCAAAGCATCAGCCGTGCGAAAAATAGTACCCAGATTGCCGGGGTCCTGCACCCCGTCCACAATGACCAGCAAAGGCTTGTCCGCAAAACGCCAGGGCTGCGGCTGCGGCAAAGGAGCCAAAGCCACAATCCCCTGAGGAGTTTGAGTTTCGGCCAGTTGGCGAAAAAGCGGCTCGGCCAAAGTTACCAAACGAACTCTTTGTTCTTCCAGCTTCAGCAAAAAATCTGCTTCCAGCTCAAAGTCCGGGTGCAAAAAAACCGTCTGCAAAGGCCAGCCGCTTCTGAGAGCTTCAGCAATCAGCCTTTGGCCTTCCAGCAAAAACAAGTTTTGCTTTTTTCTTTGCTTGTGATTAGTTAGTTTTTTTAATTTTTTCCAGGTAGGATTATCCCCACTTTGAATTAATTCCATTTAAACCGCCGCCTATAGAAAAAACACGGCGTTTTATACCGTGTTTTTCTTAATTTTTACAGATTATCTTTAGCAAGCTGAACCAATTGAGTAAAAGCGGCTGCATCATTAACCGCCAAATCAGCCAGCATTTTCCGGTTGACTTCCACTCCGGCTTTTTTCAGGCCATTCATCATCCGGCTATAGTTAATGCCATTCATACGAGCGGCGGCATTAATCCGGGCGATCCATAATTTACGAAATTCTCTCTTTTTGACCTTGCGATCCCGATAAGCATAAGTCAGGGATTTTAATAATTGCTGTTTGGCAATCCGATAAAGTTTGCTTTTAGAACCCCTGTAGCCTTTGGCCAGCTTCAAAGTTTTTTTATGTCTGTTGTGGGAAACCACACTACTTTTAGCTCGTGGCATATCTTATATCCTCCTAAATAATTCTGCTGGTACGGTAATATCTAGTATGGCAACATCCGCCGCAACTGGCTTACATTAGCTTCATGAGCTGTAATAGCTTTTCTCAGATTCCGTTTGCGTTTTCTGGTTTTCTTACCCAGAATATGGCTGGCAAAGCCGTGGTGGGCTTTAAATTTGCCGGATGCGGTTTTTTTGAATCTTTTGGCTGCTCCCCGATGGGATTTAATCTTTGGCATTGTTATCCTCCTCTGACTTAACTTCTGGTGTTTCAGTTTTGGCTTTATTTTTATTTTCAGCCTTGTTTTCTGTTTTGGGAGCCAAAATCATAATCATATTTTTGCCTTCAAGCTTGGGATGTCTTTCGATAATAACCTGATCGGCCAAAACCTCCGCCAGTCTCTCCAGCAATTGCTGCCCCAAAGCCGGGTGTACAATTTCCCGACCCCGAAAGATCACCATAGCTTTTACTTTGTCTCCATCCTTGAGAAAACGAGAAGCATTTTTGGCCTTCACATTAAAGTCATGCGTTTCAATGTTAGGCCGCATTTTTATTTCTTTAACATTAACAATCTTTTGTTTTTTGCGGGCTTCCTTATCTTTTTTGCTTTGTTCATATCTGTGTTTGCCAAAGTCCATAATCCGGCAAACCGGCGGCTTGGCTTGAGGGGCAATTTCCACTAAATCCAAACGCTGTTCTTCGGAAAGCTTCAAGGCTTCTTTCAGAGCCATAATGCCCAACTGATTGCCTTCTCGGTCTACTACCCGAACTTCTTTTGCCCGGATTTCCTCGTTAATTCGGATATCCTTGGTAATCTGGATCACCTCTCCTGTAATTTAACTCATAAAAAAAGCGGATGCCAAAAACATCCGCTTAAAAAAAGTCAAAATTAGCTTTCCAGACCTCAAGAACTGCGACTTCAAAAGTGCGTTGTTGGGTGAGAAGCGGATGCTTCTGCTTGATTTTTTCAGTTTAACATAAAAACATTTTTTTGTCAAACCCTAATCTTTCCTGAATCAGGTGAAATTAATCAGCAGCATTACCTATGGTTTCCGTGCTTGATAAACCCTGAAATTATTTCAGGGTGAAAGGTTTCCCTTTCACCCTGAGTTTGCAAACCCCAATTTTTTTACTGCTGCACAGCTTTAATTTTATCCATAAATAATTCTTCATGTCCTTTAAAAGGCAAAACATATTCCGGGAAACCGGAGGCATAAGGAGCAATAGCATATTCCTGGAAATAGAAGACCAGACCATCCTTGCTTAAATAATAGCTCATATTTTCCATATCATTCAAGCTGATGGAATCAACCAGATAAGAATCCGGATCAGCCGCAATTTGACTGTTAAAGCCGTCCACAACCATATTATAAATCTGTTCTATGCCCAGATCCAGAATATCAGTCAAGCCCAGGATTTCTCCGGTGGCCAGATCATAGGTATTGCCCCAGCGATAAGTAGTCGGATGGGCTGCATTGGAACGAAAAATGCTATCATCTTTTAAAACAGAAATAATACCATTGTGATCATAGGTAATGTTATAATTAACAGTCTGTCCCCCCGCATAATGAAGCTCGTTTTCGGCATAAAGGGCTTTGGCATCCACAATCAAATCAGTATAAAAGAAATTAGTACAGCTTTCATCAAACTGATGCTGAGAATTAAATATAGCAACCCCTGCTTCTCCATAAGTATCGACAATTTCTGGATAGTTGTATTCAAGAGTTCCCAATAAAGTTCCGTCCTCAGCTTTTTCTTCCAGACTTTCAGTATGGCTTATAATATTATGAGGTTTATCGACCACAGAATCAGCAGGACTGCTGGAATTGTCGTTAATAATAACGGTTTTGGTATCTGCATCCCAGTCTACTGCTGCATTTAAAGCTTCGCTGATAGCTCGCACCGGAACCATGGTTCTTTCGTTAATAATCTGACCCGGAACCTCCAGAGGATAAGTCTGGCCATTAACAAGCATTTCAGCCTGGTTAATGGTTAAAGATAAATCAAATCCTGTCTTGGCAGCCAAAACGGTTTTAGTTTCACTAATCCATTCCACATTACAATTCAAAGCTTCAAAAATGGCTCGCATGGGAACCAGAGTTCTCCCTTCCTGAATCACCGGAGCCTGATCCATAACCAGTTGTTTTCCATTTACAATAACGGAAATTTGATTATCAGCCAGAGCAGCGGAAGTCAGGGTTAATAAAAAGATCGCCAGAATAATACTGATTTTTTTAATGTCTCACATCCCCTTTCATAAATAATACTTTGCTTAATTTGATAAGCCTGATATAAATTTTGACAATATTTATTGCCAGCAAGTTTCATTATTTGCAATTTATTTTTGGCTTCTCCCTGCAAATGATCATAAATAAATTGCTCCCTAAAACCAATTTTTTCCGCTTCAGCCCACTTTTATTCTAACCGCATAATCAGGTTGATAGCTTGCAGCCAGCTAGTTCCATTGGAAAGGGTGACGGTCAAATCATTGACAATAACTGTCCGTATCCGACCGTGACTTTGTCCTACAGCCGGAGCTGCTAAAGAACCGGAAGCATTTAAAACATAATAATGCCCATCATTTTCTCCCAAATACAGCATAGTATGACCGGGAAGCTGCAAAATTGCTCCGGCCTGCAAGTTGGAAAAAGCCGCTTTGCGAGCTTCCAGACTCAAATTGGCAGCCAAATTGGTTTTGGCAACCGGCATATATTCCTGCATATCCGTATCCCTAGGCAAATAAAAACCAAAGCAGGAAAATACTTCTTGCAATAAAGAGGAACAATCCTGAGCATCCAACATTCCACCCCAACCATAACGATTGCCCAGCAGCTTAAAAGCCTGCTGCAAAATATTGGATCGAGTATAAGGTAAATAACCTACACTAACATCCCGGTTTTGAGGAATCAAGGCCAGCTTTTGACAGAAACTGCCATCGCTATTTCGATAGGGCATTTTAACCACATAAGAATTCCAATAAAAACGATTATCAATCAAGCCGCTGATCTCGCTGGAATCTGCCAATTCCAAAACAGTTCCCATGGACAAAGCTTTTTCGCTAAACTGACTGGTAACATTATTGCCTTCCAGCCAAACCTTTTCTCCGGTAACAACCAAAAAGTCAGCCATTTGTTGAGCTTGCAGCCATTCTTCCTTGGAAGAACAAACGGCTATATCTTCGGCTCTGACCCAACCATAGCTATCCCTGGTCAATACATAATAGAACTTGCTGTCCGCTGTCCGGCTGGCAATAGCTACCGGTTCATTCACCTTAACCGTAGAATTTTGGAAGACATCAGATTCGTTATCCGCAGCAGAAGTTGAAATAATCAGATCCAGCGGAGCAAATTTTGAATCACTGATTTTTATGCCAAAACCATATTGATAATATTGCTGGCTTGAGGCTCCATAAGCCAAAATATTATTTTGAGCCGTCGCCAAAATTGTTCGATCCAGAACCGCTCCATTATAATAAAGCGTGGAGCTGGGAATATCAAATTGGCTTAAACTTTTAGCCAAAGCTATTCCATCAAAAGGCTCACTCAAATTGGCCAAATCATGCATCTTGGTGCCGGAGGTCAGCAAACACTGCTGATTGAAAGCGGAAATTTTGTCCCCGGTCAGCAAGACTTGATCCGGATTTGTACATTTGTTAATCCAATAATTTGCCTGACTCATTTCCGAAGTGACATAAGGAGCCATTTGGATTTCCTGAGCCAGAGCTGCTCCCGGCCAAAGCATTAAAAAAGCCAGAAGCAAGACCCTACATTTTTTAAGTTTCATATTATCCCGCCATTTGTCAAATTAAATGCGTTTTTCCTGAATTTCTGCCTGCAATTGAGCTACAAATTCGGCCACTGACTTAGCTCCTAAATCTCCCTGACTCCGATGCCGCACCGAGATATTTCCTGCTTCAGCTTCTTTATCCCCCACCACCAGCATATAAGGGATTCTTTGATTCTGGGCTTCCCGAATACGATAGCCAATCTTTTCGTTACGGGCATCCAACTGCACCCGAAAATCCTCTTGCAACTGTTGGGCAATTTTTTCAGCATAGGCTTCCTGCTTTTGACTAATGGGCAGAACCACCGCCTGCACTGGAGCCAGCCAAGCCGGAAAGGCTCCAGCAAAATGTTCAATTAAAATCCCAATAAAGCGTTCAATACTGCCAAAGATCGTCCGGTGAATCATAACTGGCCGGTGTTTCTGACCATCTTCCCCCACATATTCCAGACTGAATTTTTCCGGCATCTGGAAATCAAGCTGAATAGTACCACACTGCCAGGTTCTGCCCAAACAATCGGTCAAATGAAAGTCAATTTTGGGACCATAAAAAGCTCCGTCCCCCGGATTAATCTGATACTCCTTGCCGCAGGCTCGCAAAGCTTCTTCCAGCGAATTAGTGGCCATTTCCCAGGCTTCCTCTGAACCCATGGCATCTTCCGGTTTGGTGGATAATTCCACATGATATTCAAAGCCAAACATTTTGTAGAACTTATCCGTCAAATTAATAACTCCAATAATTTCATCCTTAATTTGGCTGGGCAGCATAAAGATATGAGCATCATCCTGGGTAAAGGTTCTAACCCGCATCAGGCCATGCAAAGCCCCGGACATTTCGTGCCGATGAACCAGCCCCAATTCCCCCAGACGAATCGGCAATTCCCGATAGCTGTGCAAATGCTGCTTAAAGACCAAAATTCCGCCCGGACAGTTCATGGGCTTAACAGCATAATCCAGATCATCAATTTTGGTAAAATACATATTGTCCCTATAGTGATCCCAGTGGCCGGACTGTTCCCACAAGGAGCGGTTTAAGATAATGGGAGTTCTGATTTCCGCATAACCGGCCTTGCGATGTTCTTCCCGCCAAAAGCTTTCCAATTCATTTCGCAAAATCATGCCCTTGGGATGGAAGAAAGGAAAACCGGGTCCTTCATCGTGCATACTGAATAAATCCAGTTCACTGCCCAATTTGCGATGATCCCGCCGTTTGGCTTCTTCAATCCGGAACAAATGTTCTTCCAGCATGGATTTTTTGGGGAAGCTAGTTCCATAAATCCGCTGAAGCATTTTATTTTTTTCATCCCCTCGCCAATAAGCCCCAGCCACATGGGTCAGTTTAACGGCCTTCAAGCGACCAGTCGCAGGAATATGAGGACCGGCACACAAATCCAAAAATTCTCCCTGTTGATAGCAGGAAATAACAGCATCTTCCGGCAAGTCTTCAATTAATTCCACCTTATAGCTTTCACCCAAAGCAGCAAATTTAGCCAGGGCTGCTTCTCGAGATAATTCGGTTCGAGTAAAAGCATGGTTTTCTTTGATAATCTTTTCCATTTCCTGCTGAATTTTTTCCAGCTTTTCCGGCGTAAAGGGTTCATCTACATCAAAATCATAATAAAACCCATCTTCAATAGCCGGGCCAATAGCAATTTTGGTTCCTGGATACAAACGCTGAACAGCCTGAGCCATGACATGAGAAGAACTGTGCCGAAAAACCTTTTGTCCTTCCGGATCTTCAAAGGTATAAAAATTAACCTGAGCATCTTTTTGCAAAGGAAAGGACAAATCCGCCATTTTCCCATCAACTGAAGCAGCCAATGCTTCCTTGCCCAGACGACCGCTTATATCTTTAGCAATTTCTCCCAGTAAAGTTCCTTCCGCATACTCCCGGACGGAATTGTCCTTTAAAGTTACTTTAAGCATAAAAAACATCCTCCTTATTCATCTGGAAAAAAAGAACGCCCTTAACTACTAAGGACGGTCTTTTTTATTCCGTGGTTCCACCGTGAACTACTCCGATTTATAGAAGTCGGAGCTTCCTGCTTCAACCACTACTGCATTGGCTATGATATCACATAGCGAAATGTCTTACACAATGTCCACAGGCGTATAAGTTTGGGCTGCTCCATCCCTACCGTAATTATTTAGATTATAACAGTACGAGGTATAGAAGTCAAGAAGACACCGTGTTTATCAACAATTCATCCCGCCACCTATAGAGGCGGAGGATTTCCTGCTCACGGCGTGTTAAAGCCAGACCGCTTTTTTGTCAACCATATTTTATTCAGTTGTCGCCTTTGTTTCAGTCTTTTCGGTCTTAACGATGGTTTCCGTTTTAACGGTTGTTTCGTTGTTATTTCTTGAAGAAGACAGCTTTTCAAGCTGCTGCTTGGCTGTCTTGCTTGTTTTTTGAGCTGCTTCTAGCTCTTTTTCAATAGCAATTTGCTCATGAGAAGCCAAGCTCACTTGTACTTCGGTATGTTTTTCTACCATCTTACCAGCTTGGGGAATTTGTCGAATAACATAACCACTTCCCGTATATTTAAGAGATAACTCCAGATTTTCCAAAATAGTTCCAACCCGTTTTAAGGATAAACCACCCAAATCCGGAACCTTGACCATCTCGGTTTCCGGCTCCTGCAAGGTCAGCCAGACTTCACCACCTCGACCCAGGCGTTCCCCTGCTCCGGGTGACTGACTTTGCACCACTCCGCTGCCTCCACTATTAAGCTGAACTACAAAACCTTCTGATTCCAGCAAATCCTGGGCATCCGAACCGGTCATCCCAATTACATTGGGAATATCGTTTAACACATAAACTTCTTCAGAAGCATCCTGAGCCATAGATACATAACTATCCGGCACTGGCAAAGAATAGTCCGGCATAATGCCCAAATAATTCAGGATATTCTTGCCCAAGGTAGCAAAAACCGGAGCTGCAACCTGAGAACCATAATAGCCATTTTTGGAAGGCTCGGCCACCATAATTAAAACTGCAATCTGCGGATCTTCGATGGGAGCAATCCCTACAAAAGAAGCTACATATATTCCTTTCACATAACCTTGAGAGCCTACCGCCACTTCAGCCGTACCGGTTTTACCGGCAAGAGAATAACCCTCAACAAAAGCATTGGAAGCTGTCCCATGTAAAACTGCTCCTTTCATTAATTCCATCAAGGTGGAAGAAGTTTGAGCAGAAATAATCTGTTTGTCAGAAGTATAATCGTATTGCTGAAGAACTTCCTTATTTTTATCCTCAACCCGATCTACCACATGCAGTTTGACCATGCGACCCTGATTAGCAATGGTACAGGCCGCCTGCAAAATCTGAACTGGCGTTACCACAATAGACTGACCAATAGATAAAGCGGCCAACTCCACCGGAACCATGCTGCCTTCATTGAGCATAATGCCCTGTTCTTCTCCCGGTAAGTCAATCCCGGTCTCCTGGCCAAATCCAAAAGCTTTAATATATTTGTACATCAAAGCTTTACCGGCTCTCAAGCCGACCTGAATATAAACCGGGTTGCAGGAATTGGCCACTCCATCGGCAAAGGTTTCTGCTCCATGTCCATAAACATTGGCACAATTAATGCTAACCCCATTGACACTATAAGCTCCGCCGCAATAAAAATTATCTTCCGGCTGGACAATGTTTTCTTCCAGAGCCGCCGCCGCTACCACAATTTTAAAAGTAGAGCCTGGTTCATAAGTATAGTTAACGGCTGGATTGCGGGAATATATTTCCTCATCATAAGCTGACCATTTAGTTGGATCATAGTCAGGACGGCTGCCCATGGCCAAAATTTCTCCAGTTTTCGGGTTGGCCACCAAAATAACTGCACAGGATGGATCATGCTTGGTCATTATCTCATCCAAAGACTTTTCAACATAATATTGAATTGTTGCATCCAAAGTTAAAATCAAATTAGAACCGGCCTCCGGAGTTATCGAGGTATATTCTCCCTGGGGCAAAACCCGGCCATCTGCATCCACTTCGGTCAAGGTATAGCCAACTTTGCCTTTTAGATAACTATCATAGGAAAGCTCTACTCCGGTCAATCCGTTCCCATCATCCCCCATAATACCCAGAACATGAGCAGCCAGACTCCCATAGGGATAACTCCTCTTGATATTGTTTTCATAAAACAAACTGTTGGGAAAGACTTTGCTCAAAGCTTCCACCGTACCTTTATCCACATTTCGTTTTAAAACCAGATATTGACTTTCCTTATTATCCTCCAGCTTTTTTCGCAGCTCGTCGGCATCCAGATCCAAAAGCCCAGCCAGTTCGTTAGTGATCTCCTTCAGCTTTTGTTCATAAACCAAAGCATAGGTTTTACTGTCAGCTCTCTCGACTTCGGTGATTTCCGGGGTAGCTTCTTCAGCGGCTATTTTGGCATTTTCCAAAAAATTGGACGGATTAGCTATGACCGTACTAACCCCCACACTGGTGGACAAAATATTGTAATTGCGATCATAAATGGTTCCTCTTTGAGCTAAAACTGTTTTTTCCTGAATCCGGGTATCATTGGCCTGAGAAGTCAATTCATTACCCCGAATTACTTGAATATAGGTAACTCTAACCAGCAAAGCAGAAGCCAGGACAATCAAAATTAACAAAAATAGATTAACCCTTCTTTTAGTTAATTTATTTTCGTTTTCAGCCACAAAATCATCCCCTCATCTAAACTAAATGAGATCGATCATTTAAAAGCATTAAAATCCCATTATCCCAGTTTGGAAATTCTACAATATTTAAAGAAACATTATCCATCCGGAGCCGCCAATTATCTTTCAAATCCATACCCAGCATCTGAGCCAAAAAGGTTCGGATGGGGCCGCCATGGCAAACCACCACAACCACTTTATCCTGATTTTCCGCTACAATTTGCTGCAAGGCAGCTTTAACTCGATTTGCCATTTCAGGAACCAGCTCGCCTCCAGGCGGACGAAAAGTAATCGGATCCAGACACCAGGACGCTAAAACCTGATCTTTGGCAGACTTTATGTCCTGATAGGTCAAGCCTTCCCATTGGCCAAAGTTCATTTCCCGAAGCTGGGCATTCACCTGCACCGTCAGGCCATGGGGCTGGGCTATTTTTTCCGCCGTAACCCTGGCTCGCTGCAAATCGCTGCAATAAACAGCATCCAGCTTTTCCCCTGCCAGCCTTCGGGCAACCGCCTCAGCCTGCTGCAAACCCTTTTCACTTAAAGGTATATCTCGATGTCCCTGCCATTTGCCGACTGCATTCCAAACAGTTTCACCATGTCGAATTAAAATTACTTTACATCCCATTAAATTTCACCCTCATTCCCTGATAACTTACCACAGCCAAAAAGCAGCCCAGCCGCAATAGCTGCTCCAATCAAATCCGCCCCAATTCCAGCAAATCAATTTGGGCAGATTGGCCGAAATAATAAAATAAACCAACAAAACAGCTACTTCCATGCTTTCATTGACCGCTCCATAGGTATCCCCGGTTAAACCTCCCAACTGTTTGGCCAAACGGTTGCACAAAAACCAGCCCAGCAAAAAGACCACTGCCATGGTCATTAAACCGGCCAATCCGGAAATTACAAAAGCCAAAATCAGTGTAACCAAAGTAGCCGGCAGCAGTTCAGTTTTCCCGGCTTTGGCATGATTCATGCCAAAGCCTTCCTTGCGGGCATAGGGATAAGCAACCACAGCAAAGGCCATGCACCAGCGGCTTAAAACCGGTGCCAGCAGCAACAAAGTAAATAAATCGGCCAATGGCACCGAAACTACCAGACTATATTTAAACAATAAAATTCCAACGGCTCCCAAAGCTCCAAAGGCTCCGACCCGACTGTCTTTCATAATTTCCAGTTTTCTTTCCCGGGGACGACCACTCAAAACTCCGTCCAGAGTGTCCATAAAACCATCCATATGCAAACCGCCGCTCAAAATAACCATGCCAATTACTGCAATACCGGCCACAGCGGTCATGGGGAAAACCAAATGAGCCGCCCAAGCTACAAAGCTAATCCCGATTCCCAAAATCAACCCAATAATGGGAAAATACAGAACAGAACTTTTTGAGGCTTTTTCGGTATATTCCACAGGTCTAATATAAATACGAGTCAACATTTGCAAAGCTAATAAAAAGCTGTCCATTTTTCCAATATCCTCCTAATAAAGCCATACCAACAAAATAAAGCCAAGAAAAGCAGCCCAGGCTCCAGCCCCGCCCATAAATTCCACTGTCAAATAGATATGTAAAGATTGCAAAACTGTTAAAGGTTCACCCATATAAGCCCGAAAACTTTCCCGACCATGATAAATATTCAAACCACCCAAACGGATTCCCAGACAACCGGCAATAGCTGATTCCGGATACCCCCCGTTGGGACTGGGATGTCCTTTGGCATCTCGCCGGATAATTTGCCAGGTTCTTTTAACCGGACGGCCGGTAATAAAAGCATACAGCAGCATAAGTAAAGCAGTCAGCCGAGCCGGTATATAATTGGCTGCATCATCCATTTTGGCGGAAAAACGGCCAAACCAGAGATATTTTTCATTGCGGTAGCCCACCATGGAATCCAGGGTATTAACGGCCTTGTAAGCAAACATCAAAGGAGCCCCACCGATAAAGCCAAAAAACAGGGGAGAAACCACCCCATCTACTGTATTTTCAGCCACGGTTTCAATGGTTGCCCGAACAATGTCCTGTTGTTCCATCTGGTCGGTTTCCCGACTGACCAAACAGCCGATTCTTTGTCTGGCCAGCCATAAATTGCCATCCTGCAAAGGCTCCAAAACCTGCAAAGCAGCCTGTTTTAAACTTTTGGAAGCCAAAGCCAGCGAACAAAGCCAAATCTGACCCAAAATTCCCACCAACGGATGCAGCCAAAATAAGAATAGGCTCAAAGCAGACACCAACAAAAAAACCGATAAAACCACAATCAGCCACAAAACAATTCCTGCCCGATACAGGCTTTTTTCACCTTTTTCCGGTTTTCGGAGCTTTTTCTCCCAAAAGCTGATATATCGTCCAATATAAATAATGGGATGAGAAAAAAAAGGAGGAAGCAAATCCCCCCAGATTCGATCTATCCAATAAGCCAGGAAAACTGCCCAGGCCATCCAACCCCACCTCCATTTTCTATAAACTAACCATCCAGGCTTTTAAATCAATCGGCAAACCGGCAAAAACTCCATAAACTTTATCCGCCCGAACTGCAATTGCCCGGTTAACCCTCCCGGAAATATCCCGGTAAAGCCGTCCCAAGGGATAGGCTGGAACAACTCCCATGCCCACTTCATTGGCCACCATAATGATCTTAGCGGAAGCCGAAGCCGCTTTTTCCGCCAACAATTCAGCCTGCTTCAAAATATAATCTTCCTTGGCCGATTCCTCACATCCAGCGTAAGGCCAATTGGAATCCAGCAGTAAATTACTGGACCAAACGGTCAGACAATCAATCAGCATAACGGCTTGTTCCTGCCCATATTCTTCCACTACTCTGATCAAGTCATGGGTTTCTTCCACGGTCAGCCAGGAAGCCGGTCTTCTTTGCCGATGCAGCTCAATTCTATACTGCATTTCCTGATCTTTAATTTCAGCAGTAGCTACATAAATTACCGGCAATTTTGCTTTATAGACCAATTCCTCAGCAAATTCGCTTTTTCCGCTTCTGGCTCCGCCAAGTACCAGAACTAAGTTGTCAGCCTCCATTTCTACTCTCCTTCTTCCCTGCGTGAAATACTCATCCACTAAGATTCGGGAAATACTCTCCAAATCCTGCCTGTTCTCGTGAACTACTCGGCAATAAATTGCCGAGCTTCCTGCTTCAACCACTACTGCCTGGCTAACATAATCGTTAGCTCAAGTCTTACATAATGTCCACAGGCGTCAGGTTCGGCTGATTCCCAGCCTACCATTTATTTGAAGATTTACGCAGATTTCAGTATACGCAGACCTTCGTTTTTGATATTGATTGCTGCATTTTGATCTCTGCTGATTGTTAGTCCGCAATCACACTTCATTGTACGAATGGATAAGTCTTT
>JAZRVI010000010.1:0-31512 GCA_045599035.1 Desulfocucumaceae bacterium | reverse complement strand
TTGCTTGTAATCGTACATCATTTTCAGACTTTGGAATACAAGTTTATGCTTAGAGCAAAGAAACTTTATAGACAAGCAATCCGTTGATTACATTAGCGTCTAATTTCTGCCATACAGCAGGGAAGTAAAGTCAAGCTCCCTGATATTTAGGGTATATTAAACCTATGTAATTGTCAACAAGCTGGAGTTAAAAATTAAAGCGGCGTAAATTATAACATTTTCCCAGACTTTTTGAAAGCTTTTGATAAATCTTTTTCAAGCGGGTCATAATAAGCAAAAAGCAATGGAGGAAGAAAAGATGATTTGGTTTATTTTGGCTTTGGCTTTAATTCTAATTTTGATTTTGCTTTTTTATTATAAACTGCAAAAAAAACTGCAAAAACAACAAATAAAAATTGATTTGCCTCCCAATCCCCTTCCTCCCCCACTCGACTGGGAAACAGCCGCCGAATTGGAGCCGGAACTGCCTTCCAATTATCAACAAAATTATTTGGAGCTTTTGGTGCAAGGTCCCACCTGCCTTTATGCCTATTGGGAAACCGACCCCCTTGTCCAAGCCCCGGTTTTGCGTTTGTTTCGGCTGGAGGATCAAAAATTTTGGCAAAAAGAAGCAAATTGGCAGCAAATCGACCTGTTTTGGCCGGATCTGGAACCCAATCAAAGCTATCAGCTAGAATTGGGTTATCTCAACTCTAATGGAGAATTTAACCGCTTTCTGGTTTCCAAAGCAGTTAGAACCCCGCCCAATACTACCAGCCTGCTTGAAGATGCCCAATGGCCAATTATTCCAGAACTTTGCCCCCAATATTCCTGGCCTTCCAATCCAGGCTCCAGCGAACGCCCACCCCAATAAGGAGGTTTAACTATGCCCCAGGGCTATTTAATTTTAACCTTACACGCCCATTTGCCTTTCGTGCGACATCCGGAAAATGAAGATTATCTGGAAGAACAATGGCTTTTTGAAGCCATTACTGAAACTTATTTTCCCTTGCTGCAAGTGTTCGACCGCTTGCAGGCCGATAATATTCCCTATCCAATCACCTTGTCCCTGTCTCCCTCGCTACTCTCCATGCTGGCTGATCCGCTTTTACAGCAGCGTTATCTAAAATATCTGGATCTGCGGCTGGAGCTTTTGGAGAAAGAAAAGCTCCGCACTCAGGGGACGCTCTTTGCTGAGGTTTCAGCCATGTACCGGCACAAGCTTCAGGAAATTCGCCGACTTTTTACCGAAGTATATCAAGGCAATTTAATCCAGGCTTTCCGCAAGCATCAACATCAGCTTAATTTAATTACCTGTGCAGCCACGCATGGTTTTTTACCCTTTTTAAGTCACAATCCAGCCTGTGTTAAAGCTCAAATTGGTTTGGCTGTAGACTGTCATCAAAGACTGCTGGGGCAGAAGCCCCAGGGCATTTGGATTCCAGAATGTGCCTATTATGAAGGTCTGGAAGAAATTCTGGCTCAATTTGGCCTGCGATACTTTTTTTTGGAAACCCACGGGATTTTGTTTGGCCGTCCCCGTCCGGCCTGGGGAGTTTATGCCCCGGTTCTCTGTCCCAACGGAGTAGCCGCCTTTGGCCGGGATCCAGAAAGCTCCCGCCAGGTCTGGAGTTCGGCTGAAGGCTATCCTGGAGACTATGATTATCGGGAGTTTTATCGGGATTTGGGTTTTGATTTGGATTATGAATATATTAAACCCTATATTCATAAAAGCGGTATTCGGATTAATACCGGGCTTAAATATCATCGAATTACTGGTTCTGGTGACTATAAGGAGGTTTATAATCCGGATCAGGCTCGGAAAAAAGCTTATATTCACGCTCGCAACTTTCTTTTTAACCGGGAAAAACAATTAGCCTATGCCGGGCAGTTTATGCACCGAACCCCCCTGGCGGTTTGTCCCTATGATGCCGAATTATTTGGGCATTGGTGGTACGAAGGCCCCCAATGGCTGGAATTTCTATGCCGGGAGCTGCCCAAAACGAAAATTGAATTAATCACCCCCCCGGAATATTTGCAGCGGTATCCAAAAAATCAGATCGTTCAGCCCTGTCCTTCCAGTTGGGGCGAAAACGGTTACTATCAGGTTTGGCTGGAAGGCAGCAATCATTGGATTTATCGCCATTTGCACCAAGCCGGGCAGCAGATGACCGCTCTGGCCGCATATTATCCCCAGGCCACGGGCATAATAAAAAGAGCCTTGAATCAGGCCGCCCGGGAATTATTGCTGGCTCAAAGCAGCGATTGGGCCTTTATTCTGCACACCCAGACCATGACCGATTATGCTTTGCGGCGAATCAAAACCCACCTGAACAACTTCTTCCGTCTGGTGCGGGAACTGCCTCACCCGGACGAAATTAATCTCCAGGTTTTGGAAAGCCAGCATAATCTTTTCCCGGAACTGGATTATCACTATTATCAATAAATAGGAGGAATTTTTTTATGACTTCTTTGGTAAGATGGGAACCATTCCACGAAATCAACAATTTTCGAGATACAGTCAATCGGATGTGGGAGCATAATTATGGTTTTTTAAGCCCCAACGGAGGCAATCCGGACTGGATTTTTCCGGTGGATATGCACGAAAATTCCGAGGCCATTTTATTGCAGGCGGAAATTCCCGGCTTAAAAAGAGAAGATATTAGCTTAAATTTCCGGGACAATGTGCTGACTATTCGAGGCGAACGCAAATGTGAAGAATGTGAAGACAAAGAAGCCAGCCACCTGCGTTCTGAACGGCATTACGGCAGCTTCTGCCGCTCTTTTGTGCTGGGAGTCCCCATTGATGGCGAACAGATTAGTGCTTCTTATCGGGACGGAGTGCTGCATGTTCGGCTTCCCAAACAGGAAAACGCCAAAGAAAGAAAGATTGAAATTTCTTTGGAAAACTAAAAAAACTTCTGATTCTGATCAGGATATTCCGAACTTCGGAATATCCTTTTTAGTTTGGAAACAAGGATTTTTCAGGAAAAAAGAGAACTTTATTCTAAATTATTTTCAAGGGAGAAACACCGTGGCCAAATATTATATCGTCCGCCAAACCACTCGTTCTTCCGGCTCCATTGAAGCAAATGACTTGCCGCCGGAAGAACCAGTTATCCACTCCTTATCCTGGAAAACCAAAGCCCTCATTGTAATTCTTTTGCTGATTTTTCTTTGGGTCTACAGCTTGGTTATCTACAGCTTCCATGACCAACAATTAACCGGGCTTTATTCCAGCTCGCAGCTTCTTAAAAAGGAAGTAAATCAACAGCTTTTGCAGGCGGTTGTGGAAATCGAAGTCACTCGGCAAGATGGAGAGCAGATCAAAGGAACCGGCTTTAATATTGCCGCCGAAGGACAAATTATCACCAACTATCATGTTTTGAAAAATGCTCGAAAAGTGCTGGTGAGCTTTCCAGATCACAAGTTTTATAATGGGATTAACTGGAATGGCGATCCGGATTATGATTTGGCTTTAATCAAGCTGGACAGTTCCGACCTGCCTTATGTACCCACCTGCCAAGCCCTGCCTAATCCAGGAGAAAAAGTAATAATTGTAGGCAACCCCCTGTATCTGAAACAAATTGCGGTAGAGGGAACCGTCGGCCCCAGCTATCAAATTGCCGACCATACTGGAGAAACCATGTCCATTTATGCCTCCATCTATCAGGGCAACAGCGGCAGCCCGGTTTATAACAGCCAGGGGCAGGTGGTAGCCATAATTTTTGCTACTTTAAATCAAGATTCGGAGGAGAACGAGGAGCAAGAACAAATTATCGGACTGGCAGTTCCAATCAGCTATTTTTATCAAAGATTTTAGATTTTCCAGACCAAAGCCTTAGCTCAACTCGTTTTTCAAAACTATCAATTGAGCAGTTTTTTCACTTTCCGCCAAATATTTTTCTTCCATCTTTTGCTGAAGCTCTTTGAGGTTTTCAATAATTCGGGAAATCTCCCGAAACAAATCCAAATAAAGCTCCTGATAATCCGCCATAGCCAATTCTCCCTTCAACAATTTGTCAGGCTTCCTTAGTTTTGCCCAATCCGGATACTTTTATTTTACCACCCCAAAAGATTTATAGAACCGCAAAACCTACCCACCTGTATCTTATTACACCTGTTTTATACTACAGAGTTTATTTCAACCCCTGTCAATAGAAGCCTGTTTCAGGTATAAATATAGCTAGGTGATGATAATGAGTAATTCAGAATATGGTCGTTTCTATTTTGTTTTAGAAGAATATTTAAAGGAACAGGGAATCAGTAAAAACAAGCTGATGCTTCAGGCTCATTTGCAAAGAACCCAACTGCAAAATTACTGCAAAAACAAAGTCGCCCGCATTGACTTAACGGTTTTGGCTCGAATTTGTCATACCCTTAATTGCGAACTAAGCGATATTCTAAAATACGAAAGAAAGTGAAAAATTCCTGATCCGGCTTCATTGCAAAGCTGAATCAGGAATTTTAAGCTTTTATTTATTTCATTTGAGCCTGCAAGAAACCTTTGGCTTTATCCAGGGCTTCCTGCAATTTGCTGGCATCCTTGCCGCCAGCCTGAGCCATATCCGGCTTGCCGCCGCCATTACCGCCTACCAAGGCGGCTACTTCCTTGATTAATTTTCCAGCATGCAAATTCTTGGCAACCAAATCCTTGGAAACCGAAGCTACCAGATTCACTTTATCCCCGGCAGCTGCTCCCAAGACCAAAACAGCACTGGAAACCTTATCCCGCAATAAATCCAGGGTAGATCTCAAAGCATCCATATCTCCGGCAGAAACCCTGGCGGCCAGGAAAGGCACTCCGTCCACCGAGCTGACGGCATTGGCCAATTCCTGCACTTCCAGCCGAGCCAATTTGTTTTTCAGGTTTTCGGCTTCTTTTTCCAGCTCTTTATGCTCTTTAACCAAACCTTCCACCCGCTGAATAACATCCGAAACATTGGTTTTGACTGCGGAAGCAATTTCGCTTAATTGCTGATCCCGATTCCGCACATATTCCAAAGCACCCAGGCCGGTTACCGCTTCAATTCTTCTCAAGCCAGAACCAATGGAGCTTTCACCCAGAATTTTGCACAGGCCAACCTCTGCCGTATTTTTCAGGTGAGTACCGGCACAAAGCTCAATGCTGAAATCGCCCATGGAAACCATCCGAACTTCATCGCCATACTTTTCTCCAAACAAAGCAGTTGCTCCAGCCTCAGAAGCTTCGGCCAAAGAACAGATTCTGGTGTTAATATCTAAAGCTGCCAGAACTTCCTGGTTAACCAAAGATTCAATTTGTTCCATTTCTTCAGCCGAAATGGGATTCATATGAGTAAAGTCAAACCGCAGACGATCCCCGTCCACCGAAGAACCAGCCTGGTTAACATGTTCACCCAGAACCAGCTTTAAGGCTTTGTGCAGCAGGTGAGTAGCCGAGTGGTTCCGGGCTGTAGCCTGACGAGCCAAAGGATCAACCTGAACCTTAACTTTTGAATTTTCCCACAGAGTTCCAGTATTAACCCAGCCCCGATGTACAAACAAGCCATCAACCGGTTTGAAAACTTCCCGGATGGTAATATTTAAATCACCTTCTCCGGTAATAACGGCCTGATCCGAGGTCTGACCGCCGGATTCAGCATAACAGGAGGTTTGATCCAGAATAAACAGAGCTTCTTCTCCAGCTACTGCCCGGTCTACCTGTTCGCCCTCTTTAAAAATGGCCAAAACCTTACCTTGAGCGTCTAATTGATCATAGCCCAGGAATTTGGTTTCCCCATGCTCATTCCGAAAATCTTTGTATTTGGCATCCATTTCCGAAATATATTCGGTTTCCTGCCGGGCATTTCTGGCTCTTTGCCGCTGTTCTTCCATAGCTGCCTGAAAAGCTTCTTTATCAACAGTCATACCCTTTTCTTCCAGCATTTCTTCCGTTAATTCAATGGGGAAGCCAAAGGTATCATATAATTTGAAAGCATCAGCCCCACTGATTTCTTTTTTATCTCCGGCTTCAGCAATCATTTTATTCAAAATCTCAATGCCCTGGTTCAAAGTAGCCCCAAAGCGTTCTTCTTCCATTTTCAAGACCTTAAAAATAGTGTCTTTATATTTTTCCAGTTCCGGATAAACATCACCCATCTGATCCATAATAGCCTGAGATACTTTATGTAAGAAAGGCTCGGTAATGCCCATCAAGCGGCCAAAACGCACCGCCCGGCGAATCAGACGGCGTAAAACATAGCCCCGGCCTTCATTGGAAGGAAAGGCTCCATCGCCCAAAGCAAAGGTAACTGCCCGGCAATGGTCAGCAATAACCTTTAAGCCCAGATCGACCTTTTTATCACCATAATCCACACCCATTTCTTTGGCCGTAAAGTCCATAATGGTTCGGAAAATATCGGTATCAAAGTTGGTGGGAACTCCCTGCAAAACGGAAGCAACCCTTTCCAGACCCATGCCGGTATCAATTCCAGGAGCTTCCAGCGGAGTATAAACCCCAGCTTCATCTTTAAAGAACTGAATAAACACCAGATTCCAAATTTCCAGATAGCGATCACAGTCACAGCCAACCTGACAATCCGGGGACTGACAGCCTTTGTCTGCTCCCAGGTCAACATAAATTTCCGAGCAGGGGCCGCAAGGACCTACCCCAATTTCCCAGAAGTTAGTATCCTTGTCCAAACGCACAATGCGGTCGGCTGCTACTCCAATTTCCTTGTTCCAGATTTCAAAGGCTTCATCATCATCTTTGTAAATGGTAATCCACAGTTGTGCAATGGGTATTTCCAATTTTTCTGTAATAAATTCCCAAGCCCAGCTAATCGCTTCTCTTTTGAAATAGTCGCCAAAGGAAAAGTTTCCCAGCATTTCAAAGAAGGTATGGTGCCGAGCTGTCCGACCTACGGATTCAATATCCGGGGTTCTCAGGGATTTCTGGCAGGTAGTAATCCGCCGCACTTCCGGAACTTCAGCTCCGGTAAAATAGGGCTTAAAGGGAACCATGCCCGCTGCTGTCCACAGGATACTGGGATCTTTGGCCGGAATTAACGAAGCACTAGGCAACCGTTTGTGACCTTTGCTTTCATAAAAACTTAAAAAAGCTTCTCTGATTTCACTTCCAGTCATGTTTTTCATTAAAATATCACTCCAAACTAATAAAAATAATTCCGTTCGCAAATAATTAATAATACTTTATTATAAGCCTAATTTTCCCTCACTGTCAATTCCGGAAAAGGCCGGAAATAAGTTTTTTAGACTAAAAGCTCATGATTCTTCCAAATCCCAAATTGGCTCCAGGGAAGTAAGAACTCCATCTTCGTCCAAATCATAAACCTGAAAGCCTTCTCTGGTCAAATGATATTCTACACAACAATCCCAACAATAATATTGATCACTGCCAATTTTTCCGGTAGCCTTGCCACCACATAAAGGGCATTGCATAATTCGCCCCTCCTTTTGGAATTTACTTACAGTATGGCCACCCCCTTGCCGATTAATACCCAGTCAAATATTTTTTTGTTTTTGCTTAAATAAAAAAAGGAAATCCCCATCCCCTGTCGAAATTCTATCACAAGTCAACAGCTTATAAATTGGCGAAAACCCCATGTGCTTCAGCACTGGGGATGAAGTCTGCCTTGCTTTCTGACCGTGCCGAGGCACGGTTTGTATAAAAGTAAAAATGGCACAACCATCAACGCTGATGTCCAGCATACTTCGTAAAAATAAACAGAATTTCGACTGCGAAAAACTGTGTATTGGGCTTTTGGCGAGTCCCGGAAGAATAAGAATTGCTTAAACAATTAAACTTCTTCTGAATCCACGCTGCTTCAGCAGCGTGGGAGCGTCAAATAACACGCCATTGTTAATCAGGGAGGGACAAACCGTGGCTAAAGAAGTTTCCCAGGAAACAATGATGTTTAAAGTTAGTCAGGAAGAGCTAAATCAGGCCGGAGGAATTTTGCTGGCGGTTTATTCCGCTCTTAAACGCAAAGGACACAACCCGGTCAACCAGATTGTCGGCTATTTGCTTTCCGGCGATCCGGCTTACATTACTGCTCAGGATAACGCCCGTTCCCTAATTCGACAACTGGAGCGGGATGAGCTTCTGGAAGAATTGGTAAAATCATACCTGGAAAAATTAGACCCTGCTAAATAGCAGGGTTTTTTGACTTTCGTTTTTTTCAACAATCCAGTATTTGATTCTCCTCCAAAGGAGATAATAAATTTGAAAATTATTGTAGATGCGGACTCTATACCCAAAACCGCCTTGAATATTGTGGCCAGATTATCGGCTCAATATCAAATTCCCCTGCTGACCATAGCCAGCTTCAACCATCAAATTCAGGTGAACCAAGCCTTTGCCTGGCAGCACAAAACGGTGGGCAATGCTGCTCAGGAAACCGATCTGGCCGTGGTCAATCTGGCTGAACAACGAGATATTGCTATTACTCAGGATTATGGCCTGGCCGCTCTGCTGCTGGCCAAAAAAGTAGCCGTTCTGTCCCCGCATGGCCGGATTTTCCACTCCCAAAGTATTGAATTTCTGCTGGAAGAACGAGAGCTGAAAGCCAAATTCCGCCGCAATGGCGGCCGCACCAGGGAACCTTTAAAAAGAACAGCTGCTGATGATCAAAAATTTCAGAAAAACCTGCAATTTCTGCTTGATAACCTAGCTAATGGAGATGAAGATTCTTGCAATACTCAGATTTAAAGATAGCCCTGGGGCAGATCGAAATTCAGGCTGGACGGCCGGATCTCAATGCTGCTGCTATGCTCCACATGATCCAACAAACCGAAAATGCTGATCTAATTATTTTTCCAGAGCTAGCTTTGTCTGGGAACTTAATCGGAAATTGGGTTCAACAAAAAACTTTTATTCAAGATTGCCAGGCTTGGGCCGAAAAAATTATTGCGGCTTCTCAAAAAATACCTCTGATTTTTGGCAATCTGGATCCCAAAACCCAGTCCAGTGCCTTTTATTTGGCTGCCGAAGGCCGCCTATTGGCCTCCGGATTATTAAGCTCCAGCTTAAATCTGAAAAAAACAATATCGTCTAATTACAGCCCCAACTGGGAAAAGGTTTTGCTCCCCTTGCCAGGGCGAACCATTTCCCTGGGCATTTTCAGTGAAAAAGCATCGAGCCGCCCGACAGAAGTTGACTTTTTGCTTAATTTGCAGGCTTTTCCTTTTGGGCAGGAACCAAAGCCCCATTGGTCAGCCTTAGCTCAAAAGATCGGTCTGCCTCTGATTAATCTGCAAGCAGGAGGAATCCAAAATAATGGCAAAAACATCTATATTTTACCCGGTTCCTCGGCTGCTTTTCAAAACAATGGAACTTTAATTGGCCAAAACCAACCTTTTGGCTCCGAGCTGCAAACAGTTTCCCTGGCTTCACCAGCCTTGAAGCACTCTAACCCAGACCCCATTGCCGCCAGAACCCAGGCTTTACTTTACGGCCTGCAAAAGTTTTTAAAGCAAACTGGTCTGAATAAGGTGGTAGTCGGCCTTTCCGGAGGAATTGATTCGGCGGTCAGTGCCACCCTTTTCCGTCAAATTTTACCTCCGGAAAATTTGCTCCTGATTAATATGCCCAGCCAGTTTAATTCCCAAACCACTCAAAATTTATCCCGCCAACTGGCCGAAAACCTGGGCTGCCTTTATACCGTTCTGCCCATAGGAGAAAGCCTGAATCTTACGGTTCAGCAGTTGGAAAAAGCTGAACTGGAAAACCTGGGTACAGGTCAAAAGCAGCACTTGCAGATTAAGCCTTTTGTTACCGAAAATATTCAAGCCAGAGATCGTTCTGCCCGTATTTTGGCAGCAGCAGCAGCAGCTTTTGGCGGAGCCTTTAGCTGCAATGCCAACAAAAGCGAAATGACCATTGGTTATGGCACCATGTATGGGGATCTGGCTGGTTTTGCGGCTCCTCTGGCTGATTTGTGGAAATTTCAGGTTTATGAAACCGCCCGTTATTTAAACTCTCAAGCTTCCAACGAATTAATTCCCCAGGGGATTCTTGAAGTTAAGCCCAGTGCTGAGCTTTCCCCGGAACAGGCCGTAGACGAAGGTAAAGGAGATCCTCTGGTTTATCCTTACCACGATTATTTGTTCCGCTCCTGGGTGGAAAACGGACTTAGCCCAGCAGAATTGCTGGCTTACTATCAGGAAGGTTCTCTGGCCGCCCAAATCGGTTGTTCACCCGAACTGCCCTCCCAGCTTTTTTCTCAACCGGCTGATTTTATCAAGGATCTGGAAAAATGGTGGAATTTATTCTGCGGTCTGAGCGTAGCCAAACGCATTCAGGCTCCGCCTCTTATCAGTCTGAGCCGCCGGGCTTTTGGCTCAGAATATCCGGAAGCCCAAAATGGAGTTTATTACTCCCAGACTTATCTTAAATTAAAAAAGCAGGTGCTGAACCATGCTCAATGCAATTAAAGTCGGCTGGTTTTTTGATGGGAAAGAATGGTTTGACCATCCGGAACCTTTGAGGTTACAGGGTTCAATTTTTCCCGCAAATATTGTTGATTTCAGCAATTATACCATTATTCCAGGCTTGGTTGATGCTCATGTTCATCTGGCTTTACCCCAGGCTTTAGAAAAAAATATCCAGCCGGAAGAAATTCTGGCTGGAGCAAAGCAAAATGCAGCTCAAATAGCCGCTCAGGGAATTGCGGCGGTGCGGGACGGCGGAGATTTGCAGGAAATCGGCCTGCAATTAAGTCGGCAAAACCAAAGCGAATTACTGATTCAATCCGGAGGAGCTGCCCTGCGTCGTCCCCACTTATACGGAACCTTTTTGGGAACTGGAACTGATTCCAACAATTGGACGGAAATTATGCAAGCTTATAAGCAAAAAGGAGCCAAACACCTGAAAATTCTGGTTTCTGGCATTATGAGCTTTAAAAAATATGGCCGAGTCGGAGATTTGCAATTCAGCCAGCAGAAGCTTAACGAATTGGTTAAAGCAGCTCAGGCAGCCGGACTGCCGGTTATGGCTCATGCCAGCTCTGATCCGGCGGTTAAAATGGCCGTTGAAGCTGGAGTACAGTCCATTGAGCATGGATATTTGGTAGAAAAGTCCACCTTGCAGCAAATGGCGGAAAAACAAATTACCTGGGTGCCGACCTTGGCGGCGGTAGCCAATCACCTGGAAAAGCCTCATGTTTACCATTTCAGCCCGGAACAACGGCAGGTGATTGCCCGTCTGGTAGCCGGTCAGTTGGAAAGCCTGGGCTGGGCGGCAGAAATGGGCGTACCATTGGCCGTAGGCACTGACAGCGGTTCTTCCGGGGTCAGCCATGGTCAAGACTACTTAACCGAATTGCAGCTTTATCAAAAAGCCGGTTTGAGTCCTACCCAGATTTTAACTGCCGCTACCTCAGGAGGAGCCAGCCTCATTCCAGATTACGCCTTTGACCGATGGCTGGCTATTCCCGGCAACCTTCAGCAAAATTTAGCTCTCTTGAAAAAGCAAAATTAAAGCTTCCTGTCCCGAATTTCTTCCAGTCAGGAAGCTTAAAGCCTAGTTTTGAGCTTTTTCATAAACCAACAAGGTTTCAGCCGCAATTTGCCGCCAATTATAATGAATCAAAACCTTTCTTTTGGCCTGCTCCGCCAAAGAATGGCTTAATTCCGGATTGTTCAGCAGTCGTCCTGCATATTTGGCCAGCATTTTTTCGTGGCCGGGCATAAATTTATAGCCGTCCACTCCATGCTTCACGATTTCTCCCAGGCCGCCGGTATCCGCAACAAGCACCGGAACCCCAGCGGCCATAGCTTCCAAAGCCACAATACCAAACGGTTCATAGGTGCTGGGAAAAACAGCCAGATCAGCCCCAGCCAAAAGTTCATTGCGTTTTTGTTCATCAACAAAGCCTATCAACTGAACCCGATCCCCCAATTTCATTTGAGTAATTTGGCTTCGTAACTGTTCTTCCCAAGGACCTCGTCCTGCTGCCAAAACCCTGGCCTGCGGCACCTCCTGCAAAATAAAGAACATGGCTCCAATCAGGGTTTGCAAACCTTTTTCCGGCACCAGACGACCCAAAAAAACAATATTTTTGTGGACTCCGTCCCGATAGGGATTCGGCTGAGAAGAAACTGTAAAGTCTTCCACATTCACCCCATTGGGAATAATTTGCAAACGCTCCTCCGGCACCTGAAATAACTGCCGAATTTCCCTAAACATATACTGACTGCAACCAATTACCTGTTTGGCCTGAGCCACCAAATCTTTTTCCAGCCAATCAATACTTTTTTGCAAATCCGTAAACAGACCATGATTGCGGCCATATTCGGTAGCATGAATGGTCACCACCAAAAGCCAGTTAAACTCCTGAACCAAAGTCTCCGCCGCTTCCCTGACCAGCCAGTCATGAGCATGCAGAACCTCAAAGCTCTGTCCTTCTGACACCAGCTTGCGACCCAAAGCCAACATTCCTTCATTCAGTTGTTTCAGCCAGGCCATAAACTCGGTGGCCTGCAAACAAGCTGCATTGACCCGATGCACCCAAACTCCATTTTCCCAATTGGATTCCGGCTCATCTCCAGCCGAGCAGGTGATAACATGAACTTCCACACCCAAAGCCGCCATAGCTCTGGACAAGTCATAAACATGTCGAGCCAGTCCACCAATGGTGCGAGGCGGAAACTCCCAGGAAAGCATTAAAACCCGATGAACCCGGCCTGACCCCAAACAAGCTTGAGGAGATTTGGTAAAAGCGGAAAAATGCAAATGGGGAAAAACTGGTTCCTCCTGCTCCAGCTTTTCCACCAGGCTCGGATCAATTTTTCCCCGCTCGATTTGGGCAGTCAAAGTATTAAAATTGCCGATATACTTGCCCACCTGCCGGGCTGCATATTCAACGGTAGTTTTTTCCTTTAAAATAAAAGCCCAATCACTGCTTTCGGCCAGCAAAAGTTCCCGACCCGCCTGATTTAAGGCTCTGGCCGTAAGTCCTCCGGCTTCGGAATACAAGCAGGCCAATTCAGACATTTTCTTTTCGGCCCGATGCTGATGCCGATAAATCCAGTCGTTCTCCGGATTCAGCCATACATAGGAATAACCCGCCTCTCCCCAGCTACTCATGGGCAGTTTAGCCGATTGGTTGGAGGAATGGGGATAATCACCCGGACTAATTAAATCAATTTTGGGCGAATCCGCTGCCAAACGACACAAATTTTCCAGCCAAAGAGGGCCTTCATACCACCAATGACCAAATAATTCGGCATCATAAGGAGCCACCGCCACCGGCTGGCGATCTGGCATCCAGGCCGCAATTTTATCAAATTGATGCAGTCTGGACTGCAAAAAATGGGCTGCGTGTTCCGCCGCCCTTTGCCGGGCTATTTCCGGCTGATAGATTTCTTTGGGTT
Source organism: Desulfocucumaceae bacterium (assembly GCA_045599035.1). Taxonomy (GTDB): domain Bacteria; phylum Bacillota; class Desulfotomaculia; order Desulfotomaculales; family Desulfocucumaceae; genus CATZDY01. Next base: position 18,177 of record JAZRVI010000010.1, on the reverse strand, counting down.
CGTCCTTTCCGGTAATTCGATAATATTTATAACCGGTATCCACCCGAATGTCTTGGGGCAAAAAGCCCTTTAAATATTCTTGTGTTTCATCAAACCCCACATCCCGGTAAAATTCCCGATAATCCGGATGCCCCGGATAACCCAAACGCCGTTCCCAAACCTGTTTGGAGCTTTCTGGATCCCGTCCGAAAGCCCAAAGCCCTTCCCCACAATCTACAGGAGCATAAACTCCATAACGGGGAGTCGGCTTGGCTCCCAAAATCCCATGGCTATCCACAAAAAAATATTGAATCCCCTGTTCCTTTAAAAGCTGCTCAATTCCGGGCAAATAACCACATTCCGGCAGCCAGAAGCCCCGGGGCGAAAAGTCAAAAATTTCCCGAAAGGTGGCAAGCCCCACTTCAATTTGAGCCTTACGAGCTTCATCCGAACTCATCAGGGGCAAATAGCCATGAGTGGCACAGGTGGTAATCAATTCCAATCGTCCCTTTTCGGCCAACCGCTTAAAACGGCTGGTCAGGTCACCTTGGTGCTGCTCCCACCTGGACAGCAGGTTTTGAGCCTGCCGCTTATAGATTGCGGCCAAAGAAGCAAAATCCGGCTCATTCCGATATTTATGCCTTTCCTTTTCCCCCAAAGCTATCATGCGTTCGAGATAACACCGATATTTTTTTTGCAAATGCTCATCCTTCAGCATACTTAAAAGAGAAGGCGACAAAGAAACGGTTATTTTAAAATTAATTCCCTCCTGCTCCAAACGCTCCCAGGAATCCAACAAGGGAGCATAGCAATTGGTAACAGCTTCAAAAAGCCAACGCTCCTCCAAAATTTCAGCAGCTCCCGAATCCCGGACAAAAGGCAAATGAGAATGTAAAATTAAGGCTAAATATCCCAAGATTCATTCCTCCTCAAAAATCATCCGGCCGAATCCCCAAGTAAAAGGGCATTTTCCGGACAATCTCCTTAACCGGCTGCTCAAGCTCTTTGGCCTGCTTAATCGGTGGCTGGGTCAACTGAGAAACCGGCTGGGCAATTCCAGCAAATTCCGGATGGTCAGGCGGCCTGACCATTTGGGGAATAAATACTTCCACCGGCAGCGGAGGAGTTAAAACAATATTGGAACGCAGCACGGCAATAAAATCCTGTTCTTCCCGATAACCTATTTCAGCCATATAGAAACTTTCGGTTTGAACTGGATCAAAATACCATTTATTGCTGAACGGGGGCAAGATGATTTCCTGCAATAAAAAATTTTTTTCAAAAGCAGCATCTTGCAGTTGATACAGGCGAAGATAAATTGCAGAGGCAATGCTTTGCCAATTAGCCTGGTCAAGTTCCCAATAGACAAACAAAGCTTGAGGATTTTGTACCAACATAATCATAATATTTTCTCCATATTCTTCAGGCAAGCTCCAAATTTTACCCATATTTCCCCCTTTCTAGTGATTTTATCTCTATAAATAATATTATAATACATACTCTCAGAATTTATATCATAATAATCAATACAATTTAAAGAATTTGATTGTTTTTCAAGCTCATTGTATCACAAAATTCAAATGATTTCAAGATAATTTCTTCTTAATTGAACGCAGCATAAATCAGCTAAACAAACCGGAACTTTCATTTCTGATCACTAAGTGTCGCCGTAAAGCCCCTTGCTGTAGCAATGGGGATATAAGGCAACATTATTTTGCTAAAAGTTATTAATATCTATTGCCTTTCTATTGCCTTTGAATACAAATCGAGGACCTTCCTCGCCAATTGTTCCGGTCGGAATAAAGCCACAGGCGGCAAGAACCTTTTGTGAAGATTTATTTCCAGGCTCGGTTTCCGCTTCTAATCTTGTAACGCCCTGTTGAGTAAAGGCCCATTCGGAGATAACCTTTAAGGCTTCCGTCATATAACCGTTTCCGCAGAAACCTTCTCTTAATCCATAACCGATTTCAATAATACCGTCTGCATTTAGACCTTTAAAGCAAAAATCACCAACTATTGTTCCCGAATGATTTTTAAGCTCCATCAGCCACACGGCATACCATATTCTGTTTTCCGGTTCCTGGATGCACCCCTGCAGCATTTCAGAATAAGCCTGCTTTAATGCAGAGTTTTTTTCATTCCTGATCAATGTTTCCATCTCTTCATCACTCATCGGATAAAGAAACAATCTATTGCTTTCTATTTTCATAAATAAAATCCTTTCGTTTGTCATAGGCGGAAACCTACTGTATTTAGGCGGTGGGAGGAGCCTTTTTAAATCTGTTATCCGTAATCCGCTTCAAATAGTGACTTTCACTAATAATGACTATATGTTAGATCTTACACTACCCGTCGAACAAATAGTTTGCATAAAAAATGAAAAGCTAAAAGTTATTTGCTCTAAGCATAAACTTGTATTCCAAAGTTTGAAAATAATGTATGATTACAAGCAACACTTAACAATTGGAACCCCACAGACTTGCCTGTGGGTAAGTCAGAAATAAGCGTCTCAAAGTGCTGGCTTTCAGTTTGTTCAAGCCTACTGCCATCTTTTCCGCTCCTTAAAGTGTGCATAGTGCTGCTTTTGGATTCAACTGCCTCAAGGCAATACAGACAGGCTGCCACACTTCAAAACATGGCAGCCTGTCTGTCAAGCGATCTAAACATAAACCAGAGAAGCCTTGGCATAAGTCCGAAAAACTTCTATAATTTTGACAGTCACAATTTCTCCCACCAGGGAACCGGCATTGAGAACATCAATAATAAAACCATCCTTGCGGGCAATTCCGTCCTTTAAGTTAGCCGAATGGGGTTCCAAAATCCGCAGTTCCAAGACCTGCCCCGGCTTGACCGCCACCACATTCTTTTGGTTAACCTGTTCATTATCATAAAGAGGCCGTACCATCACCGATTCAATATGCTGTCCCTGCGAACCCCGAATATAGACATTTTTGCCGGTTCGCTGCTCCAGATCCCGCAGATTAATGCCGCCGCTGCCAATCAGTCGAGCAGCTACCAACGGATTAGCTTCCACCAAAATATCATCAGCCGGAGTGGAACGAGCCAATTGCTGAATCTGATTTTTAAAATAAATGCTCATGGTTTCTTCAGATAAAACCTTCCCTTTGCCCTCACAATAGGGACATTGCTTTTGCAAAACCTCACTCAGACTAAAGCGGGTTTTTTTGCGGGTCATTTCTACCAAGCCCAAATGAGTAATCCCCAAAATATTGACCTTGGTGCGATCCTTGCGGGTTTCATCCTCCAAAATCTGTAAAACCTGCCTGCGGTGTTCTTCCTCCAGCATATCAATAAAATCAACTACAATAATACCGCCAATATTGCGAAGCCGGAGCTGGCGGCTGATTTCGACTGCTGCTTCCAAATTAGCCTTTAAAACCGTGTCTTCCAGATGAGTGGTAGAACCGACAAATTTGCCGGTGTTAACATCAATTACCGTCAAAGCTTCCGTTTGATCAATTACAATATAACCGCCGCATTTGAGCCAAACCTTGCGGCGTAAAGCTCTATCCAATTCCTCATCCAAACCGTAATGATTAAAAATATCCTCCCTATCGTCCAAAACCACCTTGATTTTCATATCCGATCCGGTAATATCTAATAAATCCAGAATCTTTTCATAGCCAAAGCGGGAATCAATGGTCAGGCGTTCAATATTTTCGGTAAAGGTATCCCGTAAAATTCTTTGAATCAATTCCAGATCCCGGTGCAGCAGATTAGGCACCGAGCCATTTTCCGAACGCAAAATTACCTTTTTCCAAAGCTTATATAAAAGCTGAAAATCCTGCCGCAGTTCCTCTTCGGTGGCTCCGCTGGCCATGGTGCGGACAATCAGACCCAAATTATCTTCCCGAACCTTTTCGCCCAAAGCCTTGAGCCGCTCCCGCTCTTTTTCATTTTCAATTCGGCGGGAAACGCCCACATATTCCACTGTAGGCATTAAGACCAGATAACGCCCCGGCAAAGTAATGTAACGGGTTACCCGAGGGCCTTTGGTACCAATGGGATCCTTGATAATCTGCACCATAATATCCTGACCTCTTTTCAAAAAGTCCGAGATATTAACATCCCCCAAAACCGAACGCCCTTCATCATGGCCGGGAGAACGGGAGGCCACCGCATCCTCAACATATAAGAAGGCATTTTTTTCCAAACCTATATTAATAAAGGCTGCCTGCATTCCCGGCAATACATTTTCCACTTTACCCTGATAAATATTGCCAACCAATCGCTGACTGTCCGAACGCTCAATAAAGAATTCCACAGCCGTTCCATCTTCCAATAAAGCTGCTCTGGTTTCATCATCAGCAAAGTTAATTATAATTTCCCTCAGCATTCTTAGCTTCCTCCTGCCTAAATCCTTGCTTCTTCCATTATAACCGATTTAAACAGGAATTACCAGCTAATTTAGGACTGACAAAATTCTGGAAAAGGAGTCTGGTTTTTTCCCCACAACTGAGTCCGCACCAATTCCAGCCTTTCCCCTTTCAGACCAACAAATTCCAGCCAGGAATCAATTACTTCTGCTGGTTTAATATTGCCTTCGCTGCCGCATTTGACAATAAAAGTCAACTTGCAGCCAACTGGTTCTTGAGTCAAAATCAGACTTTGCAAGCCAGGCCGAATATCATAGGCTTGAAGCGGAAGCTGTCCCCGACTGTGCCGTACAGCTTTGGTGGCTCGATTAACCACCAGAGCAGGCTGAGCCAAATAAGCCTGGGTTAGCTCCTGCAGTTTGAGCCAATCTGGTTCCGGACTGAATTGAATTTTAGCTTGATATTCCGCCCAGGCTGTTTTAGCCATCAGGGAAACCTGTTCAGGCAAAACAAAGGCCAGATTAAGCTTTAAGCCCGGCGGCAATTGATTTTCCAAAGCAGCCAGCAGGCGTTCCGGTTCCCAAAATTCCAGCAATTCCACATCCAGATATTCAGCTAAACCTGCAATGCCCACTGAAAGCGGAGCGGCAAAACTGATTTTGGGATGAGGATTAAAGCCCTGAGTATAAGCCAAAGGTAAATCAGCCCTTCGCATGGCTCTTTCAAAGGTTCGCAATAAATCCAAATGGGATAAATAACGAGCCATTCCTGTTTTACGGTAAGACAGTCCATACCGGCTCATGATCTTCCTCCTTTCCAGCAATCAGCGGCTTAACCCCCCAGGCCGGGCATAAGCCACAGCCGGAGCATTTTCCATTTCGGCAGTCCCCGGTAGTAATCCCCTTCCGGGAACGCTGATTTTCCAAAATCAAGTATTTTTTCTGAACCCCGCTGTTCATATGCTCCCAGGGCAAATGATCTTCATAGGCAAATTTTCTTTGGGCATAATCAGCATAGTGAAGCTGATTGGCAGCAAAGGCTTCTTCCCAAACCGCAAAATCAAACCATTCCGACCAGCCGTCAAATCTGGCTCCCAACTGCCAGGCTTTGGCAATAACCGCTCCCAAACGCCGATCCCCTCGAGCCAGAACCGCTTCAATCAAGCTGATTTGAGCATCATGATAGTTTAAGGCAATCCTTTTTTCAAAACGCAGTTTATCCCGTAAATATCCTTGCTTGCTTTGCAGTTCGGCCAGACTGTTTTGGGGTTCCCACTGAAAAGCGGTATGAGCCTTAGGCACTAAAGAGGAAATACTCAAGGTAACTTTAAGATGCTTGCCCACCTTGTGCTTTTGCCCAATCCGCAAAACCTTTAGAGCCAAATCAGCAATACCGTCCAAATCTTCCTGAGTTTCTCCCGGAAGTCCAATCATAAAATAAAGCTTGATGGCTTTCCAGCCCGCCGCAAAAGCAGCTTCCACCGCCGTCACCAAATTTTCTTCCGTGACATTCTTATTAATAATATCCCTCAATCGCTGAGTTCCCGCCTCCGGAGCAAAGGTTAAGGTCGAACGCCGCACTCGTTGAATTTCCTTGGCCAAATCCACAGAAAAGGCATCTACCCGCAAAGAAGGCAAAGAAATATTAACCCCTTTCGGCTCTAATTTGCCCAGCATTTCCCTGACCATTTCCTGCAACTGACTGTGATCTGCTGTACTTAAAGAAGTCAGCGAGACCTCATCATAACCAGTATTAGCAATTAATTTTTCGGCCTGCCGCACCAGATTGACCGCTTTTTTTTCTCTTGCCGGGCGGTAAATCACCCCAGCCTGACAAAAACGACAGCCCCTGGTGCAGCCACGCAAAACCTCCAGCATAACCCGATCATGAATTACTTCGGTGGAAGGTACTGGAACCGAAACCGGAAAAGGTGCCTGATTCAGATCCGGCAAAAGTCTTTTGCGAATGGACAGGGGCAAATCGGCTTCCCGACTGACCCATTTATCAACTGTTCCCTGTTCACTATATTCCACCTCATAAAAACGGGGAACATAAACCCCTTCAATTTGAGCCAATCGCCGTAATTGCTCAGTTCGGCTTAGAGACTTAACCTGCTGAAAAGCCTGAATAATTTCTCCAATAACTTCTTCCCCTTCGCCTAAGACAAATGCATCAATAAAATCCGCCAGCGGCTCCGGGTTAAAAACACAAGGCCCTCCGGCAATAACCAGGGGAAATTCTTCATTTCTGGCTGCGGATTCCAAAGGAAAACCGGACAAATCTAAAATAGTCAAAATATTAGTAAAGGTCATTTCATACTGCAAGGTAAAGGCTAACACATCAAACTCCCGTACTGGCTTTAAGCTTTCCAAAGTATATAAAGGCAAGCTTTCTTCCCGCAAGGCTTCTTCCATATCCGGCCAGGGAGCAAAAACCCGTTCCATTAAAGCATCTTCTCTTTGGTTAACCACATGATATAAAATTTGCGAACCCAAATGGGACATCCCTACTTCATAAACATCTGGAAAAGCCAAAGCCACTTTAACCTGATCTTCCCGCCATTCTTTGCGGGAGGCTCTCCACTCTCCGCCCGTATAGCGAGCCGGTTTTTGCACTCTGGCCAAAACCCTTGTCAAATCCATACTTTTTTCCTTCCTTCCCCGGCTTATCTTAGGTCAGACCATAAATTTCCGGATAAATTTCTCCTTGTCTGTTCAGCTCCCAAACTCCATAGCTACAGCTCCCGCCATCCCGGGGAGCCGCAATGCTGCCCGGATTAAAGAGCAAAATTCCGCTTTCCCAGCGGCATTGAGGAATATGGGTATGGCCAAAAATTACCGCCTGAGCTTTTTCGGCTTTGGCTCGCTCCAAAACCCCCAGCCAATCATATTTCACTCCATAAGCATCACCATGAGTCAAAATCACTTTAAACGAACCCAGGGTTATTAAAAGCTCATCTTCATAATCGGAATAACGGTCGCAATTGCCCCGAACGGCATAAATGACCGTTTCCAAAGGTAAATTTAATTTATAGGCATCTCGGGCAAAGTCCCCAGCGTGCAATAAAAAGTCAATTTTCCCCATTTTGTCCACGGCCAACTGAGCTTTGGTCAAATTGCCGTGACTATCGCTCAAAATTCCCACTCTAAGCATGGCCATCCTCACTTTTCAGCCACCTGGCCAATTCTTCGGCCATCGCCTGCAAAGCCTTAGCCCGGTGGCTGATTTTATTTTTAATTTCCAGTCCCAATTCGGCAAAGGTCTGACCAGCCTGAGGATAGATAAACAGGGGATCATAACCAAAGCCCTGTTCTCCCTGCAAAGCCTGACCAATCAAGCCTTCGCATTTTCCTTCGGTTTGAATCAAAATTCTGTCTGGAGCAGCCAAAACCATTACACAACGAAAACGAGCAGTCCTTTGTTCCGGCGGAACTCCCTGCAGGGCAGTCAGCAGTTTGGCGTTATTGGCGGCATCATCATGCCCATCTCCAGCGTAACGAGCCGAATAAACTCCGGGCAAACCGTTTAAATAGTCCACCTCCAGGCCGGAATCATCCGCCAAAGCCCAACAGCCGGTAAAGGCCGCCGCCTCCAAAGCTTTTTTGGCCGCATTACCCTGAAAATCCAGCTGATCTTCTACCGTACCCGGAAAATCCGGAAAATCCTGCAAAGATCCAATTTCCAACGGCAAACAGGCTAACAGCTCCCGCAATTCTTTTAATTTACCCTGATTGCCGCTGGCTAAAATTAATTTCATAAATAAAATCCTTTCGTTTGTCGCAGGCGGAAACCCACTCCTCTTGAGGGGTGGGAGGAGCCTTTTTAAATCTGTTATCCGTAATCAGCTCAAATATTGATTTTCGCTAATCTGGATAGTTACAAGCCCACTCACTTTAGTGGGTGGGTAGTTGACTACTTTCTAGTAAACAAAATAAGTATCTCCTTCGACAGCCAATTCCACCTTGGCTCCATAACCAGCCTCAGCCTGCTGTCTCAAACTTTCCAAATCATATTCCGGGAAAAAGTGAGTTAAAATCAGCTCCTTAACCCGGCCTTCCTGAGCCATTTCTCCGGCCTGACGAGCGGTCAGATGATTTCCGGCCATAGCTGCTTCGTCCCCGTCCTGACCACTGGCTTCACACAAAAATATATCCGCCTTGTCAATCAGTTTGACCAATTCCTCGGTACGGCAGCTATCCCCCGAATAAACCAGATAACCCGAACCCTCCACTGCCACAGCATAGGCCGGCCATTTGTGCTGAACCGGCAGCAAATAATATTGGACTGCTCCCAAATCCAGTTTATAAACCTCCACTCCGGGCGGAACGATAGTTCGAGGCAAATCTTCAATAAAATGAACGGAAAAGCTGTCTGTATAGCCAGCAATAATTTGGGCTTCCACAGTCGGCTCTTTGGGCAAATACAAAGGCAGCTTTTCTTCCTCTGACAGCTTACCCAAAGCCTTGGCTGCTCTTAAAGCGTGCCGCAGGCAGGGCAAATCCCCGCAATGATCCGGATGCAAATGGCTTAAAATTACGGCCTTTAAATCAAGGGGATTAAAAAGTTCAGACAGTCGGCTAAAACATCCATGACCCAAATCCAATAAAACCCTGGCTCCTCCATCCTGCAGCACATAACCGGAACAGGCTCCCCCCGAACGAGGATAAGGAGCCCAACACCCCAAAACGGTAATTCGCATTAAACTGCCTCCTCTTTCCAACTTATAGCTTTTAAAGCACAGCCCCAGGCTCCAGCAAAGGCTCCTTCCGGGCAAACCACCACCGGAATTTGCAGCTCCCTTTCCAAAATCCGAACCAAAGCCTGATTTTGAGCCACTCCGCCGGTAAAAATCAGTTTGTCACTCAACAAACGGCTTAACAGAGGTTTAATCCGTTTAAAGATGGTATAATTCACCCCGGCAGCCAGCCTTTCCAGAGCATAGCCTTCCACAATTTTGCCAATTAATTCGGTTTCTCCAAAAATAGCACAAGTGGAATTTAACTCCACCGGTTCCTGATCATAGAGGGACAACTCAGACAGGGAAATCTGCAAAACCTCAGCCATATTCTCCAAATAACGGCCAGTACTGGCTGCACATTTATCATTGGTCGCAAAATCTACCAAACGACCTTTTTTGACCAAGGCAATCTTGCTGTCCTGTCCGCCCAAATCCAGTAAAGTAAAATTTTCTTCTCCGCTTAAATAAGCTGCTCCCTGCACATGAGCTTTAATTTCCGGGATAATCAGACCATTTTGCAAATTTATGGTTTCCCGGCCATACCCAGTAGCCGCCAAAGCTTCAATTTCCGGCTCCGGGATTCCCGGCAAATTGGTCAAATCAAGCACCAGGCGGCCTTCGATCAAGCGTCCCCGCTGTCGGTAAAAGTCCATGCTGCTGCCCAGATAACTCCCCACCAACTGTCTATTTTGATCCAGAACCACTATTTTAACCTGCCGACTGCCTAAATCAATTCCAGCAAACATTATCTTAACATCTCCAAAAAACTGTCAATTCGCATTTTACTGCGAGCATCCAAACGATTGGGACTGTCTCCTTCCAAAGTCAAAACCGGACAATCCACCTTTTGCCGAACAATTATATCCTCAATCTGACGATAGCAAAAGCTTTGGGCATAGTGAATAATTCCATCCACCTGCCGTTTTTGCAGCTCCGGCAAAGCCGCTTCTAAACGAAAAAAAATTCCATAAGGATAGGTATAGTTTCGATATTGTTCCACCAAATCCTGCTCTTGATTCAGCATGGCAAACTGGTGCTGCACTTCATTATAAACCACTCGTCCGCCTCTTTCCTCCAGATAGGCATACAAATCATCCATAATCGGCGGAACTCCCAGATAACCCAGACGAATTTGGTTTTTAAAAGGCTTTCTTTGTTCAGCTTCCCGGATAAATTCTTGAGCCTGAGCAGCAAATGCTTCCGGCTGTCCCTGAAAATCGCTGCAATTAATCAGCCATAAATGATTTTCCCAGCCCTGAACCTGATTTTCCCGCCAGGTCAGGGTATCAATTTTCCGAATCAAGCTTCGCACCTGATTCAGCCGTTCCTGCTGAATTTTGACCTCCGGCCAGCTTACCCCCAAAACCTCCATAATTTTTTCCAGTTGCAGCTTTAACAAATCATAATCTCGGTCAAAGGGAAAAGCAAAGGGAATTACTTCGATGCCCAAAAGCTGCCAGGTTTCCATTAAAGCATGGGTATTGCTGCAATCGCCTTGAGTAACTGCCATAACCGCCTTGAGATCATATTTTAAGGCTGTACTGTACAAGCCCTTAATCCAGGAACAAACATTACGGGGAAATCCGATCAGTTCAGCTTCTTCGATCAAAGCCTGAGGCTGCGGATCTCCAATAAACAAATTATTTAAATCCACCGGGATTTTGTTGGCAGCATAGATTATTTCCATGGGAACCGTAGTAGTCAAACCAATTCTATTCACAAACACCATCCTTTACTTTATCAAAAAAAGAAACCCTTGGGAGGGTTTCTTTCCAATCAATCAAATTCAATCAATCTAGTTGCCAAAGTAAGCTGCAATGCCCTGAGCAATACCCAAACCGGCTTGATCCCGGAAATTGTCGCTGTTTAACAGAGCTTCTTCGGCATAATTACTAATAAAAGCCATTTCTACCAGAACGGCCGGCATATGCGAACCCCGCAAAACCGCATAGTTGTTCGCTTGGATTCCCCGGTCAGTCAAGCCCAGAGAGCCAACCAATTTGGTCTGGATGTTTTGAGCTAATCGAATACTTTCATTATAAAGGTTTTGGTTACCATTGTAAACCTTGTCCACCCGAATATAATGAGTGCTGGTTCCACCCGGACTGCGGTTGACAGAAGCATTGCTGTGGATGCTGACAAAAATATCTGCTCCAATATTGTTGGCCAAAGCCGGTCTTTCGTCCAGGGTCAAATAAACATCACTTTCCCGCGTCATAACTACCTTGGCTCCCATAGCTTCCAAATAGGCTTTAGCTTTAAAAGCCGCCCCCAAATTAGCATTGCTTTCATAAAGTCCGTTGGGGCCTACGGCTCCCGGATCACTTCCGCCATGTCCCGGATCCAATACCACCGTAACATCCTGCATATTCTTCTGAACACCAACCTGAGTATTGGTGCTGACAGAGGCTGAGGCTGAACTAATCGGAGTTAAAGTAATCGTTAAAGTAGTTCGATCCTCAGACAAGCTGTAGGAATAAGTGCTGCCGGTACTGCCCATATCAAAAACCATCCGAAACAGACCATCTTCCGGGCTGGCTCCAAAACGAATCTGGCTCAATAAGTTATTACCAATAAAAATGTTTGCCGGTTCGGTGTCAGTACTGACTCCGGTTAAATCGAAGACATCCCGATTGGGGCCGCCCAGGGTAAAGTCCCTGACCCCGCTGATTGCTTTGGTAGATACCAAAGTTACGATTACCCCATCGTCGGAAATATTATAGCTGACGGTGGCTGTACCGCCCCAGCTATTGGCATAAACAGTAGTTTCTACAACCGGTTCTTTAATAGTAGCCGGTTCTTCTGTGACAACGGTCAAAGATTTGGCTGGTTCATTTTCAACCGAAATGCTGCGAGCAGTGCTGGGAGTTATTGAAGTATCCGGAACAATCCACCCTTCCGGAACGGTATAAGCGGTTTCAGCCGCCCAAGCTCCTCCCATGACTCCTACCAGCAATAACAAAACAAAAAGACTGCTCAAAATCAATTTTCTGCCTGTTTTCATAAAATTTTTTGCCTGACCAAGCAAGCTTGCAGACATAAATCCCCCCTATACTATAGTAATTTACTTGTTAAGACGATTTTTGAAAGCCGCTTGTTCCCAAAGAAGAAAATTTTCCAGGAAGAAATTTTTCAGCCAATTTGGATAATGGCCAAATCCAAACGAAGCAGAGCTTCTTCCAAACCAATAATTCTGATTTTCCCTTGTTTATATAACTGAGAAGGCATAACCGCTCCCCAGAACAAACTGATCAAAGCCTCACTTTCTCCCAACAAGGTTAAATCGGCTTCCCCTGCCTCAGTCAGCAGCATCTTACCCCCGACTATTGCCAGCCCTGCTTCAAAGCAGCGATCCGTGGGCAAAATTTTAATCCGGCAATTCCAGTCCGAATTTAGTTTTTGATTTTGCTGCCATTTGTCCTGATAAGCTCCGACAAATTCGTGAATACTATCTAACAAATCATCAATCATCTGATTTAACTCCTTTCCTTTTTTATTATAACATATATTTTATTTTTAAAAAAAACTTGACAGCCGATCCAAAAAGCTTTACAATAAAGTCAAGGAAAGTCAAAGTTAATAAGAGCGGTTGAATTTTTTTAATATAGCAAAGCAGGTGATGAAAATGGCTGTAGCTTTTCAAGATTATTATCAGACTTTGGGAATCAGTCGGGAAGCTACCGACAGGGAAATAAAATCCGCCTATCGTTCCCTGGCTCGCAAATGGCATCCTGATGCACATCAAGGTGCAGATAAGGCGGAGGCCGAAGAAAAATTTAAGCAAATCAACGAAGCTTATGAAGTTTTAAGCGATCCGGATAAAAAGAGCAAATATGACCATTTGGGAGCCAATTGGCAGGCCGGACAGGATTTTAACCCGGATATGAACGGCTTCCACTTCTATTCCTCAGGAGGCAGCAGTGATTTCAGTGATTTCTTTGAAAGTCTGTTCGGCGGCGGTTTTAATTTTGATTCAGGCCGAGGTTCCACCTCCAGCCGCTTTAGCCGAAAGCCCCGCAAGCAGCAGGGGCAGGATCTGGAATTCGTTTTGGAGTTGTCCCTGGAAGAAGCCTATCAGGGAACCGAAAAAAAACTGCGAACCTCAGACGGACAAATTATCCAGGTAAAAATCCCGCCCAAAATCCGGGAAGGTCAAAAGATTCGGCTTAAAGGCCAGGGAGGTCAGGGGTTAAATGGAGGGCAAAACGGAGATCTATATATTGGAGTACAATTTCTACCCCACCCTCTTTATGAAGTTAAAGCCAGCAATTTGGAAACCATTGTACAAATCAGGCCGGATGAAGCAGTTTTGGGCGGTCAAAAGAATATTAAAACCCTGGATGGCAGCGTCAGCCTGAAAATCCCGCCCCAAACTTCCAGCGGAAAAAAACTGCGGCTCAAAGGCCAGGGCTTGCCCAGCAGCCAGGGTCGGGGCGACCTATTGGTTCAGGTGCAAATAGTTTTGCCAGCCGATTTATCCGAAGCCGAATTAAAGCTTTATCAGCAATTAGCCGATTTAAGAAAGTAAGGAGGTTTGACTTATGGATTTGAATAAATTTACCCAAAAATCAAGAGAAGCTATTGCCGCCGCTCAACAATTAGCAGCCAGCCGTCACCATCAGGAAGTTAGCGGCCGACATCTATTTTGGGCTTTATTAACCCAGGAAAACGGCCTGACTACTCGCTTTTTGGAACACGGCGGTTTAAATCCGGAGGTTTTGAAAAATAAAACCGAAGAGCTTTTGCGAAAAATTCCGGCAGTTACCGGTTATGATCAATTGCGAATGGGGGTTGCCCTTTCCCGGGTTTTAGGCAAAGCAAGCGAAGCTGCGGCTGATATGAAGGACGATTTTATCAGCGTAGAACATCTGTTAATCGGTTTGCTGGAGGAAGGAGAAAATGATTTGCAGCAACTGTTCCAGCAAAGCGGCTTAAACCGTCGTTTGATTCTGGAAAGTCTGAAGGACATTCGGGGCAATCAAAGGGTTACTTCGGAAAATCCGGAAGAAACCTATGAAGCTTTGGAAAAATATGGTCGGGATTTAACCAAACTGGCTTCAGCCGGTAAGCTGGATCCAGTTATTGGTCGAGACAATGAAATCCGGCGGGTTATGGAAATTTTGTCCCGACGAACCAAAAATAATCCGGTGCTGATTGGGGAACCCGGCGTTGGGAAAACAGCCATTGTTGAAGGTCTGGCTCGGCGAATTGTAGCCAAGGATGTCCCGGAAGGCTTAAAAAATAAACAGCTTATCGCTTTGGATATGGGTTCTTTGGTAGCCGGAGCTAAATATCGAGGCGAATTTGAAGAAAGATTGAAAGCAGTTTTGAAGGAAGTTGCCGACAGTCAAAACCGCATTATCCTGTTTATTGATGAGCTGCACACTGTAGTCGGAGCCGGTGCCGCCGAAGGAGCCATGGATGCCGGCAACCTGTTGAAGCCCATGCTGGCTCGAGGTGAGCTGCACACCATTGGAGCCACCACTTTGGACGAATACCGCAAGCATGTGGAAAAAGATGCCGCTTTAGAACGGCGTTTCCAACCGGTAGTGGTCAATCCGCCCTCTCTGGAAGACACTATTTCCATTCTGCGGGGCTTAAAGGAACGCTATGAGGTACACCACGGAGTCAGAATCCAGGATGGTGCTATTGTAGCAGCCGCCACTCTGTCTGACCGTTATATTTCGGATCGTTTTTTGCCGGATAAGGCTATTGACCTGATGGATGAAGCCGCCGCCCGACTGAGAACCGAAATTGACAGTATGCCTACCGAATTGGATGAAATTACCCGAAAAATTATGCAGTTGGAAATTGAAGAAGCAGCTTTGCAAAAGGAAACCGATAAATCCTCGCAGGATCGTTTGGCCAAGTTGAAACAGCAGCTCGCCGAGCTGAAAAGCGAAGGCGATGTTATGCAGGCTCAATGGCAAATTGAAAAACAGGCCATTGGACGAGTTCGGAGCTTGAAAAAGGAAATTGAAGCTACCCGGCAGAAAATTGAAAAAGCTGAACGGGAATATGACTTAAACCGATTGGCCGAATTAAAATACGGCAAGCTGAACGACCTGGAAAGACGGCTGAAAACTGAGGAAGAAAAGCTGGCCGGCAAGCAAAAGCACAATATGCTTTTGAAGGAAGAAGTGGATGAAGAGGACATCGCCCGGGTGGTCAGCCGCTGGACGGGAATCCCGGTCAGCAAATTGCTGCAGGGCGAACGGGAAAAGCTCCTGCATTTGGACGAAGAACTGCATAAAAAGGTTATTGGTCAGGAGGAAGCAGTTCAGGCGGTAGCCGATGCAGTTCTTCGAGCCAGAGCCGGCATTAAAGATCCCAATCGTCCCATTGGCAGCTTTATCTTTCTGGGGCCGACCGGGGTAGGTAAAACCGAGCTGGCCAAGGCTTTGGCTAAATCGCTTTTTGACGATGAACGCAGCGTTACCCGGCTGGATATGTCTGAATATATGGAAAAATATACTGTAGCCCGTTTGATTGGAGCCCCTCCCGGCTATGTGGGCTATGAAGAAGGCGGTCAATTAACCGAAGCAGTCCGGCGTAAACCCTATTCGGTGGTTTTGCTGGATGAAATCGAAAAAGCCCATCATGATGTTTTTAATATTCTTTTGCAGGTTTTGGACGACGGCCGCCTGACCGATGGTCAGGGACGAACGGTCAATTTCCAAAACACAGTAATTATTATGACCTCCAACCTGGGCAGTCAGGAAATTTTGGCTCAACAGGAAGCCCAGGCTGATTTTGCCGCCATCCGGGAAAAGGTTTTAAATATTTTGCAAATGAATTTCCGACCGGAATTTCTGAACCGGGTGGATGAAACCGTGGTCTTCCATGCCCTGACCCAGGAGCAGGTAGAAAAAATTGCGGTTCTGCTGCTGGAAAAACTGGCTTTGCGGGTGGAAGACGGAACCGGCATTAAGCTGTCCTGGGATGAAAAAGCTTTGGCTTATCTGGCTCAAAAGGGCTATCAGCCCAGCTATGGAGCCAGACCGTTAAAACGGCTGATTCAACAGGAGGTAGAAACTCCCCTGAGCCGCCTTCTGATTAAAGGCGAATTGACTTCAGAAAGCAAGCTGCAATTAACAGCCAGCAATGAACAGCTTGACTTCATTACTTTAACATAAATTTGAGCAAACCGGCAGAATCAATTCTATTCTGTCGGTTTTATCTTTTTAAACATAAAATTTTAATCATAAAATGTGCTGAACCAGTGATCCAACTTGCTGATCTAAGCCTTTTCATGTTAAAAAGCATCTTGCACGATGACTGCGGTATGATCGTAAACAACAACTAGGCAAAAGAAAAATCGGAATTAGGAACGACAACCAGTTAATTCAAAATGATATTTTATAATCTAAGGGCATGTCTGTGCGATTTTGCACGGATATGCCCTTTCGTCATCTTACAGGAGGAAGCAATATGAAAATTTACGGATATATACGAGTATCCAGCACAGACCAAAACGAAGACCGTCAGCTTGTTGCCCTGCGGAACAGGGGCGTTGATGAAAAAAATATTTACATGGACAAGCAATCTGGCAAAAACTTTGACCGCCCACAGTATAAGAAATTGAGACAAAAAGTCAGGCCGGGCGATTTGCTGTATATCCTTAGCATTGACCGCCTGGGGCGTAATTATGAGGAAATCCAAAACCAATGGCGAGTGCTGACCAAAGAAAAAGACATTGATATTTGCGTAATTGATATGCCCCTGCTTGATACAAGACAGGGTAAGGATCTAATGGGAACTTTTATTTCAGATCTCGTGTTGCAAATCCTTTCTTTTGTGGCACAAAACGAGCGTGAAAACATCCGTAAGCGACAGGAACAAGGAATTGCCGCTGCCAAAGCGAAAGGCGTGAAATTTGGCAGACCTGAAAAGAAAATACCCGATGATTTTGCAAACCTGGTGGCAAGCTGGGAGAAAAAGAAACTTCCATTGTCTGAGGTGCTAAAACAATGCAATATGAGTAAAGCTACCTTTTACCGCCGTCTGCGTGAGTACAGAATTAAAAGACAATAATAACCTAGTCGCTATCAAAAAGTACACCTTTTGATAATAGCCCATTTCTGTTTTTAACTATATAGTTTCTCATAATGAATTGTCTCAAACTGTAATTTTTTATCGAAAGTTATTGACATTGTTAGGTTATAGCATTATACTAAAAACGATAACCTGATTGCTATTAAAAGGCGTGTTTTTTGTAGTAATTATTATACTAAAATTTGGAAAAATAAATATAATTAACCAGAAAGAAGGTAGTTAATATTGAATGGCTTAAAATATGCAGTTTCTGTCCTGATTACTGTTGCGATGTTGGCCATGCTTTCCGCTTGTGTCTCATCAGAACCTTGCGAATCTTGTGGAGGTACCCCGACAAAAGCATACACGAACAACTATTCCGGTGAAAAAGAATACTACTGTTCCGATTGTTCGTTATATTGTGATTTCTGCTCAAATAAAGCAACCGAATATTACACATCTGGTTTTGGAAATATCATCTTTGTGTGCAATGACCACTATAAACAAGTTCAAGAATTTAATCAATAAAAGAAAAAGAACAAAATCACTTATGAAAAAAGGACAAAAAAATGGATTTTTTTGATAAACTGGGTAAGACCGTTACAAAAGCCAGTCAGAAGACCATAGCAAAAACAAAGGAATTTGCTAATATTTCAAAACTGAACTCGATGATTTCCGATGAGGAAAAAACAATAACAAATCAATATTTTCAAATCGGCAAGTTCTATGTATCTCTCCACAAGGAAGATTATGAAGAAGATTTTGCCGGAATGATTGGTGCTATTGCTGATGCAAAAGCAAAAATAAAAGACTACAAGAAACAGATTCGGGATATCAAGGGTGTACAATGTTGCGAAAAGTGTGGTGCAGAGGTTGCAAATGTTGCTGCATTTTGCAGTTCCTGCGGTGTTGCCATGCCTAATACTCACGCTCTGGTTGCAACTGATATAGTTAAATGCGAAAGTTGCGGTGCAAATGTAAAGAAAGGTATGTTCTTTTGTACTTATTGTGGTAAATCGATGGGAACAATGACCGTTGCTACTACTATGCTGGAAGCGACTGTGGAAGCCGCACAGGAAAAAGTGTGTT
>JAZRVI010000009.1:0-73214 GCA_045599035.1 Desulfocucumaceae bacterium | reverse complement strand
CGGAGGAGGTACACCCGTTCCCATCCCGAACACGGAAGTTAAGCCCTCCAGCGTCGATGATACTTGGTCTGAAGGCCTGGGAAAGTAGAACGCTGCCGGAATTAATTTTTAAAGAACCGTTCATTCGAGCGGTTCTTTTTTTACTTCACTATTAATATAAGATAACCCACTATCCGAGGGTAGTGGGTTTTTGATTCCATATTTATAAGAATAACTAAAAATTAGTTCTTTTTATCCATAAATTTTCAAAGCATCAATTAGGGCTTGTTGATTCCAGTCCACAATTATGGTAGCTTTTTCTTCCAGAATGGCAGGTATTTCCGGGTAATCACAGGGCTTGACCCCAATAATAATTTTGTTCATTTTGGCCGCTTCTTTGATTTGATAATCAATTAAAAAACGATAACGATAATAGAGATCTCCAGCAACTACTACAATTTTAGCCGGAGTCATTTGTTCCAAAAGAATATTGCCACTTCGTTTAATAATAGGATCTTCATTTGGACGACTGGTTTTTTCCCAATTCAAATTGGCATCATCAATCCAGTTCACAATGGTATTATAATAAGGATCATATTGCCAAATATGAGCAATAAAAATACGATATTTTTTGGCTATTTCGCTAAAGTTATAGATTTTGGCCATTTCAATTCACCTCCATTCCTATTTGATGTTCGGTATTGCTAAAAAATGCTGGCAGAACTTGCGGATTTCTTCATATATAACCCGATGTCCTTCCTGGTTGGGGTGGATTCCATCCGAACAATAAAGTCTCTTTAAATTTCTTTCCTGCAAAAAAGCCTGTCGCAGATCAATTAAAGGGCATTTAATCTTTTGAGCCATTTGCTCCACAATTCGGGAATATAATTCCTGGGTTCGATAAAGAATCTGAATATCTTCTTCCAGCCATTGCAGAATTTTCTTTTTATTTTCTTCGGTAGCGGCAATCCGATTAAAATACCATTCTGCTATAATGGGCGGCAAGGTACATAAAATAGGTTTGATTTTATGCACCTGGCACAGCTCAATCATTTTTTGCAAATTTTCCTGGAATGTTTTCGGCTCATTTTTAGGATAATGTTTTTTTTGGGGATCTTGGGCAATCTCATGCCACAAATAGTCACAATCATTGCCGCCATATTCCAAAAGGGCATAATCCACTTCTTCCCGGCCTAAAATTCGTTTTAAGATTTCCAAACCCTTATCTATAGTGCAGCCCATTTTCGATTTATTAATAATTTTTAAATTAAATTCCCGCTCAATTTTTTCCGGGTTGTCATCCTGCAGGGTTCGGAAACGATTGCTTTGCGAATCATATTGGATGCGTTTTAATAAAGAGTCGCCCAAAACCATGACCTTAAAATTCATCTTATTCGCCTCCTAATTTTTCAAGAGCTGGGATTCTCACTTTCGATATAGGAAATACCCCATAAAAACAGACCTTCCAGAGCCGGCAATAGTTTTTGGCCAATTTCACTCAAAGTATATTCTACTTTGGGTGGGATAACCGGATAAACCTTGCGTTTAATGACTCCATCTTTTTCCAAGTCTCGCAATTGGTTGGTTAAAATGGCTTGACTTATGCCGGGAATGGCTTTGTACAGCTCATTAAACCGCATAGTGCCATTTTTTAATTTAAACAGGATAACTATTTTCCATTTGCCACCCAAAACCTTTTGAATCAGTAAAACCGGGCATTTGAGAGGATCTTCTGAACCAGGACAACCTTCGCCATTTTGGGGCGAATAATTTTCCAGGCACTTTTGCCCAAAGTCTCCAGCTAAACAGGCTTTATGTTGATCTCGCTCCAACACGGAAATCATCCTTTCTCCAGATTTATATATAATAAATTTTACCCTTCTTTAACTCAGGTTACAAGTAAAAATAAAAAAGTTTTCAAAAAACTCTTTGGGGTGCAGTCAAGCGGCGGTGAAGATATAAAGATCAAATTTTCTAAATTTCTTGCTTTCTGATCAGGTGTCTGCTAAAATATTAAAAATAAATAAAGTAATTTTAAATCGGCTAAATTCAAAATCAAAGTTTAAATGAGCTTAATTAATCAGGTTCAAAATTTTTTACAAAAAATAAAGAAAAGGAGTGTGAAATAAATGTCCAAAGCTAAGGTTTATTTTGCAGATTTTAAAGTTACGGCGAAAGAAAATTTATTGCAGAAATTGACTCGTTTGGCCAAAACAGCTGGAATTGAGCAAATTGACTTTAGAAATAAATTTACAGCCGTCAAAATTCATTTTGGAGAAATGGGTAATTTATCTTATTTGCGACCCAATTATGCCCGAGCCATAGTAGATTTAGTCAAGGCTGCCGGCGGCCAGGTCTTTTTGACGGACTGCAACACCTTATATGTGGGAAAGCGTAAAAACGCTTTGGATCATCTGGATACTGCATATCAGAATGGATTTAATCCTTTTACCGTGGGCTGTCATATTTTAATTGCTGATGGTTTAAAAGGTACAGATGAAGCTTTAATTCCCATCGAAGGGCAATATGTGCAGGAAGCCAAAATCGGACAAGCTATTGCTGATGCGGATATTATCATTAGTTTGACTCACTTTAAGCTGCACGAATTGACAGGAGCTGGGGGAACTTTGAAAAATCTGGGTATGGGTTGTGGTTCGCGAGCTGGAAAAATGGAAATGCACTCAGATGGCCGACCCCAGGTTAATTCGGAAAAATGTATTAGCTGTGGAAGCTGCCGCAAAAATTGTGCCCATGAAGCCATCAGTTTTATTGAAAAAAAAGCTCATATTGACCAGAATATATGCAAAGGCTGCGGGCGTTGTATTGGAGTTTGTCCGGTGGATGCCATTGCTGCCGAAATGGATTCAAATAGTGTTAAGCTGAATTGCAAAATTGCCGAATATACTAAAGCGGTACTTCAAGACAAGCCTTCTTTTCATATCAGCCTGATTGTGGATGTTTCGCCTTTCTGTGATTGCCATGCCGAAAATGATATTCCAATTATATCGGATGTGGGAATGTTGGCTTCTTTTGATCCGGTAGCTTTGGATCAGGCTTGTGTGGATTTAGTCAAGGCTCAAAAGCCCAATCCACAAAGCGTTTTGGGAGATGTAGAGCCGGGAAGCAATTATTTTAAAGCGGTTTATCCTCACACCGATTATGCAAGCTGTTTTGAACACGCTGTCAAAATTGGTTTGGGCAGCCGGGAATATGAATTAATTAAAATTTAAGCTTTAACACGCCGTATTGAAGTCTTGGCTGCTGCTTTGACTCCTTCCGTATTCGGCTTTTCCTCTGGGATAGCCGGAAAACAGCATAATTTTGTTTTAATACATCCTTGGTCAAGGATGTATTTTTTTGCATAAAGGCCGGGTTTTTTTCTCAAACTAAGCTTTAAAGAAGGCGATTAACAAAATGAGAATTGTGGAAGCTTTTTGGGGAGAATATGCTGCTGGCAAAAGTGAAGTGGCTGTTAACCGGGCTTTGCAGTTGGCCGCTGTCGGTCAGCCGGTAACTTTGGTAGATTTGGATTTGGTGGAGCCTTGTTATACCCTGGCGGCTTTGGCTCGCCCTTTAGCCAGGCAGGGGGTGGAGGTTTTAGGCGGCAGCTCTGGTCTGCTGGGGCGGGGGGAAACCGGCAATATTTTGCCAGCGGCCAATCGTTGGGCTTTGCGGCGGATGGGGTGCATTATTCTGGATTTGGGCTATGGAGTAGAGGGCTGGCGGGTTCTAAACTTGCTGGAAGGCTTGGCGGAAACAAAAGAGCTGAAAATTTGGGCGGTTCTGAATACCAGACGGCCGGTTACTTCCAATTTAAAGCAGATTTTGGCTCATTTGAAACAGCCTCCGCATTTGGACGGGATCATCAATAATACCCATCTGGGAGCCGAAACAACCCCGGAAATGGTGCTGAAGGGATGGCAGCTTTTGCAGCAGGCTGGCCAAATTTGTTCGCTTCCGCTGGTGGCCAGTACTGTTTTGGCCGAAATATTGCCGAGCGTAAAGCTGCCGGGGGCAGTTTGGCCGATGGTTCGCTGGATGCCCCAGGCTTTTTGGTATAATTAGGAGGTGTCTAAAATACTTGCAAAGCAAGAGAGAGTTTTTATGACCGGGAATGAGGTGGTAGCCTATGCTGCTTTGGCTGCTCAAGCGGATATAATGTACGGTTACCCCATTACCCCGCAAAATGAAATTATGCAGACCTGGGCTCGTTTAGCTCCTCAGCAGCAACGGGAGTTTTTGCAGACCGAAGACGAGCTTTCCGCCGGTTTTACCACCATTGGCGGAGTTTTGGCCGGCCGCAAAAGCTTTACGGCTACTGCCGGTCCTGGTACGGTTTTAATGCAGGAACCTCTTTCCATGGCCGAGGCCATGCGGATTCCGGTGGTGGTCATTGTGCAGCAAAGGGGCGGCCCGTCTACCGCTACAGTTATCTATTCTCAACAGGAGGTTACCTTAACTACCCTGGGCGGCAATGGGGAGGGCTTGCGGGTGGTTTATTCCACCAGCAGTCATCAGGAGCTTTATGATTATACCATTAAAGCCTTTAATACTGCCTGGAAATACCGCTTTCCCACCTTTGTTCTGGGAGATGGCTATCAAGCCAAGATGAGGGAAAGTCTGACTTTATATGAGCCAAAAGAACTCATTCCGCCCCAGGCTTATTTGGGCAGACCGGGAACTCCCGGTCGGGATCGGCCAGCCGCTCACTATCGCAATACCTATAATGTGGAAGAAGAATTATTTGCTGTTTTACAAGACTATACAGCCGATTATCAGAAAATGGCTCCAGAAGTGGCGGAATGGGAAACTCTGGGATTGGCTGGTAGTGATTTGGTGGTAATTGCTCACGGCATTGTGGCCAGGGCAGCCAAAGAAGCGGTGCAGGAGCTGCAAAAGCAGGGCTTAAAGGTAGGTTATTTTCGTCCTATTACCCTGCGGCCTTTGCCGACAAACCAGCTTAAAGCCGCTGCCGCTCAAACCCGCAAATTCCTGGTGGCCGAAAGTGCCAATGGACAATTAGCCCGTTTGTTAAAAGAAGCTCTCTATGGGGAACAAGTGGAAATGCTGCCCTTTTTCCGACCCGGTCTGGGAATTACTGCGGAAGAAATTCAAGCTCAGGTTCGGGAGGTGTTAAACTGATGGAAAAACAAGCCCCAATGCCTCAATGCTGGAAAGCTGATACCAAACCCCACAAATTTTGTCCCGGCTGTGGGCATGGTCTGATCCTCAAGGCTTTAGGCCAGGCTATTGATGAGCTGGCCATTCAGGATAAAACCATTTTTGGCTGTGATATTGGCTGTTCTTTGCTGGCCTGGGATTTCTTTGAGCTGGACACCGTCCAAACCCACCACGGCCGAACTATTCCGGTTATGACCGGCTTAAAAAGAGCCAATCCGGAATTACGACCTATTGCTTATATGGGAGATGGGGGCGGTTATGCCATTGGCTCACAGCATTTGGTCAATGCCGCTGCCCGCAATGAACAAATTACCGTAATTGTGGTTAATAATACTCAATATGCCATGACTGGCGGCCAAATGGCTCCGACTACCTTGCCCGGCCAAAAAACCGAAACCACTCCCTTTGGCCGGGATCCGGAAAAAACTGGCTATCCCACCTTGGGAGCGGAAATGGCGGCAGCTATCAGCCGGGAAAATGCCTATGTTGCCCGGGGAACCGTGGCCAATATGCTGCAATTAAAGGGTTATCTGAAAAAGGCTTTGCAAAATCCGGCTTTTTCCTTTGTGGAAGTTCTATCTCTTTGTCCTACCAATTGGCGAACCAATGCAGCGGAAACCTGGAGCTTTGTAGAACAGAAAATGCCCCAGTATTTTAAGCCCGGCGAATTTAAACTTCCTGTTTAAGATCTGAAGACTAAAATAAAAAGGAAGGAAACAAAACCAATGGCAAAAACCAGCAAAATTATTCTGGCCGGAGAAGGCGGACAGGGGGTGCAGTCCATCGCCGGTATTCTGGCGGAAGCGGCCAATCAGCAAGGCCGAGAGGCTTTGTATATTCCCAATTTTGGGGTGGAACAAAGGGGCGGAGTGTCGGTAGCTTATTTGCAAATCAGCGATCAGCCTTTGGGTTCTCCCAAATTTTTGACAGGGGATCTGGTGGTTGCTTTGAGCTATCGAGCTATTGAACGCACCGCCCAATATTGCAATTCACAAACCCTCTTTATTTATGATTCTGGAATTGAAGCAGCAGAAAATATTTTGCCTGAAGCTCAAAACCTGGGGATTCCAGCTTTAGAAGCAGCTACCCGACACTTAAGTCCCCGGGTTTTTAATATGCTGATTTTGGGGGCGGTGCTGCAAGTGAGTCAGGTTTTGGAGCTGGAACCGGTCAAAAAGGCTTTGGAAAAAAGATTGGGTGCCAAGTTCGTCCGAGATCCTCAATTAAAAGAACTAAATTATCGGGCTTTGCAGATGGGGGCGGAATTGGCCAAAGGAGAGATGCAGTAATGAAAGGTGCAACCTGCGAAACCAGCCGGGGTTTTTGGACGGTTTTTCCTGGTTTTTGCAAGGGATGTGGGCTTTGCCTGCAAAAATGTCCTCAAAAATGTCTGTCCTGGTCAGATACTTTGGGAGTCTATGGCACTTTGTCCGTGCAAAATGATTCTTCTCGTTGTATTACCTGCGGCATTTGCCAAAATGTCTGTCCGGATTGTGCCTTGCTGGTAGAAAGAAAAAGTTGATTTTGCTTTAAGCTTGATCTGGCCTTCTGAAAGAGCAAAAGGGCTGTTTTCCTGGGAAGACCAGATCGGCTTAAAGCTCTTGGTCAGAAATTTCAAATTTTGACTGTCGGTTTTTTGTTAATCAATTCGGCAACACAGGCAAATAGAAAATCGGAAAACAAGTTTATAAAATTGTCCAGCCGGGAGGAATAATTCAGGTTGAGGTCGAAAACCTAAAAGAAAGAATAATTTCTCTGTCGGGGGGCGGTTTGGTACAAGTTTAGGAAAATTTTGAGGTTAGAATTTAAGCTAGGGTGGTACCTTAATCTTAATTTACTGATAATATCCGGGATCAAAGATTTATCTTATTATTATATGGTCTAATACAGAGTAAACTAATTCTATAGGATCAATCATTTAGAATAATCATTCTTATTAAAATTTCCTCAAACAGGCTGAACTGGCTTCTAAAACTATTTTATCTCAGGCTTAACTGCTTAAGAGTATTGACAGAAAATTAGGTATTTGTAACTGTATATTTAGTGAAGTAAAATTTTTTCGCTAAAGGAGGGAGTTTTCTGTGGTAAAAAAATTATTTACCTCAGAGTCGGTAACCGAAGGGCATCCCGATAAAATTGCCGATCAAATTTCGGATGCTATTTTAGATGATATTTTGCGGCAGGACCCCTTGGCTCGGGTAGCCTGCGAAACCCTGGTGACTACTGGAATGGTTATGGTTTCAGGAGAAATTACGACCACCGGTTATGTGGATATTGCCCGTATTGCCCGGGAAACCATTCGGGAAATTGGTTATACCAGGGCTAAATATGGTTTTGATTGTGACACCTGTGCCGTTTTGGTTTCCATTGATGAACAGTCTGCGGATATTGCCATGGGTGTGGATCAGGCTTTGGAGGCCAAGGAAGGGCGGCATGAAGATGCTCAGATTGAGGCTATTGGAGCTGGAGATCAGGGTATGATGTTTGGTTATGCTACCAATGAAACCGAAAGCTATATGCCTATGCCGGTTAGTTTGGCTCATGCCATTGCCCGCAAAATGTCAGAATTTCGCAAAAATGGCCGTTTGCCTTATTTGCGGCCGGACGGCAAGGTGCAGGTGACTGTGGAATATGACGAAAACAATCGTCCGGTCGGCTTGGATACCATTGTTATTTCCACCCAGCACGCTCAGGATGTAAGCCTGGAAACCATTAAAAAGGATTTAATCGAAAAATTGCTGCCGGAAGTGGTTCCGGCTGAACTTTTGGCCAGCTGCAAACACTTTTTGATCAATCCTACCGGCCGCTTTGTCATTGGTGGGCCGCAGGGGGATACCGGACTTACCGGGCGAAAAATTATTGTTGATACTTACGGCGGAATGGCTCGGCACGGCGGTGGAGCTTTTTCCGGCAAAGATCCCACAAAGGTGGATCGCTCGGCCTGTTATGCCATGCGTTATGTAGCCAAAAATCTGGTAGCTGCCGGCATTGCTGACCGCTGCGAATTACAGGTTTCTTATGCCATTGGGGTGGCCAATCCGGTTTCCATTTCGGTTGAAACCTTTGGCACCGGCAAGCTTTCGGAAGAAAAAATTGAAGCTTTAATTCGAGCCAATTTCGATTTGCGTCCAGCAGCCATTATCCGGGATTTGGATCTCCGTCGTCCCATTTACAAACAAACTGCGGCTTATGGGCATTTTGGCCGTTTGGATTTGGATTTACCCTGGGAAAGACTGGATAAGGTTGAAGTTCTGAAAAAACAAGCTGGTTTGGCTTAAATAAATAACTGAAAATCCAGAGTTAAAGCCTACATATCAGGAATTTTACATTCCTTTGATGTAGGCTTTTTTGATCTTTTAAGAGCGGCAACTATGGAATCCGTATTCTATTTAAGTTCTTTTTAGTGAATAATCAGAAAAAGAAGGATGATAGGGGCATATTGTTGGCTGGGCTTGGGGTGAAATCTGGCGAAATCCCCAAACTTAAGGGGCTTCAATTTGCAGGGGCTGGTTTAAATTGAACCAGTGAATTTGCAAAACAAAATAATTGGTCTGCTCTGGAGTTAGAGCCGTAATTTGAGCCTGAATAAACTGCCGGGTTTTCGGATTTAATTCAAGCTGGTATTGCAAGCTTAATTGGCGTTCCTGCAAAAAGCTGTCCGATAAAGTTGGGTGCAGGGTCAAAAGCCAGGTTTGGCTGGCCGAATTTTCACTGTATTGTTCAATGGGGGTCTGGGGCGGAATTTGGAGCCAAAGCTGAGGATTTAGTTCCAAATAAAAAATTTCCGTTTGGGAAAGCTGGGTTCCGGAAAACAAAGACCATTCGTCTGTCCAGGGAGCCTTGAGCCAGGTCTCTGAACCAATTTGGATAATTTGGCTTTCCTGATTATTTAAAAAGTTGCCTTGAATGTGAATGCGATCCGGGTTTAGCCATTGACCGCTGATTTCTTCCGCAAAGTCCTGGCTGGCATATTGAATCCTGGTTTGAAAATGATAGCTTTTAGCCTGCTGCATATTTTGCAGAGCTTCGCTCAAAACCTGTTCCGGGGGCGGCACTTGCTCTTGGTTAAACCAGAATATTCCTCCCAAAGTGGCCAGGATAATTAAAATCAAGGTTCCGGCTTTTAGTTTTTTCCGGGATAAAAAGCAGGTGCGAATTTTGTTGGATCGGTCTTGTAAGTCCGAATTATTTTTTTCTTCAGTCACAAAAATTCCTCCCCTGAAAGCTTAGTCAAATATATGGAACAACTTTTTAAAATATGCCGGAAAATCCGCAGTAAGGGCAGGAATCCAGAGCAGAAAAAGAGAAATTAAATCCTAAAAAATAGGGAGGAATTATTATGGCTTATATTGTGCCGGTCAAAGGATTGCGTTATAAAAATACTCAGGAGTTGGCTTTGCTTACTACTCCTCCTTATGATGTTATATCTTCGCAGGAACAGGATGCCTATTATCAAAAGCATCCTTATAATATTATCCGTTTGGAATATGGCAAAATTTTTCCGGAGGATACGGAGGAAAATAATCGTTATACCCGGGCGGCTCAGGATTTTGCAGCCTGGAAAGAGCAGGGGGTTTTGCAGGCTGAGGCCGAGCCGTCCATTTATATTTATGCCCAGGAATTCAGTTTGGGGAAGGAACGCAAAACCCGTACCGGTTTAATGGCCGGGGTTCGGATTGAACCCTATGAAACCGGAGCCATTCTGCCTCACGAAGAAACCCTGCCCAAACACAAGGCTGACCGTCTGGCTTTGATGAAGGCTTGTCAGGCCAATTTCAGCCCGATTTTCAGTTTATATTCGGATAGTCAAATGCAAGTGGAAAAAGCTACTGAGGCGGCTTTGCAGCAGGATCCGGTTTTGGACTTTGTTTCGGCAGATGGCCAGCGGCATCGGTTGTGGGCAATCAGCGATTTGGCCGTTATCAAACAGGTACAGGCGGTTTTGCAGGATAAAACCTTCTTTATTGCTGACGGACACCACCGCTATGAAACCGCTATGAATTATCGAAACTGGCGGCATGAGTCCGATCCCGCCGCTCAGGGAGAACAGGCTTATGATTTTGTTATGATGAATATTGTTAATCTTTATAATCCCGGTTTGGTGGTTTTGCCCACCCATCGTTTGGTAAATAATTTGTCGGCTGATAGGGTGCAGGGGCTTTTGGCCAAGCTGCAGGGATATTTTCAGGTGCAGGAATTTGGTTTGACCGCAGCTTCCGGCCAGCTTGATCCGCTTAAATTTGAAGGCTTTCTGGCAAAATTAGCCGGTATTTCCGGCAAAGCTTTTGGTTTTTATGCCGGAGGAGAAAAAGGCTATTTGCTGACCCTGCAAGCTGGAGCTGATATAACCTCTTTTATGCCGATTCAGCATTCAGTTGACTGGAAGAACCTAGATGTTTCGATTTTGCATAGTCTGATTATGGAAAGCTTTTTGGGTATTGGCGGTTTGCAAAGAGCCG
This sequence comes from Desulfocucumaceae bacterium, assembly GCA_045599035.1. Taxonomy (GTDB): domain Bacteria; phylum Bacillota; class Desulfotomaculia; order Desulfotomaculales; family Desulfocucumaceae; genus CATZDY01. The sequence goes on along the minus strand of JAZRVI010000009.1, from coordinate 62,595 downwards.
AAGAAAGCAATTTAACCTACACCAGGGAAGAATTGCAGGCAGCCCAACGGGTACAGGCTGGGGAATATCAGATGGTGTTCTTTATGAATCCCACCCGGGTTGAGGAAGTAACGGCGGTGGCGGCCAATGGCGAAAAAATGCCCCAAAAATCCACCTTCTTCTATCCCAAATTGCCTACTGGTCTGTTGATTATGTCTTTGCAATAGGCGGCTTTAACACGCCGTGAGCAAGCAATTCCCCGCCTCTATAGGTGGCGGGATGAATTGCGATAAACACGGCGTTTTCTTGACTTTTGTTATTTATAGTGTTATAATCATAATATAATCGGTCGTAGTCAGCATAAAGGTTATTGGATAATAATCATCATTCAGTATTCATGCTGCATTATCAATATACTGGACTGCGGTTACTTGCTGAAGCAGCCTAAAACTAAATATACAGACTAAATATACAGTAGGGATGGAATAGCCCAAACTCATACGCCTGCGGACATTGTGTAAGACTTGAGCTAACGATTATGTTAGCCAGGCAGTAGTGGTTGAAGCAGGAAGCTCCGACTTCTATAAGTCGGAGTAGTTCACTTGACTGGTTAAGATTAGGAGGTTTTGAGGTATGCATCAGGATGCCGAAAGCGTCTTATTTACGGAAGCAGAAATTGCCCGTCGGGTTAAGGAGCTAGGGCAGAAGATTACCCAGGACTATGCCCAGGCCGGACAACTTCTGGTGGTAGGTATTTTAAAAGGAGCTGCGGTTTTTATGTCCGATTTAATTCGGGAAATCAAGCTGCCGCTTCAAATTGATTATATGCTGGTTTCCAGCTATGCAAACAGTGCTTCCAGTTCTGGCAAGATTACCATTAAAAAGGATCTCTCAGTTCCCATTGCCGGTTGGAATGTTTTGCTGGTGGAGGATATTGTTGATACCGGCAATACATTGCATTTTCTGTTGGATTATCTGGGACAAAGAGAGCCGGCCAGCTTGAAAATCTGTGCCTTCCTGGATAAACCTTCCCGCCGTTTGGCTCCAGTCAATACTGCCTATACCGGTTTTGTTATTGAAGATGATAAATTTATCGTTGGCTATGGACTGGACTATGCGGAAAAATATCGCAATTTAAAAGATGTGCAAATTTTGAAACCGGAGATCTACGGATAGCCGGTTTAATTAATTGTGAAAAACTTCTGGGTTTTATATTATAATAAAAAGGACGGTAAAAAATGAAACAGGATTTGATTGCCATTTTGGATTTGGGCAGTGAACAAAATTCTCGGATAGCCCGTTTGGTCAGGGCTTTGGGAGTTTACAGCGAAATTTATGCCCATGACATTACAGAAACTGAACTCAAAGCTCTGCCTAATTTAAAGGGAATTATTATTAATGGCGGCCCCAATAATCTGGTTGATGGACAAGCTATTCAGGCTGGGGATTGGGTTTATACCGCTGGAGTTCCGGTTCTGGTTTTGGATCATGAAATGAAGCAAGAAGTTTCTGTTCCCTGCCCCTCAACTGATAAAGAAATTAAAGCTCTGTTGAATAAATTTTTGACAGACTGTCAGGCAACGGCCAACTGGAATATGGCCAACTTTGTGGCAGATCAGGTGGAGCTTTTGCAGAAGCAAATTGGCGATCAAGAAGTTTTATTGGCTTTATCCGGTGGGGTTGACAGCTCGGTAGTGGCGGCTTTGTTAATCAAGGCCATTGGAGATCGGCTGCATTGCGTCCATGTTAACCATGGGTTGATGCGAAAAGGGGAAAGCAGCCAGGTGGTTGAGGTTTTCAAAAACCAACTGGGAGCTAATTTGACCTGTGTGGATGCAACAGATCGTTTCTTGGATAAGCTGGCCGGAGTTGCTGATCCGGAGCAAAAGCGGAAGATTATTGGAGCAGAATTTATTCGGGTTTTTGAGGAAGAGGCTCGCAAGCTGTCCGGCATTAAGTTTTTGGGACAGGGTACTATTTATCCGGATATTGCAGAAAGCGGCACCAAAACCGCCAAGGTAGTTAAAAGCCATCACAATGTAGGCGGTCTGCCGGAGGATTTGCAGTTTGAATTGGTAGAACCTTTGAAGTTTTTGTTTAAGGATGAAGTTCGAGCTTGCGGCCTGGAGCTGGGTTTGCCGGAAAGCATGGTCTATCGTCAGCCCTTCCCCGGACCGGGGCTGGGAGTTCGCTGTCTGGGAGCTATTACCAGAGATCGGCTGGAAGCTCTGCGGGAAGCTGATGCCATTGTCCGGGAAGAGTTTGCCGCTTCCGGTCTGGATAAAAAGGTCTGGCAGTATTTTGCCGTTATTCCGGATTTGAAGTCGGTTGGGGTTAAAGATGGAGCCAGATATATGGGTTATCCGGTGATTTTGCGAGCTATTAATACGGTGGATGCCATTACTGCTGAAGTGGAACCCCTGTCCTGGGAAGTACTGCAAAAAATCAGCAGCCGGGTTTTGGCTGAGGTCGAGGGTGTCAATCGAGTGTTATTTGATATTTCGCCCAAACCTCCGGCAACTATTGAATGGGAATAAGAACCAAAAGCCCCAGAATGCCCTGTTTTCAAAGGTATTCTGGGGAATTTTTTATATCCAGCTTAACAAAAGCGTAACACTTTATACACAGTTATCTTGCTGATCTGAACGAGCAGGTGGAAGATGTGTTTCTTCGGTTGGTAAAGGAACCTGCCGGAAAACGAATGTCAAAGAATATGTTCTTTTAGCTTTACATTGTGGTCTATGATGCATACAATAAAATGCAAGCATTACTGAAGGACACACGGTATGGACTATTTGCGGGAAAACATGCTTATGGAATTTGAGTGAGAGCTATTACTATGATGACAGGATGGGGTAACAATATGTACAAAGACAAGCTAGATAGAATACTTAAAGCTTCTCAAAACAATGCACTTACATTTTTTGTTGGAGCCGGAGTATCTGCTCTTTCCGGAGCACCAACCTGGAAAGAATTGATACATGCAATTAGCGATAAACTAGGTCGTAAACGCAAAAATGACTATTCCTCAGATGAATATTTACAAATTCCGCAGATGTTCTATTATTCACTAGAAGAAGACAAGAAAGAATACTACAAATTTGTCGAGAAACAATTGTGTTCTTTTAACCTAGAGCCGAATAAGATTCATTATGAAATGCTAGACCTGAATCCGGCATCCTTTATTACTACCAACTATGACACTTTGCTGGAAGATTCGGCGAGTCAGCATTGCCAAAGTTTCAAGGTGGTATCATGTGATGAAGATGTTCCAAAGATTTTTGGTGATAGGTTTATCTTAAAGTTACACGGAGATTTTAAAAACAAGAACTTTGTACTAAAAGAAGAGGACTATCTCAATTATAGTGAAAATTTTAAATTAATAGAAACCCTGGTAAAATCTATTTTTTCTACCAACACAGTTGTGTTTATAGGATATGGTCTTAATGATTATAATGTAAAATTAATTCTCAATTGGACAAAAACACTGCTTCAAAATAGCTTTCAAAAGCCTATTTTTCTTTATACCGGTGCTGAAAAATTGACAAAAGAGGAGATAATTTATCAAGAATCTAAAGGACTCGCAGTTCTCGAATTGAATCAATTTGCCACTCCAACTGACGAATACTTAGATCGTTATAAATCTATTTTTGTTGCATTGAAGAATCGTTCCAAGCTATCATTGGAAGGAAAATCAGAGGACGAGGCGTTTGAAATTCTTTATAATAGGTTGTGCCCCTTGGATTGCTTGGATGCACTTCGGATTGGAGATGTTTCCAGGCAACTTTTTCCCTATGCCAGAATGGATGATGCAGGTGAGGTGTATTTTTATCAAGACGACAATTTGCTGTTAAAGAAATTCTTGATCATTAACCAGATGCCGGAGTCTCAACAAAACAGCCTTACTGAAGATATTTTGAAAAAATACCATTGCATTCTTAATGTGTTCAAAAAGGCGAGAGTAACGAGGGTACAAGATGGTAACAGGACTTTTATTGCTGGTGATATGCCTTTTGCTGATAAGAATTGTATTCTATTGGATTATAAGTCGATGCATGATTTTTCAGCAAAGAATTACAAGTTTCTTAAAGATAATTATAAAAAAGCGTTTTATCTTTCTCAGCTAAAACGATATAAGGAATCATTTTTTCTCTTTTTCGAGGTTGCAAAACAAGCCTTTAAGGAAGAAGATTATCTATTATATTATCTTGCGAAGTCAAACTGCATAACCCTACATAATATAATCAAAAATAATATATATTTGCGGGGCGATGCTCTTGATGTTATCGAAGCCTTGTCTCCGAATGACTTAGAGGTTGAAAAACTGTTTCGGAACCTTCCCGTAGAGTTTCGGAATAAATACGACAACCTCAACCTCAAAGATATTTATAATATTAATATGTTGTATAAGTATTCATACGAAGCTTTTATTGCTGGACAAGATCTTCGAGAGGTACTCGAATCTAGAACGATAGAAATTATTGGGTACACAAGCAGTAATAAGGTGATTTGGAAAATAAACGATTATTTGCATTTTTTGTTAGGTAATGGAATTGTTGCTGAGGTGGGTCAGGAATACAAAAATACGGTCAAAAACCTTATGTCCTTGCTGGTATACAAGTACTCTATCCAAAGTAAGAAAGTATTAGGTTATCCGTCTTTACTTTTATCCGTTGTCGGAAAAAATGAAGTTCATTTTGACGAAATCGATTTTTACTGTTTCATAAATTGTTTTGATGATCAAGAAATAATCAAACTGTTAAAAAGACATCACATTGAAACAATCGAGTTCCAAAACATGAATCGGATTGAAACTGCTGTGAAAAATTTGTTAGATTACTATGAGTTTTCTATCAAAACATCAAACAAAATATCAGATAGAACATTAGTTATTGGTTTAATAAGCTTAGAGATGCAAATCAAGAATTGTCTTGCTTTGCTCAGATATGTCAACATTTCACAGGACCTGGTTGATAAAATTTGTGCCCTTATATTTACACATGAGTTTGATAGCATACAGATAAAATACAAGGTATTATTCCTTGATTATCAGTTGGGACACAGAAAAATGTTTAGCGAAGTTACAACTAAAACAATAGAAAATACACTGATTTCTTATTTGGATCAACATATTTCTGCGTTAATTAATAACAAGACTTTTAAACGGTTTTCTGATAGCAAAGATATAGTTAACAATTATTATCATCTTGTCCATTATATTTTTCCGCAGGAGAAGAAGTATTGTTCACGAAAGCTGTCCATGAGAATCTCTCAGATAATTAATAATAATTTGTCACAGATGTATTCTCAAATAGCCTTATACTACTGTAGATATGTTTCCAAGTATCAACAGAAAAAGCTAGTAACATGAGCCAATAACATGATTAGCGGTAATTTTAGTTTTGATATATTTACTATGTTATTGTATTACGGTGCACATATAAGTAGAGAAGCTAAGCTTCAGTTAAAAGCATTCCTTAAGAAAAAAGTAGACATGGCTAAAATAAACCAGGGTAACAATGGTACTCTTAATAAACAGCCGTACAAAGAATTAAATAGTGTGGGTTATTGGTGTTTCAGAAATATGCTCAATGTGGAGGATTTTAAAGAGTTTCTTGGTAATAGTGCAGAGTTTGACTTTTTTTGTGAGTATACCAAATTTGACTTCAGCCGATTTGAAGTTTCGTGGCTGCTGAATTATTATCCAGAGACACTTGACCAAATAGCGAAAGATATAGAAGTAAAAACACATATAAAATCGGCGATAAAAGAGGTTCTAATGGATGAGAGAATAGCACCAGCGGATAGTGAAGAACTAAATGATATTCTGATGAGATATTTTTGTTAGCTTCCCTTGTGCTGGGTATTTGGGTGTAACTATCGGAATTATCAGCCCTGATAACGAAATAATAACAGGAGTTTTTTCGCTAAAATTACATTATTCAAAAGATAAGAGTTAACTGATTCTGCTTGGATCAGTTAGCTCGTTTTTTTGTCAAAAGCAGGAGTACTGCTGCCGCCGCTGCCTTGAGCGTGACATCGTGGTACAGGGCAATCCGAGAGTCCACAAGACATTCCTATAGCTGGGTGAAACAGTATGGAATAGACAAAACTCACGGTCGAGGAGCATATTGTATTCGTCGCATTTTATTGTAAAAAAATACTCATTATGATATGATTAATAAAAAGAAAAGAGTCCCTCTTGGGACTCTATACTTTCGTACACACTGTACACCGGACAAGCCGTGATTTGAGAAATCTTTTATTTGAACTCATAGTGTAAATCTGTAGAGGTCAATCTACGGTAACAGTATATAGTGGAAATCGGAGGTTGTCAAGATGAAAAATAAGAAAAAAACATATTACCTTGGACTGGATATAGGTACGAATTCTGTAGGATATGCAGCAGCAGGAAAAGACTATAATCTTTTGAAGTTTCACGGTGAACCAGTATGGGGCGTTACAACCTTTGAAGCTGCGGCATTGGCAGCAGAACGCAGAGCAAACCGAACTGCGAGAAGGCGTTTGGATCGTCGTCAGCAGCGTGTTCAGCTTATATCTGAAATCTTTGCATCGGAAATAGCAAAAGTTGACCCCAACTTTTTCATCCGCCGCAAGGAAAGTGCTCTTTTTAGTGACGAAACCCAGTATGGCGTAAAGCTGTTTGATGGTGGTATTTCCGACGATGATTACCACAGAGAATATCCGACCATCCACCATCTTATCTATGACCTGATGACAAGCAGCGAGGAGCATGATGTTCGTCTTGTGTACATAGCTTGTGCGTGGCTTGTTGCTCATCGCGGTCATTTTCTCCTTGACGCATCCGTTGAGAATATTCGTGACTTTAAAGAATCCTATGATGCTTTTGTAAATTATCTTGAAGACGACTGTGAAACCTTTCTTCCCTGGAAGAATACTGTTTCCTATTCCGTGATTCAGGAAATTATGCAGAAAGATATTGGCGTAAAAGGAAAAAAATCTCTGTTTATAGAGGAAGTTCTTGGTGGAAAAAAGCCTGTAAAATCTTCAACTGATGATTTTATATTTAGTGCAGATGCCTTAATAACCCTTCTCTGCGGAGGTAGTGCAGCACCGAAAGATATTTTCCAAAAGAAAGAAGAGTATGCAGAACTTAAATCTCTCTCTCTCGGAGCTGACGAAGATACTTTTGATGCAGCACTTAAGGATCTGGGAGATGACGGCCAGCTTCTGCATGTCATGCGGAGAATGTATGACTGTGCTTTGCTGAACATTACACTCTGCGGCAAATCATGTATTTCCGAGGCAAAGATTGAGATATACAATCGCCACGCAGAGGATTTGAAGTGGCTAAAGAGCTTTATAATCAAATACTGCCCCACGAAATATAATGAAATCTTCCGACTTGATGGAAAAGAAAACTACGCTGCATATTCCTACAATACAAAATCGGTTAAAAACAGTTCAAATGTAAAAAAGGTTAAAAAAGAAAACTTTTCCTCTTTTCTGAGCAAAATCGTAAAAAACATAGAAGTTGCTGACGCTGATAAGGAACGCTATGACGACATGATGAACCGTCTTGCCCTGAATACCTTTTTACCCAAGCAGAAAGACGGCGACAATCGTGTTATCCCGCAGCAGCTTTATCATTATGAGCTGAATGAGATTTTGAGTCATGCCCAGGAATACCTGCCGTTTCTGACAGTAAAGGACGCAGAAGGAATATCCAACCTTGAAAAAATCATCTCTGTTTTTGAATTCCGCATACCTTATTATGTTGGACCGCTCAACCGTGCTTCCAGTCACGCATGGATTGAAAGAAAGTCCGGGAAAATATACCCCTGGAATTTCAAGAACATGGTTGATCTCGACAAGAGTGAGGAAAATTTCATTGCCAGAATGACCAACACCTGCACTTATCTTCCCGGTGAAGATGTTCTTCCGTATTGTTCTCTCCTTTACAGCCGCTTTATGGTTCTCAATGAGCTGAACAATCTGAAAATCAACCAGGATAGTATATCCGTAGAAGCTAAACAGGATATTTTCAATAAGCTTTTTGTAGACAGCAAGAAAAAGCTTACCCTGAAAGGTATTGAAACATATCTAAAGGCTCGTGGCGATATGCAGCCTGGTGATGAATTGTCCGGAATTGATGCAACTGTTAAGGCAAGTCTAAAGTCATATCAGAGCTTCAAGAGAATGCTTGATAACGGAACTCTTTCTGAAGACGATGTTGAGACTATCATTAAGCACGCTGCTTATTCCGAAGATAAGAGACGCATGGAACACTGGCTTGAGAGAGAATATCCGTCTCTATCACCAGATGACAGAAAATATATTCTCCGTCTCAAGCTTAAGGAGTTTGGCCGTCTTTCAAGAAGACTGCTCACCGAAATTACCGGTGCAAACAAGGAAACAGGTGAAACTTTCACTATTATCGAAGCTCTTTGGGAAACCAATGACAATCTCATGCAGCTTCTTTCGGAACGCTATACTTTCCGTGATGAAATTGAAGCCTTCACCGTGGAACATTATTCCAAGCCTGAAAACCAAAAGACTCTTGCAGAGCGTCTTGATGATATGTATATTTCTAATGCCGTCAAGCGTCCCATCATTCGTGCAATTGATATTGTCTCCGAGGTTGTTAAGGCCATGGACGGCACTCCCGAAAAGATTTTTATTGAGATGGCAAGAGGCGGAACTCCCGACCAGAAAGGCACCCGTACCCTTTCAAGATGTGTACAGCTTCAAGCGTTGTATAAGCAGATCAAGACTGATGATGCCCGCAGGCTCGCCAGGGAACTTGAAGACATGGGCGATTCTGCAGATAACCGTTTGCAGAGCGACCGGCTGTACCTTTATTATATGCAGATGGGCAGATGTATGTATACCGGTCAGCCTATTGACCTTACGCAGCTCAGCACAAAGCTTTACGATATAGACCACATCTATCCTCAATCAAAGGTTAAGGATGACAGTATTCTCAATAACAAGGTGCTTGTTCTGTCGTCTGCCAACGGTCTTAAGGGCGACCGCTACCCAATCGATCCAGAGATCAGGTCTGCCATGCACGGGATGTGGGAATATCTTAAGAGTAACAAACTTATTACCGAAGAAAAATTCCGCCGTCTGACTCGTCAGACAGGCTTTAATGATGACGAACTGCACCAGTTTATCAACCGTCAGCTGGTGGAAACCCGCCAATCCACAAAGGCTGCAGCTCAGATATTGAAAGATCGTTATCCTGAAACAGAGATAGTTTATGTCAAAGCAGGCATGGTATCGGAATTTCGTCAGGAGTTCGATATGCTGAAATGCCGCTCCGTTAACGATCTGCACCATGCCAAGGATGCCTATCTGAATATCGTGGTTGGAAATGTGTATCATGAAATTTTTACCAAACGCTGGTTTGATACCAGTCAGGAATATAACATCTCGGTGAAAAAGATCTTCAATCGGCAGCAGAAGCCCTATGGTAATCTTGTCTGGAGCGGTGCGGAGGATCTTGCCAAAGTCAGAAAAACGATGGCGAAGAATGCGATTCATATTACACAGTATCAATTCTGCCGACACCGCGGGCAGAACGGAGGGTTCTTTGACCAAAACCCGCTCAAGGCACGCAAGAACCTGATCCCCCTTAAGAAAGGGATGGATCCTGCAAAATACGGAGGATATAATGGTTCTACAAGTACATTTTTTGTGCTTGCAGGATATACCAGCAGGAAAAAAAAGGAGATTATGTTTTTCCCGGTTGAGCTTATGTACAGCGAACGCTTTGTTGAGGACGACAATTTTGCAGCGGAATACATTCAGACAACCCTTGAAGCCAACGGCAAAAAAGCAAGTGATGTATTTTTCCCGCTTGGTATGCGAATCCTGAAAGTGAACACGCTTCTTTCGCTGGATGGTTTCCTTGTCTGCCTGTCATCCGGCTCTATAAAGGACGGCAGAGTTGGTTTCCTGCCTCTGACGCAGTTTATCTGTGGATATGATACCGAACGATACATCAAACGCATTGAACGGATTGCGGAAAAGAAGGAATCCATAAAGAAGAAATCCATGCCGAACTATATAATTTCTCCGAAATTCGATGGAGTATCCAAAGAAGAAAATCTGAAGCTGTATGATCTCTATTCCGACAAGCTGGAAAACTCGATTTTTTCAAAGCGTCCCGGTGTTTCTGTGCGTGCTCTGAAGGAACAGCGTGCTGTGTTTGCCGGACTTGACCTTGACGCACAATGCCGTGCTTTGTCAAAAATCAATCTCATTTTTTCTCGCCAGCCGAATGGTATTGATTTGTCGGATATTGGATTGAGCAGTAGTGCATTTAAGGCAAGAAGGAGTATGTACCTTTCCGGCTGGAAGAAAGAATTCTCTGATCTGCGTATTGTCGATATGTCTGCAGCTGGTCTCTTCGTTTCCCGCAGCGAGAACCTGCTTGATCTGTTATGAGTTGGAGAACCGTAATAATTTCCAAACGGTGCAAGCTGGATCTTAAAATGGGTTATAATTTGCGGCGTAGAACCCACGTGCTTGCACATGGGATATAAGCCGCTTTATGGTTGTTCGTGGAGAGGAAATTCGTTTGAGAGTAGTGTAAATCTGTAGGGTCTCAATCAAAAACGGCCTTCTGGCTGGTTGGTTTTACTTCCGTACTTGAGCAAAAAGTACATTATGAATCTTGGTTTTGACTTGCCTTGCGGCATAAACTGTAGTAAAATGATTTATGCGAGTTCTGATTTTGATCTCTTTTTGCACACTCTCAACGGTTCATAGTGCCGTATCTTCAGATATAGATTTGAGGTTTGAGAGTAGTGTAAATCTGTAGGGGTCTCAATCTGGGACAAGGTTCGGACTGAATTTCTTTCCAGTTTGAGAGTAGTGTAAATCTGTAGGGGTCTCAATCTTTGCGTCAGCTCGTCCGCCAATCCAATTATTGTTTGAGAGTAGTGTAAATCTGTAGGGGTCTCAATCATAAATCTTGGTACGCCTTGGCAGACTATGAGTTTGAGAGTAGTGTAAATCTGTAGGGGTCACAATCTAGAATTAAAGTAGTTAATCCGGCATCCCAGTTTGAGAGTAGTGTAAATCTGTAGGGGTCTCAATCATTCCGCCCCAATCATCCAGACGATACCCGGTTTGAGAGTAGTGTAAATCTGTAGGGGTCTCAATCCTAACTGGTGCTTAGTCCATTCCGGCGAAGGTTTGAGAGTAGTGTAAATCTGTAGGGGTCTCAATCGCCTGGAAATCATCAATAATTATATTTTTGCGTTTGAGAGTAGTGTAAATCTGTAGGGGTCTCAATCGAAGGGTTTGGCTTCTTATGGCCAACCTCTGGGTTTGAGAGTAGTGTAAATCTGTAGGGGTCTCAATCACCGTCCCAAACGGGAAATACTTTAACCCCTCGTTTGAGAGTAGTGTAAATCTGTAGGGGTCTCAATCTGGCAATGAGCGACTACCAGCCGGGGGTTACGTTTGAGAGTAGTGTAAATCTGTAGGGGTCTCAATCATCGTTGCTTGCAAATCTCCCAGGCGTTGGCGTTTGAGAGTAGTGTAAATCTGTAGGGGTCTCAATCTTCCCTTGTCTTCTGAACAAACATTTCGCCGTTTGAGAGTAGTGTAAATCTGTAGGGGTCTCAATCCAAGCCTCCTTCTTTAACACATAAAGCCTTGTTTGAGAGTAGTGTAAATCTGTAGGGGTCTCAATCAATGGTAAAAGGATTAATGCGACTGGGATAGTTTGAGAGTAGTGTAAATCTGTAGGGGTCTCAATCCCGTTAAACTCACACCAATTACACAATTTTGTTTGAGAGTAGTGTAAATCTGTAGGGGTCTCAATCATTCTTTGACGGTGAAATATGGGAACTTAGATCGGCAAGCGAAATAGGGAAAGCAAAGCGAGAGCTTGCAGACTTGATAGAAAGGAGCGTACAGTATGAATAATGCTATTGGAAGAGATGCTTTAGAGTATATGGACACTCTTTTAACCCCAGAGGAGGTAGCAGGAAGCAACTTTAGAGTAGCTCTTATAGGTGAACTGATTAAGGCAAGGCAAGAAAAAGGCATAAGTCAAAAGAAACTTGAGGAGCTTAGTGGAGTTAAGGTTTGAGAGTAGTGTAAATCTGTAGGGGTTTCAACTAGTTTTGAAAGAAATATTGATTATACTTGAACAGCATATCATGAATCTTAATTTTGACTTGCCTTGCGGCATAAACTGTAGTAAAATGATTTATGCGAGTTCTGATTTTGATCTCTTTTTGCACACTCTCAACGGTTCATAGTGCCGTATCCTCAAATATAGATTTGAGATTTGAGGTTTGAGAGTAGTGTAAATCTGTAGGGGTCTAAATCAGAGAGTTTGGACAGTATCCACCAATTCAGGTTTGAGAGTAGTGTAAATCTGTAGGGGTCTAAATCAACCTAATGATCCGGTAGTTCGTAGAGAATGTTTGAGAGTAGTGTAAATCTGTAGGGGTCTAAATCAATTTAATGTAGTCTTCGACCGTCCACCTAGTTTGAGAGTAGTGTAAATCTGTAGGGGTCTAAATCGGCATTGGTTAAGGTTAGAATATATCCGTAGTTTGAGAGTAGTGTAAATCTGTAGGGGTCTAAATCTCCAGCCCCTTCCACCTCGCTGTTGTGGTCGTTTGAGAGTAGTGTAAATCTGTAGGGGTCTCAATAATTCTGAGTGTGTTTTGCAAATGCTGTTGCCCTGTTTAAAAATACTTATTTTACTTGACGCAAACTAATATTGATTGTATAATACAGCTATATAAAAGGATTCGTCAGAATAGGCGGAATTTCGACTGCGAAAAGTCTACGAAAAACTGTGTATTGGGCTTTTGGCGAGTGCTTGAAAAATAAGGAGAATGATTATGCGTAAAATGATTTTATGGCTGGTTTTACTGTTGGTTCTGCCGACGGCTGGAGCTTTGGCCGCTCCTCCGGAAGGAGGAATTGTTGCCGGTGAAGGCAGCTACTATGTTTGGCCGGCCAAAGGTTTTACTTATATTAGTGCGGCTTACACCAAGGAGCATCCCAGTGTTGATATTGCCGGCAATCAAATTGAAGGTACCGCAGTTTTGGCGGCTCATGCTGGAACTGTTGATAAAAATTATTACAGCGATACCGATGCTGACAGCTATGGAATTTACTGCAAAATTAACAATACTGAACGCCCTGGTTATGCCACTTTATACGCTCAAATGAGCAAGGTTTTGGTTAAACCGGGAGAAACCGTCAAAGCCGGACAAATTATCGGTTATGTAGGCGAAACCGGAAATTCCACCGGACCTCACCTGCATTTTGAAGCCTGGTATAAGGAAACCCGTTATAATCCGTTAAATGAATATCCGGATCTGAGCTTTACCTTTGCTTCGGAAACCAAAACTGGAGCGGTTTTCAGTCAGGATTCCTATAGCGGCAATGTACTTTGTCTGGTTATCGGCCTGGTTGTGGGAGCTGCCGTTGTTGCTCTGCTTTTAAGAAAGAAAACACAGGAATAAAAAAAGCTAAAACAGGTTGGAGCCTGTTTTAGCTTTTTTATGCCTTGTTTATAAAACAGGGAAGGCATCAATAGAGATACCTTCCCTGCCTTAAATTCTGCTTTTAGTAATTGTGAGTTCCAATAATAACTTTTACGCCGTATTTGTTCCGCAGCATTTCAGCAGTTTTTTCCAGATCCAAACGGCAGCCGCCGGTGTTGCAGGCTGCTTTCATGCAGGTACCCAGGTGAATGGTATCAATTTCCCGACCCAGACCGTCTGCACAATCCATAACCAGAGCAACTTTGGGCATAACCAGGCCGGGGCAGCCGCCGCAGCCGGAAATAGCTACGATTTGAGCACCTTCTTCGTGCTGGCCGTATTCACCGGCTCCCAGTTCAACCGCTTTGAAGCATTTCAGACAGGCAACGCAGCTTTTGTCCCGAACATTTTCACAGGAAACAACCAAAATTTTTGCCATAAATATAAACCTCCCAAAAATAGATTTAGGAATACTTTCAGCTTATTTAAGCAAATTTCCTTCCTTTTAAGCAAAATCTTTTAAATATTTTTCTGAACCTGGCTCCAAAGGATAATTTGCAGCCTGCTGATTGACAAATTAGATAGGTAAGGCTACAATATAATTCAGATAAAAGTAGCTGTAGGCTGAGGAACACCGGATCTGGCAAAAATGGAAATCTAAAAAATTTTTAGCAGCATGAAAGCATAAGTTAATAAAAACCATTAAAAGAAGGTGGAATAATTGGGAGCATTGGTCTATTTGAATGGCTGGATTGGAGATTTTTCCGAGGCTAAAATTTCGATTAATGATCGGGGTTATGTTTTTGGGGATGGTGTCTATGAGGTTATTCGGGTTTATCATGGTCAGTTCATGGGGCTGGAAGATCATTTGCAGCGGCTTTTGGCCAGCCTGGAAGCGGTCGAAATAGAGTGTCCCTGGAGCAGGCAGGAGCTTGCTCAACTGATGCAAGACCTTTTGGTTCAAAGTGAACTTCAGGAAGCTTCGATTTATTTGCAGATTACCCGGGGAATTGCCCCTCGTAATCATATTTATGAACCGGGAATGCAGCCCAGTCTGATGATTACCGTTCAAGAGGTTCCGGCCAAAAACATGGATAAGTATCAAAAGGGCATTAAAATTGTTTCCCGGCAGGAATTTCGCTGGCAAATGTGCCAAATTAAATCTATTTCCCTGCAAGCGGCAGTTTTGGCTAAAAATGCTGCACACAAACAGGGAGCCGGAGAGGTAGTTTTCTATTTGCCAGATCGAACCGTAACCGAATGTGGAGCCAGCAATATCTTTATGATCAAAAATGGAAACCTATATACCCATCCGGCGGATCACCACATTTTGTCCGGAATTACCCGCCTGACGGTTTTGGACTTGGCCAAAAAGCTGAATATTCCAATTCGGATTGAGCCTTTTAGCCTGGATGATTTGTTTAAAGCTAATGAAGCTTTTGTTACCGGTTCCATTGCGGAAATTACTCCGGTGGTCAAGGTTGATGATCATGTCATTGGTTCGGGCGAGCCGGGCAGTCTGACCCAAAAATTAATGAATGCTTATACTGAATTGGCTCAAAGCCTGTAAGGGAACGGAGATTGTCTTAACATGGAAAAATTGAAAGTAATTTTTCATATCAGTGATCCTGGTCGCTGGAAAGTAGCCTTAAATAATACCCGCAATTTTTTAAATAATGCTCAGGAGCTGGAAGCCGAGTGGGAAGCGGAAATTCTGGTTAATGCCGCCGGGGTCAACTTTTTTCTGGCCGAATTTAACCCGGATCTGAAAAGCTTTTGGGAACAGCTCAAAGGTCTGGCCAATGAAGGAGTGGTTTTGGCATCCTGCCGCAATGCTCTAAAAGCTCACAAAATTGCTGAAGCAGCTTTACCTTCTTTTATTAAAATAGTTCCAGCCGGAATTACCGAATTAATTTTTAAGCAGCAGGAAGGCTTTGCTTACATTAAACCTTAATTTATACTTGTTTGAAATCCCCGCTGCTTTGTCAGCAGGGAATCATTAATTTAGATAACAGAGAATCAGAAGCCTTAAAACTCTATGGAGGCGAACTAATTATGAATTTAGCGGAGTCTATTGGCAATACACCTTTAATTGAATTAACCAAAATAACTCCCAATCCCAGGGTAAAAATCCTGGCCAAGCTGGAAGGCTGCAATCCGGGAGGATCAGTTAAGGATCGCACCGCCTTGTATTTAATTCAAAAAGCAGAAGAAGCCGGGCTTTTGAGCAGGGACAAAATTATTATTGAACCTACCTCCGGCAATACCGGAATTGCTCTGGCCATGCTTTGTGCGGCCAAAGGCTACAAAATTAAACTGGTTATTCCCGGCTGTGTAAGCTCCGAAAGAAGCAAAATCCTGCAGGCTTATGGGGCAGAGGTTATTCTGACCCCGGCGGATCAGGGGACGGACGGCAGTATTCGGGAAGCTCATCGAATTGTGGAAGCGGAACCGGACAAATATTATATGCCGGATCAGTTCAGCAGTCCTTTTAACCCCCTGGCTCACTATGAAACTACTGGGCCGGAAATTTATCGGCAAACCGAAGGCCGGTTGGATGCTTTTGTTACCGGTATGGGAACCACCGGCACCTTAATGGGAATCAGCCAATACCTGAAGGAACAGAATCCAGCCATTCAAATCGTTGGAGTGGAACCAGTAGTTGGGCATAAAATTCAGGGCTTGAAAAATATGCAGGAAGCCATTGTGCCTCCGGTTTATCATCCGGATAAGCTGGATCGAATTTTGACAGTGGAAGATGATGAAGCCTTTGAAATTACCAGGCGGTTGGCCACAGAAGAAGGAATTTTTGTGGGAATGTCCAGCGGAGCCTCGGTGGTTGGAGCCATCAAGCTGGCTCAGGAAATGCAGGAGGGTACTATCGTGGCCTTGCTGCCGGATCGGGGGGATCGTTATTTAAGTACCACCTTATTCCGTTCAGTTTGTTCCAAATGTGCTCCCTAAACTAAACTAAATATCCGGGTCATTTTGAGCGAAATTTTCGCTTTGAATGACCTGTCTTTTTATTTGTGGAAAGCGAGGAGGTGTTTTTTGATGTTTTACCCGATCATGACCATTATTCTTTTTGCTTTAGCCCTGATTTGCTTTTTTTATCCCAATTTGATCCGCCGCATCAACGCCGGACAAGCTGAAGATCAACAAAGAAAATTGGTAAATTTGGCCAGAATTGTGGGTTGGTTTTGTTGTGTGGTCTTTCTGGCCATGGGTGTTTTTACTTTAAACCAGGCTCTGGGATAATTATTTTTCAGGTGAGGCAGAACCGTTTTTTATAAGTAAGTTTTCAATATTACTTTTTTCCTTCCTTTTTAGAGTTGACTATTTTGGTTTTCCGAAAAGCTTTAGGTATTTTTGCCCAGAGCATAACCAATAAATTTAATATATTCATTAAGGGTCAACATAATGCTTTTATTGCTGACCCACCATTTATGGGGATTAAACTGGGGATCATCGGCACAACAAAAGGTTAAATTAATTTTGCTGTCCTTAAAGGCTTTGTTAAAAATAAACTCCGTTCTTTTGGAATGATAGTCAGAAGTAACCACCAAAGCGGATTTAAAACCTTGTTCCTGCATAATTTGCAGGCAGTAAACTGCATTTCCATAGGTGCTGTCGGCCAGGGGTTCCAGAATGATGGACTCCTGGGGAACTCCCAGTTCCATAGCTTGTTCCTGCATGGCCTGAGCCTGGGTCAGGGTATAGTAGAGCTGGCCTCCACTCATAATGATCTTGTCGGCATAGCCTTGTTGGTAAAGCTCAACTGCTTTTTCCACTCGATAACCGGTATCTCCGCTTAAAACCAAAATAACCTCGGCCTTATGGGGAGGCTGGTCAAAAACCAGAAATTCTCCAGCTTTCAGGAAAGCATAAACCAACAAAGCCAGCAAAAACAGGATGGCCACCAGGCCGATTAACTTTTTTCCGGACATTCTTTTTCACCTGATTAATTAGTTTCTTGGGTTGGAGAAGCAGCGGCCAGACCAATTAGGATAAAAGCATAAATGGCTGTATTAAAGATGGCTACTCCCACAAAAGCCGAAGCCCAATAAGTCAGCAGACCCCCCAAAGCGATCAGGGTTTCCTGGCTTAGATTTTTGTATTTTATCAAATTAAATAGCTGTTGTAAAAACAGAAGGATCAAACCAGCCAGCAAAAGAGCTAAAAAGGGCAGACCGTAGTAATTGGCGTATTGCAGATATTCATTGTGCGGACGATCCTGATCGCTGGTATTAAATTCGGCAGCCGTAAAAATAGAAGAAATGGAGTCCGCTCCATAGCCAAAGACCGGTTCTTTTTCGATCATTTGCCAACTGAACTGCCAAAGAAGCAATCGGGCATAGGCGTTGCTGTTGCCTGTATAGGTGCTTCTGTTTGGTTTTGATTCTTCCAGAGTTTCGTTTAAATCAGCTTTGCTTAAATTTAAAGAAAGAGAGTTAAAGTTTCTATTGAAGTTTTTGGCCACCTGAGTGGAGCTAAAGCCCAAACAGATAACCAGAGTAGTTATTAAAAACAGTACCAAAGGCACCCAGAAAAACAGTCTTTTGACCAATTTGAGGTGGGAAGCTTTGACCGTAAAAATTAAGGCAGTAAAAGCCAGACCAATCAGGACAGCCAAATAAGCTCCAAAGGTATTGTTAATAATTAAGCACCAGCTGAAAAAAATCAGCAAAACCAGCCAGCCAATTTCCCAAATCAAGCGGGCTTTGGGAGAAATTTTGGTGTTGAAAAAGTCCCAGCAGATCATGCCGCCTAATGCAGCCAGCGTAATTGCCTGGTAATAACCCAGATGGTTGGAATTTAAAAAGACGCTGGCTCTGGTGTTTTTCAGAATACTGGTGCTGCTTCCGTTGCTAATGGTGGTATAGGCATTGCCAAAATATTGAGCCAGCATTACCACAACTACTGGAACCGCCGCCAGAATTAAAACTCGGAGCAGGATATTTTTGTATTGACGGTTTTTTAAAATCAAAGCGGTTCCCATGACTCCCAAATAGCAGAGCAGCAGGAAAAAACCATCCCGTCGATGATCATGTCCCCAAAAAGCTACCGAAATATTTTCGGCCAGCAAACAGCTTATAAAAGCCCAGACTCCAGCAATCAGCAGACAAATCAGCCAGGGTTTGGCTTTTAGAGAGCTGCCAAGCCAGTTTCGATCTGCCGAAAAGCGGGTAATAATATAGATCAGCCCGATCAGCAGGGCGGCAATTCCGCCCAAATAAGTAAAAATCGAGCTGTCATTAAGCCAGGTATCTCCATTGCCATAATAAATAGGGATGTACAAAGTCGGCAGTAAAGCAAAGAATAACAAAATAATCCAGCTTGCTTTGTCGAAGCCGACTTGAAGCCTGGTATTCAATTTGGGATCTGAAGTTTGTTTTCTGGTTTTTTGAGCCATGGCTTTGTTCCTCACTTATTAATTTTTCAGGATAAAACTTTTGCTAAATCCTCGGAAAAATGGTATGCTATAAGAATAGGATTAAATATAAAGAAGTTTATCTCCAGAATGGTTCTTAAGAGCAGCCATAAATTTTACTACATTTAACGCTACCATAGTGGGAAGGTTTTTTCAACAGCTTTTTTTGAATATTGGAATAAATTTCAAAGATTCGGTGCTTTGTTCCTGGAATAACTCTTAGAAAAACGAGGTTACAATCATGTCTTATGAAAATAAATTGAAGGAAACTGCTCTGGACAATCTTTTTGAGGCGATTTTAGCTTTAAAAAGCCTGGGAGATTGCTATGCTTTTTTTGAAGATTTATGCACGGTTTCCGAACTTAAATCCATGGCTCAGCGTTGGGAAGTGGCCAAAATGCTGGAGGATAATTTTACATATGGAGAAATTGCGGCTCAGACCGGAGCCAGTACCGCTACCATCAGTCGGGTTAAGCGTTGCTTAAATTACGGAGCGGATGGCTATCGGATTATCCTGGAACGCCTGAAACAGGCCAATGATTGACAAGAAGTCTGTTCTGTTGTATTATTGCATTATCATGCTAATATTTTAATTCGTTAAAGAAAGGGAGTTGTTTTTTGCTTCAAATAATTCATCCCCAAGATCCCCAATGGCAAAAGATTCGGCAAAGATCGGCAGCCAATCGGGAAGATGCAGCAGCCATTGTTCGGAAAATTATCCAGACCGTACAGGAGCAGGGCGATCAAGCTTTGCTGGATTATGCCCGTCAATTTGATCGAGTTGAGTTAAGCCCGGATGATTTATTAATCAGTCAGGCAGAAATTGATCAAGCCTATGCGACTGTCGAACCGGACTTTTTGCAGTCCATTCGTCAAGCCAAGGCCAATATCGAAAAATATCATCAGCAGCAAAAACAAAACTCCTGGTTTGCCCCGGAAACTGATGGCACCATTCTGGGTCAGATGATTCAACCCCTACAGCGGGTGGGAGTTTATGTTCCGGGGGGCAAGGCCAGTTATCCTTCCTCGGTTTTAATGAATGTAATTCCGGCCAAAGTAGCCGGAGTTCCGGAAATTGTCATGGTTACCCCGCCCAGCTTTAGCCCCTATACCTTGGTAACAGCCGTGGAAGCCGGGGTTACCGAAATTTATCGAGTGGGCGGAGCCCAGGCCATTGCTGCTTTGGCTTATGGTACTCAAAGCATTGCCAGGGTGGATAAAATTACCGGTCCCGGCAACTTTTTTGTCATGCTGGCCAAACAGCAGGTTTATGGTCAGGTGGATATTGATATGCTGGCTGGCCCCAGCGAAATTTTAATTGTAGCTGATGCTACAGCCAAGCCCCAGGCGGTGGCTGCTGATTTGCTGTCCCAGGCCGAACATGATGAAATGGCGGCCGCAGTTTTGCTAACCTGGGATCGAGATTTGGCTGAAAAGGTGCAAAAAGCAGTGGAGGACGAGCTGCAAGCTTTGTCCCGGCGGGAAATTGCCGCAGCTTCTTTGGATAATTATGGAGCCATTGTTTTGGTGCAGGATTTGGAGGAAGCTTTGGCTTTGGCCAATGCCTATGCTCCGGAGCATTTGGAGCTTTTGCTGGCTCATCCTTTTGAGCATTTGGGCAAAATTAAAGCTGCCGGGGCGGTTTTCCTGGGTGGTTATTCGCCGGAGCCGGTGGGAGATTATTGGGCCGGTCCCAATCATGTTTTACCCACGGGGGGAACCGCTCGCTTTTATTCCCCTTTAGGGGTGGATGCTTTTTTAAAAAGAACCAGCGTAATTGCTTACAGCCAGGCAGCCTTGAATCAGGCGGCTTCTGGAATTATTAAGCTGGCCGAAACGGAAGGACTGACCGCTCACGCCCGGGCAGTTCAGGTCAGAATGGAGGATTAATTTTGTTTGATTTACAAAAATTGTGTCGGGCGGATTTGCAGAATCTTCAGCCTTACAAGCCCAATCCAGTGGAATCCGGAATTTTAAAACTGGATGCCAATGAAAGTCCCTTTGATCTGCCGGTGGAAATTAAATCCGAGATCCAGGCTTTGCTGGGACATGAATTATATAATCGTTATCCCGATCCCCAGGCCAGAAGAATGCTGTCGGCGATTGCTCAATATGTAAAAGTGGAACCGGATCAGCTTATTGCCGGCAATGGATCGGACGAATTGATTTTGAACCTGATGCTTTGCTTTGGCAAAATGGTTTTGGCTGCTGTGCCAACCTTCTCCATGTATCAGATTCATGCCCAGATTGCCCAGGCTCGTTTTTTGGGAGTGGAACGCAAGGCCAATTATGAAGTGGATTTTGAGCTTTTGCTGGAAGAAGCCAAAAGAACTTCGGCTTCTTTGATTTTTATTTGTTCTCCCAATAACCCAACCGGCAATGTTGCTGCGGTGGCCAAGGTCGAAAAGCTTTTGGCTGAAACCGAAGCCTTGGTCGTGGTGGATGAAGCCTATATAGAATTTGGCGGAGAAAGCTGTTTGAGCCTGCTCAACCAATATCCCAATCTGGTTGTTCTGCGAACCTTCTCCAAGGCTTTTGGCCTGGCCGGAATGCGGGTGGGTTATTTGGTAGCCAATCCTGCTGTAATTAATGAATTGCAAAGAATTAAGCAGCCTTTTAATATTAATAATTATTCTCAGATTGCCGTTTATACTGCTTTGCACCACCAAGATCTGATTGCACAGCAGGTAGCCCTGATTCAGTCTGCCCGGGATGAGCTGAAGGTGCAAATGGAGCAGCTGGCTATGATGGGGATTAAAACCTATCCGACTGCGGCCAACTTTATTTTATTTGAAGCCTATCAGGAGGCTGCCGAGCTGTTTGAAGCCTTAAAGGAACGGGGTATTTTAATTCGCAATGTTTCTGGCCGGGGGTTGGAAAATTGTCTGCGAGTTACGGTGGGTACTCCGGAACAAAATACGGCCTTTTTGGAAGCTCTGGTGCAGAGTATCAGCGAATTGTAATAAAAAGGAGATTTCAGGAGAATGCGGCAAGCTCAAATTAAGCGAAAAACTCAGGAAACCGAAATTGATTTAAGCCTGAATCTGGACGGAAGCGGTCAAAGCCAAATCCAATGCGGGGTGGGTTTTTTGGAACATATGCTGACTTTGTTAGCCAAGCATGGCCGATTAGATCTAAACCTGATGGCTAAGGGAGATTTGGAAGTAGATTGTCATCATACCGTTGAAGATATTGGCATTTGTCTGGGTCAGGCTTTGCGGAAGGCTTTGGGCGAAGGTCGGGGGATTGTTCGTTATGGCCAGATTCTTTTGCCTATGGATGAAGCTTTGGCTCTGGTAGCTTTGGACATCAGCGGACGGGGCTTTCTGGCTTTTGAAGCCGAGTTTCCAGCCAGCTCTTTGGGCAGCTTTGATACGGAAATGGTCGAGGAGTTTTTCCGTGCGGTGGCCTTGCAAGGTGGAATTACGCTGCATATTCGGATGCTGGCGGGCAAGAACACCCATCATATTTGCGAAGCCATTTTCAAAGGTTTTGCCCGGGCTTTGGCCGCAGCGGCAGCCTTGAGCGGAAGGGACGAAATCCCTTCCTCCAAAGGAAAATTGATCTAGGAAAGCCAGGGATGGATTTTGATTTCAGTTATCAATTATGGCCGGGGCAATTTGCGTTCTGTGGAAAAGGGTCTGGAACGAGCTGGATTTCCGGCCAGGATTATCACTACTCCAGCCGAGGTCTTACAGGCGAAAGCTCTGGTTCTGCCCGGAGTGGGAGCCTTTGGCGAGGCCATGGAGCTTTTAACCCGTTCCGGCTTAAAAGAAGCTATTTGGCAATATTTGCAGACCGGCAAGCCTTTTTTGGGAATTTGTCTGGGCTTGCAGCTGCTTTTTGAAGCCAGCGAGGAATGGGGTTATTCGGAGGGGCTGGGTGTTTTAAAAGGGCAGGTGAAAAAGCTGCCGGAGGGCTTAAAAATTCCTCATATGGGCTGGAACCAGCTTAATTTCAGCACCTCCCAGAGGCCGGAAGTGCAGGACTTGCGAGCCGGAATTGCTCCGGATACTCCCTTTTATTTTGTTCATTCTTACTATGTTCAGCCGGAGGATCGGCAGATTATAGCCGGAACCGCTGATTATGGGATGGAAATTCCGGCGGCTGTGGCTCAGGATAATATTTGGGGAGTGCAGTTTCATCCGGAAAAAAGCGACAGTGCCGGCTTAAAGCTGCTGAAAAATTTTGGGAAAAGGGTGAAAAGATGATTATTTTTCCGGCAATAGATTTGCGGCGGGGCAAATGTGTTCGGCTGATTGAAGGTGATCCGGAGCGGGAAACGGTTTATGGAGAAGATCCGGTGGCCATGGCTTTGCATTGGCAAAGCCTGGGGGCGGAATATCTGCATTTGGTGGACTTGGACGGAGCCTTTTCCGGCCAGCAGGTTAATCTGGCCATTATCCAAAAGGTGGTTGCAGCCTTAAAAATTCCGGTGGAAACCGGAGGCGGCATTCGGGATTTGGCTAAAGCGGAAAAGCTTCTGGAAGCAGGGGTCAGCCGGGTAATCTTTGGCACCGCAGCGGTTAAAAACCCGGATTTAATTGAAGAAGCCTGTCAAAAATTTGGTTCGGAACGAGTTGTTTTGGGACTGGATGCCCGAGATGGCCGGGTGGCCGTGGAGGGCTGGGGCGAAGTTGCTGCCCGGCCAGCTTTGGATTTGGCTGGAGAAATGCGGCAAAGAGGAGTGAAAAGGGTTATCTTTACCGATATCAGCCGGGATGGTACTTTAAAAGGGCCTAATTTGGCGGCGATTCGGGAAATGGCTGAAAAAAGCGGTCTTAAAGTCATAGCTTCCGGCGGAGTTTCGGAACTGGAAGATATTCGCCAGCTCAAAGCCCTGGAAAGCCTGGGCGTGGAAGGGGTGATCACCGGCAAAGCTCTTTATGCCGGAACCCTGAAACTGGAAGAAGCTTTGGCAGTGGCCAGTAAATAAAGGAGAATGAATCATGTTGACCAAAAGAATTATTCCCTGTCTGGATGTTACCGGGGGACGAGTGGTTAAGGGCGTAAATTTTGTGGATTTGAGGGATGCCGGAGATCCGGTGGAATTGGGAGCTTTTTATGCCCGGGAAGGAGCTGACGAGCTGGTCTTTCTGGATATTAATGCCACTCATGAAGGCCGCAAGACCATGCTGGATATGGTCAAAAGAACCGCCGGAGAAGTTTTTATTCCCTTTACGGTGGGAGGCGGCATCAGCTCGATTGAAGGGATTCAGGAAATCTTGGAGGCTGGAGCCGACAAGGTTTCTATTAACAGTGCAGCAGTAGCCAATCCCCAGCTGGTGGCGGAGGCTTCCGAAAAATTTGGCAGTCAATGTATTGTCGTGGCTATTGATGTCAAAAAACAGGCGGATGGAACCTGGGATGTAGTGACTCACGGGGGACGCAAATCTTCCGGCAAGGAAGCTGTGGCCTGGGCCAGGGAAGTTGAAAAGCTGGGAGCCGGAGAAATTTTGTTGACCAGCATGGATAGAGATGGCACCAAGGATGGCTATGATCTGGAAATCACCCGTTTGATTTCTCAGGCTGTCAAAATTCCGGTAGTGGCTTCCGGCGGAGTGGGCAATTTGCAGCATATTCTGGACGGTTTAACCATTGGGGAAGCCGATGCCGCTTTAGCTGCTTCCATTTTCCATTTTCGGGAATACAGCATTAAAGAAACCAAGGAATTTTTGCAGGCACATGGCGTTCCAGTCAGAATGAGGGAGGATTAATTAATGCAGTTTTCAGCCAAGGATTTAAAATATGATGATAAGGGTTTAATTCCGGCTATTGTTCAAGATGCCGAAAGCGGAGAAATTCTAATGCTGGCTTATATGAATGAGGTTTCGGTGCAAAAAACCCTGGAAAGCCAGGAAACCTGGTTCTGGAGCCGCAGCCGCCAGCAGTTTTGGCATAAGGGCGAAAGCTCCGGCAATGTCCAGAAGGTACAGGAAATGTTTTATGATTGTGACAAGGATACTTTGCTGGTCAAAGTAATTCAAAAAGGAGCCGCTTGCCACACCGGTTACTATACCTGTTTCCACAATCAGGTTAAACCGGATGGCACAGTAGAAATCAAGGGCGAAAAGCTCTTTGATCCGGATAAGGTTTATGGCAAATAAGCCAGGCAGCAATAAAAAAGCACCGTCTGATTAACAGCGGTGCCTTATTCAATTTAGAGAAAAGGGGGCGGCGGTCATCGATCTATTGGCAGGATTAAATGCAGCCCAAATTGAAGCCGTACAGCAAACTGAAGGGCCTTTGCTGGTTTTAGCCGGAGCCGGAAGTGGTAAAACTAAAGTTTTGGTAACTAGGATTGCCTATTTGATTCAGGAAAAGAAGGTGCGGCCAGGCAATATTTTGGCCATTACCTTTACCAATAAGGCGGCAGCCGAAATGAAAAGCCGAATCACCCAAATGATTCCAGAAGAAATCCGGGAGCTTTGGGTCAGCACTTTTCATTCCGCTTGCCTTCGGATTCTACGCCAAAATATTGAACATATTGGCTATGAAAATAATTTTGTGGTCTATGATGAAAGTGATCGGCAGGTTCTGATTAAGGACTGTCTGAAGGAACTGAATTTAGATGATAAAAAATATTCTCCCCGTTTTTTGATTCATGCTGTTTCCCAGGCCAAAAACCAGCTTTTGTCCCCGGAAGAATTTGCAGAACAGGCTTATGACTTTTCCACTCAGATAACAGCCAGAATTTATGCTTTGTATCAGCAAAAACTGAAAAAAAATAATGCCGTGGATTTTGATGATCTGCTTTTGCTGACGGTCAAGCTTTTGCAGAATAAGGCCGAAGTTTTGGCCAGGTATCAACAAAAATTTCAATATATTTTGGTGGATGAATATCAGGACACCAATTATGCTCAATATATTTTGGTTAAGCTTTTGGGCGAAGCCCGGCAAAATGTTTGTGTGGTGGGGGATCCGGATCAGAGTATTTATAACTTCCGGGGAGCGGATATCCGCAATATTTTGGATTTTGAAAAAGATTATCCCCAGGCTCGGCTGATTAAGCTGGAACAAAACTATCGTTCTACCAGCAATATTCTGGAAGCAGCCAACAGCCTGATTCAATATAATACAGAACGCAAGGAAAAAAAGCTTTGGACTTCGGCTGGCAAGGGTCAGGCTTTAATCAGGCATTTGGCCAATGATGAAAAAATGGAAGCCTATTATGTGGCAGGCAGGATTGAAAATCTGGTTAAAAATAATAAATGTCAATATAGCGATATTGTGGTTTTATACCGAACCCATGCTATGAGCCGAAATGTAGAAGAAGTTTTTGGCCGTCGAGCTATTCCTTACACCATTATTGGCGGCCTGAAATTTTATGACCGCCGGGAAATTAAAGATTTGCTGGCCTATTTGCGAGTGGTCAGCAATCCTTTGGATTTGGTCAGTCTGACTCGGATTGTTAATGTTCCCAAAAGAGGTATTGGAGATGTTTCTTTGCAAAGGCTTTTGGATTATGCGATTAACCAAACCGAAGGCAACGGCATCAAAGCCCTTTTGCAGGCCAGAAAAGCTGGTTTAACCGGCAAGGCTTTGCGGGCTGCCGAACAGTTGGGAGAAATTTTGTTGGAGCTGAATTTGCACAGTCAGGAAAACAATGTCCGGGAGCTTACCCAGAAGGTTTTGCAGATCACTGGTTATTGGGACAGTCTGGCTGATGAAGACAGTGTAGAATCTCGCAGCCGTTTGGAAAACCTGAAGGAATTTTTGTCCGTAGTCCAGAATTTTGAACAAAGCCAGGAATGGGAAACGGATCTGCCGGAAGAAAGAACTTTGGTCAGCTTTTTATCTCAAATTTCTTTGGTGGCAGATGTGGATAACTTGCAGGAAAGCAATGAAAAAGTGGTTTTGATGACCTTGCACAGTGCCAAGGGGCTGGAATTTCCGGTGGTTTTCCTGATTGGTTTGGAGGAAGGAATTTTCCCCTACGCTCATGCTTTGAATAACGATAAGGAAATGGAAGAAGAACGGCGTTTGGCCTATGTAGGCATCACCCGAGCCGAAAAAATGCTTTATTTGACCCATTGTTGGCAAAGAACCCTCTTTGGAACCACTCGTTTTAATCTGGTTTCCCGTTTTCTGGAGGAAATTCCGGGGCGGCTGGTGTTGAGCCAAAACTTATCCGGCAATCAGGTGCAAAAAGAATCTCCGGATTCTTTTCCGGCGGAAAGTAAAAAGCCAGTTAAAGAAGAAGCGGTGAAAGGTCCTGCCAAGCTTTTAAAGCTGCAGGCGGGAGATCAGGTTAACCACCAAAAGTGGGGACTGGGAACCGTTTTGGCCGTTAAAGGCAATGGAGAGAATACCGAGGTTAAGGTGGACTTTTTGGTTTTGGGAGTCAAAAACTTGCTTTTGAAATTTGCTCCTTTGCAAAAAATAGAGTAATAGGAGAAAAGCCTGGTGGAAAGAGTTCTTTTGGTCGGCTGTTTAACCGGAATTATTCATTTGATTAATACCCTGATTTATTCGGTGCGGGTGGCTGGGGTGAAAACCGGACGGCTGGCCACTGCCCTGACCCTGTTCAGTGTGATTTTTCTTTTGTCCAGCACAGCCAATACCATTCAGGGGCCTTTTTTGGGCAGTATTGTGGATACGGCCATTAACAGCGGAGGCGGAGAAACAGCTTCGGCGGCCTATCAGCTGATTTTGACCGAACTTAGCCGCAAAATCCGGATTATTATTTTTTTTGGTACTTTGGGCAGTATTTTGGGCTTGATTTTGATCCCCTGCTTTGTGCGGGTTTTTGTCAAAGGTATAGTGGCTTTTGAACATATTGGTTCGGTTTCCAAATTGCTGGTCATGCTGCTTTTTAGCCCCAAAGAGTTATGCCGGCTGGCTCAAAAGGAGATTCCTCGAATTGAGGTGTCCCAAAATATTCAATATCGGGGCTTGCCCAAGGGGCTTTTGGTAACTAATGTGCTGATTACCGGAATTTTTACCATTGGAGTTTTGGCTTCGGTCTATGCTGGGGCTTTATATCCGGATTTTCGTTCGACCACCAATTCTATGGCTTCCATTGTCAATGGTCTTGCTCAAATTTTGTTGGCCACAGTGGTGGATCCGGTGGCGGCTCGGGTTACGGATCAGGCTTTAAGAGGAGTGCGGGAGGAAGCAGAGGTTATGCAGCTTTCCCGTTATCTGGCTCTTACTCGAATTGGCGGCACTTTGCTGGCTCAAGTCCTGTTTTTGCCGGCAGCTTATTTAATTGTAGCCGTAGCCCACTTAATAACTTAAAAGGCGGTTAAAAAATGGATGGTCAGG
The DNA here is from genome assembly GCA_045599035.1 of Desulfocucumaceae bacterium. Classification (GTDB taxonomy): domain Bacteria; phylum Bacillota; class Desulfotomaculia; order Desulfotomaculales; family Desulfocucumaceae; genus CATZDY01. Next base: position 34,410 of record JAZRVI010000009.1, on the reverse strand, counting down.
CTTTGCGGGAGCTTTTGCAAAAATATAATTATCAATATTATGTTTTGGATGATCCATCGGTTAGTGATGCGGAATACGACCGGCTATTGCAGCAATTGCAGGCATGGGAGCAGGAGCATCCGGAATTAATTACCCCGGATTCGCCCACTCAAAGAGTGGGTGGTCAGGTGAGCGAAAAATTTGCTGCTGTTCAGCATGAAGTACCTATGCTGAGCTTGGGCAATGTTTTCAATGAAGCGGAATTGAGGGATTTTGATCGGAAGATCCGGCAAAATCTGCCGCCGGAGGCGGAACCGGAATATTTGACTGAGCTGAAAATTGATGGTCTGGCCGTTTCTTTGTTGTATCAGGATGGCCTGTTGGTGCAGGGCAGCACCAGGGGCGATGGGGAGCGGGGGGAAGATATTACCGCCAATCTGAAAACCATTCGGGCGGTTCCTTTACGCTTGCGGCGGAGCTGTTCGCTTTTGGAGGTTCGAGGAGAAGTTTTTATGCCCAAAGCAGCCTTTGCCGAACTCAATCGGCAGCGGGAGGAAGCGGGCGAAAGCCGTTTTGCCAATCCCCGCAATGCAGCGGCGGGTTCGCTGCGGCAATTGGATCCCCAAATTACATCCTCTCGTCATTTAAGCATTTTTCTTTATGCTCTGAGCCGGGCTGAGGGATTGGAAATAGAGCCGCAAACCCAGGAAGAAGTTTTGCTTTTTTTGCGGGATCTGGGCTTTAAGGTTAATCCCCATTTCCAAAAAGTCCGTAAGCTGGAACAGGTTTTGGCCTATTGTCAGGAGTGGGAAGAAAAACGCTTTAGCCTGGATTATGCTACCGACGGAGTAGTCATTAAGATTAATCAGCTTGAACAACAAAAAGCCTTGGGTTCCACGGCCAAAAGTCCCCGTTGGGCAACTGCCTGGAAATATCCGCCCGAACAGGCGTTAACTCAAATTAAGGATATTGTCATTCAGGTGGGCAGAACCGGAGCTTTAACCCCGGTGGCTGTGCTGGAACCGGTATTGTTGGCGGGCAGTACGGTTTCCCGGGCTACCTTGCACAATGAGGACTTTATTCAGTTCAAGGAAATCCGGCTGGGGGATTGGGTTTGGATCTACAAGGCCGGGGAAATTATTCCAGAAGTGGATCGGGTGGAAAAAAGCAAACGCACCGGGGAGGAGCGAATTTTTCAAATGCCGGCTTCATGCCCGGAATGTGGGGAAACGGCTTTTCGTCCGGAGGGAGAAGCGGCTGTCCGCTGTTTAAATCCAGCCTGTCCTTCTCGTTTACAAAACGGTTTGGCTCATTTTGTGGCCAAAAAAGCTTTGGATATAGAGCAGTTGGGTTCTGCGGTTTTAAGCCGCTTAATTGAAGCCGGTCTGGTCAAAAAAGCTTCGGATTTATATAAATTGCAAATGGAGGATTTGTTGGAACTGGAGCGTTTTGCTCCCAAATCAGCTCAAAATTTATTGGAGGCTCTGGAAAAAAGCAAGCAAAGACCCTTGCATTGTCTGTTATTTGGGCTGGGGATTCGTCATGTGGGAGAAAAGGCAGCCAAAATCCTGGCTCGGCATTTTGGCAGTCTGGAGCGAATCCGGCAGGCCAGCCCGGAAGAAATTCAGGCCATTCCGGAGCTGGGCGAAAAAATTGCCCAAAGCCTGCTGGCTTATTTTGCCGATCCTCTGCATATTCAGCTGGTGGATGAATTGGCCGACCTGGGCTTAAATATGGAGGAAGATTCTGCGGAAAGCTCTGGTCGGCTGGCCGGAAAAACCGTGGTGCTGACCGGTACTTTGGCCGGTTATACCCGGCAGCAGGCCGAGGAACTGCTGGAAAATCTGGGAGCCAAAACTTCCTCCTCAGTCAGCAAAAAAACCGATCTGGTGATTGCCGGAGAAAACAGCGGTTCCAAATTGGCCAAAGCCCAGGAATTAGGTATTCCGGTTTTAGGTCAGGCGGAATTTGAAGCTTTGCTAAAGCAGTTATCCTTTGATAAATCCCAATAATGGATAATACAAGAGAGGGGGTTGGCTTTTTCCTTGAGAAAACTAAAGGCTCTGCCCACAGGAGAGACAGGCTCCTTGTTGAGTGTATGTATCAGAAAACCAAGAGGTGATCGCGTTTTATGGTAAATGCTCTGCTAATTGGTGCTGGAATAATTTTGTTATGTTTGATAGCCTATCGTCTTTCTGCCAAATTAGGGGTTCCCTCTTTACTGCTTTTTATTTTATTGGGTATGCTTTTTGGTACTCAGGTGGATTTTAACGGCTATGAAATTCCCGAAAAAATCTGCTCTTTGGGGTTGATTATCGTTATTTTCTATGGAGGCTTTGGCACCAACTGGAGAATGGCTTGGCCAGTAGCTGGCAAAGCGGCGGGTATGGCTTCTTTGGGGGTTTTGATTACCGCAGGTTTGGTAGCCTTGTTCAGTTGGCTGGTTTTGGGGATTAGTGGATTGGAAAGTCTGCTTTTGGGAGCAGTGGTTAGCTCCACCGATGCTGCCTCCGTTTTTTCAATTCTGCGAGCCAAAAAGTTGAATTTGAAGGATAATACCGCCTCTCTTTTGGAGCTGGAAAGCGGCTCCAACGATCCTTTTTCCTATATGCTCACCCTGATTTTCCTGGCTTTGATTTTGGGGGAAGGAATGTCCGGGAGTGAATTGGGATATTTGATTTTTGCTCAGTTGGCCTATGGTCTGATTGGGGGAATCTTAATTGGCCTGCTGGCGGCTTGGGTCTTGAAAAAAGTGGATTTTGGAGCCAACGGTTTGGACAGTATTTTTGTGCTGGTAGTGGCTCTTTTATCTTTTGCCGTGCCGGAGTTTTGGGAAGGCAACGGCTATTTAAGTGTTTATCTGGCTGGAATTATTTTGGGCAACAGCAGGATCCGCAATAAAATTGCCCTGGTTCATTTTTGGGACGGTCTGACCGGTTTAATCCAGATTCTGCTTTTCTTTTTGCTGGGGGTTTTGGTGTCCATGGAAGCCTTTGCAGCAGTAATTTTGCCGGCGGTTTTAATCGCTTTGTTTTTAATTTTGGTGGCTCGGCCGACGGCGGTTTTTTCGGTTTTAGCTCCTTTGGGCAGTTCCTGGCGGCAATGTCTTTTGGTTTCGGCAGCCGGTCTGCGTGGGGCGGCTTCCATTGTATTTGTTATGCTGGCTTTGGTGGGCGGAGGTCAGGCCATTACCAACGATTTGTTTCATATTGTTTTTATGGTGGCTTTGCTTTCTGTTGCTTTTCAGGGTACCTTGCTGCCCTTTATTGCCCATAAGCTGCAAATGGTAGATGACGAATCCGATGTTCTAAGAACCTTCAACGATTATCAGGATGATACGGATCTGCAGTTAATGCAAATCATAATTACTCCTCGGCATCCCTGGAACAATAAAAAGATTTGTGACTTAAATTTAAGTCCGGATATTTTGATAGTTATGATTAAGCGGGGGCAGGAAACCTTGGTACCCAAAGGCAATACCGTCCTGAAAACTCAGGATGTGATCGTAATTAGCGGAGAATCCTATACTGATGACGGCCAGGTTTTATTAAAAGAAGTGTTAATAGAAGAAGGTCACGAATGGGAAAATAAATTCGTTCGGGATCTGGCTTTGCCGTCCAATGCTTTGATTGTAGCGATCAAAAGGAATAATGGGGAAACCGTTATCCCCAAAGGTGATACTCAGATTTTAAAAGGGGATATTTTAGTTTTAAATAGTTGAGCATCGGGCTAAACCTAGTTATAATTAAAATAAAAAGAGGTGTTTTTTTTGCTGAGTATAGAAGAAGTTGAACATGTAGCTTTATTAGCTCGTTTGGAGCTGAATCCTGAAGAAGTCCGACTCTATCAGGAACAATTAAGCAAAATTTTGGATTATGCCCAAAAGCTGGAGGAATTGGATACGGAAAATATAGCTCCCATGGCACATGTTTTGCCCCTGCAAAATGTTTTTCGGGCGGATGAAGTGGGAACCCATCTGGATCAGGAGCTGGTTCTGGCCAATGCTCCGGAACGGGCGGGAGAATTTTTCAAAGTACCCAAAATTGTTTAGGGGAGGAATGAAAAATTGAACTTTACAGAAATGAAAGCCTGGGAACTAAACCGACTGATTAAAAATAAAGAAGCTTCGGCGGTGGAAATTTGTCAAAGCTATTTGGATCAAATTGAGCAGACGGATGAAAAAATCGGGGCTTATTTGACCCTGACTTCGGCAGAGGCTTTGGCTCAGGCACAAGCAGTAGATGCCAAGGTGCGGCAGGGGCAGGAAATTGGCCGGATGGCGGGGGTTCCTCTGGCCATTAAGGATAATATCTGCACCCAAAATATTAAGACCACCTGTGCTTCCAAAATTTTGGCCAACTTTGTTCCGCCTTATAATGCTACGGTTTATGAAAAGGTTTTGGCTGAGGATTTGGTTTTGCTGGGCAAAAGCAATCTCGATGAATTTGCTATGGGTTCTACAACCGAAAATTCGGCTTTTAAGCTGACCCGCAACCCTTGGGCTTTGGATCGGGTTCCGGGCGGTTCCAGCGGCGGTTCAGCTGCGGCGGTAGCGGCGGGAGAAGCGGCGGTGGCTTTGGGTTCGGATACTGGCGGTTCCATTCGTCAGCCGGCTTCCTTTTGCGGGGTAGTAGGTCTAAAGCCCACTTATGGAGCGGTTTCCCGTTATGGTCTGGTAGCTTTTGCTTCTTCATTGGATCAAATTGGGCCTTTGGGACGGGATGTTCGGGATTGTGCCAATTTGTTCCAGATTATTTGCGGCCACGATCCCAAAGACAGCACTTCCGTGCCTTATGCTTATGAAGATTATTCCGCTTATTTAAAAGATGAGGTTAAGGGGCTGAAAATTGGAGTACCCAAGGAATATCGGGGAAACGGAATTGATCCGGATGTTCAGAAGGTTCTGGAAGCCGCCATTCAAAGCTATCTGGATTTGGGAGCGGAAATTGAAGAGGTCAGCCTGCCTCATGTGGAATATGCGGTTCCCTGTTATTATATTATTGCTCCAGCGGAAGCCAGTTCCAATCTGGCTCGTTATGACGGGGTTCGTTATGGTTATCGCAGCGAAAAACCGGCTGATGTGCTGGATATGTTTATGAAAACCCGGAGTGAAGGCTTTGGGGATGAGGTCAAAAGAAGAATTATGCTGGGTACTTATGCCCTGTCTTCCGGCTATTATGATGCTTATTATTTAAAGGCTTTGAAGGTACGAGCCTTAATTAAGCAGGATTTTGATCAGGCTTTGGCCAAAGTGGACTTGCTTTTGACTCCCACCTGTCCGGCTCCGGCGGGCTTGCAGGGAGTGCATAAGGATGACCCCTTGCAGCTTTATCTGGCCGATATTACTACTACTCCGGCTAATCTGGCCGGTTTGCCCGGAATTTCTCTGCCGGGCGGTTTTGCGGCAGAAGGTAAGCTGCCGGTGGGGATTCAGCTTTTAGGCCGCCCCTTTGGGGAAGGTCAGCTTTTGCAGGCGGCCTATGCTTTTGAACAAAACACGGATTATCAGAAAAAGCCGAGTGCTTTTTAAAAGGAGGGTAGAAAATTGACTCAATATGAAACAGTTATCGGGTTGGAGGTTCATGTCGAGCTGAAAACCCAAACCAAAATTTTTTGCAGCTCTACTACTGAATTTGGTGGAGATCCCAATACTCATGTCTGTCCGGTTTGTCTGGGACTGCCTGGGGTGCTGCCGGTCTTAAATGAAAAGGTGCTGGAATATGCCATTCGAGCCGGTTTGGCTTTAAACTGCCAAATTGCCCGTTTTTCCAAATTTGACCGCAAAAATTACTTTTATCCGGATCAGTCCAAAAACTATCAGATTTCTCAATATGACTTGCCAATTGCCGAGCATGGCTGGCTGGAAATTGAACTGGATGGTCAGGTCAAGCGTATTGGGGTAACCAGAGCTCACATGGAAGAAGATGCCGGAAAGCTGGTACACCAGGGAACCATTTCTACCTCTCCTTATTCATTGGTAGATTATAACCGAATTGGCGTACCTTTGATTGAAATTGTTTCCGAACCGGATATGCGTTCCCCGGAAGAAGCCCGGGCTTATGCCGAAAAATTACGCAGTGTGATTCAATATACCGGAGTTTCTGACTGCAAAATGGAAGAGGGTTCCATGCGGTGCGATGCCAATGTCTCGGTGCGTCCGGTGGGACAAAAAGAACTGGGTACCAAAACCGAAATTAAGAATTTAAACTCCTTCAAGGCTTTGCAGCGGGCTTTGGAATATGAAGTAGAACGCCAGATCGAGCTTTTGGAAGAAGGGGAGCGGATTATTCAGGAAACCCGAACCTGGGATGATGACAAGGGGATTACTTTGTCCATGCGGAGCAAGGAAGATGCCCATGACTACCGCTATTTCCCAGAACCGGATTTGGTGCCGGTGGTGGTGGAAGAAGCTGTAATCGAACGAATTCGGGAATCCTTGCCGGAAATGCCGGATGCCCGGATCAAACGCTATGTGGAAGAATTGGGGCTTTCCTCTTATGATGCCGGAATTTTGACAGCTTCAAGGGAAGCAGCCGATTATTTTGAAGCTTGTCTGAAGGAATATAGTAATCCCAAAGCCATTGCCAACTGGATTATGGGTGATTTAACCAAATTATTAAACGAAAATCGGCAGGAAATTGCCGATTGTAAGATTGCCCCCGGTCAACTGGCCGCCATGCTGAAATTGCAGGAACAGGGCGTAATCAGCGGCAAAATTGCCAAAACGGTTTTTGAAGCCATGTTTGAAAGCGGACAGGATCCCCAACAGATTGTGGAAGAAAAGGGCTTGACCCAGATTTCCAATGAAGGGGAAATTGTGGCTATGGTCGAACAGGTTATTGCCAATAATCCCAAGGTGGTAGAAGACTATCGCTCCGGCAAGGGCAAGGCCATTGGCTTTTTGGTGGGTCAGGTGATGAAGGCCAGCAAGGGTAAGGCTAATCCGGATTTGGTGAATAAATTATTAAAAGAAAAGCTGGGTTAATCCAGATAATACTTGGAGTCAGCCTGGATTTTTCAATATAATTATAATTAAAGTTAATTTTTCTAAGGAAAGAAGTGATAATTTTGGGACAAACAATCATTGAAAAAATCTTGTCAGCCCACAGCGGCCATTTGGCTCAGGCAAACGAGATTGTAGTTGCCCAGGTAGATTTCATTATGGGTCAGGACGGAACCTCTCCTCTGGCCATCAAAGCTTTTGAAAATATGAACGGAAGCAAAGTTTTTGACCAAAGCAAAGTGGCTTTTGTGATTGACCACAGTGCCCCCAGTCCCTTGGAAGGGGTTTCGGCCTTGCACAAGCTGATGCGGGAATTTTCTTCAGCCAAGGGCTTTAAGATGTTTGATATTGGAGAAGGGGTTTGTCACCAGCTGATCCCGGAAACCGGTAAAGTTGGCCCTGGTTCTCTGGTAATTGGAGCGGACAGCCATACCTGCACCTATGGGGCTTTAAATGCTTTTTCCACCGGTGTTGGTTCCACCGACCTGGCCGGAGGAATGATTTCCGGTAAAATGTGGTTTAAGGTGCCGGAAACCATTAAATTTGTTTGCAATGGCCGTTTGCCCAAGGGCGTTTTCAGCAAGGACTTGATTTTATATTTAATTGGTCAGGTTACTGCTGACGGAGCCACCTATCTGGCCGCTGAATTTGTGGGAGAAGCTATTTCCGCTTTATCCATGGATGCTCGTTTCACCATGTCTAATATGGCCATTGAAATGGGAGCCAAAGCCGGTTTGATGAATGCTGACGAAAAAACCTTTGCCTGGCTGAAAAAGTTCGGCTCGGCTGACTTTACGGCGGTTCAAGCTGATCCGGATGCTCAATATGCCGCAGTTAAAGAATATGATGTGTCCAATCTGGAGCCGCAAATTGCCAAACCCCATCGGGTGGATAATGTTTGCCCCCTGAAAGAAGTGGAAGGTACTCCAATTCAGCAGGCTTTTATTGGCACCTGCACCAATGGACGGCTGGAAGATCTGCATATTGCTGCTTCCATTTTGGCTGGCCAGCATATTGCTCCCAATGTCCGCTTTATTGTAGCTCCGGCCTCCAAAAAGATTTATCTGGAAGCCATTCAAGATGGTACTATTGAAAAGCTGGTTTTGGCTGGAGCAGCCGTGGTAACTCCGGGCTGCGGGCCTTGCGTCGGCACTCACAACGGGGTTCCATCAGATGGAGAAAATGTTATTTCCACCGCCAACCGTAACTTCAAAGGTCGGATGGGTAATGGTAATGCCTTTATTTATTTAGGCTCACCGGCTACAGTAGCCGCTTCTGCCTTAAAAGGCCAGATTACCGATCCCCGTCCTTTTATTAAATAAGCAGAAAGCAGGTGAGTCAAAAGTGATTTTTACTGGAAAAACCCATAAATTTGGGGATGATGTCAATACCGATTATATTATCTCCGGCAAATATAAATTCAAAACCCTGGATATGAAAGAATTGGCCAAGCATGTTATGGAGGATTTGGATCCGGACTTTTATAATAAAGTAGAAAACGGCGATTTTATTGTAGCCGGTCGAAATTTTGGCTGCGGATCCTCGCGGGAGCAGGCTCCTTTGGCTATTAAAAATGCCAATGTAGCCGCTGTAATTGCCAAAAGCTTTGCCCGGATTTTCTACCGCAATGCCATTAATACCGGTCTGCCGGTTTTGGAATGTAACACCGATCAAATTGAACCAGGGGATCAACTGGAAGTTGATTTGGCCGGGGGTAAAATTGTCAATAAAACCAAGGGAACCGAAATTTCGGTTAAACCCCTGCCGGGTGTTATGATTAAAATTTTAAATGATGGCGGCTTGGCCGAACACTTTAAAAAATTCGGCGGCTTTAACTTTGATTAGTACAGGAGGAAAGTTCTGTGGCTTATAATGTTACTTTAATTCCGGGAGATGGAATTGGCCCGGAAATTGCTCTGGCGGCTCGGCGGATTATTGATGCCACCGGCGTGCCGATTAATTGGGAAGAAGTAAAGGCAGGAGCAGCGGTTATTGAAGAATATGGCACTCCTCTGCCGGAATATGTGCTGGATTCCATTCGTAAAAATAAAATTGCCTTGAAAGGTCCGCTGACTACTCCGGTGGGTAAAGGCTTTCGCAGCGTTAATGTTACTCTGCGGCAGGAATTAAATTTGTATGCCAATGTTCGTCCGGCCAAAACCCTGCCGGGAATTGCCAGCCGCTATGATAATATTGATTTAATTATCGTTCGGGAAAACACCGAGGATTTATATGCTGGAATTGAGCATAAGGTGGGCAGGGATGCTGCCGAAAGCATTAAAATTATTACCCGGGAAGCCTCAGAACGGATTGCCCGCCATGCTTTTGAATTAGCTCGGCGGGAAGGCCGCAAAAAGGTGACAGCGGTGCATAAGGCCAATATTATGAAATTTAGTGATGGTCTGTTTTTGGAATCGGCTGCCAAAGTAGCATCGGATTATCCGGATATTGAATTTAACGATATGATCGTGGATGCCATGTGCATGAAGCTGGTGCAGACTCCGGAAAATTATGATGTGCTGGTTCTGCCTAATTTATATGGGGATATTGTCAGCGATTTATGTGCCGGTTTGGTTGGCGGCCTGGGAGTGGCTCCCGGAGCCAATATCGGCTTTGAATGTGCAGTTTTTGAACCGGTGCATGGTTCTGCTCCCAAGCACGCCGGACAAAATAAGGTCAATCCTTTGGCCATCACCCTTTCCGGGGTAATGATGCTCAAGCATTTGGGCGAAATGGAAGCAGCCGAAAGAATTAATCAAGCGATTATTCAGGTTTTGCAGGAAAACAAACAGGTTACCTATGACCTGGGCGGAACCGCTTCCACCAGTGAAATGGCGGATGCCATTATTGCTAAGCTTTAATTAAAAACGAATGGCCGGGATCTTTTCTGGATTTGAGAAAAGATCCCGGCTTTTTTGCATAAGCTTCAAGTCAAATTGATATACATAAAAAGGAATTTAAACTAAAGGCGGGAAGCTTATGCCCGGAATCCGGATTATTTGTCTGGCGGCCAAAAAGAATTATTTGTTTAAGGCACTGGCCTGCTTGCTGGCCGGGATCTTTTTGCTGGCTATGATCAGTCAGCCCCGCCTGGTTTTTAATGGAGCCTTGCGAGGTCTGAATATTTGGTGGACACTGGTTTTTCCCTCTTTGCTGCCTTTTTTTATTATTTCGGAATTGCTGCTTGTTTTGGGAATAGTTCGGTTTATGGGGGTTTTGCTGGAACCCTTAATGCGTCCTTGGTTTAATTTACCGGGGGGAGCGGCTCTGGTCTTTTGTCTGGGGTTTACATCCGGGGCTCCGCTGGCGGCCATGCTGACGGCTCGTCTGCGGCAGGAAGGGGAAATCAGCCGGGCTGAAGGGGAACGGCTTTTGAGCTTTACCAATAATGCCAGCCCTTTGTTTATTTTGGTAGCGGTGGCAGTGGGAATGCTCAAGGAGCCGCAGGCGGGTTTGTGGCTTTTGCTGGCTCATTATCTGGCTGCTTTGAGCGTAGGCTTTTTGATGCGGTTTTATGGCGGCAGTTCAAGCCTGTCCCTTTCTCCCGGCAAAGGTGGTTTGTGGCTGCGAGCCTGCCGAGAATTGGCCGCCAGTTGGCGGGAGGAGCAAAGGCCTTTGGGACGGATTCTTGGAGATATTGTGCAAAATTCGGTCAAAAGCCTTTTATATATCGGTGGGTTTATTATTATTTTTGCAGTTTTAATTCAGCTTTTAAGCGAAAATGGTTTTATAGAGTTCGGAGCGGAAGTTTTGGCTTGGATTTTAGCTCCCCTGCAATTTTCCCCGGAGGTATTGCAAGCTTTGAGTGCCGGTTTTTGGGAAATGACTTTGGGGTGTCAAATGGCGGCCGGAAGTGAGGCAGCTTTAACCGAAAAGCTGATGGCCATTAGCTTAATTTTAGGCTGGAGCGGTTTGTCAGTACAATCTCAAATTGCCGGGTTTATTGGCCGCACTGATTTACGCTTTGGGGTTTTGGTAGTATCTCGAATGGTTCAAGCAGTTTTGGCAGTAGTTTATCTGTGGCTGTTGGGATTTTTCTTTCAGGCAGCTTAGGGTTTACATCAAATTTGCAGAACTTAAAGGGTGCCGCACCCCGCAGGGGGTGCGTGGATTGAGATAATTGAGATGAAGGAAGCTGGTTTGTTATTCTTCTAGTAATTTTCAGCTTTTATTTCAAAATAGGCTTGGGAATGAGCACAAACCGGGCAGACTTCCGGGGCTTCCTGGCCATAATGAATATGTCCGCAGTTGCGGCAAATCCAAACCTGTTCCTGGTCTTTTTTAAAGACCTGTTCTTTTTCTAAATTGGCCAATAAAGCCAAATAGCGTTCTTCGTGTTCTTTTTCGATCTTGCCAATGGCTTCAAAGGTATCAGCAATAGCGGTAAAGCCTTCTTCTCTTGCTGTTGCTGCAAAGCTGGCATACATATCAGTCCATTCATAGTTTTCACCTTTGGCTGCAGCTTTCAGATTTTCGGCGGTTGAGCCGATTCCGTCCAATAATTTGAATAAAATTTTGGCGTGTTCCTTTTCGTTAGTGGCAGTTTCTTCAAAAATGGCTGCAATCTGCTGATAGCCTTCTTTTCTTGCTTTAGAAGCAAAGTAGGTGTACTTGTTGCGAGCCTGAGATTCTCCGGCAAAAGCGGCCAGAATATTAGCTTCGGTCTTGCTTCCGGTTAATTTCATATTGATCTCTCCTTGTTTAGATATAGACGGCTCCGATTTTAACAAATCAGAGCCGAAAAATTTATTTTTTTAAGAGTTTAGCTTAAAACGATCTTAACATCAACTGCACTCAAGCCTTTGGCATAGGCAAAGACCGGGTTAACATCCAATTCTGCAATTTCCGGGAAATCGGCAACCAGTCGAGCTACCCGACCTACGGCATCGGCTACGGCATCAATATCCTTGGCTTCTTCACCCCGATAGCCTTTCAGCAAAGTATAAACCTTGGTTTCAGCCAGCATATTTTTAATTTCCGCAATGGTCAGACCTTGAACCAGACGGAAGGAAACATCCTTCATCAGGTTGACATAAATTCCGCCCATGCCGCAGCCAACCAGAGGACCAAACTGAGCATCCCGGTTTAAGCCGATCAACAGTTCGGTGCCTTTTTCTTTCATTTCGTTGACTTCAACCCCATATAAACGGGCTTCCGGTTCAGCTTTGGCAGCATTTTCCATGATTTCGGTGAAAGCAGCGGCAACTTCTTCCGCATTTTTCAGACCTACTTTAACTCCGCCAATATCTGATTTATGCATAATCTGGGGAGAAGTAATTTTCATTACCACCGGATAACCAATGGCTTCGGCCATTTTAACGGCTTCTTCCGGGCTGGTGGCCAATTCCACAGCAGCGGCCGGAATTCCATAGGCAGCGGCTACATGAGCAGCTTCGCTGCCCAATAAGACGGTGCGGTTATCTTTTCTGACGGCGGCAAAAATATCTTTAACCTTTTGTTGATCTACTTTGAGATCCAAAATATCGCTTTCTACCAGGGGAGCTTCTTTATATTTCCGATAGGTGACCATTTTGCCTACAGCCGAAACAGCCGGTTCCGGGAATGTATAGGTGGGCAGATTGTTGTCCGAAAGCATTTTGGCAGCTTTCAGCAATTCTTCGCCGCCCATGTAAGCAGCCAGGAAAGGCTTATCCGGATATTGATCCCGATATTGCAGCAGAACATTGCCGGTTTCAATCGGTTCAGTGGTTGCAGTCTGGCACAGCAGAATTACTACTACATCGGTAGCCGGGTCTTTGCAGACGGTTTCCAGAGCAAATTGATAACGGTCGGTGCGGGCATCGCCCAGAACATCAACCGGGTTATTAATGCCGGATTCCGGAGGCAGACCTTCTCTTAAAGCGGCCAGGGTTTCCGGAGTGTAACGAGCTACAGTCAGGCCGTTTCCTTCTACATTATCGGTAGCAATGATTCCGGGGCCGCCGGAGTTGCTGATAATGGAAACCTTATCACCTTTGGGCAGAGGGCATTTGGAGAAAACAGTGGCCAGATCGAACAGTTCGGTCATGGTATGCACCCGAATTACGCCGCATTGCTTGAAGGCACAGTCATAAGCCAAATCGCTGCCGGCCAAAGCTCCAGTATGAGAAGAAGCGGCTTTGGCACCGGAAGCACTGACTCCGGATTTCAGGATAATAATGGGTTTTTTCTTGGAGGCCTTGGAAACAACATCCAGGAAACGAGGACCATCGTTAATATCTTCCAGGTAGCATAAAATAACTTTGGTGTAGGGATCATTGGCAGCTTCTTCAATAAAATCAATTTCGCATAAGTCGGCTTTGTTGCCCATGCTGACTACTTTGCTGAAGCCAAAGCCCATGGAGCGGCTCCAGTCCAGGATGGATACCAGCATAGCTCCGCTTTGGGACAGAAAAGCAATATCGCCTTTTAAAGGAGAAACTGCGGCAAAGGAAGCGTTAATATTGGTGTGAGTATCAATTAAGCCCAGGCAGTTGGGTCCCAAAATCCGCATTCCGCTTTCCTTGGAGATCCGGATCATTTCCTGTTCGATTTCAGCCGCTTCGCCGCCGATTTCTTTAAAGCCGGCAGTAATGATAATCAAATATTTAACTCCGCTGGCGGCACAGTCTTTGACCACCGGCAAAACCGCTTTGGCCGGAACCGTAATGATTACCAGGTCTACTGCTTCGGGAACATCTTTGATGTCCTTGTAAGCTTGCAAGCCCTGGACTTCGGGATCTTTGGGGTTAATCGGATAAAGCTTTCCGTTGTAACCGCTGTCGATCATATTTTTCAAAACGGCATAACCGACTTTTCCGGCTTTGTTGGAAGCACCTACTACGGCTGCACTCTTGGGGCTGAACATTTCATCAATCATTTTTTCAAATCACTCCTGTAAAGATATTCTTAACAATAATTTCCAATAGGTGAATAATACATACTCTTTCATTATAACTGATCTAGATCCAAAAGACAAAATATTTTTATGATAAATATGAAAAAATACAAAATACAAATTAAAGCGGCGGCCAAAGATTATTTAAATCCAAATTTTGCAAAGCGTGCAGGGTTTTGGTCTGCAAATCCGGATAGCGGCTTTTTAATTCGGTCAATAGCTGGCGGATTTCCTCCCGCTTGCTGTTGCCGTTGGCGGGACAAGGATTGACTAAAACTGGTACTTGAACTGAATCGGCTATAGCCTGAACTTCTTCCTGTTTTAAATAAATCATGGGACGCAAAAGATGGATATTTTTGTGATCCAGATAGGTGTTTGGCTCAAAGGTTTTAAATTGACCGGTGTAAAACCAGCTCATTAAAAAGGTTTCGATTACATCGTCCAGATGATGCCCCAAAGCTACTTTGGAACAGTCGGCTTCCAAAGCGGCATTGTGCAAGGCTCCCCGGCGTAAATTGGCACACAGAGAACAGGGGTTGGGTTCCCGGCGGATTTCAAAAACAATTTCGGCAATATTGGTTTTGATCTTCCGAAAGGGAACTTGCAGCTTTTGACAAAATTCAGCCAGGGGTGCGGGATCTATCCCAAAGCCCAAATCCAAAAAGATACCTTCCAGCTTGAATTTCAAAGGCGTAATGCGTCTGACCTCCGAAAGCAGCCACAGCAGAGTTCCGCTGTCCTTTCCGCCGGAAAGACCTACAGCCAGGCGTTCCCCGCTTTGGATCATCTGATAATCCCACAAAGCCTTTTTGACGGCCAAAACAGCCCATCGGTTGAAATCTTTTCTTTTATTAACCAAATCTGCACCTCATTTGAGCAAGATAAAACTGTTCCTGCTTTTAAGTTTCCACCACCAATTTTAACATAAAAAAAATATCAGAAGCAAGATTTCCTGTTCAGGCAGCAGGGCAAAAGCGTTCCTGTAGATAGATTAATTTTTTCTTTTCGATACCTAATTACTTGACTATCCCTATCTATAATTACTTGACTATCCCTATCTATAACTACTTGACTAGCCCTATCTATAACTATTAGACTATACAGGTCAATTTAATAGACCAGAAGGCAGACTTTTAGCACCATTTCAGGCGATGCTGGAACGCTGTTTAAATATTGCTATTATAATATATGATGTAGAAATAGAAGATAGAGGTAAAACAAAATAAATTAAGAGTATTCTGTTATTTGAGATGTATTGGGAATCTATTTTTGGAAATTTAGTTGATATACAAACTTTGCAGTATTTTTATAAATTGCTTACGGGCGAAAACCCCATGTGCTTCAGCCCTGTGGACGAAGCCAGCCTTGCTTTCTGACCGTTGCGAAAAAATGTGTATTGGGCTTTTGGCGAGTCCCAGAAAAATAAGAATTGCTTAAACACTTAAATTTATTCCGAGTCCCCGTTGCTTCAGCAGCGGGGGAGCGGTAATGATTATACTATTGTCGTTTCGAGGTCAAACGAAAGTTCATACTTGTTAGACAAGTTTGCCTTAGTTTCTGGATCGAAACATCTACTGATTTTGATTAAATCTTTTTGAGCTAATTGTTTCAAAGCCGTGCTGATTGTTTGCCGAGAAAGAGCTGTCATTGTTATCAAATTTTTTAGTGACTGATAACAAAATGTGCTGTTGCGGAGAGAACAATTCAATAGTAAACAACAATAAACCAATTTTGCAGATAAAGAAAGATCTTTACGAGACAAAGCTCTCATTTGAAGCCATTCGTACTTTGTAGGCTCTGTAGGTATTTTTAGTTCTGATTTTTTCTTATTTTTTTTGCGTGTCATTTTTGGCAAAATTGGGAGATCCGGCAGACTCGGCAGATCCTCCGGATCCAAGATGGTTTCCATAGCTGGAGCCTTGGCTTTTTTTGAATGCTTTTTCTTCACTTTTTTTCTCTCCTTGATATTGATTTCAGTTTGTATTAGAATCAGTGCCGTATATGATGACTTTTTCTAGGGCGTAAGGAGGAAGCTTTCAAACTTCCTCCTTTTTTGTTAATTTTAATGGAATTTTTTAAAATTGCAAGTAATTAGTTTCTGACCTGATTGGCGTGGTTAACTTTGGGGTTGTTTTGTAGTATAATGAAGAAAAAAGTGGGTGAAAGCATGGATAATCGGGACTATGATTATTCCCTGAGTTATGAAGGGGCAGTAATTCATCAATATCTGGGGCGGGCGGAAGAGCTTATTCTTCCGGAGGTTCTGGACGGCTGTCCGGTAGTAGCTTTGGGTGGGGAAGCCCTGGCCAGACGGGACTTAAAATCAGTTTATTTGCCGGACACCATTCAAAATATTGGCTGTGGAGCCTTGCAGAATAACCCTCATCTGCTGAAGGTCAGGCTGCCTTCCAACTTAAAGCGGATTCCCGAAAGTTTATTTTTCGGCTGCCGCAGTCTGAAAGAGCTGATTATTCCGGCGGAAGTGCAGGAAGTGGGAGCCGAAGCCTTTTTGGAATGTGTCGGCCTGGAGAAGGTTATTTTTCAGGGAACTAACTGCCAGTTAAGTCCGGCGAAT
This sequence comes from Desulfocucumaceae bacterium, assembly GCA_045599035.1. GTDB lineage: Bacteria > Bacillota > Desulfotomaculia > Desulfotomaculales > Desulfocucumaceae > CATZDY01. The sequence goes on along the minus strand of JAZRVI010000009.1, from coordinate 17,976 downwards.
TTTTATAAATGCTCCGGCTTGCAGGAAATTAAACTGCCGGAACAAATTGAAGTTTTACCTTCCTTTTTATTTGCCGGCTGTGAGTCCTTAGTTCACATTGAACTTCCGGCTTCGGTGCGGGAAATTGGGGAGGGGCTGTTTAATCGCTGCACGGCTTTGCAGGAATTGGTTTTGCCGCCCCAAATTACCGAGATTCCGAATCAATGTTTGGAATACTGCACTTCCTTGACCAGACTGATAATTCCGGAACAAGTACATAAATTGGGCGATTATAGTTTAAGCTGGTGCAGCAATTTAAGCGAATTAAAACTGCCTTCTGCTTTGCGGGAGCTGGGCTTTAAGGCTTTGCTGAACTGCCGGGGATTGACTGAGCTGGAATTTCCAGAGGGACTGGAAGTCCTGCCGGGAGGAGCTGTGGACAAGTGTTCCGGTTTGAAAAGCATTGTTATTCCTTCAAGTGTCAGGCAGATTGACAATGCCTTTATGCCCCTGGAAGCCACTTTGGAACAAATCAAGGTTAAACCGAATAATCAGGTTTATGCTGACCGGGAGGGAATTTTGTTTAGTGCCGACTATCGGGTTTTGCTGGAATATCCCTGCGGGCGGCGGGAACAGACTTACGCTATTCCGGAAGGAACAGAAATTTTGGGCAATGGGGCTTTTTATGGCAACCAATTTTTGCGGGAGCTGATTTTTCCGGCCAGTCTGCGGCGGATTGAACGGGAAGCCCTGGCCGAAAGCAAGCTGAACAAGCTGGAAATTCCGCTTACAGTACAGGAAATCGGCCTGGGCTGTTTCCGAGGGATCAAGGAGGTTTTCATTTATGATAATCTGGATTTAAGCGGAAAAATTAAACCGGGCAATGGTTTTTTAAGCCTGCGTTCCCGGCAGAATGGAGAAATTCTTTATCGGGTCTGGCTGGGAACCGGGCGGGAAGATTCAGCTTATTCCCGGCTGTTGGGCGAGGTCTTTGGCCAAAAGGCCAATTTGGATGGACAAAAACTGGATGACTATTTTCCCCGTCTGCAAAATCCGGCCAATCAATATCGGCTGGCTTTGGCTCGTCTGGAATATCCCTGGGAGCTGAGTTCAAAAGCCGAACAGGTCTATCGGGATTTCTGGCAGGAGCATTGGGAAGAAATTTTGGCCGATTGGATTAAACGGGATAATTTAGACGATTTGCTGACGGCAGAAAAGCTGGGGCTTTTGGGGGCGGATAAAATCCAGGCTTTGATTGAGGTGGCCAATAGCCGACAGGCCTTTAAATTTGTTACGGAATTGCTGAACTACCAAAATCAGCATTTTGAATTGTCCGAAGATGATTGGGACATATAGGCGGGTCAGGCTTTTCCGGCGGCACTTGATTTGAGCTTGCCTTGGCAAAAAATTCTTGACAAGCTTATCTGACATATGATATATTGATCTTTAATTCCAAACTTTTCTAATTTATTTTTAAAATCCTGGCTGCTCCTGCAAACCAGGATTCTTAATAAATAAGTTGGAAATTGTTAAGAAATTATTAAACAGGAGGTAATTTTATGTTATTGAACTTGAGACGGCAAGGACTTTTTTCGGTAATTACTGCTTTTTTAGTCTTGACTTTTTTGCTTAATCCTCTGCTGACCCTTCCTCCAGCTCAAGGAGCTTCTTCCGAGGGACAAATTATCTGGTTAAATGATTATGATCATGTAAAGTATTTTTCTGAAGGTTTAGTTGGGGTTAAGAAAAATGGTCAATGGGGTTTTATAGATGGAACAGGTAAAGAAATTATTCCCTGTATTTATGATTTGGATGATTATGATCGTGTTGATTTTGATCGTGTAAGATACTTTTCTGAAGGTTTAGCTAGTGTTAAGAAAAATGGTAAGTATGGTTTTATCGATAAAACAAGCAAAGAAATTATTCCCTGTATTTATGATGATGTAGATCCCTCTTTTAAAGGTTTAGTTGACCTTGTTGAGAATGTAAAAGATGTAGATTCCTTTTCTGATGAAGGTTTAGCTGTAGTTGAGAAAAATGGTAAATGTGGTTGTATCAATAAAACAGGCCAGGAAGTTATTCCCTGTATTTATGATGTGGTATATTTATTTTCTGAAGGTTTAGCTCATGTTGAGAAAAATGGTAAGTGGGGTTTTATCGATAAAACAGGCAAAGAAGTTACTTTCTGTATTTATGATGATGCACACTTCTTTTCTGAAGGTTTAGCTGGAGTTGAGAAAAATGGTAAGTGGGGGTTTATCGATAAAACAGGCAAAGAAATTATTCCCTGTATTTATGATGGGGCAGGTTTCTTTTCTGAAGGTTTAGCTGAAATTGAAAAAAATGGTAAGGATGGTTTTATCGATAAAACAGGCCAGGAAATTACTCCTTGTATCTATGATGATGTAGGGGAATTTTCTGAAGGTTTAGCTGAGGTTGAGAAAAATGATAAGTATGGTTTTATAGATAAAACAGGTCAGGAAATTATTCCCTGTATTTATGATAGGGCAGCTCCCTTTTCTGAAGGTTTAGCTCATGTTGAGAAAAATGGTAAGTGGGGGTTTATCGATAAAACAGGCAAAGAAATTATTCCCTGTATTTATGATGGGGCAGGTTTCTTTTCTGAAGGTTTAGCTCATGTTGAGAAAAATGGTAAGTGGGGGTTTGTCGATAAAACAGGCAAAGAAATTATTTCCTGTATTTATGATATTGCAGATTGCTTTCAAGAAGGTTTAGCTGGGGTTTATAAAAATGGTAAGTTTGGTTTTATCGATAAAACAGGCCAGGAAGTTATTCCCTGTATTTATGATTTGGTACGGGACTTTTCTGAAGGTTTAGTTTGGGTTAAGAAAAATGGTAAGGAGGGTTTTGTCGATAAAACAGGCAAAGAAGTTACTTCCTGTATTTATGATGATGCAAAGTTCTTTCCTGAAGGTTCAGTTGCGGTTATGAAAAATGGTAAGTGTGGTCTTATCGATAAAACAGGTAAAGAAATTATTCCTTGTATTTATGATGAGGCAGCTCCCTTTTCTGAAGATTTAGTTTTGGTTGTGAAAAATGGTAAGGTGGGTATCCTGAACACTCCAGAGAATGCTCTTGAGGAAATTAAAGTATATCTCAATGGAGAAAGAATGAACTTTGATGTTCCGCCGCTTTTGGAGAATGGACGGATTCTGGTTCCGGTCAGGGGCATACTGGAAGCCCTTAGCATGGAAGTTGCCTGGGATGCCGGGCATAAAACTGTTACTGCCCGTAATGCTTCAGCTTCCAGGGTCATTAAACTTGTTTTGGGTTCAGCCAGTGCTTATGTCAATGACAGCGAGTATAAACTGGATGTTCCGGCTCAAGAGCTGCAAGGCAGAATTTTAGTTCCAGTCAGGTTTATCTCTGAACAGGCAGGGGCTGATGTGAAATGGGCGGCACAAGAAAAAGCGGTTTATATTACTGCTGAATAGTGTTTACAATCAATGGGCAGAAAGCCCGCCTTTTGCAAGGCGGGCTGGACAGCCCAATATTTTTTTAAATTTTTGAAACATATAGGAGAAGCTATGGAAAGTAAGCTGGAAGAATTTCGCCAACTGGCGGAGGATATTTTAAGCTATGCCCGCAATATGATTTTGCTTTCCCTGCCCTATTTAAGCCCGGCGGTTTTTCAGCTCAAGCCTCTGAGCCGGGATAATTTGGGAGGGCTGGCCATGGATGGACGGCATTTGCTGTATGATTTCAAGGCAGTTTTGCAGGCGTATCGGAGGGATAAAAATCAGCTTAACCGCCTTTATCTGCATTCAATTTTGCATGGGTTGTTTTGTCATTCCTTTAATTGCCGCCATTTGGTGCCGGAGCTGTGGAGTCTGGCCGTGGATATTGCAGTAGAAAATACTATTTTGGATTTTAAGCTGTCCTATTTTAAGACTGGCCGGGATTCGGCTCAAAGGCAGGAATTGGATCGTTTGAGCCGCAAGGTGGGGGCTTTAACCGCCGAAAAAGTTTATCGTTATTTGCTGGATAATCCGGCTTTGGAAATTGAAGCCTGGCAAAAGCTTTTTTTTCAGGATAAGCACGATTGTTGGCTGGACTTAACGCCCCAAAATGAGGATAAGGACTATCTTTATGAGGAAACCGAGGCCAGCTCTGAGGAGTGGGCTAAAATCAGCCGACAGCTAAAAACCGAATTGGAGCTGTTTTCGCAGGAGCCGGGGGATCTGCCGGACAGCCTGGAACAAAATATTCAGGAAGCCCATCGGGAAAAATATGATTATGGAGAATTTTTAAAAAAGTTTGCCGTAACCAATGAAGATTTGCAGATTAATGACGAGGAATTTGATTATATCTTTTATACCTATGGTCTGAAATTATATCAAAATATGCCCTTAATTGAACCGCTGGAGTATCAGGAAACCCGGCGAATCAAGGATTTTGTCATTGCTTTGGATACTTCCGGTTCCTGCTCTGGGGAAGTGGTGCAGGCTTTTCTGGATAAAACCTATGCCATTTTAAGCAGTCGGGAAAGCTTTTTTGCCAAAATCAATCTGCATTTGCTGCAATGCGATATGCAGATTCAAAAGGACAGTAAAATTACTTCCTGGGAGGATTTTAAAAATTATCTGGCCACCGAAAAGCTGACCGGTTTTGGGGGAACTGACTTCAGACCGGTCTTTCGGCGGGTGGAAGAATTATTGCAAAGCGGAGAGCTGACCAATTTAAAGGGTTTAATTTATTTTACGGATGGCTATGGCACCTTTCCGGAGACAGTACCGCCCTATCCAACCGCTTTTATTTTTGTGGAAAATAATCAGGTGGAGGTGCCGCCCTGGGGCATTAAGCTGGTTTTGGACTCGCAGGAAATTATAGATGGAAAACAAATTAGAAAGGGTTGGAATTAGTGAATATTGCAGAAGCAAAAGAACAAATTAAAAATTCCATTCGAATTTATTTGAAAAAGAATCAATTTGGAGATTATCGGATTCCGCTGGTGCATCAGCGGCCGGTTTTTTTATTGGGACCTCCCGGTATTGGCAAAACTGCCATTATGGAACAAATTGCCCAGGAATTAAACATTGCTTTGGTAGCTTATTCCATGACCCACCACACCCGTCAAAGTGCTTTAGGTTTGCCCTTTATTGAACATAAGACCTATGCCGGGCAGGAGATGGTAATTTCCGAATATACCATGAGTGAAATTATTGCTTCCATTTATGAAACCATGGAACGCAGCGGCTTAAAAGAAGGGATTTTGTTTTTGGATGAAATCAACTGTGTTTCAGAAACCCTTTCCCCCACCATGCTGCAATTTTTGCAGTATAAGATTTTTGGTCGGCACCGGGTTCCGGAGGGCTGGATTATTGTAACTGCCGGCAATCCGCCGGAGTATAATAAATCGGTGCGGGAATTTGATATTGCTACCATGGATCGCCTGCGGATTTTGGAGGTGCAGGCTGATTATAAGGTTTGGCGGCAGTATGCTTCTTCCAAAGGTATTCACGGAGCGATTTTAAGCTATCTGGACTTGAAGAAACGGGACTTTTATGGGGTGGAAGCTTCGGTGCAGGGTAAAGTTTATGTGACTGCCAGAGGGTGGGAAGATCTGTCGGAAGCCATGTATTTATATGAGGAGGAGCAAATTCCGGTGGATGAGGCTGTTATCAGCCAATATCTGCATAACGAAAAGATTGTCAGTCAGTTTGCTGCCTATTACAGTCTGTATAATAAGTATAAGAAGGATTATCAAATTTTGAGCATTTTGGAGGGACAGGCCGGAGCGGAAATCAAAGAGCAAGCCAGACAAGCCCGTTTTGATGAAAGAACCGCTTTGCTGGGCTTACTGCTGGAGGTTTTGCAAAGGCAGATTCGGCAAAATTTGCAGGAGGAAGATTTTTTGCGGGTTTTGCAGGGAATTTTGAAGGAAGTTAAAACTCAACTTTCAACAGGCAAGGTTTTGGGACAAATTTTGGATGAGGAATTGGAGCGGCAAATCGAGCAAAGACAGGCTTTGGAAACGGCCAATGCTTTGTCGATGGAACAAAGGCTGCAAATCCGGCAGATTGAAGCCTTCCTGCATACTCGGCCAGCCGATTTTGCCGAATTAAAAGCGGCCTTTGGGGACAGGGTGGCCGAGCTAAAGGCAGATACAAGTAAAATCCAAGCTCAACTGCATAATTTATTTGCTTTTCTGGAAGAGGTTTTTGGAGCGGGACAGGAAATGCTTTTGCTGGTTACGGAACTAACGGTTAATTATTACAGCGTTAAATTTATCAGCAGCAAGGGTTCGGAAGATTATTACCGTTATAATAAGGAATTATTGTTTCAGGAACGCAATCAGGATATTGGGCAACGCATGGAGCGTTTGGCGGCCAGCGGAGTTTTGCCGCTGGATTTGGATTAATGATTCGGGGGCGTTTTTTCTTGAGAAAAAACGCCCCCTTGGGTTTAAAATTTCTTGTGTAAGGTCAAGATATTGCGGCCAAAACGATAGGTATATTCCACCAGATCCATAGTTTGTTTGGTCAAAAAGATGCCCAGTCCTCCAATGGGTTTATCCTCCAGGGAGGAATTGAGATCCGGATCCTGACGGTTAAGCGGGTTAAATTGTCGGCCTCTGTCCGTAAAAACAATAATAACCCCTTTTTCATCTGCTGAAAGGTCACACCAGGCCAAAGGCTGCTTTTCCTGAGGACCATAAGCATATTTAGCAATATTGACAAAGACTTCTTCGCAGACCATTTCCAATTGGAATAAGGTTTTATTCGGGCAGTTGACTTTTTGCAGTTCTTCCCGAACAAAGTCGAGCAGATTGTCTAATTCGCTGACTTTGGCCGGCAAAGCCAATCTTTTAATTTTTCCTTCTTCCGCCTGGTTAAAATTGTTGATCTGTAAGCCCAACATGGTAATATCATCAAATTGAGCTGCTTCCTGCCGAAAGTCATCAAGGCTTTGAGAGACCGTTTGCAAAATTCCCTGAATAGAATTGTTTTTGTGTTGGTTTAAAACCTCCAGCAAGCGTTCTTCCCCAAAAAGTTCTTCCTGGGCATTGCTGTTTTCGGTAACTCCGTCTGTATAGAGGAACAAAATATCTCCGGGAGTGGTTTGGATTTCCTGCCGACGATATTTGAAGCCTTCCATTCCGGCCAGCACAAAGCCGCTTTTGGCTTTGAGAAATTCAAATTGTCCCCGGTCTTTTTTATAATAAATAGGATAATTGTGTCCAGCATTGGCATAGCTTAATTTGCCGCTGGAAATTTCCCAAATGCCCAGCCAGACAGTAACGAACATTCCGGCATCATTATTCATACATAGATGATCATTGGCCAGGTTTAAAATTTCTTCTGGGGGCAAGCCAGTTTCAGCCAGGTTTTTAAGCAGGGTTTTGGCAGTCATCATAAATAAAGCCGCTGGAATCCCTTTACCGGAAACATCAGCAATCACTACTGCCAAATGGTTTTCATCAATTAGAAAGAAATCATAAAAATCTCCGCCAACTTCCTTGGCCGGAATCATGGAAGCATAAATATTAAATTCATCGTGTTCCGGATAAGGCGGGAAAACCCGGGGCAAGGCTGAAGCCTGAATAGCCTTGGCCAACTCTAATTCCCGATCCAAACGGGTGGCAGCATCATTAATTGCTTGTTTCAGGGTAGAAACCGTGCTGTTAATGCCATTGGACAGGGAACAAAATTCCTGGGTGGTTTGGACATTCACTTTTTCCTCCAGTTCTCCATTGGTAATTTTATCCAGAGAACCATTAATGGTATAAATTCCGCTGATAACCAGCTTTTGCAAAAGACCGCTGATCAGCAAAAAGACAATTACGAAGACCAACAGATTGCAAAAAATCAAGAGCAAAGCGGTGCTGTTCCGATTGGCAAACATTTCATAATAGGGATAGATTCCCAGAATATAATAATCTTCGTAAGAATCAGCCAGGCAGTAATATTTTTCCCCCAAGATTTTGGCGGTAAAGGGGGGATGTTGGATCAAATCGTCTGCTTTAATTTCGTATTGGGAAATGTTGTGTCCAATGACCTCGGGATAAATGGAGCTGAGGATCTTTTGATCCTGAATAACCATAATGCTGCCATTGGTACCAATTCGCAGACTGGAAGCTATATTGGTTATATCAGCCACCTTCATGGCTTCGTAAAGCCGTTCCGGGTAATAACCAATTTGAACAATACCCGGCTGATCCAGACGGGCGACTCCGGCATATTGCATGGTGACACTTGAATCATAGCCAGTAGCCTGGGGTTCCTGGACAATTTCCACTTGGGGGTTATCCAAAATAGGCAAAAATTCCTGAGATTGTTTGGCAGAAGCCATATCATAATTAATATGCTTGGAGTTGGTACAGTTTGTGACAATTCCTGCCTGATCAATCAAATCAATTTCATCCACATCCAAAATTGTCAGCAGTTCCTGAAGATCTGCTCCGGGAGTGGCTTCCAGAATTTTGGCCAAAGCATGAGTCTTGGCCAAAGCTTCAGCATGATTCATTTCTCTTAGGGTAATTAGATTCGTATTGTTTTGCTGGATTTGTTTTTCCGCATCTTCAATTTTTAGCTCCAAAAGCTTAAAGGCATTTTCCAGGGAATGCTTGGTTTGCAGGGCAAAAGAAAAAACTAAAGTCAGCAAAAAAGCCAGACTAATAAACAGCAGCATCCATTTTAAAAAAGCTTTCTTCATATATGGTTTACTCAAAACTGGTTTACTCAAAGCTTAAAATGTCCACAAAATTGGTGATTTCAAAAATATCCATAATGGATTCGTTGACATTTGTTAAAACCATATTGCCTTGTCTGGTCATTTTTTTCTGAGCAGTTAAAATTACTCGCAGTCCGGCAGACGAGATATATTCCAGTTTGGCAAAATCCAAAGTCAGCTTTTGCAGGTCAGACGGCAAATTTTTAATTTCTTCTTCCAATTGAACTGAAGTATTGGTATCCAGCCGTCCTTCCAAGGCCAAACACAAACTTTTTCCGTCTAAATTTTTTTTAATATCCATGAAAATTCCCTCTTTATTTTTGATGTTTTTGTAAAAATTTACCCCAGTCGCCGTCTGGAATAATGGTGCCATGTTCTCTGAGCCATTCAGCTTTTTGGGGCGGCCACAAATACATATGAGCCTTAATCTTCTTCCCGCTGTCTGTCAGCTCTACTTCCACAATTTGCCGGACTAAATCGCTTTGGCTGTCTACACCGGTGAATTTGTGGATATCATCAATGCCTGCTATGATGACCGGCAGATCAGAGGTCACAAAAACCACTCCTTTGATGGTTCCAGTTCCGCTCTTCAAAACGACTGGATAATCATCCTCTGGCAAGTAATACATGGTTCCGGTGGTTTGGGCGGGATAGACCCGGGGATGATGCTGTTCCACAAAATGATTGTAATTTTTAAGTCCGGGTAAAAGGGTTCCAAAAACAAATAAATTATGCAAATACATATTTTGCCCTTCTTTCTGCATAGTTTATCTATTTATTCGGCCTGTCCGAATTAATTTCCTGCTTTGACTAAGGCTCCGCAAAGTCCCAGGCATTTTTGGCAGTCCCGGCAGCTATTCGGATTGAGCCAAAGTGCCAGCCGCCGCTTTTCTCCTTTGCCCGCCATACCTAAAATTCCCTGACCGACCTGTTGGCATTGTTCAATACATTTGCCGCAAAAAAGGCATTGACCCTTCAGCCAAATCAGATCGCCGGACAAGGTTATTTTTTCCTGGCTCAAAGCTGGAAAAGTCCGAGTCGGCAGGGGCAGGGAATGCAGTCGGGCAATTTTTTTCAGTTGACAATCTGCCGCCTGGCTGCATTCGGCACAACGCATTTGATGACTGGCCACAAGCAGTTCCCAGGCCATTTTGACCAATTTGTTAACCTGCGGAGTTCGGGTTTGCACTACTAAACCCGGTTCGGCCTTTTGGGTGCAGGCGGCTTTGATTTTAGATCCAACCTGCACCAGACACAGCCGACAGCCGCCCAGATGTTTGGAGCCGCACAAGTGGGGAATAAAAATCTGATTGGTCAGGGCTGCTTCCAAAATTGTTTGTCCGGGCTGAACCGGAACCTTTTGTCCGTCAATCAGCATTTTCAGCTTTTCCTCCCCATGATTCAGATATATTTAGGTCGTTTAATAATGGCTTGATATTGAGGTGGGCAGGCCGGAAGACAGCTATCACATTTAATACATTTATCCGGATCAATGACTTTGATTCGCTGTTCATTACTAAAAATGGCTTCTACTGGACATTTACCCAGGCAAATATCACAGGAGCGTTCACAGCGTTCCGGAAGGATATAGTATTCAATCAGAGCGGAACAGGCCAAAGCCGGGCATTGTTTTTTTTCAATATGAGCCAGATATTCAGAACGAAAGTGTTTTAGACTGCTCAACACCGGATTGGGAGCGGTTTTGCCCAAATTGCACAGGGAACCCAGCTTGACACCTTCGGCCAGTTCCTGCAAAAGCTCCAAATCCCCTTTTTGTCCTTCACCTTGAACAATGCGGTTGAGTATATTAAGCATTTGCTGCGTACCCAAACGGCAAAAGCTGCATTTTCCGCAGGATTCCTGCTGGGTAAATTCCAGAAAATAGCGAGCTGTTTCGACCATGCAATCCTGCTGATTTAAAACGATAACTCCGCCGGAACCCATAATTGCTCCTGTGGTCTGCAAGGTTTCATAATCCAGGGGAAGGTTCAAAAGTTCCCGGGGCAGACAGCTTCCGGAAGGGCCTCCCAACTGAACCGCCTTAAAATCCTGCCCGCTGCCTCCGATTTGGATGATCTCGGATAGGGAAGTCCCCAAAGGTACTTCCAGCAAACCGGGATTGGGAATTTGTCCGGCCAAAGCCAAAAGCAAAGTATCCGGTTTATTTCCGGCCAGCACGGAAGGCAAAAAGCAAAGGGTTTTAACATTATTAATAACCGTAGGCTGCCCCAGATAGCCTGTTTCCGCCGGATGAGGCGGACGGGGCGAAGGAAGTCCGGCATAGCCCTGCATGGAAGCCAGCAAAGCGGTTTCTTCTCCACAGACAAAAGCCCCGGCTCCCTGAAAAATTTGCAGTTTAAAGCTGAAATTGCTGCCCAAAATATTTTCTCCCAGCAAATTCAGTTCCTGAGCTTGTTTTAAGGCGGTTTGCAGGCGGGCAATGGCCAGGGGATATTCCGCCCGGACATAGATAAAACCAGTTTTGGCTCCAATAATATAGGCCGCAAGCAGCATTCCTTCCAGCAATAAATGAGGATCGCTTTCCAACAGGCTGCGATCCATAAAAGCTCCCGGATCGCCTTCATCGGCATTGCAGATTAAATATCGTTCGGCGGCTTGAGTTTGTCGGCAAACCTGCCATTTGCGGGCGGCAGGAAAACCGGCTCCTCCCCGCCCCCGAAGACCGGATTTGGCCACCAGGTTCAGCAAATCCTCCGGTTTTTGCTCCAAAGCTGAAGCTAAGGCAGCATAAGCTCCCCTGGCTAAAGCCTGCCGAATTTCTCCGGGAGCAATTTGGCCGCAGCGAGCCAGCAGGATTCTTTTTTCCAGTTGACCTCGGGGAAAATCTTGCAGGCTGGGTAAGCCCAGCTCGTTTTCCTCCACTGCCGCCAGCAAATATTCCAGGCAGGGATCGCCTTCCAGCAGATAATCTTTAATTAAACGCCGAGCCAGACCTTCATTGACAAAGCCGTACAAAAGATCCGGAAAGCCTGGATTATGCACCAGCACCAGCGGCTCGGCATAGCAATGCCCCAAACAGCCGCCTTCCAGAACCGGCCAGTTTTGTTTGGCCGCAGCAATTTCGGTTTCCAGGCAGGCTTTAATCTGCAAGGCTCCAGTGGCTCGGCCGCAGGTAGCGGTTCCGACCAGCAGCCAGGGCTGCTGGTTTAAATCCTGTTCATATTTTTGGGCGGCTTGATAAAGCTTTTGGTAGGTTGGATTAATCTTGATCCCGTCCTTCTCTAGTCAGCTCTTCAATTCTAATCAGGCTTACCTGGGGGATGGTTTCCTGATTAAGCACAATAACCGGAGCCAGGGAGCAACAGCCCACGCAGGCTACCCTTTCTAGGCTGTATTGGCCATCTGGAGTGGTTTCCCCGCATTTAATGCCCAATTTGCTTTCCAGGCGTTCCTGAATAATCTTGCTGCCTTTTAAGTGGCAGGCGGTTCCCATGCAAAGTTTAATTTGCTTTTTGCCCGGAGCAGTTAAGCGAAAATCTGGATAGAAGGTGATGACTTCATAAACTTCAGATGGGGGCAAAGCAAAATAATCGGCCAAAGCTGCCAAAGCGGTGGGGGAAAGATAACCCAATTCCCTTTGAATTTGTTGAGCTGCCGGCAGCAAATTGGTTCGCTGGGGCGAAAATTTTTGTAGAATAAGTTGCTCGGTTTCAGCACTATCCATAATTAATCTCCATTATTTGTTTTTTTGAGGGTAAATGCGATAAATCATTGCCAAAACATTGGTTATACTTTCTGCTTCCTGGTGTCTAATTTGGCATTTTTATAATAGAAAAGAGCATACTTTCTTGTCTTGTTCCTGGAGCGGAGATATTGGCCATTATTTAAAAAAGCTTGATTTTAGTATAGCATTGTCGGGGGCAAAAGAAAAGAGGGCTGACGCATAAAAAGCCCTGGGGAGCTGAATACTAGCAGAAAAGAGTAAAGGAGCCGGAAAATGAAAATTTTGATGCTTTCCTGGGAATTTCCGCCCCAAAGTGTGGGAGGGCTGGCTCGGCATGTTGCGGATTTAAGTCAGGCTTTAAGCAAAATTGGAGAGCAGGTTTATATTATTACCAGCGGAGCTGATTTGGGAGCGGAACGGGAAAATATTCAGGGTGTGGAGGTTTTCCGAACCCGTCCCTATTCCCTGAAGGCTCCGGATTTTGCTACTGAGGTTTTGCAGCTTAATGTGGCCTTGCTGGAAAAAGCCATGGAGATGGAACGGGAGATTGGGGCAGTTGATCTTGTGCATACTCACGACTGGCTGACCGCTCCGGCGGCCAGAGCCTTAAAGCACGCCCGGAGGCTGCCCCTGATTGCTACCATTCACGCCACAGAAGCCGGCCGCAATTATGGTCTGCATACCGATTTACAGCGTTATATCAGTGAGGTGGAATGGTGGCTGGGCTATGAAGCCTGGCGGGTTATTTGTTGCAGCCGTTATATGCAGGAGGAAATCCGGCAGATTTTTCAGTTGCCTGAGGATAAAATTCGGGTGATTCCCAATGGAGTGGAAATTAATAATCTCAAGCCTGCTGGAGAATTAAAGCGTTCGAATTTTGCTGCACCAGAAGAAAAAATTATCTTTTTTGTGGGGCGTTTGGTGCAGGAAAAAGGTGTACAGATTTTATTGGAAGCGGCCAAACGGGTTTTATCCCGTCATTCTCAGCTTAAATTTATTATTGGAGGAGATGGCAGCTACCGAAATGATTTGCAGAATCTGGCCAGACAGTTGGGGATTGCCGAAAAGGTTTATTTTACCGGTTATTTGGATGAAGCCCGCCGCAATGCTTTTTACGCCTGGGCTGAAATAGCTGTTTTCCCCAGCTTATATGAACCCTTTGGAATTGTTGCTCTGGAAGCTATGGCTGCTCAAACTCCGGTCATTGTAGCGGATACCGGAGGCTTAGGCGAGATCGTAACTCATGGGTTGGACGGCCTGAAATTCTATGTCGGCAGTTCACTTTCTTTGGCTCAAATGCTGCTGTGGCTTTTGGCTGACAGCAAGCGGGGGCAAAACCTGGCGGAACAGGCTTATCGCAAGGTTAAGGAACAATATAATTGGGGGCAGATTGCCCGACAAACCCAAAAAACTTATCGGGAGGTCTGGGACGAAAGCCGAAATGGTTTTGCTTCCCGTTTGGAAAAAGCGAATTGGCGATTGCCTAAAAATCGCAATGCTCATTAAAATGGTTTTGTGGTTCCTGGAAGGAGTGTTGATAAACAGGTATAATTTACCAGTAGAGGGCGTATATATTAGCAAAGCCGGAGGAAGAAAACAATGGAAAATCTTTTAAGGCTTTTGCCGCCTGAATTAAAAAGCTTGATTTGCCGCTTGCCGCTGGAAGTGCAAAAAGAATTGACCGAAATTCGCTTGCGAGTGGAGCGGCCAATTATTGTGCGGAGAGGCGGGGAAAATCTTTGTTTGGGGGAAGCCGGAGAAATTGCGGCCTGTTTGACCAATCCGCAAATTTGGAGCCGGGAGGCCATGAACCGCACCTTACAGCTAATCAGCAAATCCTCTCTGTATGCTTTGGAGGAGGAACTGAAAAACGGTTATATCACTGTACCGGGCGGACATCGGATTGGACTTTGTGGCCGGGTGGTTTTGGAAAAAGGCCAAATTAAGGGGCTGAAATATATTTCCGGTCTGAATTTGCGGCTGGCTCGGCAAATCAGGGGAGCGGCGGGCAGTCTGCCGGAGCTTTGGCAGGGACGGCATTGTCCCAATGTGCTGCTTTTTTCTCCGCCGGGCTGTGGGAAAACCACGGTTTTGCGAGATTTAATCCGTTCCTTGAGTGAACGGGGCTATACTTTGGGGGTGGTGGACGAGCGTTCGGAAATAGCAGCCTGTTATCAGGGCGTTCCGGCTATGGAAATGGGAATGAATACTGATGTTCTGGATGCTTGTCCCAAGGCTTTGGGGATGCTGCTGCTTTTGCGTTCCCTGTCTCCCCGGATTATTGCTACCGATGAAGTAGGCAGACCGGAAGATGTGGCGGCATTGACCGAAGCGGTCAATGCCGGAGTGGGAATTATTTTTACGGTTCATGCTGCTTCCCGGGAAGATTTATATCGTCGGCCGGTTTTGGCCGAATTATTAAAAATGAAGGTAATTGATTATTCAGTTAGATTGGATCAAAAACCCCAAGTGGGAACTATTGCTGAAATTTGGCCGGAAAAATTATAGCTTATAAGACAATAAAAATTTTCCGGTCTGCTAAAGGGGTAAATTTTATGTTGAAATTGCTGGGAGCTTTGTTGATTGTGGCCTGTGGCGGCTTGGGCGGCTATGTGTTGTCCCGGGAATATGCCCGAAGGCCGCCGGAGCTGAAAGCCTGGCTGACAGTTTTGCAAAGGCTGGAAACTGAGATCAGCTATGCAGCCACGCCTTTGGGGGAAGCCCTGGCCAAAATAGCACCGAACAGTGGCTGTCAGATTCAGGCTGCTGTTCAACAGGCGGCTGATTTGCTCAATCGGGGTCATTCGGCTGCCGAAGCCTTTGAGCAGGCTTTGGAAGCGACCTATGCCTGCAGCTCTTTAAGAATCAGTGATTTGGGAATTTTGAATAATCTGGCTTTGGCTCTGGGCATTTCCGATTGTCAGGATCAAATTCGTCATTTGCAACTGGCCGGAGAGCAGCTCAAGGTGGAAATTGTTCAGGCAGAGGAGGAGGCTCGCAAAAATGTTAAGCTGTACAATTATCTGGGAGTATGTTCGGGCATAGCCCTGGTTTTGCTGGTTTTTTAATGGAGGGTTAAGCTTGGGTGAGGTGGATTTAATTTTTCGGATTGCCGGGGTGGGCATTTTGGTGGCTACCGCTCATTGGATTTTAAAAAGCTCCGGCAAGGAAGATTATGCTTTTATTACCACCGTAGGCGGGGTGGCGGTGGTGCTGGTCTGGGTTTTGCAGGAACTGGCTCAGCTTTTTGATGAGGTCAAATCGGTTTTTAGTTTTTTTTAGGGTGGACTATGGAAATTTGGCAATTAGTAGCTTTGGGGCTGATCTCTGCCGTTTTATCCCTGCTTTTGCGGCAAAGCAAACCAGAAATGGCTATTTTTTTGGCCTTGGCTGCCGGGCTAATTATCTTTTATTGGTTGCTGGACAAAGTAGCCGGGATTTTGGGCGTTTTAAGCTCTTTGGCTGAGGAAGCCGGAATTAATTTATTATATTTGGAAACAATTCTGAAAATTGTGGGTATTGCTTACTTGGCGGATTTTGGCTCCCAAATTTGCCGGGATGCCGGAGAAGGAGCCGTAGCTGCTAAAATTGAGTTTGGAGCCAAAATTCTGATTCTGGTTTTGGCAGTTCCGGTGTTATTGGCGGTTCTAAATACATTATTGGAACTTATTCCTTGAGGTGAGCGGATGTTTGGCCGCAGGATTGTTTGGATAATCTTCTTGAGCTTGTGGCTGGGAGGCGGTTTGGCTCAGGCCGAAGGCTGGGAAAGTCAGTTTGAGCAATTAAACAGCGAAAATCTGACCAAAGTCATGGAGGAATTGCAAGCGGAATGGACGGAGGTTTTTCCCGGGGATTTAAAAACTACCTTGGGAGCCATTGCCCGGGGGGAAATGCAGGGGGATTTGAGCGGGATTCTGGCTCAGTTGGGACGGGCTTTGGGCGGGGAGCTGTGGTCAGAAATGGCCTTGCTGGGCAAGCTGCTGGTTTTGGCCTTGCTCTGTGCTTTTTTACAAAATTTAAGCAATGCTTTGAGTGAAGGAGCTGCTTCCGCCTTAACCCGAATGGTAGCCTTTCTGGTGCTGGCGGGTTTGGCCATTGGAGCCTTTGGCGTGGTGCTGGAAACCGCTCGGGAAACCGTGGAGCGAATGACTTTTCTGATGGAAGCTCTGATGCCCCTGCTTTTGACCTTGCTTGTAGCTGTAGGCGGAGTCACCTCCGCTGGTCTGTTTCAGCCCTTGATTATAACCGGCTTTACAATTCTGTCCGGTCTGATCAAAAATCTGGTTCTTCCGTTTTTGTTTATGGCCGCTTTGGTGGGGCTGATTGGTTATATTTCCCCGCAATTTTCTTTAAGCCAATTATCCGGTCTGTTTAAAAAAGGCGGCTTAACCTTGTTAGGAGTTTTTATCACCATCTTTAGTGGATTATTGGCCTTGCAGGGTGTTTCGGGAGCAGTGGGCGATGGAATTGGCCTGCGGGTGGCTAAATATACTACTTCAGCCGTAGTTCCAGTAGTGGGCAGTATGTTTTCCGGAGCTATGGAAACCATTGTCAGCTCCAGCCTCTTAATTAAAAATTCCCTGGGACTTTTGGGGATGCTGGCGGCTATTTTAATTCTGCTGTGGCCTTTGCTGAAAATTTTGGTTTTGAGCTTTATTTTTCGCCTGGCCGGAGCTTTAATTGAACCGGTGGGAGATAATCGGCTTTCTGCCTGTTTAAATGACCTGGGAGGGCATTTGACCGGAGTTTTTGCGGCCTTGGCGGTGGTTGGGCTGATGTTCTTTTTGGCGGTGGCTATGGTGGTAGCTATGGGCAATTTAACCGTTATGCTGCGTTAGAGAAGATAAGATGGAAATATTAAGCAATTTACTTAAATCCTTGCTGATTTTGGGGGTTATGCTGGTTTTGCTGGAAAGCCTGCTGCCCCAAAGCACTTATCGGCCATATTTAAAAATGGTAGGAGGGCTGCTGGTCATTTGGGCGGTTTTGCAGGCGGTGACTGGTCTAATGGGCTTGGAATGGAAATTGCAGGCTGGAAGCCAGGCGGCCTGGGAGCAAATTTTGAGCAATGGGGAGGCTTTGTCAGCTCAAAATCAGGAACAGGCTGTTCAAATTTATCAGGAAGGCTTGCAGGAGCAACTGAAAAATTTGTTGATCAGCTCCTTGGTGGAGGTAAAAGAAATTCAGGTGCAGTTGAATGAAGCTGGTCAATTGCAGGGGCTGAATTTGTACTTGGCGGATCGCAGCCTGAGTCCCATTGGTCAGACGAGAGCCAAAAGTCAGGCTGAATTGGATGAAGCCAATCGGCTGGCTGAACAGGCGGCGGCTTTTTGCGGTTTGGCAGAAACCGCCGTTCAGGTCAGGTGGGTGGAGGATTAATGTCAACTACCCACCCACTAAAGTGAGTGGGCTTGTAACTGCCCAGTCGTAGTAGCGGCTTACGCCTCCGACCTTTAAACCCCAATAGATATTGCTATCTAAAGTGGCGTTACACCATGGGGTGGTTGACAGCACCCCTGACATCTCAGATATACTGAGGTGCCGCTGTATCCGGTACTTGGCTATCCTTAAGACAGTTTATTCCCATGCGATACAGATTCATTGCTCCGATGCGGTCA
>JAZRVI010000008.1:0-38763 GCA_045599035.1 Desulfocucumaceae bacterium | reverse complement strand
CGGAGGAGGTACACCCGTTCCCATCCCGAACACGGAAGTTAAGCCCTCCAGCGTCGATGATACTTGGTCTGAAGGCCTGGGAAAGTAGAACGCTGCCGGAATTAATTTTTAAAGAACCGTTCATTCGAGCGGTTCTTTTTTCATTCCTGCCAAAATTGGCTCAAATGTTGCAATGCTCGCTTTTCAATGCGGGAAACATAGGAGCGAGAAATCCCCAGTTTGCCAGCTACTTGCTTTTGGGTAAATTCCACTCCTTTCTCCAATCCGTATCGCATCAGCAAAACTTGTTTCTCCTGTTCAGACAAATGCGGAAAAACTTTTTTCAGCTTTTTTTTGTTCAAATTATGCAAAGCCTGTTCAGTAACAATTTCTGCTTCTGTACCCAATAAATCAGCAAAGGTTATTTCATTGCCTTCCAAATCAATGCCCAAAGGTTCGTACAGAGAACATTCAGACTGCAATTTTTTGCGGGAACGAAAGTGCATAAGAATTTCATTTTCAATACATTTGGAAGCATAAGTGGCCAGACGGGAAGCCTTTTGGGGATTATACGAATTTATTGCTTTAATTAAACCAATAGTACCGATAGAAATTAAATCTTCGCTATCTTCTCCTGAGTTTTTAAATTTTTTGCTTAAATGGGCTACCAGGCGTAAATTGCGTTCAATCAAAATTTGTCGAGCCTGAGCATCTCCAGTCAGCATTTTTTCCAAATAAACCTGTTCTTCCTGAGCGGTCAGCGGCTGAGGAAAATTATTATTGGCCAAATAAGAGAAAAGCAATCCCAGACTGTGACTGAAAGACCAGAGTAACAAGGAACAAATACCCAGCATAAATGAAACCTTCCTTTTTAGGTTTAAGAAAGCATATGAAACAAAAGCTTAAAAATTACCTTTTTCGGCAAAAAAATCAGAAAAAAACAAATCCGTTAATTTGAAAAAGCAGGAATTTTTTGCAGAAGGTCGAAAATTTAACTGAATACAGCAAGGGAGGTTGCAAATTATGGTTAAAAATCAAATTAATTTACAGGATGCTTTTCTAAATCGGATTCGTAAAGAAAATATTTTGGTAACTATTTTTTTATTGAATGGCTTTCAAATAAAAGGGTTGATCAAAGGGTTTGATAACTTTACAGTTTTGGTAGACAGCGAAAATAGACAACAGATGGTCTATAAGCACGCAATTTCAACGATTACTCCCATGCAAAATGTGAATATTTCTTTTTCTTAAAGCATATTTAATAATCAGAACCCTTAAATTTTTAAAAGGTCTTAATCAAAGGAGCGGATGCGGTGGTTAAAGTAAATATGTGGACTGCTGTTCCGTTGGTTTTGGAAACAAAAATTCCTTGGGAGGCGGAAAGTAATTCTCAAGATCTGGATTCCTGGGGTAAGGTGCTTGCAGAATTAGAACAGTTAATCGGCTTGCAGGAATTAAAACAGCTAATTCAGGAAATTTATGCTTTGAAGCAAATTCAACATAGGCGAAAAGAGCAAAATTTACGAATTGAATCGCAAGTGCTGCATATGATTTTTAAGGGTAATCCGGGAACTGGCAAGACCACTGCAGCCAGAATTATGGGTAAAGCTTTAAAAACCCTGGGTATTCTTAAAAAGGGGCAGCTTTGGGAGGTTGAACGAGCAGATTTGGTGGGTGAATATATTGGACATACTGCCCAGAAAACCAGAGAGTGGCTGAAGAAAGCCAATGGGGGAATAATTTTCATTGATGAAGCTTATTCTCTGGCTCGAGGAGGAGAAAAGGATTTTGGCAAAGAAGCCATTGATGCTTTGGTTAAAGGCATGGAGGACTATAAGGATTCCCTGATTGTTATTTTGGCTGGCTATCGAGAAGAAATGGATTGTTTTTTGGCCATGAATCCTGGCTTGCGTTCTCGCTTTCCCCTGCAAATAGATTTTCCGGATTATACTTTGGAAGAATTATTGGAAATTGCTCGCTTGCTTTTACAGGAAAGGGATTATCAATTAAGCCTTCCAGCCTGGGAAGCATTAAGGCAGCTTATCCACCAAAATATGCAGACTCATCAGCACATTGGCAATGCCCGAATGGTGCGGAATTTGCTCGAAAAAGCCATTCGCCGCCAGGCGTTACGCTTGTGGGCTTTTTCTGCTCATCTGGAACGGGAAGATTTGCTGCTTATTCAAAAAGAAGATCTGGATTGCAGTTGAGCTTGAAATTTGCTATACTTGATTAAACTAAATCAGGGAGTTGACGGGAATGGAAAAAGAAACTATTGTAACAAAGGAAGGCTTGCGGGAGCTGGAAGCCGAGCTGGAAAATTATAAAACGGTTAAACGGCATGAAGTGGCTGATAGAATTAAACAAGCCATTGAATTTGGGGATATTAGCGAAAACTCGGAATATGATGATGCTAAAAATGAACAGGCTTTTATTGAAGGCCGCATTTCTGAGCTGGAGAAAATGCTCCGCAATGCCAAGGTTATCACTGACGAACATTTGAACACTGAAGAAGTATTCCTGGGTTCAACGGTTTTGCTGAAGGATCTGGAATATGATGAGGATATGGAATTTACTATTGTAGGTTCTCGGGAAGCTGACCCGGATAAAAATAAAATTTCCAATGAATCTCCGGTAGGCAAGGCTGTTTTGGGGCAGCGAAAGGGTTCGGTGGTGGAAGCCCAGGTTCCCATTGGGGTGCTTAGATATAAGATTTTGGATATATTTATTAAATAAAATTGGATTGGTTTTCGGTCGGTTGCTTGGCAAGCCGGTCGGAAGCCACTTTTTTAGCTTATCAATTTAACTTTCAGGCTTTTTTGCTCGTTTTTCAGGAAATCAGGGCTTGACTTTTATTGAATCTTAAGGCATAATTAATAGGCAAGGGATTTGCTTTGTTAGCCGGAAAAACAAAGCCCTGTGTCTTTTTGTGTCAGTTGGGTGCATAGCTCAGGGGGAGAGCACTACCTTGACACGGTAGGGGTCGTAAGTTCAAATCTTACTGTACCCACCAATAAGGCCAAAGCTCCAGCTACAGGAGCCTTGGCTTTTTTATTCGTGTTTTGAGAATTTTAGCCAATCTTAGTCTTGAACTGACCGGAATAATATTGTAAAATACGATGTTGAAAGTTTTTTTAGCTTAACAATGGTTAGAACTTTGTTAACAGAATTCGTTGAAATAAATATTTAATTTTAAGGGGGATTATTTCTTTCATGAAAGTAGCAACCGAAAACCTCGAAAAAAACCAGGTAGTTTTGACGGTGGAAGTGGAACCGGAAAAATTTGCCGCTGCTTTGAAAAATACTATTAAAAAGGTAGCCAAAGAAGTCAATATTCCGGGCTTCCGCAAGGGTAAAGCTCCCAAATTGATTTTGGAACAATATGTAGGTAAAGAAATGATCTGGCAGGAAACTGCGGATAGTATGCTGAATGAAGTTTATGCCGAAGCCGTTCAGGAATCCGGAATTAAACCGGTAGCTCAGCCGGAAGCTGAAATCGTTCAGGCTGAAGAAGGCAAGGAAAGTATTTTTAAATTTACCGTTACTGTCCGCCCCGAAGTAACCTTGGGACAATATAAGGATCTGGAAGTTGTCAAAACCGTTAGCAAAGTTACCGAAGAAGATTTGGAAAAAGAATTAGTGGCTCTTCAAAATAACTATGCTGAGTTGGAAACCTTGGAAGAAGGTACGGTTCAGGATAAGGATACTGCTGTTATTGATTTTGAAGGCAAACTGGATGGCATTCCCTTTGCTGGCGGTCAGGCTGATGACTATTCCCTGGAAATCGGTTCGCATACCTTTATTGAAGGCTTTGAAGAACAGGTTATGGGAATGCAGGTAGGCGAAACCAGGGAATTAAATCTCACTTTCCCGGAAAACTATGGGAAGGAAGAATTAAACGGCAAACCGGTAGTCTTTACCGTAACCGTTAAATTAATCAAACGCAAAAAACTGGCGGAAATTGATGACGAATTTGCCAAGGATGTCAGTGAATTCAACACTCTGGAAGAATTAAAAGCTGATATCAAAAAGAATTTGGAAACCAACCAGGAAAATTTGGCCATTCGGGATGCTCGGGCTAAGTTGTTGGAATTGGCCGCAGATAATGCCCAAATTGATATGCCGGAAGCCATGATTGAAACTTATTTGGAAGACAGCATTAACGCCATGCGGCAGAGAATGAATTCTCAAGGAATGCCCTTGGAAATGTATTTGCAGTATACCGGCAGCAATATGGAAGAACTGCGGAAACGCTATCGGAAAGATGCGGAAAGAGATGCCCGGCAGGATCTGGTAGTTGATGCCATTGCTCAGGAATTAGGCTTTACCGTTACTGCAGAAGATATGGAAAACGAAGGCAAAAAGATTGCGGAAGAAGTTGGTCAGGATTACGAAGTCCTGAAAAAAGTTTTGGATATGCCTGGTCAGCAGGAATTTATGCGGAACAGCATTTTGCGGGATCGGGTTCTGGGATATTTGGTAGATAACGCCAAAATTACTACCGTAGAAGAATAAACTAATAAATAAAACTGAATGACTTTAGGGAGGGAAAGTTGATGTCCGGATTGATTCCGATTGTAGTTGAACAGACTAGCCGAGGAGAAAGATCATATGATTTGTATTCCCGTTTATTGAAAGATCGTATCATTTTTTTGGGAGGCCCGGTAGATGATTATTCTGCTAATATTATCGTAGCGGAATTATTGTTCCTGGAAGCTGAGGATCCGGAAAAAGATATTCATCTTTACATCAATTCACCAGGCGGTTCAGTTTCGGCTGGTCTGGGTATTTATGATACCATGCAGTATATTCGTCCCGATGTTTCTACTATTTGTGTAGGAATGGCTGCTAGTATGGGTGCTTTTTTACTGTCAGCCGGAGCCAAAGGCAAACGCTATTGTTTGCCCAATGCCCGGGTTATGATTCACCAGCCCCTGGGCGGAATGCAGGGTCAGGCCACCGATATTGAGATTCACGCCAAAGAAATTTTGCGGATTAAAGAATTGTTAAATCAGAAATTATCCGAACATACCGGACAGCCTTTGGAAAGGATTTACACCGATACAGAAAGGGATAATTTTATGTCAGCGGAAGAAGCCAGACTGTATGGTTTGGTTGATGAAGTTGTTACCAGAAAGTAGCACAAAACCGGCTGAAAAAGAGGTGGAAAAAGTATGTTAAGTGAAAAAAATCAACTTAAATGTTCCTTCTGTGGTAAAATGCAGGATCAAGTTAAAAAATTGGTAGCTGGTCCGGGAGTTTACATCTGTGACGAGTGCATTGAACTGTGTAATGAAATTATTGAGGAAGAATTTGTTGATGATGAACTGGATTTGGAAGGCATTAATATTTTGAAGCCCAGAGAAATCAAAGAAATTCTGGATCAATATGTCATTGGGCAGGATGATGCCAAAAAGTCCTTGGCCGTAGCTGTCTACAATCATTACAAGAGAATCAATTTGGGCAGCAAAATTGATGATGTGGAGCTGCAAAAAAGTAATATTGTTATGATTGGGCCTACTGGAAGCGGGAAAAC
Source organism: Desulfocucumaceae bacterium (assembly GCA_045599035.1). Taxonomy (GTDB): domain Bacteria; phylum Bacillota; class Desulfotomaculia; order Desulfotomaculales; family Desulfocucumaceae; genus CATZDY01. The sequence goes on along the minus strand of JAZRVI010000008.1, from coordinate 33,248 downwards.
TTTATTGGCTCAAACTCTGGCTCGGCTCTTAAATGTTCCTTTTGCCATTGCTGATGCCACCTCTTTAACCGAAGCCGGTTATGTGGGTGAAGATGTTGAAAATATTTTGCTGAAATTAATTCAGGCTACGGATTATGATGTGGAGAAAGCCGAAAAGGGAATTATTTATATTGATGAAATTGATAAAATTGCCCGTAAATCGGAAAATCCTTCCATTACCCGAGATGTTTCCGGGGAAGGAGTGCAGCAGGCTCTTTTAAAAATCCTGGAAGGTACTGTGGCCAGTGTGCCGCCGCAAGGCGGACGCAAGCATCCGCATCAGGAATTTATCCAGTTGGATACTACCAATATCCTGTTTATTTGCGGTGGAGCTTTTGATGGCATCGAAAAAATTATCCAAAACCGGATTGGCAAAAAAACCATGGGCTTTGGTGCAGAAGTCAAAAGTCAAAAAGAAATTAAAATTGGAGATGTTTTGCGGCACTTGCTGCCAGAGGATCTTCTAAAATATGGTTTGATTCCGGAATTTATTGGTCGTTTGCCGGTAATGGTTACCTTGGATGCTCTGGATGAAGCTGCCCTGGTTAAAATTCTGACTGAACCTAAAAACGCCTTGATTAAGCAATATAGCAAGCTGCTGAATCTGGACGGAGTGGAGATTGAGTTTTTGCCGGAGGCATTGACGGCGATTGCTGAAGAAGCTTTAAAACGCAAAACTGGAGCCAGGGGGTTGCGTTCCATAGTAGAAAGCATTATGCTGGAAATTATGTATGACATCCCCTCCCGAGAAGATGTAGCCAAGTGCATTATTAGTCGGGAAACCATAATTAATAAAGAAAATCCCAAGCTGATTCTGAAAAATGAGTCCAAACAGGATGAGCCAGCTTGATTAAAGCTTTAATTCTCTGGGTGAGGGTCTTATGCCTTCACCCAGTTTTTATTTAGGTAATTTGGGTTCACAAAAAGAAGAAATAAAAAAATTTGCAAAAATAACTCCACTTTGAAAAAAGGCTTAAGCGTGATATAATGAGAACAACTTGTATTTTGTTTAAACTTTTGGAGTAACCTGGAATAACAAGGAGGTCTATGCTATGGCCTTGAGCGGCTTGGAGATTTTTAAGAAACTGCCCAAAACTAATTGCCGAGATTGCGGTCAGCCCACCTGTTTGGCTTTTGCTATGGCTTTGGCCAGCGGTAAGACGGCTTTGGAGGCTTGTTCCCATTTAAGCCCGGAAGCCCGGGATTTTTTAGATTCGGCTTCAGCTCCTCCTATAGCTTTAATTAAAATTGGCCAAGGAGAAACAGCTTTGGAAATTGGGGACGAAACTGTTCTGTTCCGGCATGAAAAAAAATTTGAACATCCTGCCGGTCTATCCGCCTGTTTGGGCTGTCAGAACGACCCGTCCGCCTTGCGGAAACGGCTGGAGCAAATTAAAGCTCTGAACTTTGACCGCATGGGCGAAAACTACCGGGTTAACCTGTTAACTATCTGTCAGGGTTCAGTCAGCTCGGAAGAATTTTGCCAAACGGTGCAAATCGTCTTGGCCAATCTGGATTTACCTTTGATCTTAAAAAGCGAACAGCCGGAAGCCTTGGAAAAGGTTTTCAGCCAAACTTCAGCAGGGGCAGCCAATCCCTTGTTGGCTGGAGCTACAGAAGCTAATTATCCGGATATGGTAAAACTAGCTCAAAAGTACGATCTGCCGCTGGTAGTTAAATCGAATGGCTTAGAACGGCTGGCTGAGCTGGTTGCTAAGGTGCAGGCTTTGGGACAAAAGAAAATTGTGCTGGATTCCGGAGCCAAAGAGATGCGGCAGATATTATTAGATCAAATCCAAATCCGGCGGCTGGCTTTGAGGAAAAACCGGCTTTTTGGTTATCCAACTATAACCTTTGCCTTTAATCCAGATCCGGCTCAGGCTGTATTAGAAGCCGGGCTTTATCTGGCCAAATATGCGGGAATTGTAGTGATTCGCACGGATGATCCGGCGGAAGTCTTACCTCTGATTACTTGGCGAATGAATTTGTATACCGATCCCCAAAAGCCCATTGCGGTAGAAGCCGGGCTTTATGAAATCGGAGAGGTGAAGGCTGATTCTCCGGTAATTGTTACCACCAATTTTTCCCTGACTTATTTCATGGTAGCCGGGGACATTGAGGCTGCCCGAACGGGAGCCTATTTGTTGGTGGTGGAAACAGACGGAGTTTCAGTATTGACCGGCTGGGCAGCCGGGAAGTTTACCCCGGAAAGTATTGAAGCAGCTTTAGCAGATAGCGGTTTAGCCAATAAGGTCAACCATCGCAAGCTGATTATTCCCGGCGGGGTCGAAGTGCTGGCCGAACCGCTGCGGGACTTGACTGGCTGGGAAGTTTTGATTGGCCCCCGGGAATCGGCTGGGTTGGGTCTGTTCTTGAAGGAGGTCTGGCAGTGGAATTGATCAAAGAAAAGTGGATTGGCAAAGTTAATGAATTAACCCTGGGAACAGGCATAAAAATGATTAAGGTGGGAGGAGCAGAAACCTTGCCCTTTGCTGACTTCGAGGGAGAGCTGCCGCACCGTCCAGCTATCGCCCTGGAGGTTTGGGAACAGCAGCCGGACGGCTGGCCGCCTTTGCTGGCGGAAGCTTTTGGAGAGGTTTGGGATGACCCCATTCGCTGGGCTAAAAAATGTCAGGACTTGGGAGCGGATTTTATTTGCTTCCGTTCCTGTGGAAGCAACAGCCCGGAAGTCTTTGCCGAGCTTGCCGGGCAGGTGGCCGAGGCTGTGACCCTGCCCTTGGCAGTGCTGGGTTGCGGTCAGGAAGAACAGGACAGCCTGATTCTGGCTCAGGCGGCCGAGGCTTTGGCAGGTCAAGGAGCTTTATTGGGTTATGTAACTCCGAATAATTATCAAAATCTGGCAATAGTGGCTAAAAAGTACGGTCATAACTTAATTGCTGGTACTCCATTGGACATTAATTTGGCTAAGGAGCTGAATATTCTGCTGACCGAAAGCGGACTGCCCGCTGACCGAATTGTTAATGACCCGCTGATTGGGGCTTTGGGCTATGGGATTGAATATGGGTATTCAATTATGGAGCGAACCCGTACCGCTGCTTTAACCGGGGATCAAATGCTTTCCATGCCTCTGTTTTGTCTGGTTGGCCAGGAAGCTTGGAAGACCCCGGAAGCCTTGGACGAATCCGGCAAGTGGGGTAATCAGTTAAAACGGGCTTTGCTTTGGGAAGCCATGACCGCCGCCGCTTATGCCTGGGCGGGGGCTGATTTGCTGGTCTTGCGGCATCCGGAAGCCTTGCGGATGCTGCGGGAACATTGGAACAATCTGGAATGGGAGGGAGCAAACTGTTTTTAATTGGGGAAAGAATCAATGGAATGTTTAAAGATGTTCGGCAAGCTATCCAGACTCATGATCGGGAAACAATTCAATCCTGGGCTTTGCGGCAGCAAAAACTGGGGGCTTCCTGCCTGGATTTAAATACCGGTCCGGCAGTTCCGGCAGAAAAGCAGCCGGAGGTTATGCAATGGCTGGTAGAAACTGTGCAGGAGGTTTCCACCTTGCCCTGCTGTCTGGATTCTACCAATCCCAAGGCTATTGAGGCCGGCTTAAAGGTGCATACAAACGGATCAGCTTTGATTAATTCTATTAACGCCGAACCGGCTCAAATGGATCTGTATTTTCCGATGGCTGTAACTTACGGAGCTTCGGTCATCGGCCTGACTATGAATAATGAAGGCGTTCCAGCCAGCTCCAGCGAACGCCTGGCTTTGGCCATGGAAATGGTGGTGGCTGCTGATGCGGAGGGGCTGCCTTTGCAGAATTTATATATAGATCCGCTTCTGCTGCCCGTTAATGTTGCACAAAATCAAGCCTGGGAGGTTTTGGAGACCTTGCGGCAGGTCAAAACCCTGGCTCCGGATTTAAAAACTATTTTAGGCTTGTCCAATATTTCCCAGGGATGCGGTCAACGCTATTTGCTTAACCGAACCTTTTTAGTTATGGCTATGACTTGCGGTTTGGATTCTGCCATCCTGGATTTGCAGGATGAAAATGTGTTGGCGGCTGTAGCGGCAGCACGGGTTTTACTAAATCAGGAAATTTATTGCGATTCATTTTGTAGAATCGTAAAATAAATTAAAAATAATGTTGTATACAAGGGCTGTTTAAAAGGATTTGCAAAAAAAATAGAGAAGTATTATAATATGTCATAGTTTGCTCGCCGAGCTTGAGATACAGCCGAAATCTGGTAAAAAGCAGTTATTGTTGGCTAAAATTTGGTAGCTGCTTAAATTTTTCTGTCAAAATGCCGAGTTTAATCCGGATAATTATAATTGACAGTTAACCATAAGATAGCTTTCTCAGTCAGGCAGCGAATATATATTGGAAGATTCAAGTGCAACCTTTGGCAAAATATCAGATTTCAAAAGAACGGATGTGATGCAGAAAATGAGTACCAATAAAGTAGGAGCCGTCCTGGTATTGGGTTCCGGTATTGCCGGAATTCAGGCCTCTTTAGATTTGGCGGAATCCGGCTATTATGTGTACCTGGTGGAAAAGAAACCAGCTATCGGCGGCACCATGCCCATGTTGGATAAAACCTTTCCTACCAACGACTGTTCCATGTGTATCCTCTCGCCTAAATTGGTTGACTGCGGCCGCCATCTGAACATCGAAACTCTGACCGGTTCGGAATTGGTAGATCTGCAAGGGGAACCAGGACATTTCAAGGCTACTATTTTGAAAAAAGCCCGGTTTATTGATACTGAAAAATGTACCGGCTGTAGCTCTTGTGCCGAAGTCTGTCCTGTAAAAACAGATGAAGAATTTAACCAGGGTTTAGCCAAAAGAAAAGCTGTTTACAAATTGTATGCCCAGGCTTTCCCCAACGCTTATGCCATTGATCCTCAGCAGTGCCTGAGACTTAGAAAGGGGTATAACCCGAAGGTTTGCGGTAAATGTCTGGACGCTTGTCAGGCTGGAGCCATTAATCACCAAATGCAGGATGAAACGGTTGAACTGGAAGTCGGTTCCGTAATCTTAATGCCCGGTTTTGAACCCTTTGAAGCTCAAAAACTGGAATATTATGGCTATGGACGCATTCCTAATGTTTTAACCTCCCTGGAATTTGAAAGAATTTTAAGTGCCTCCGGTCCTTTCGGCGGTCACTTGCAGCGGCCTTCTGACGGCAAAGAACCCAAGAAAATTGCTTGGATTCAGTGCGTTGGTTCCCGTAACTGCCGTCTGGAACACAATTATTGTTCTTCTGTTTGCTGTATGTATGCTATTAAAGAAGCGGTTATTGCCAAAGAACATACTCCGTATGAACTGGATACCGCTATTTTCTATATGGATATGCGTACTTATGGTAAGGAGTTTGAAAAATACTACGATAAAGCCAAAGATCAAAACGGAGTTCGCTTCATTCGCTCCAGAGTTTTTGAAATCAGACAGGCTACGGATGAAACCGGAAAAATTAACGGAACCGGTGATGTAAACATTCGTTATTCCCTGGAAGACGGCAGCATTGTGGAAGAAGATTTCGATTTGGCAGTTCTGTCCATCGGTTTGGAAGCTCCTAAAGATATGATCGCTTTGGCTCAAAAGCTGGGTGTGGAATTAAATGAATTTAATTTCGCCAAGGTTCCGGCATTTACCGGAGTTGGTACCAGCAAACCCGGCATTTTTGTAGCCGGTGCTTTCAGCGGCCCTCGGGATATTCCGGAAACCGTTATGCAGGCTTCGGCAGCCGCAGCTGATTCGGCGGCTGGTCTGTCAGAAGTTCGGGGTACTATGGTTAAGAAAAAAGAATATCCGCCCGAAAAAGATGTCATTGGCGAAAAAGTTCGGATGGGTGTCTTTGTCTGTCATTGCGGGATTAACATTGGCAGTGTGGTCAATGTTCCGGAAGTCGTGGAATTTGCTTCCAAATTGCCCGGCGTGGTTTGTGCGGAAGAAAAAACCTATGCCTGCTCCCAGGACTCCTGCAACCAAATTAAAGAAGCCATTGAAAAATATAATTTAAATAGAGTAGTAGTGGCCTCCTGTACTCCCAGAACTCACGAACCTTTGTTCCAGGATACCATTAAAGAAGCCGGCTTAAACCCCAATCTCTTTGAAATGGCCAATATCCGGGATCATTGCTCCTGGGTTCACCAGAAATTCCCCGTGGAAGCTACTGAAAAAGCCAAGGATTTGGTTAAGATGGCTGTTTATAAAGCTGCTTTATTGGAACCAGTTCAGCCGGTTACCGTAGAAATGAACCACGATGCCCTGGTTATCGGGGGTGGGATTTCCGGAATGACCGCAGCTATGAATATGGCCGAACAGGGCTTTAGAGTAAGCCTGGTTGAAAAAGAAGCTGAATTGGGCGGCTGGTGCAATAAGATTCGCTTTGGAATGGAATATGAAGACATTCGGGCCTATATTACCGACCTGAAAGCCAAGATCCAGGCTAGCGATTTAATTGATGTTTATCTGGGCAGCCAGATTGTTGATGCCGGTGGTTTTGTAGGTAACTTTACTTCTACCTTGCAGGACGGAACCGAAATTAAACACGCTGTAACCATTATTGCTACCGGTGCCAAACCGTTTAAATCCAATGAATATTTGAATGGTCAGCATGATAAGGTTTTATCCTTGATGCAGCAGGAAGCTCAATTAGCCGAAGGCTCTTTGGGTGGAGATAAAAATATCGTTTTCGTGCAGTGCGTTGGTTCCAGAGAACCGGACAGACCGTATTGCAGCCGGATTTGCTGCACTAAGTCCATTAACCAGGCCATCCAGATTAAGAAAATGGATCCCTCGGCTAATGTCTTTATCCTCTATCGGGACATCAGAACCTATGGTATGCACGAAAAAGCCTATACTGAAGCCCGTCGTTTGGGTGTAATCTTTATTCGTTATTCGGTTAATAACAAACCTCAGGTTACTGCCGCTGGCGATAAGCTGGATGTAGTAGTTACTGACCATGTTTTGGGTATTCCGGTAAAAATCCAGGCTGACCGGGTAGTTTTGGCTGCCGCCATGGTTCCGGAAGAAGGCAATAAAGATTTGTCCAAACTGTATAAAGTTCCGCTTAATGCCGAAGGTTTCTTCCTGGAAGCTCACTTGAAACTGCGTCCGGTTGACTTCAGCACGGACGGAGTCTTTGTCTGCGGAACTGCTCATGCTCCCAAAACCTTGGATGAAAATATTTCTCAAGCCAAAGCAGCGGTTTCTCGTGCCTGCACCGTTCTGGCCAAGGAAGCCATTGTGGTTGAAGGTAAATGTGCAGTAGTTAATAAACGCAAATGCGTAGCCTGCGGTAATTGTGAATCGGTTTGTCCGGCCAAAGCAATTACGGTTAATTTGGAAGAAAGAGTGGCAGTGGTTAACGAAGCCTTGTGCAAAGGCTGCGGAGCCTGTTCCTCTTCTTGCCGCTGTGGAGCTTTGAACATTAAGGGCTTCAGCAACGAACAAATTATGGCTATGGTTAATGCTTTATAAGAAGGGAGGAAAACTAAGATATGGAATGGGAACCCAAAATATTTGCCTTTTTGTGCAACTGGTGTAGTTATGGGGGAGCAGACCTGGCGGGCGTAAGCCGTATTCAGTATCCTCCCAATATTCGGGTCGTTCGGGTGCCTTGCTCAGGCCGGATGAATCCTCTGTTTATTCTGACTGCTTTGAAAAACGGAGCTGACGGAATCTTAACCTCTGGTTGTCACCCTGGAGATTGTCACTATACCAGCGGCAACTATGTGGCCAGAAGAAAATTTGCTTTAATGAAAAGCTTGCTTGAATATATCGGTGTTGAATCAGATAGAATTAATTTTTCCTGGGTCTCCGCTGCGGAAGGCGGTCGTTTTGGCGAAGTGGTTACCGGCGTAACCGAAAGAGTTAAAAAGATCGGTCCCAGCAAAGGCTTAATTCCTAGTGAAGCGGGGTGTGAATGCGGATGCAAAAAATAACTGCTGCTATTCAGGAAGCAGCCAAAAAGCTGCTGAGTGAAGGCAAAGTTGATCTGGTAGTTGGTTTTTCCGAAGGTACTCTGCCCTTGCGAGGCACCCCCTGTTTTATCAGAAAAGCAGAGGATGTTTCCTTGCTGACCTGGAATTATGGTTGTGAAAATAACCTGGCCAACTATCTGCGGAATAAATCAGAAAAAATTGCGGTAGTAGCCAAAGGCTGTGATACCAGAGCTATTGTGGCCTTGATGAAGGAAAATCAGATCAACCGGGATAATTTGTATATTATTGGTATTCCTTGCAGCGGCATGATTGATCGGAACAAAGTGGCCGAAGTCACTGATGGCCGGGATATTACAGATGCTGAAGCCAATGGAGATGTAATCGTCTTAAAAGGCCAGGACTTCTCTGTGGAAGCCAACCTCAATGATTTATATCACGATACCTGCCAGACCTGTGGTTTTGGCACTCCGGTTATTTATGATGAATTAATTGGAGAACCGGTACCGGCCAAAGAAAGTAATTTTGATGATGTAGCTGCTTTTGAAGCTCTGCCAGCTTTGGAACGCAACAAAATCATTGCTCAGGATTTGTCCAAATGTATTCGTTGCTATGCCTGCCGCAATGTTTGTCCTATGTGCTATTGTAACGAATGTTTTGTGGACTGCTCCAGTCCGCAATGGATTGGCAAAGCTCCCAATACCAGTGATAATATTATGTTCCAGGCTGTTCGGGTGCTGCACCTGGCCGGACGCTGTGTAGACTGCGGAGCCTGTGACCGGGCTTGTCCCATGGGCATTAATCTGCGGGGTCTTACCCGGAAGATGGTCAAAGAAGTTAAAGCCATGTTTAATTTTGAAGCAGGTATTGATCTGGAAGCTAAACCGGCTTTGGCCGATTACAGTGTAGACGATCCTGAAACTTTCTTGGTGAAGGAGTGAGATAAAGAGGATGATAATTAGCAAAAATGCAGTTGCCGGATTATTGGATAAATTGATTGCCCAATATCAGGTTTTTGCTCCGGTCAAAGAAGGTTCCTACTCTTTGTTCAAACAATTGAAATCCGGAGCCGACGCTGATTTTACTGCTCAAAACAGCAAAATTCCGCCGAAAGGCATCCTTTTTCCTCAGACCGAAAAGCTGTTCCAATACAGTGTAACCGAGGAAGGTGCCAATTTGGAAGAATGCATTGATTCCAACAAAAAGGTTATTTTTGGCTTGCGTCCCTGTGATGCCCAAAGCCTTTTGCTGCTGGACAATGTTTTTAAAAATAATAAATATGAAGATCCTTACTACCTGACCAGAAGAGCTAATACCATTCTGGTAGGTATTGGCTGCAATGCTCCGGCCAGCACCTGTTTTTGCACCTCGCTGGGCGGCAGTCCCTTTGCTACCAAAGGTTTGGATATTTTGTTAACCGATTTAGGTGATAAATATCTGGTAGAAGTTTTGACCGAAGCCGGTAAAGGCTTGCTGGAAGGGGAAGCTGCTCAGGCTGCTGACCAGGAAGCTGCCGCCAAGGTTAAAGCTGAAGCCGTAGTTAGCTGTACCGTTAATCTGGATGGTTTAAAAGAAAAACTGGATGTGGGCTTTGATAATCCGGTTTGGGATACCATCTATGAAAAATGCGTTGGCTGCGGTTCCTGTACCTATAGCTGCCCCACCTGTCACTGCTTCGACATTGTAGACGAAGCCAAGGACTGCAACGGCTGTCGGGTCAGAAATTGGGATAGCTGTATGTATCCTTTATTTACTCTGCACGGTTCCGGCCACAACCCCAGAACCAGCGGTAAAGAACGGATGCGTCAACGCCTGATGCACAAATTCAAATATTTCGTTGATAATTTTGAAGCTATGGCCTGCGTTGGCTGTGGAAGATGTATTAAGAATTGCCCCGTTAATTTGGATATCAGACAAATGCTGGCAGATATTCAGGGCTCGGAAGCGAGGGATCAATAATGGCTAGAAATCCATACTTACCGATTCCCATGAAATTGGTGAAAAACTTTACCGAAACTGAGGATAAATTAATTCATACCTTTACTTTTGAATTTCTCAATAAAAAGGATGAAGAAGATTTTTCCTATATGCCGGGACAATTTGCCGAAATCTGTGTTTTCGGAAAAGGTGAAGCTCCTTTTGGGATTGCTTCTTCTCCCACTGAACCGGGACATTTGAAATTTTCCGTTAACAAAGTAGGGGTAGTTTCTTCCGCTTTACAGGTTATGGAAGAAGGAACCATCGTTGGGGTTAGAGGTCCTTTGGGCAACAATTATCCCATTGAACTGATGAAAGGCAAAAATGTTGTAATTATCGGCGGTGGTTTTGCTTTTACTACTTTGCGGGCAATGATTACCTATATTCTGGAACACCGCTCTGATTATGGCAAATTGACCGTAATCTATGGAGCCAGAAACCCTGGTTTGCTGCTGTATAAAGACGAATTGGAAGCTTGGGAAAAACGGGATGATATTGAACTGGTCTGCACTATTGACCGGGAAGCTCCTGGTTGGAACAAACGGGTGGGCTTTGTTCCGGCCGTAACTGGTGAAGTAAATCCCAGTGCTGAAAATTCCGTGGCCATTATTTGCGGCCCTCCGGTTATGATTAAATTTACCATGCCGGTTTTGGAAAAATGCGGTTTTAAACCGGAACAGATTATTATGTCTTTGGAAAACCGGATGAAATGCGGTATTGGTATGTGCGGCCGCTGCAATGTGGGCAACAAATATGTCTGCAAAGACGGCCCGGTATTTACCAAAGCTGAATTAAATAAATTACCCGGCGAATATTAAAATCATTCCGCTCCAAATTTTTGAAAATTTGGAGCGGATACCTGATTGGGTTGAAAAAGGAAGGTTAAAAAATAACCTGTTCCGGCCTCAATTCAAAATATAGAGGGGAGGACCTGAAAATTTATGGAAGCAATTACTGCTGCGGATGTAAATCCAGAATTTAGACAAGAATTGGCTGACTGGATGGGCAATTATGATTGGTCCCAGTGCCTGGCCTGCGGAATGTGTACGGCTGGATGTCCGTTTTCGGATGTACACGAAGACAATGACCCCCGCAAATTTGTCCGGAAGCTGGTTTTAGGCTTAAAAGACGAAATTTGGAACGATCCTTATGTTTGGTACTGCACAATGTGCGAACGCTGCACCATTGAATGCCCGATGAATATTAATGTAGCGGCTTTGGTACGGAAAATTCGGGGAGAATCTCGGGATAAAGATCATATCCCCGGTTATTTGCAGACTATTGCCAGAGAACACCTGTCTTCCGGTAACCAGATGAATGTTGACCAGATTGACTATGAAGAAACTCTGGAATGGATTCAGGATGAATTAAGAGAAGAATTGGGCGATCCTAATTATGAAATTCCCCTTAATAAAAAGGGTGCCAAGTATTTCTATGGATTTAATGCCCGTGATATTAAATTCTATCCCAACGAACTGCAAAGCACTTTGAAATTATTCTATGCAGCCAATTTGGATTATACTATCAGTACCAAACGCTGGGATGCTACCAATATTGCTTTGTTCACCGGCCAGGATGATGACTTTGTTGGTATTTCCGAACCGGTTTGGCAGGAATTTACCGATCTGGGCTGTGAAATCTTTGTTGTTACCGAATGCGGTCACGCTTTCCGGAGCATGAAATGGGGCGAAAGAACCTTCTGGAAAGGAAAACATATTCCCATGATACACATTCTTGAACTGCTGAATGATCTGGTTAAAGAAGGTGCAATCGTTTTGGATTCCGATGCTATTCCGGAAATTGTTACCTATCACGATCCCTGCAACACTGCCCGTAAAGAAGGAGTCTGGAAAGAACCCAGAGAATTGGCCAGAAGCTTCCTGAAAAACTTTGTTGACATGAACCCCAATGGCAAAATGAACTATTGCTGCGGCGGTGGCGGCGGTGCCATGGCTATGCCGGAATATAATGAAATGCGGAAAGCCAAAGGCAAACGCAAAGTTGATCAGGTTATGGCTACCGGAGCTAAAATCGTTATTGTTCCTTGCCACAACTGTATGGATCAGTTCAACGATTTGAACAAATGGTATCCAGATACCAAAGGGCAGTCGGCCAATGAACATATGTGTGCATTGATGGACAGAGCTTTAATTTTGGATGAATGTGCGGTTAGAAAAAAATAAAAAAATGGCTTAAAATTAAATGACTGAAAAACGACCCCATTTCTTTGCCCTCAAGTAATAAAATGAGGTCGCTTTTCACGCCAAAATATAGCCAGTAAGAACGGATGTGAGACTTTTGGGCACAAATAAAAAAGGTTCGGTTATGGTTGTTGGAGCTGGGATCGCTGGTATTCAGGCTTCTTTGGATTTGGCAGAATCAGGCTATTATGTTCATCTGGTAGAAAGTTCCTCAGCAATTGGTGGAACAATGCCGATGCTGGATAAAACCTTTCCTACTAATGACTGCTCCATGTGTATCCTTTCCCCGAAATTGGTAGAATGTGGACGGCACTTAAATGTCAATTCTCATACTTGCTCCGATATTCTGGATGTTCAGGGTGAACCCGGAAATTTCAAAGTTAAGATCCGTAAGCGTCCTCGGTATATTGAAGCAGATAAATGTAAAGCTTGTAATGAATGTGCTGATGCTTGTCCGGTTGAGGTTCCTAATGAATATAACCAGAATCTGGATATGCGGAAAGCCGTTTTTAAAAAATATGCACAAGCTTTCCCCAATGCCTTTGTAATTGATAAAAGAGGAACTTCTCCTTGTAAGGCAGCCTGCCCGGCTGGAGTTAATGTTCAGGGTTATGTTCAGCTTATTAAAAAAGGCAAATTTGACGAAGCCTGGAGAATGGTTTATCGGGATAACCCGTTCCCGGCAGCCTGCGGTCGAATTTGTACCCATCCTTGTCAGGCAGCTTGTCATCGGGGCAAAATTGATGAGCCGGTCAGCATTATGGCCTTAAAGAGAGCGGCCACTGATTTTGCTTATGAAAATGCCGTAGAATTTGAAACCGAGCCGGTTCAAATTAAGAAGGATGAAAAGGTAGCAGTGGTGGGTGCTGGTCCGGCTGGTTTGTCGGCAGCCTATCAATTAATTAAAAAAGGTTATCAGGTAACCGTTTTTGAAGCTCTGCCGGTAGCCGGTGGGATGCTCCGGGTGGGGATTCCTGAATACCGTTTGCCCAAAAAATGGGTAGATACCGAAGTAGAATTATTGGTTAAAATGGGTGTGGAAATTAAGTATAACCAAAAATTGGGTACTGATTTTACCACCGAAAGCCTGTTAGCTGATGGTTATAAAGCCGTCTTTGTAGGTATTGGAGCTCATAAAGGCACTTCTTTAAATATTCCCGGCGAAGATTTGGCCGGAGTCAGCCATGGTCTGCCTTTCCTGAGAAAGTTGGCCTTGGGCGAAGAAGTCAAAGTGGGCAAAAAAGTTGCGGTTATCGGCGGCGGGAATACGGCTATGGACTGTGCCAGAACTGCAGTTCGTCTGGGAGCCGAAAAAGTCAGCATTATTTATCGGAGAACCGAAGCTGAAATTACCGCAGCGGAAGCGGAAATCAAAGGTGCCAAAGAAGAAGGCATTGATTTTCTGATGTTGACCAGCCCCAAAGCTTTTCTGGGTGAAGGTCAGGTAACCGGAATTGAATGTTTGAAAAATGAACTGGGTGAACCCGATGCCAGTGGCCGCCGTCGTCCGGTAGCTATTGAAGGCAGCGAATTTATCCTGGATGTAGATACTGTTATTTTGGCTGTAGGTCAAAAGCCTGATCTGGAAAATATCTCCATGGAAGCTGAACGGGGAATTTTGGTGGCCGATGCTGATACCTTGGCTACTAATATACCTGGCGTGTTTGCTGGTGGGGATGCTGTAACCGGTCCCAAAACGGTAGTTGCTGCCATTGGAGCAGGTAAAGCTGCTGCTGAATCCATTCACCGTTATATTATGGGTATTGATTTGGCTCAAAACCGGCGTTTCAGAGTTCCGGAGGAAGATATTGCTCCCTTGCGGCAAAAAGAAAACGAAGTCGCAAAAGCCCCGGCTTTGCCGATTCTGCATTTGGATCCGGCTAAAAGAGCGGCTTCCTTTATTGAAGAAAGCTTAACCTGTACTCTGGAAGAAGCTCAAAAAGAAGCTAAACGCTGCTTAAACTGTGGAGTTTGTTCCGAATGTCTGGAATGTGAAAAAGCCTGTATGTCCAAGGCTGTTAACCATTATATGGAAGAAACTTATGAGGATTTGGAAGTAGGAGCCATTTTGCTTTGTCCTGGCTTTGAACCCTTTGATCCCAGAGCCTTGCAATACTATGGCTATGAAAAATATACCAATGTTCTGACCTCCTTGGAATTTGAACGGATTCTGAGTGCTTCCGGCCCCTATCAGGGACATCTGGTTCGGCCTTCTGACCACAAGGAACCCAAACGGATTGCCTGGATTCAGTGCGTTGGCTCCCGTAATGTCCGGGAAGGCAGTGATTACTGTTCTTCTGTATGCTGTATGTATGCTGTCAAGGAAGCTATGATTGCTAAAGAACACAGCAAAGATCCATTGGATACCACCATTTTCTATATGGATATGCGGACTTATGGCAAGGGATTTGAAGCTTATTATAACCGAGCCAAAGATGCCGGGGTTAACTTTGTTCGTTCCCGGATTTTTGCCATTAGCGATCCCAAGAGTGATTCTTCGATTGATCCGGAACTGCTGGGTTCGGAAGATCATGAAGGTGACTTGCTGATTCGTTATAGTGACGAAAAAGGTCAAATCCACAATGAAATCTTTGATATGGTCATTTTGTCAGTTGGACTTAAACCCCGGGCTTCCGTCTGGGATTTGGCTGCCAAAATGGGCGTGGAACTGAATGCAGATGGATTCTGTGAACCTCTGCCGCTGACTGGAGTAGAAACCAATCGGCCTGGCATTTATGTAGCAGGTGCCTTTGGGGCTCCGGCTGACATTCCGGAAACCGTTATGCAGGCCAGTGCTGCTGTGGGTGCCATTGGAGGCTTGCTGGCTGATGCCAGAGGTACTCTGGTTAAAGAAAAAGTTTATCCGCCGGAAATTGATGTCAGGGGTGAAGAACCCAGAATTGGGGTCTTTGTCTGTCATTGCGGAATTAATATTGGTAGTGTGGTCAATGTTCCGGAAGTTGTGGAAATGGCCAAAACTCTGCCCAATGTAGTTTACGCCGAAGATGCCATTTATACCTGTTCCCAGGATAATCAGGTGCATATGAAAGAGGTCATCAAGGAACATAATATTAACCGAGTGGTCGTGGCCTCTTGTAGTCCTCGCACTCACAAGCCTTTATTCCAGGAAACCTTGCTGGAAGGCGGTTTAAACCGCTTCCTGTTTGAAATGGCCAATATTCGGGATCAATGCTCCTGGGTTCACCAGAAGGAACCGGAAAAAGCTACAGCCAAAGCTAAAGATTTGGTGAAGATGATTGTGGCTAAAGCAGCTTTATTGCAGCCGATCCACAAAACTCCGGCCAATGTTACCAAAGCAGCCTTGATTATTGGTGGCGGGGTAGCCGGTTTGAATTCGGCGGTTTCCATGTCCAAACAGGGCTTTGATGTTCATGTCATTGAAAAAACCGAAGAATTGGGCGGAATGGGTCGCAAAATTTATACCAGTCTGACTGGGGAAGATATGCAGGCGTTTATGCATAATTTAACCAGCACGGTAGAAAATGATCCTAAGATTACGGTGCATAAAGGTACGGAAGTGAACGATGTTTCCGGTTATCTGGGCAACTTTACCACTACTTTGACCAATGGGGAAGAAATTAAACACGGTGTAGCCATTATTGCTACTGGCGGTCAGGAATATACTCCGACTGAATATTTGTATGGCCAGAACGATAAGGTTTTGACTCATTTACAGATGGAAGAAGCCTTGTTTAAAAATGATTCCAGGGTAGCCGATGCCAAAAATGTAGTATTTATTCAATGTGTTGGTTCCCGGCAGCCGGATCGTCCCTATTGCAGCCGTTTCTGCTGCACCAAGTCCATTAAGTTGGCTTTGGACTTTAAAGAAAAGAATCCCAAGACTAATGTCTTTATTTTATATCGGGATATTCGGTCTTACGGTATGAAAGAAAAAATGTATACCGAAGCCCGCAACAAGGGAGTTATTTTCATTCGTTACGAAGAAGACCAGAAACCTTTGGTGGAACAGGACAATGCTGGTAATCTGCTGGTTACGGTTTTGGATCATGTTTTACAGGTTCCGGTTAAGATTCAGGCTGATGTAATCGGCTTGGCCACAGCGGTTCTGCCCGCTCCGGATAATTCCAAGCTTAGCAGCCTGTTCAAGATTCCGATTAACGATGAAGGCTTCTTCCTGGAAGCTCACATGAAGCTGCGTCCGGTTGACTTTGCCTCTGAAGGTATTTTCATGGCTGGTCTGGCTCATGCTCCCAAGAATCTGGATGAAAACATTGCCCAATCTCAGGCGGCAGTAGGACGGGTATCTACTATTCTGGCCAAGGATAAATTGCTCCGGCATAATGTTATTGCTGTGGTTCAGCCGGATAAATGTGCAGCTTGCTATACCTGCGTTCGCCTTTGTCCCTTCAACGCTCCCAGAGTGGTCAATTATGCAGCTCAGATTGAACCTCTGCTGTGTCAGGGCTGTGGTACCTGTGCAGGTGAATGTCCGAACAAGGCTATTACTTTGCAGGGCTACACCGACAAAATGTATATGTCTATGGTAGACAGATTGTGTGAAAAGGTGGTGGACTGATAAATGGCTTTTGAACCCAAAATTGTAGCTTTTTGTTGCCATTATTGTGCTTATTCTGCTGCTGACCTGGCGGGTTCAATGCGTTTGCAATATTCCCCCAATATCCGGGTTATAGAAATGACTTGCTCCGGCAATATTGATCACCGGGTAATTTTGAACGCCATTGAAGATGGAGCCGACGGAGTATATGTGGCTGGTTGCATGGAAGGTGACTGCCACTTCTTAAAAGGCAATTTCCGGGCTAAAAAAAGAGTTAAGCATGTTAAAGCTTTGTTGGATGAAATTGGCTTTGACAGCAGACGGGTAGAGTTTTATAATTTATCTGCGGCTATGGGTCCTCGTTTTGCTCAAATTGCAGATGAAATGACCGAACGGATTAAAGAACTGGGGCCCAGTCCTTTAAATAAAAAGTAAGTGGGGGTGTCTTAGTACATGATTATTGCCCAGCAAAAACCGCTTGAAGATATTCTGGAAACTGTTGCCGGGTGTAAAAAGATCTTATTGGCCGGTTGTGCCGGATGTGTAACTGTTTGTTTGGCCGGTGGAGAAAAAGAAACCGAAATTATGGCTTCTTTGATGCGGATTAAAAAAGGTCTGGAAAAAGACGATGATTCCGTAGTAGTAACCTATACAGCTACCAGACAATGTGATCCTGAATATATTGAAGCTATGGCCGAAATCGTCAAAGATGCGGATGCTATTGTTTCTCTGGCTTGCGGCGTTGGGGTGCAGTATTTGGCCGAACGCTTCCAGGATAAATGGGTGGTTCCGGCTTTGAATACTAAATTTATCGGCGGTTCTACCTTACACGGAATTTGGGAAGAAAAATGCGGTTTGTGTGGAGATTGTGTTCTGCACAAAACCGGCGGCATTTGTCCGATTATTCGCTGCTCCAAGAGTATCTTAAATGGTCCCTGCGGCGGTTCTCAATATGGCAAATGTGAAGTTAATCCGGACACCGATTGTGCCTGGGCTTTGATTTACGAAAAAATGAAAGCTTTGGGAAAATTGGATAAATTGCTGGAAGTCCAGCCTGTTAAAGACTGGTCTACCTCTCGTGATGGTGGGCCGAGAAAACTTATCCGTGAGGATGTGATGATCGATTGAGTTCTTTAAGCAAATTACAACAAATTCTGGATTCCGGAGAATTTGCCGTTACTGCTGAAATTGGGCCTCCCAAACACGCATCGGTCGAAGAAGTTCGCCATCATGCGGATATGATGAAAGAATATGTGGATGCTACCAATATCACGGACTGCCAAACCGCTATTGTGCGGATTTCCAGTATTGCTACCGGAGTTCATGTCAAAGAAAAAGGTATTGAACCCATTATCCAAATGACCACCCGGGATCGGAACCGAATTGCTATTCAGGCCGATTTAATGGGAGCTTATAGCCTGGGTCTGCGGAATGTTCTGTGCTTGTCTGGTGACCACCAAAAATTTGGTAACCATCCAACGGCCAAAAATGTTTATGATATTGATTCTATTCAGTTGATTCAAATGCTGAAAAGAATGAGAGATGAAAATCTCTTTTTCTCAGGCGAAGAAATTAAAGGCGAACAGCCCCAATTTTTCCTGGGAGCAGTAGCTAACCCCTTTGCTGATCCCTTTGAATTCCGGGTAGATCGTCTGGAAAAGAAAATCGAAGCAGGGGCTCAATTTATTCAAACTCAATGTATCTTTGATATGGAACGGTTTGAAAAATTTATGGAAATGGTTCGAGCCAGAGGTCTGGATCAAAGAGCCCATATTCTGGCCGGGTTAACTCCTTTGAAGAGCTGGAAAGCAGCTTCCTATATGCAAAAGAAAGTTAGCGGAATGTTGGTTCCGGATGAAATTATTGAACGGTTGAAAGCAGCCGAAGATCAAAAAGCTGAAGGTGTTAAAATCTGTATTGAACAGATTAAACACATTAAAGAAAATGTTAAGGGCGTACATGGTGTGCATATTATGGCTATTGCCTGGGAAGAAATTGTTCCCGATATTGTCAAAGCCAGCGGTTTGTATCCTCGTCCGAAAATTGGTTAGTTAATAATTTATCCCCCCTGTTTTTTATAAAAACAGGGGGGTTCTTGTATCTAACAATAGAAAATTGGCAATTTATTAAACAAACAAAAAGGGGGCAAACAGATGCAGTCAGGCAATACTGGAGGCAATATTATGAACTGGGGAGCCTGTTGTCAGCAGAACGGCTGGGTTTATTATAAAAATTTTATTTATAATGATGCCTTATATAAAAGCCGATTGGATGGCAGCGAAAAAACGGAGCTAACCTCAGATCGGGTGGCCTTTTTAAATGTCCGGGGAGATTGGATTTATTTTCGCAATGACAGCGATCAGGGTTATTTGTATAAAATTAAAATTGATGGTACTGAGAAAACCCGGCTTAATCAGGATAAGTCTTTATATATTAACCTGGTTGGGGATTGGCTCTATTATATTAGCTTTCTGGAGGGCTGCCGGATTTATAAAATTGCCTTGGATGGCAGCAGTCGAATCTGTTTGAGCCAGGATTATGCTTGGTCCATGCTGGTTGAAGGGGACTGGATTTATTACCGTAATGAAAACGACAATGGGCGAATGTATAAAATGCAGACTGACGGCAGCAGCCGAACCTTGATTTGTGAGGATGACAGTGACTATTATAATTTGGACGGCGATTGGATTTATTATCAAAATCTCAGTGATGGTAAAAAACTATATCGAATTAAAACTGACGGCAGCCAAAGAACAGCTTTAAGTCAGGAGGGGTGCAGCAGTCTGAATCTTAGCGGCGAATGGATTTATTATCGCAATGAAGGGGTTTTGGGTTATTTATTTAAAATATCCAAAGAGAGCTTGGAGGATTATTTAATTGTGGAAGATAGCTGTCAAAACCTTAATCTGATCGGGGAATGGATTTATTATCGCAATGAAAGTGAAAAGGGCAGTTTATACCGGATTCGGGACAACGCAACTGGCAAAATGTTAATTATGTAAGCAAGGCTAAAAGAGTCTTCCAAGGAGGAGGCTCTTTTTTATTTTGCCTGATAATTTTATCATAAGAACCACAAAAAAGCTTAGACTAAAAGTAAAAGGAGCGGTTAAAATGAGAAAAATTATTAGCAGTTTATTGCTGTCCCTTGGGGTCATGGCTATGTTGGCAGGCTGTGGGGAAAACGGAAGCACTGCCAGAGTGGTTTCTACCGATGGTTCTACTGCTATGGAAAAAGTAATTGGAGCTTTGGGCGAAGCCTATACGGAAAAGAATCCTCAGATTCAGTTTACCTATAATCCCACTGGTTCGGGCAGTGGAATTACTGCTGTTTTTGAAGGACGCTGTGATATTGGTCTTTCCAGCCGTTTGCTGAAAGAAGAAGAAAAAGCAGCCGGTTTGACCGAAACCATTTTGGCTTATGAGGGCATTGCTTTGATTGTCAATCCAGAAAATTCGGTAGAGGATTTAAGTCTGGCCACTATTGGTCAAATCTACACCGGAAAAATTACTAATTGGAAAGAACTGGGTGGTAAAGATCAGGCTATTGTTCTAATTGGACGGGAAGCTGGCAGTGGTACCCGGAATAGTTTTGAAAACATTACTGGAACCGAAGGGCTTTGTCAGTATCGGCAGGAGCTGACTTCTGGTGGAGATGTCATTACTACTGTTGCCCAAAATCCCGGAGCCATTGGTTATGCTGCTTTGGCTTCGGTAAAGAACAAGGTAAAAATAGTTGCGGTTGAAGGAGTGAGTCCCAGTGAAGAAACGATTAAAAACGGCAGCTATGTGCTACAGAGTCCCTTTGTACTGGTAACTCGGTTAAAAACAGGACTTTCGATGATGGCTCAAGATTTCTTTGACTATATTACCTCCGCTCAGGCAGCGGAAATTATAACAGCGGCCGGAGCAGTAGCGGCCAATTAAATAAACAAAAAAGTTGCTTGACTGGTTCTCTGTTTGGAAGAATTTTAAAGCTGGTATTCAAAAGGGAAGCTTATTTTGTTTGAAAGGATTTAATTTATGAAAAAAGCCAAGAATACTACAAAGCTTTTTGAAGATTTGATTCATGGTTTGTTTTTGGTTCTCGGTTTAATTACGGTGGGTTCGGTGCTGCTAATTACCATTTATCTGGTTATTTCTGGTATTCCGGCCATTCGGGAAATTGGACTGCTGGATTTTTTGTTCAATCAAACCTGGGCTTCTACTGCGTCCGAACCTTCCTTTGGAATTTTGCCTTTTATTCTGACCAGCGTTTATGGAACCGCCGGAGCTATCTTAATTGGAGTCCCCATTGGCTTTTTTACAGCGGTTTATTTGGCCAAATTAGCTCCGCTTAGAGTTAAGCTGGTGGTTGAAGCCGCCGTCAGTCTTTTGGCCGGAATCCCTTCAGTTGTGTATGGGCTGGTGGGAATGCTGGTTTTAATTCCTTTAATTCGGGTGATTTTTCAGGTACCGGATGGAGCCAGCCTGTTGGCGGCTATTATTGTTTTGGCCGTTATGATTCTGCCCTCTATTATTAAGGTTTCCATGACAGCTTTGGAAACTGTACCCAAAGAATATGAAGATGGTTCTTTGGCTTTGGGAGCTACCCCTATTGAAACTTATTTTCGGGTTTCGGTGCCGGCGGCCAAAAGCGGAATTGCGGCGGCAGTAGTTTTGGGAGTTGGGCGGGCTATTGGGGAGGCCATGGCGGTTATGATGGTTTCCGGCAATGCAGCAAATATGCCCGGTTTGTTTGAAAGTGTGCGTTTTTTAACCACGGCAGTAGCCAGCGAAATGTCCTATTCTTCCGGTTTACAGCGGGAAGCTTTGTTTTCAATTGCTTTGGTTTTATTTTTGTTTATTATGTTGATTAATGCTTCCCTGAATTTCTTTTTAAAACGGGATAAGGAGAAATAATTATGTCCTTTTCAACCAAACGCAAGGCTTATGCCTGGCTTATGAAAGGTTTAATGGGAATGGGGGTAATTCTGACTGGAGTTTTGGTCTTATTTCTGATTGGCTATGTTCTATGGCATGGCCTGCCCCATATCACTTGGGATCTATTATCCACCAAGCCCAGCTATTTGGCCGAAACCATTGGGATTTTGCCGGATCTGCTCAACACTTTGTATATTGTTTTGGCTGCCTTGGTTTTTGTTTTACCGCTGGGGGTGGGGGCAGCCATTTATTTGACTGAATATGCCCAAAACCGGCGGCTGGTCGGGCTAATTGAATATGCGGCTGAAACCCTTTCAGGGATTCCTTCCATTATTTATGGGTTGGTGGGAATGTTATTTTTCTGTCAGTTCTTAAACTTTAAAACCTCCTTGTTAGCTGGGGCATTAACTTTGGTTATTATGAATCTGCCCACTATTATGCGAACCACTCAGGAAAGTCTGAAAACAGTACCGCAAAGCTATCGGGAAGGAGCTTTTGGCCTGGGAGCGGGCAAATGGCGGGTTATTCGTACCGTAGTTTTGCCCGGCTCAGTGGACGGAATTGGAACCGGCTGCATTTTATCTATAGGCCGGATCTTAGGAGAATCGGCAGCTCTTTTGTTTACGGCTGGCTTTGCCCATGGCTTAAATGGCTTTTGGCAGGGGTTGTCCAGTGCCGGAGCAACTTTGACCGTAGCTTTGTATCTTTATGCCAAAGAACAGGGAGAATTTGAAGTCGCTTTTGCCATTGCCGCAATCTTAATGTTTTTGACGCTGCTGATTAATTTGCTGGCGTTTGGGGTCAGCAAATATTTTAAAGGAAGGAGAAACTCATGATTATTACGGTTCAAAACTTATGTCTGTGGTATGGAAAGATTCAGGCTTTAAACCAGATCAATATTCAAATTCCAGAAAATACCATTACGGCTTTGATCGGGCCTTCTGGTTGTGGCAAATCTACTTTTCTAAAAACCTTGAACCGCATGAATGATTTAGTTCCCGGAGTTAGAATTACCGGAAAAATTAAATATCGGGGTCAGAATATTTTTGCTCCCGAAGTGGAAGTCAATGAATTAAGGCGGGAGGTGGGCATGGTTTTTCAAAAACCCAATCCTTTTCCCATGAGTATTTATGACAATATTGCCTATGGGCCGAGAACTCATGGGATTAAAAATAAAGCCAAACTGAATAATTTGGTGGAACGCTCACTGCGGGATGCGGCTATTTGGGAGGAGGTTAAGGACAGGCTTAAAAAATCCGCCCTGGGGCTTTCTGGCGGTCAGCAGCAGCGGTTGTGCATTGCCCGAGCCTTGGCGGTGGAACCGGAGGTTTTGCTGATGGATGAGCCGACCAGTGCTTTGGATCCTATTTCCACCTCGAAAATAGAAGAACTGGCCATGATTTTGAAAAATCGTTATACTATTATTATTGTTACCCATAATATGCAGCAGGCGGTTCGCATTTCGGATCATACGGCTTTTTTCTTATTGGGCGAACTGGTTGAATTTGGCAAGACAGAAGAATTGTTTGCCCAGCCACAGGATAAACGAACCGAAGATTATATTACTGGGAGGTTTGGCTAATGAGAAGTAAATTTGATGAACAACTTGCTCTTTTGAATCGAGAACTTATTGAAATGGGAGCTTTGTGTGAAGAAGCTTTATCTATGGCTTCTGAAGCCTTGCGGGAAGGCAATGTAGAGCTGGTTCAAAAAATTGCTTCTTTGGATAATGATATTGATCAGAAGGAAAGAACTGTTGAATCTATGTGCCTGAAGCTTTTGCTGCAGCAGCAGCCGGTGGCACGGGATTGGCGGCAAATTTCCGCTGCTCTGAAAATGATTACCGATATGGAACGGATTGGAGATCAAGCTAAGGATATTGGAGAAATCATTGGCTATTTGCAGGGACGCACTGGAACCGACTGTATTTATATTGCGGAAATGGCTCAAGCCACCAGTAAAATGGTTACCGGAAGTGTTGATGCCTATGTCCAAAAAAATACCAAATTGGCCAACTCGATTATTGATTATGACGATGTGGTAGACGAGCTTTTTGATAAAGTTAAGGATTCTTTAATTGCCATGATCCGGGAAAATCCGGAAGAAGGGGAATATGCTTTGGATTTGCTGATGATCGCCAAATATTTTGAACGAATTGGGGATCATGCGGTTAATATTGCTGAATGGGTAGTGTTTTCAGTAACCGGAGTGCATAAAAGAGAAGTTAGATCATGATCTGGTGGATGAAAGATGAGCTAGAAAGTTGGGACATTGAATTTTGTAAACTGGAAGTGTAAAGCTTACTATCTCTGGGTGATGGGCTTTACACTTCCAATGCTATATAGTTTACTAAAGTACATTATTTTTTTGTGAAATACAATTCTAAATACAATTTTAAATACAATTTTATAGTATATACATGGATAATTCCTAGATCTACAGAAAAGAGGAAACACCATATATCCTACGGTTAGAATACAGGTAAAGCATTTTCCTAAGGATGATTACGCCACTTTCGCAGACAAAAGGGAGGAAAATTTAAACAGTAAACAGAAAATTTTATTTAACAGCGTGCGAAAAACTTCCCACTTGCAAGCCCGGAATCTTTCGCAATTCCGCCAAATATTCCGGAACTCCCAAAATATCTTTTTCCGCAGGCGGCATTTGACCTAAAAACCAGTCCGGATCAATATTTAAATTCCGCACCTGAACCATATTAACCCCATATTCCTGAATTAATTCCAACATGGCAGCCAATTCTTCCTCTCGATCACTAAAGCCTGGGAAAAAAAGCAGATTCAAGGAAACAAAGACTCCGGACTGCCGGGCATAGGCAATGGAATTGCAAACATCCTGCAATTGATAATTAGCCCGATAATATTTTTGATAAACCTGAGGTCTGGCACTGATAATACTAACTCGAATACTGTCCAGACCAGCCTGACAAGCTCCTTTGATACCGGCTGTAAATCCCGCATTGCTGTTCATATTAATGGTTCCCCGGTTGGTTTTGGAGCGAATCAGGCTGATAGCTTTGGCCAATTCCGGAGATAAAGAAGGATCGCCTTCACAGCCCTGGCCAAAGCTGATAATCCCTTCCGAAGCCTTAACCAAATGAGGTACGGCGATTTCTGCCACCTCGCGGGCTGTTGGCTGAAATTTTATGCGAGCCTGGGGAGAAGGACAGCATTCGGATTCCTGCAGGGAAATGCAGCCCAAACAATGGGCATTGCAAACAGGAGAAAGCGGGATCCCCCCTTCCCAGCGTTCATAAAAAATATTCTGAGCCGTAAAACATTGATATTGCAAGGCACAATGAGCCAAATGCTCCAAAAGCCGGTTTTGCCCCAATTTTTTTTGTTTTTTGGCAATTAAGCCCGGCAGCTCCTCGGTATTATAAAAAACAGGATCCCAATGCTCCGGTTGATCAGTTGGTACAGCCGCCGCATAAAGCTGTTCTCCCTTTAAGGCTACCGCAGCATAACCAAACAAGGGCAAGGGGGTCGATCCTTCCGGTCGCTGATAGGCCGGAAATAAGGTTCGAGTAAAGCCCTGGGGCAACAAAGCCCCCACCGCAAAAGCCCTTTGGCCATAAGCATCCCTTTCCAAAAAGCTAAGCTCTCCTTGCCGATCAATCCCGGCCGGAGTGCCTTCCGGAATTAAAACCAAAGAAGCCCCTTCCGGCAAAGGATGCATTTCTTCAAGCCGCAATTCAGTCCAAAATTCTCCACTGCGACCCAAAGCCTGAAGCTGAGGAGCATCATAAAAGTTTCCCTGGGAATCAGCATATAACAATTTAAAATTTTTACTCATTATTATTGCTCCGACCCGAATTGGAAAAACGACGAGAAAATCCCTCTGAACGCTGATTTGGCGGATTAATGATGGTTCTTTTGGGTGGAAAACTGAAATTTTGGATTAATTCAGCATTGGTTTTGGTTTTCTTCATACGATCCAAAAGCAGTTCAATGGCTTCTATGGAGGTCATGGAGGCCGCTCCCCGGCGATATAACCAGGTCCATTCCAGCTCTTCTCTGTTCATTAACAACTCTTCCTTACGAGTGCCGGAGCGTAAAACATCAATAGCTGGAAACAAGCGTCTTTCAGCCAGCTTACGATCCAAAATCAGCTCCATATTGCCAGTACCTTTAAATTCTTCAAAAATCACATCATCCATACGGCTGCCGGTTTCTACCAAAGCTGTGGCCAAAATAGTCAGGCTGCCTCCGTCCTCCACATTGCGAGCCGCTCCAAAGAAACGCTTGGGACGATGCAGGGAGGCCGGATCTACTCCGCCGCTCAAGGTGCGTCCGCTGGGAGCCACCACCAAATTGTGAGCTCTGGCCAGGCGGGTTATGCTATCCATTAAAATTACCACATCTTTTTTATGCTCCACCAGACGCTTGGCTCTTTCCAAAACCATATCAGCCGCTTTCACATGATTTTCCGGCGGTTCATCAAAGGTAGAACTGACTACCTCTCCTTTAACCGAACGCTCAATATCAGTTACTTCTTCCGGCCGTTCATCAATTAATAAAACCATCAAATGAATATCTGGATGATTTTGGGTAATACTGTGAGCGATATCCTTAATCAGCTCGGTTTTCCCGGCTTTGGGCGGGGAAACAATTAAACCCCTTTGCCCTTTACCAATAGGAGCAATTAAGTCAATCAAACGAGTGGAATAATTTTGGGGACTTCTTTCCAAACGGATTCTGTCCTGAGGATATAACGGAGTTAAGCCGTCAAAATGCAGCCTTTCCGGAGACATTTCCGGCGGCAATCCATTAACCTGCTCCACCCGCAGCAAACCGCAATATTTTTCTCCTTCCTTGGGAACCCGAATTTGCCCGGAAACCCGATCCCCAGTTCGCAAGTCAAAACGCCTTCTTTGAGAAGCTGAAACATAAATATCATCATCGCTGGGCAAATAGCTGCATGGCCGCAAAAAACCATAGCCATCCGGCAAAATCTCCAAAACCCCGCTGGCTCGGATACAACTGTCCTTTTCCGCCAAAGCCTTGTGCAATTCAAAAACCAGCTCTTTTTTTCGCAATTTGGAATAGCCGGTCAGTTCTATTTCCCGAGCTATTTTATATAACTCCTGGATAGTCTTCCCTTCCAGATCCTGTTGAGTCAAGCCAACCCCTCTCTTTCTTAGAAAACTAAAAACTAATTCAAAATTTAATTAAACTGATAACGGATTGACGCTTCCCCGCTGCTGAAGCAGCGGGGATGAAACTTAATTGTTTAAGCAATCCTTATTCTTCTGGGACTCGCCAAAAGCCCAATACACAGTTTTTCGTAGTCAAAATTCTGCTTACTTTTGCGAAGTATTGAAAATCAAGGCAAGTAGACCGTGCTTCGGCACGGTCAGAGAGCAGGGTGGGCTTCATCCCCAGTGCTGAAGCACATGGGGTTTTCGCCCGTAAGCAATTTATAAAAATGAAGCGTTCACAAAATTTTGAAAGGTTAATTCCAGTATAACCGGAAAAAAAAACACCGTCAAGGCTTAATTGCCTTTGGACGGTGCTTTCGACATTGTTTATCTGGCTTTTCCGGAGCTGCCAAACAAACGAATCTTTTCCCGAATAATTTCAATGGCAGCTTCCCGAGCTGGTCCCAAAACCTTGCGAGGGTCGATTTCTTTGGAGTTGGCCTCCAGAGCCTGACGACAGGCCAAGGTAAAAGCTTCCCGAATATTGGTATCAATATTAACTTTACAAACTCCCAGACGAACGGCTTCGGTAATAGCTTCATCCGGAACCCCGGAAGAACCGTGCAGAACAATGGGAGTATTGATCAAGGACACAATTTTTTTCAAACGCTCAAAGTCCAGTTCCGGTTTGCCCTTATATTGTCCATGAGCAGTCCCAATGGCAACGGCCAGAGAACCGACTCCGGTTTGTTCCACAAAATATTTGGCTTCTTCCGGATCGGTAAAGAGAGCATCTCTTTCCGATACGCTGACATTATCTTCCGTTCCGCCGATTTTGCCCAATTCAGCTTCTACCGAAACTCCCATGGGATAGGCGGCTTCAATGACTTTTTTAGTAATAGCAATATTTTCCTCCAGGGGATATTTGGAACCATCCACCATAACGCTGCTGAAACCATGCCGCAGACACAGCATAACCTGATCAAAGCTGGTGCCGTGATCCAAATGCAAAGCCACCGGAACACTAGCCTGATCTGCGGCCTGGCGAGCCATAGCCACAATAAATTCAATGCCGGCATATTTCATAGCCCCCTGGCTGGCCTGCATGATAACCGGAGATTTTTCCGCTTCAGCAGCCTGCACAATGGCCTGAACTATTTCCATATTGTTGCAGTTAAAAGCTCCTATAGCATATTTCCCTTTTTGAGCTTCCAACAATAAATCTTCTACTGGAACAAAAGGCATAAAAATTCCTCCTTTATTTTTCTTTACTCCGAGCTAAACTGTCCAAATATTCAAAACCATGCTCTCTCAGACAAATTTCCTGCACATCCTTAATAGCCAACCAATCATCCTGATTTTCTCCGTATAAAATAGCTACGCTGCCGCAATCCTTGCATTGCAGCTCCACCCTTTCCGGAAAAATTAAAACCTCTACCGAGGTATGGCCACATTGACAATACAATTTATCCTGCCGCAATAAGTTATAAAGGTGTTTTAAGATTTTCTGCATAACTTCCCGATTAAAAAAATAATCCTTTTCATCCGAAAAGTTTTTCAGCACCGACAAGGATTCCTGCAATAAGTCTGCTGCTCCCAAATTAATCAATCTTACCCCCGAATCAGGGCAGAAGATTTCCTGCAAACTGCCCGACCAAAAAGCTTTACGGCTAAAATTAAACCGATGCTCATCCAGACAAACCGGACAACTGAAGTTCAGGCAATAACGCTTGTAATCAGGAGTAAACAATTTGATTTCCCAACAGCCGCAAGAACAACCGTAAGCCTGTTCCCGTCCCTTTTTTAAAGCAAAACGGGAAAGAGGGCTAAGCTTTAATTTCCCGCACCAGGGACAGCAAACTGCCAGCATCACTTCGGTTGGGATCAGCATTCTCTTACCTCCTTGTCTAAATCAATGTTGATTTATTATTCTCCGAGCAATTCAAAAAATCCTGCAATTTATTTTGGCTTTGCTTTTTCTTTTTGTTATAATAAACCAAACAACTGCTTGCGAGGTCTTTTCTCATGAAGATTTTCCATTTATCCGATTTACACCTGGGAAAAAAGTTAAACGAATTTTCCCTGTTGGAGGATCAGGAATATATTTTAAATCAAATTATCGAGCTGGCTCAAGAACATCAGCCCCAGGCTTTGCTTTTAAGTGGAGATATTTACGACCGTTCCCAGCCTCCGGTCGAAGCCGTCCAGCTTCTAGATCAATTTCTTACCCGTTTGGTTGAGCAAAAAGTCCAAATTTTGCTAATTGGCGGAAATCACGACTGTTTAACCCGTCTGGCTTTTGGTTCAAAATTGCTAACTGCCGCCCAGGTTTATCTGGCTCCAGTTTTTGATGGCTCAATCCGCAAGGTCAGTCTGGAAGATAAATATGGTTCTTTGAATTTCTATTTGCTCCCCTTTCTCAAGCCCACCTCTGTTCGGCCGTTTTTTCCAGAACAAAACATCAGCTCCTACAATCAGGCGTTGGAATTGGTGCTTGGTCAAATTCAGCTCAATTCTCAGCAACGCAATATTTTACTGGCTCATCAGTTTGTCCGGGGTTCTCTGAACAGTGACTCGGAAGAATTGATTATCGGAAGCCTGGAAGAAATAGAAGCCGAAATTTTTGCAGCTTTTGATTATGTAGCTCTGGGGCATTTGCACCGTCCCCAAACAGTCACAGTATCTCCAAACGGACAACCGAAAATTCGTTATTGCGGTTCCCCGCTGAAATATTCTATTTCCGAAGGAGCCAAGTCTCTGACCCTGCTGGACTTTCGAACCAAAGGTCAATTAGACAGCCAGATTATTCCTCTGCATCCTTTGCGGGAGGTTCGCCATTTGAAAGGCAGCTATGCCGAGCTGACCCAGCCTATCTGCCATTCCGATGATTTTGTCCAAATTACCCTGACAGATGAAAATGATATTTTTGCTGCTCTGGACAAATTACGCACTATTTATCCTCATATTCTCAAGCTGGAATATGACAACCAACGCACCCGTCATCAGCAAACCATAAATGCCCCTCTGCCCAGCTTTAAACCGCTGGAACTGTTTAGTCAGTTTTTTGAGCTGCAAAATAATCAGGCTTTAAGCCCTGAACAGGAAAATTATTTAGTCCAGCTAATTCAGGAAATCGAGGAAAATTAAGCATGAAAATTATTGAAATAGAATTAACTGCCTTTGGCCCTTACGCCCAGCCCACCCGCATCGACTTCACTCAACTGGGCAGACAGGGTATTTATTTGATCACCGGTAAAACCGGAGCCGGAAAAACTGCAATTTTTGATGCCATTACCTTTGCCTTGTATGGCAAGGCCAGCGGAGCCAATCGGGATAATGCCTCTTTACACAGTAAATACAGCCAGCTTCCGCCTGAAGTTAAAATGACCTTTTCTCACAATAATCAGGAATATCAGGTGCAGAGAAAACCGGATTATCTTCGTCCCCGCCGCAAAGGAACCGGTTTGGTTCTGCAAAAGGCCGAAGCTCTCTTGCTTCTGCCGGACGGCAAAAGTATAAGCGGGGTAAAAAATGTTAATCAGCAGCTTATCCAGATTTTAGGTTTGGATTACAATCAATTCGGCCAAACCGCTATGCTGGCTCAGGGCGATTTCCTAAAGCTGCTGCTCTCCGAAGTGGAAGAACGCAGCAAAATTTTTCGGCGTATTTTTGCTACCGGGCTATATCAAAAAATCCAGGAGCGTTTAAAAGAAGACTTCCAGCAATGCCAAAAACGGCTGAAAGAACTGGAACAAAAATTGCCCCCGGAACAAATGGAAATGAGCGAGGCACAAATTCTGGAATTTTGGCAGCAAAAAATAGACAGCGAAAAACAGCAAAAACAGAAAGTTGAACTTTGGCTCCAGCAGGCCGAAAAACAGTTGGAGCAACTGGCTAAGCTAATTGATCAGGCTCAAAACCGACAAAAGATTTTGGCCGAAATCGCCCAGGAAAAACAATTCATTGCCGATGAACAACCCCGCACTCTGGCTTTGCTGGAAGCTTGGCAAGCTGAAACCCGGCAAAATGCTTATCGATCTGAACTGGAACAAAATATTTTTCTGGCCAAGCAAAATTTGGCTCAATATCAAGCTTTGGATGCAACCTTGCAACAATTGACCAGCCAAATCCAACAAACCCAGCAAGAATTGAGCCAACAGCAGGTCAAAGAACAAAAGCTCCAGAAACAAATTGCCGCCGGGCAAAAGCAGTTGGAAAGCTTGGCGGTTAATGCCGAAACTGTACAAAATTGGCTTTTACAGGGCAAGGCCGCTAAGGAAAAGCTGGATAACTTGGAGAATTTAAAGCAAACCAGCCAAAAAGCTCAGGAGCTGCAACAAGCCAGCCAAAAAGCTCAACAGGAATATCAAAAAACCTCTGAACAGCATGAAGAGCAGGCTCAAAAGCTGGCTCAGGCAGAAAAAGCGTTTTTGGATGAACAAGCTGGAATTTTGGCTCAAAATCTGCAAATAAATCAGCCCTGTCCGGTTTGCGGCTCTTTAAGCCATCCTCAACCTGCCCAGCTTAATGCTCAGGCTCCCAGCGAAGCCGAACTAAAACAAGCCAAAAACGCCCTGGCCAAACTGCATCAGGAAGTACAGCAAAAAAGCCGACAAGCCGGGAAACTAAAAGGCCAATGGCAAAGCCTGCAGACGGAAGTGCAGAACAAGGCCGCCTTGTGGCTGGGAAAAGCTTGTTTTACAGAGCAGCAGCTTCAAGCTGCCCTAAACAGCCTTAAGGAACAATTACAGCAAATCCGGCAGACCTATCAACAAGCCAGCCACAATTTGGAGCAAAAACAAAAGCTAAGCGAGCTTCTCCCTCTTTTGGAGCAGGAATTAACCGCTTTGCCCCTGGAGGATTTAAAAAATCAATTAATTCGTCTGCAAACTCAATATCAATCCAATCTGGAAAATCAACAAAAGCTGTCTTGTCAAGATGTCCAGGCCGCTCAGGAAGCTATTCGGCAAAAGGAAGCCGAGAAAAAGGTTTCGGAG
Source organism: Desulfocucumaceae bacterium (assembly GCA_045599035.1). GTDB lineage: Bacteria > Bacillota > Desulfotomaculia > Desulfotomaculales > Desulfocucumaceae > CATZDY01. Next base: position 1,514 of record JAZRVI010000008.1, on the reverse strand, counting down.
CAAAAGTTGCAAGCAGCTCAGGAAGCCTATGAGCAAAGCCGAAAGGCCAGCCAACAAGCTCAAATCCGAATGGAAACCTGGCTAAAGCAATTAGGAGTGGAGCTTAATTTATCGGAACTGGAAAAGCAATATCAGGAACTGGCTGAGCAAAGAAAAGCCAAGCTGCTTCAAAAGGAAGACCTGGCTATTCAGCTTGCCGCCCATCAAAAGCTAAAACAGGAGCTTGAACCACAATTAAGCGAATTATCTGCCCAGCGAATTAAATGGAATTTACTTAAGCCTCTTTCAGATACCGCCAATGGAACCCTAAATGGCAAGACTAAAATTATGCTGGAAACCTATGTCCAAATTGCTTGTTTTACCCGGATTCTTGAGCGGGCTAATCTCAGGCTGATGATTATGAGCGGCGGCCAATATGAATTGCAGCGAACAACTCAGGCCACCAATCAACGCAGCCAAACCGGTCTGGAGCTGGAAGTTATTGATCATTACAATGGCAGCACCCGCAGCGTCAAAAGCTTATCCGGGGGCGAATCTTTCAAGGCAGCTTTGGCCTTGACTTTGGGACTGGCTGATGAGATTCAGGCTCAGGCCGGAGGAATCAGCATTGAAAGTATGTTTATTGATGAAGGTTTTGGCACTTTGGATGAGGAGTCTCTGGAACAGGCTTTGCAGGCTCTGGGGGATTTGGGAGAAAGCCAAAAGCTGGTGGGAATTATTTCTCATGTTAGCGAGCTGAAAGAACGGATTGCCAAACAAATTCAGGTGAGCAAAACCTCCAGGGAAGGCAGTAAAATTACACTGGTTTTGGACTAAAAAACAAAACGGCAACTCGTTTGTCCGCCGTCTGCTGAAACGGTAAACGAATTGCCAATGCCAGATTAAAAAGAAAGACAGGACTGTAAGCGAGATTCTGTTTTGCAAGCAATCATCTATCTAGGCCATTGCTGACCTTCCTTCCCTTGGGGAAGGATGCCCCTACCCGTGATTAAATCACCTATTTGGGTTGCACGCCGGAGGAGTTTACCCTTGCACTCGTCGGTCGCCCGACGCTTTAGTTTCTGTGGCACTTTATGGCTACTGAAAACTGCGGGAGTTTCTTTGGCCGTCGTCAGGTCACCCTGCCCTGGCTTACACCAGGCACCGTGTTACACTTGCGTGTGCGTGTCTCGACTTTCCTCTACCCATAAAAATGAGCAGCGATTGCTCATCCTGCTTTCCGTTAATATTATACCTCAAAACCAAATCCTTAGCAAGCAAATTACTTTAACTTTCTGTTTTCTCCAACATAAAATAAAGCAAGTTTTCTTTTTTTGAGGAGGAATTTTAGTCAACTACCCACCCACTAAAGTGAGTGGGCTTGTAACTGCCCAGTCGTAGTAGCGGCTTACGCCTCCGACCTTTAAACCCCAATAGATATTGCTATCTAAAGTGGCGTTACACCATGGGGTGATTGACAGCACCCCTGACATCTCAGATATACTGAGGTGCCACTGTATCCGGTATCTGGCTAT
>JAZRVI010000007.1:0-19087 GCA_045599035.1 Desulfocucumaceae bacterium | reverse complement strand
TGAAATGCTGGATATAGGAGGCTGTATAATTACAGCAGACGCTATGAACTGCCAGAAAGCAATAGTAAAAAAGATAGTAGAAAAGGGTGCAGATTATGCCTTGAGTTTAAAAGGAAACCAGTCGATTCTATGTGCAGAGGTTAGGGAATACTTTGAAACAGCGGAAAAACAGCCGAAAGAATATCATGATGTTACCCATATTAAAGCAACTGATCAAGGGCATGGACGAATAGAAACCAGAAAATATTACATTACCACAAATGTTGATTGGTATGAAAATAAGCAGGATTGGAAAAATCTTCGTTCCTTTGGCATGGTCGTTTCAAAGGTAGAACAGCGGGGCAAAACAACAACAGACACGCGTTATTTTATCTCATCTCTTGAAGATATAAACATTTTAGCTGATGCCATTCGCAAGCACTGGGGAATTGAAAATTCCCTGCATTGGTGCCTGGATATGACATTTCATGAGGATTACAGCAGGATTCGCAAGGATCACTCTGCTGAGAACATGGCTGTTGTCAGGCATATTGCATTGAACATACTTAAAAGCTATCCGGAGAAAATCAGCCTTGCTCGAAAACGTCGTCGTTGTGCCTACGATGATATTTTCTTCGCTAAAGTCATGTGTTCTGTCCGGTCATTTCATGCGTAAGCCCTGGCGGATTACGGATAACAGCTTTAAAAAGGCTCCTCCCACCCCTCAAGAGGAGTGGGTTTCCGCCTACAACAAACGAAAGGATTTTGTTTATGAACCGCAGTATCCAGTCGGAGGGCACGTTCGGCGTGATAAAGTGGAACAGATCGTATACGAGGGCACGAAGAAGAGGGCTGAAAAAGCTGATTTTTGAAATCGGACTGATTTTCTGTGGTTTTAACCTGCACAAATACCATTTGCAGCGATGCACAGGCAGCGTTGCTGCGTAAAATAAAAACGAGAAGTTATCAACAATTTTCCACCGCAAAGACGATTTTTGCTGGTGGCTTGATTTGTTGCACCCAAAATATCCAACCACAGGTATCAATGCATCCATTTTCGGTATCCGGTTATATGCGAAAACCCGAGACTCATCTTTTGAATGAATCTCGGGTTTTCGGTTGGGGTTATTTTACAGCCCCACTTCTTGCTAGAAAGAGTTAAACATCACCTCTTTTCTTCTTGCCATCAAACAGATTTACACGGATTTCCTCAGAAGAATCAGCATCGTCCGAATCTTCTTCAAAGCCATCTACTTCATCCTCTGTAATGCCAAGTCTGGCTGCAAGGCACTCGACGATATCAACGCCATCCATATCTTCACCAACAGCCTCAGTAACCATAGAGCGAAGCTCATCTTCCAGAGACTTCTCACACTTTGTAATTGCGTCCTTTGCAGAACAGCCAGCAAAGATGATATCCACGATACCAGGCACATAACGCTTGTACATTGCATCAATGCAATAGATGCTGTTCTTTACCACTTTAGTGGAAGGAAGCACTCCATCGCAATCCACAAAGCTCTTGTATCTGATTTCACCGTCGCGGAAATCAAACTCGAAGCAACCGTTCCGCAGACCATAATTAGCACGGCAGAGAAACTCCGCTATCTGTGCCATCATTTCAGCGTCATCTTGATCAGCTCCAATCGGACAGATGCCATAGAATACGATCTCGTCATCCTTTACATTTACCAGGTAATCGATCGTCTGAATCTTGCTTCTGATTCTCAATCCAAATTCGAAGATTCCTCGATTCTCATCAAAGGAGTAATGCCAGTCATCTCCATCCAGAAACTGCTTAACAATATTTACAAGATCCTTAGAATATTCATATTTACGCATGGAATTTTCTCCTTTCATTCCTTACAACAATTTTCCTTAATTAATTTCTGTCACGTTAGTATTCTAATCTCCACAAGCCTTAAGCCGCATTGCGGTCACTGTCAACTGTATTCTACGCCTCAGCCACCAAGCGGTACATTCATCGCGTTATGTATTAGAGTACTAATAGTATTCTAATACATAACCAAAATATTTGTCAAGCTTTTTTTTCATACTTTTTTTATTTTTTCTTTTCTGAAGTACAAGGATAGTTTATAAAAAATCAATTACAGCTTCATTTCGACATCGGAAAAATTTGTTAACAAAAAAGAGGTTCTACGACATTTTTTAACAAGCAATCCTGTTCCGGTTTTTTTAGTTTTTTTTGATTTTCTTCTTGCTTTTAGCAGCAAAATGAGTTATAATGATCTCCGTAATGTTTTCAAGCGCCCGTAGCTCAGGGGATAGAGCGTCGGCCTCCGGAGCCGGAAGCACAGGTTCGATTCCTGTCGGGCGTACCAAAAAGCAGATTTGCCTGAAGGCAGATCTGCTTTCTTTTTTACTGCCAGGGTCGACTGCCGCTGATGGCTTCAACCGGACAATTAGCTTGACATAAGCCGCATTTTTGGCATTTTTCTGGATCAAGCGTATATTTGTCATTTTCCGGACTGATGGCCTGTTCCGGACAGTTGCGGAAGCATTGGCCGCAGGCTATACATTTTTCCGGATCAATCCGAAAAGCGGTTAATTTTTGACAAACTCCCGCCCGACATTGTTTGGTATAAAGATGTTCCTCATATTCCTTCCGAAAATAGTTCAGGGTGGAAAGAACCGGATTGGGGGCAGTTTGTCCCAAACCACACAGGGAGGTTTGACGAATATGTTCAGCCAAAGCTTCAATTTCAGCCAAATCTCCGCCCTGTCCCTGGGTAATCCGGTTCAGACTGTCCAGTAGAACCTTACTCCCCACCCGACAGGGTGTGCAGCGGCCGCAGCTTTCTTCCTGCGAAAACTGCAAGTAAAATTTGGCCAGGTCTACCATGCAATCGGTTTCATCCAAAATAATCAAGCCGCCGGAACCCATAATCGAGCCAATGGCCTTGAGGGATTCATAGTCCATTGGGGTATCCAAATGCTTGGCTGGAATGACTCCTCCGGAAGGTCCGCCGGTTTGAGCTGCTTTAAACTGCCGGTTGTGAGGAATCCCGCCACCAATTTTAAAAATAATCTCCCGCAGGGTGATGCCTAAAGGCACTTCAATTAAACCGGTACAGGCAATTTTGCCAGCCAGAGAAAAAATTTTGGTGCCTTTGCTGTTTTCGCTTCCCACCTCCGAAAACCATTTTGCTCCTTTTAAAATAATTTCCGGCACATTGGCCAGGGTTTCTACATTGTTGATCACCGTAGGACAGCCCTCAAAGCCAGCCTGGGCAGGATAGGGCGGCCGGGGACGGGGTTCGCCCCGCTTGCCCTCCGCTGAATGGAGCAAGGCGGTTTCTTCTCCGCAAACAAAGGCTCCAGCCCCCAATTTCAAGCTTAATTCAAAATTAAAGCCGCTGCCCAGAATATTGGCTCCCAATAAGCCCTTTTGCCGGCATTGGCTCAAGGCTTTTTCCAAACGCCGGACGGCCACCGGATATTCGCTCCGAATGTAAATAAAGCCGGTTTCAGCTCCAATGGCATAACCGGCCAGCAGCATGGCTTCCACCACCCGAAAGGGATCGCCCTCCAACAAACTGCGATCCATAAAGGCTCCCGGATCGCCTTCATCCGCATTGCAGATCAGATATTTTTCCGAACCGGAAGCCTGGGCAGCCATTTCCCACTTCTTTCCGGTCGGAAAGCCTCCGCCGCCTCGTCCCCGCAGGCCGGAAGCTTTGATTTCAGCAATAATCTTTTCCGGCTGTCCCTCCTGCAAAGCCTTTTCCAAAGCCGCAAAGCCGCCAAAGCCCAAATATTCTTCCAGAGATTCCGGGTTAATCCGTCCGCAATTAGCCAAAACCCGCCGCAGCTGAGGCTGAAAAAAAGCAATTTCCTCCATTGTGCGAGCTTTATTCCCGGTGGCCGGATTGGTATAGAGCAGCCGTTCTACTACCCTGCCCCGGCGGAAATGCTCCTGTACAATTTCCCGAACATCCTTTTTCTGCACCTGACAATAAAAAATGCCTTCCGGATAGACTACCAAAACCGGCCCCATCTGACAAAAGCCCAAACAGCCGGTGGGCAAAGCCTGATATTCTTCCTCCAGCCCGGCGGAAACTAATTCCTTTTGCAGCTCCTCCAACAGGTTCCAGCTTCCAGAGGAAGAACAGCCGGTACCGGTGCAAACCAGAACCTGCTGAGGAACCCCTGCCACCTTTTCTCCCCGGCGGGTTTTAAGGATGGGCTGATACTGACGGCGAATCTGGGTAAACATCTGATTTTCCTCCTTCCGAATAAAGAGGTGATTCTTCTTTGCGAAGCTGCCGGATTAATTTAGGTATATCTGACAGGGGAAAGTTGCCTTTCAATTCATCATCTACGGCTACAACCGGAGCCAGACCACAGGCTCCCATACAGCGAACCGTATGCAAAGAAAACAAACCATCCGGACTGATTTCCCCTTCTTTTAGGTTCAAGGCTTTCTGCCAGCCCTGCCAAAGCTCCTTGCCGCCTCGGACATAACAGGCTGTACCCAGACAAACCCGAATTTGCTTTTGTCCCTGGGGCTTGGTTTTAAAAAGGTGATAAAAGGTAACCACTCCATTAACTTCGGCTTCCGGCAGCTTTAGCTCTCTGGACAAATAGTGCTGAGTTTCCGGACTCAGCCATCCTTCAAGCTGCTGGGCTTCCCGCAAAATGGCCAATAATTGTTCTGGATTATAATTATATTTAATTAAAATCTGCTTTAATTGAGATTCCATTCTACCCCTGCTTTCCCGGCTTTTAGCTTTAGCTTTGGCCAAAAAACTCTTTTTTATGCCTGAAGACTGGAGGTATAAAGCCGCTTTATTCAGGAAATAATTGGATTAAGAAGGAGAGTGAAAGGAATGGCTTTTAAAGTTAATTGGAAAAAATATGCTTTGACCGGAGCGGATCAACGCCAAAAGGCTGCCCGGCATCTTGATTTTGGCGGAATTTTAATGCTGGTTTGGATTTTGACCTGGCTTTGGCTTTATCCAATCCATTGGTTGTGGCTGCTGACGATCTCCGGACTGGAAGCCCTTTTGCTTGGGTATCTTCGTCGGCATTGGGGGCGTTGGCAGGGCAGACAAAGCAGGCAGCGGCAATTAATCAAGCTGGCCAGGGAACAAATTCAGGCTTTAAACTCAGAAGCAGAATGGGCTGATTTTTGGGAAAATTTGTGGACTAAGCTGGGTTGTCAGGCTTTGCAGACTTCCCCGGAGCAAGAGGGCAATTCAGGTCTGAAGCTTTGGCAGGGAGAGATTAACGGGGTTAAGCTGTTATTGGCGGCCAGCCGGGAAAACCCGGTTCGAGAAGAAACAGCCGCCAGCTTTTTGAATTTGGTGCAGTCTTCCGAACTAAAAGGTGGAGTGCTGCTGGCGGCTGGGCAATTCAGCCCAGCCGCCCTGCAAAAAGCTATGTATTTTGACCGCCGTTATTTGCTGCGGTTTTGGGATTTGGACTATCTGGCTGAGCTGGTGGTGCAAACCGGCCTGGAACTGCCCAGCCCGGAAAACAAAGTCAAGGTTCCTCGTTTTCGACCCCTGCCCCGTCGGGAATATTTGTGGGCAGCCGGGGTTATGCTTCTGATGCTTTGGTTTCCTCTGCCGTCCTACTTAAAATATGCTTATGGAACCTTTGCTTTGGTTAATCTGGCCATTTATGCTTATGCCCGCTATGTGCATTGGGCTTCCGGTCTGGAAAATTCCTGGGAAAGCATTGGATCCAAAAATCCGGAAAGTCAGGGGGACACTCCGTGAAATACTCCGACTTCTATAAGTCGGAGTATTTCACCGATCCCTTGCTGCTTTAGCAGCGGGGGATCGTCAAAGGTAAGAGCGGGCAAATAAATTTGATTTGAGAGGAGGTCAGTCTGAACCTCCTCTGTCTGCAATAATCATTAAACCAATATTGGACTCAGTCTGTATCAAGAATAGCCTGAATATTCCCTCTGATTTTTACAAATTACCCCACAACCTTTCAGAAAAACTTACTTTCTCAAAAGCCAAATTATGTTATAATACAATTTAGTTAATCAAAAAAAGAACTGAAAAATTTTTTTGATTTTTTCTTTTATGGTTTTCTTTTTTAGTGAATGGCAATAGTGCCGTATAAACGAACGGCCAGGCAACCAATTAATCTTTTGCGGTGCCGCCAAACGGTGGAAGCATCACAACCAATTTTGTCTGCTACATCTTCATCGTTCAGGCGTTCAAAATATTTGCCCGGAACCACATAATAATAGGGATCACTTTGAATTAATTGCAAGGCTCTTTCCATAATGCCCACTTCATATTCATCCCGGGCAATATTGGATTGCAGATCCTGCGTCAATGCTTCGATAATTTCTTCCGAACTAAGACGGGTTCCGTTTCGTCTTAAACGAACCAGGCATTTGCTGTGTTCGCTTAAGCCTTCCTGCATAAGTTCGGTCAATCTTTCCCGGTCGTCGTCTAATTTTTCCACTAAAATGGGAAAAGCATATAGCCGCTGTTCCGTTTCCCGGAAAAATTCCTTGGCCACCGGACAACTTTTGACTAAGTTCATGCCTGAATCGACCTCCTGAGAAATAATAAGGGATAATGATTTATATTACCAAATAGGTAACGGCTAAACTTATAATATATTACTTTTTTGGTAATGTCAAGTATAATTTCCAATAAATCGGTGATAAATCCATTTGAATTTGCTTACCAATTTGGTAATATAACCTGGAGGAGGTAAATTCTTGACTCTTGGAGAAAGAATTCGCCAGTTGAGAAAAAGCCAAAATTTAAGTCAACAAGAATTGGGACGGCTGATTGGAACTACTTCAGCAACCATCAACCGTTATGAAAAAAGTCTTCGCACCCCCAAACTGCCTGTGCTGCATCGTTTGGCCGAGGCTTTGCAAACCGATTTGGACTTTTTGTTAGGCTCCAAAACCTCCCCCTCGCCTTCTTTGGCAGGCGGCCAATGGCTGCCAGTTAACTCTCGGCCTCCTCTGGGCATTCCGGCTCGAATTGCCGAAAAAGTTCTATCTTACGAAGAAATATCGCCTCAAACTGCTCGTTTGGGCAATTATTTTGTCCTGCAAATTCAAGGACAGGAAATGGAACCTCAGCTTTTCGATCAGGATTTGCTGATTGTCAGCACCCAGGAAGATTGCGACAATGGCGATATAGCAGTAGTTTTAGTTAGCAACAGCCAAGTAAGTATCCGGCGAATTCAAAAAACAGCGGAAGGAATTATTTTGATCCCCAGCAATCCGACCTGTCCCCTTATTTTTTATAGTAATCAGGAAATTCAAAGTCTGCCGATACAAATTTTGGGTAAGGTGATTGAATTACGCCGCAAATTTTAGCAATTCACCCAACCCCAAAAAGCAAAAACCGCCACTTTTGACTAAAGGCGGTTTTTGCTTTCAACACATTCAAAAGCTTAACTAACTTCAGGTTCAGAAAGAATTCCCCCCATTCTTCCTGATACAAGTTAACGGCTTTTCTACCGGGTACTTTTTCAGTTTACCAGGCCAAGCTTAAATTAAACTTAAATTTTCCAAAGATTTGAGAACCTGCGGCAAGGTATCAATTAAATCTCCGGCCAACAGACCCATTTGACCTTTGCTCCGGGCTGCCCAGTCTCCGGCTCGGCCATGCAGCCAGACCCCGCTGGCTGCTGCCGCCTCCGGGCTTAACCCCTGAGCCAGCAAGCTTCCGATAATACCGCTTAAAACATCACCGCTGCCGCCAGTAGCCATGCCTGGATTGCCGGTGGAATTAATATAAAAATGCTCCGGAGTGGCTATAATAGTGGAAGCTCCTTTCAAAACCAGGGTCACCTGCCAGCGGGCAGCATAGTGACAGGCAATTTCCAAAAGATTATCTCCCAGGGGCTGCCCTATCAACCGAGCCATTTCGCCCTGATGCGGGGTTAAAATTAAAGGAGCGTGTTCTCCCTCCAAAATTTCCAAATGTCCGGCCAAAGCATTCAAACCATCCGCATCAATAACCGCCGGAATCTTGATTTCCTGAATAAGCTTGCGGATTAATTCAGCGGTTTGGGGATGAGTAGAAAGTCCCGGCCCCAAAATTATCACTTGAGCTTTTTCCAGGAGCTTTTGCAGCAGCGGCCAGGCAGATAAAGCTACTGAGCCGGTTTCGGTTTGGGGCAAGGCTCTGGTCATAATTTCCGTAAGCTTAACCGAAGCGGCCATTTGCACCCATTGAGGAACCGCCAAAGTTACCAGCCCGGCTCCAGTTCTGGCACAGGCCAAAGAGCTGAGGCAAGCCGCCCCCAGCATACCTTGAGAACCGGCCAAAACCAGCACCTTGCCAAAGCTGCCCTTGTGGGTGTTTCTGGCTCGTACCGGCCAAAACTGGCGGATTAAGTCTTCCTGCACCCAATAGCCTGGAGATTGCAGCAATTCAGGCGGAATGGAAATGTCTGCTATTACAATTTTACCGGTATAGTCCGCTCCCGGATAAAGCAGCAGCCCCACCTTGGGCAGAGCAAAGGTTACCGTCAGATCCGCCTTGACCGCTATTCCGCCCACCTGACCGGTAGCTGCATGAACTCCGGAAGGAATATCCACGGCCAGAACCTTGGCTTTGACCTGATTCATGATCTCCAAAATCTGACGGGGAAAAGGCCGCACTTCTCCTGTAAAGCCAGTTCCATACAAAGCATCTATCAATAAATCAGCCTGTTCACAGCTTTGCTGCCACAAGCTCAAATCTCCTTCCTGTTTCAGACTGAAAATTTCGCCCTGGAGCTTTTGCCAAATGGTAAAATTAATCCGTGCGTCTCCTTTAATGCTGTCCGGATCGGCCAGCAAAAAAACCTGAACTTCGGCTCCTTTATTTTTTAGATGGCGGGCAATGACCCAACCATCTCCGCCGTTATTGCCCTTGCCCACCAGCAGCACAATTTTTTTACCGACCAGAGGAGTAAGTGTTTTTTCAACTTCCCGAACTACCGCAATTCCGGCATTTTCCATTAAAACAATTCCGGGAATATTATAATCCTGCATGGCGGTTCGATCTAATTCCTTCATTTCCTTACCGGTTACAATATTAATTTTAGACATTAATTCCGCTCCTTTCCCGTTCCAGACTTACAGCCCGCAAATTAATTATAGTTGATGCTTTCCCCAAAAGCCAAGCTAAATTTTATCCAGTAGGAATTGGAGCTTTTGTGATTAAAAGCAGGATAATATCCCAAATTTGGCGAATATATAAATTCAACAGATCAATATAAAGGAGGAATTTATATGGGTATACTCAGCAGATTTGCAGATATTATGGGAGCTTCCGTGGAATCGGTTTTAAGCAAAGCAGAAGGCAAAAATGCTGACAAGCTTTTGGAAAAATACTTGCGGGATGCCAAGGAAAGCCTGAGTCAGGTTAAGGCAGAAACCGCCGGAATTATGGCCGAAGAAACCGGAGCCAAGCGGAAACTGGATGAATGCAAAGCCGAAATCAGCAAATATGAAGGCTATGCCGTTGCTGCGGTAAAGGCCGGTAATGATGACGATGCCCGCAAATTCCTGGTTCAAGTGGACAATCTGAGTCCCAAATTGGCCAGTCTGGAACAGGCTTATGCCGCCGCTCAGGAAAATTCCGAAAAAATGCGGCAGATGACCAAACGCCTGATGGATGATATCAGCAAATCCGAAGCTAAATTATCTGAGCTGAAACGCCAGCTTAATGTAGCCAAACAACAGGAAAAAATCAATAAAATTAACGAAAAAGTCGGCAATGTAAGCTTTGGCAATGCGGATAATTTGATGGATGCCGTTCAAAAAAGAATTGATGCGGCCAATGCTGCGGCTCAACTCAATGATGACCTGGCTTCCAACAGCGATATAAGGGATCTGGAAGCTAAATATGCCAATCAAAGTGCTGCCAGCTCCAGTGTTGAGGATCGTCTGGCTCAATTAAAGGCTCAACAAAATCCGACCAGCTCCGAAAACAATTCAGTTGAAAGTCGTTTGGCTCAATTGAAAAATGAGCTGGACAATTAAACGAAGTTAATTTTGAGCAAAGTCAGAATTGATATTCCTTCTGAAGCAGAAGAAAGAAATATGCCAAACGAGCCAGAATCAGAAGGAAATCAGAAATCCCCAAACCGGGAAGCCCCGGAAATCCAAAGTTTTATTTGCCCCAACTGCGGCGGTACTATGTCCTTTGACATTAATTCTCAGCAGTTTAAATGCTCCTCCTGTGGCGGAGAAGAAAAAATCGCCAATGCCAACCGCGAAATTAAGGAATATGATTTCAGGGAATATCACCAGCGGGAAAGCCGCTCCACCTCTTTTGAGGGCAGCAGCAGCTTTACCTGTCAGGGCTGCGGCGGGGAAGTTATTCTGGATACTTATACCACCGCCACTGTTTGTCCAATGTGCGGTTCCTCCCAAGTGGTATCTTCCAAACAAACTGCCGGGATTCCGCCGGAAGGGGTTATTCCCTTTAAAATCGATCAATATGATGCTCAGGAAAAATTCCGGCTGTGGATTAAGAGCCGCTGGTTTGCTCCCTCCAGCCTGAAAAGATCTTATCAGGAGGGCTGCCTGAAAGGAATGTATATGCCCTTCTGGACTTATGATGCTCAAGCTACAGCTTATTATTGGGGACGAGGCGGAAATAATTATACAGTTGAAGATAGTGAAGGCAACACTGAAACCAAAACTAAATGGTATTCAGTCAGCGGTACGGTGCATAATTTCTTTGATGATGTGACCATTTGTGCTTCCAAGCAGCACGAACACAATGCTCATATCAGAAACATTCTGCCTTTTAGCACAACCAATAAAACCCTGCCTTACGATCCGTCCTATTTGTCCGGCTTTTCAGCAGAGCATTATTCTATTAAAGCCGATGCCGGCTTTGAAAAAGCTAAAGAGGCTATGGAATCGAATCTGAAAGACATGGCCAGACAGGAAATTTTGCGGACTTATGATGAAGCGGAAATCAATTCCATGCAGACCCAATATTATGATGTTATGTACAAGCACCTGCTGCTCCCCATTTGGAAAGCCGTTTTTATGTTTAACAACAAGCACTATGAATATATCATTAATGGAGAAACCGGCGTTGTCAGCGGGGATCGTCCCTACAGTCCCTGGAAAATCGGGGCGGCAATTCTGGCAGCTATAGCAGTCATTGCTTTATTATATTACTTTAACAGTTAGGGCAGTGTAATTTTATTGTTTAGTTAAAGAAAAAACGCTCTGATTAGCGGGTGCTTCCTGCAAAACCAGAGCTTTTACTTATTAATTGAATCGAATCAAGCAAGGAGGATACAGTATGGCATGGTTTGGACAGGGTAAGGATACCATTGAATGGAATGAATTCAGACCAGATGTTTTGTTTTATAAATGGCCCAACAATGAAATAAAAAAAGGTTCCAAATTAATTATTCGCCCCGGTCAAAAAGCAATTTTTTATTCCGGCGGCTGCATTAATGGAATCTTTGAGGATGAAGGATCCTTTGATATTCAAAGCGAAATCGTTCCCTTTTTAAGCACCTTGCAGGGTATTGTTAAATTGCGGGGTGACTCCGGCATTCGAGCCGAAATTTATTTTATTAATTCCAAGGAATTGCTGTTGCGGTGGGGAACCAAACAGCGGATTATGATTCCCACCCCGGAAGTAGCTTCCGGAGTTCCAGTAGGCTGCAATGGGAATATGATTATTGGCTTCAGTGATTATCTTAAATTTATTACCAATGTGGCCGGGGTTAAATCCACCTATACTTTGCAGGATATTTCCGAAAGAATCCTGGGAGAAATGAACGCAGTTTTGGCCGAAGCTATTTTAAATGGTCAAACTCAGGTTGGCCTGAATGTTTTGTTTGAATTGCAGCGGAACAGCCGGTCTTTGGGCAAAATTATTGCGGCTGAATTGGATAAGGAATTATTTGACTTTGGTTTGAGTGTCAAGGATGTTAATATTAATTCCTTCAACTATCCGCCGGAAGTGCAGAAAATGGCAGAAAAAGTGGCTTCTCAGTCCTTTGTAACCGATACCGGCAAATTCGCCGCGGTTAATTTGGCCGAAAGCTTCAACCAGCCGGGAAACGGAAACAATCCGGCTGCCTTTGCCGCTCAAATGGCCATGGGAATGCAAATGGCTCAACAGATGACCCAGCAAAACCAGCAGTCATTCTCACAAACGGCGGCTCCCGGCAAGGGCGGCGGCTCCTGGCAATGCACCGGCTGCGGCCAAAGCTTTGCTCAAGCCGTCAAATTCTGTCCAGAATGTGGTAAAGAGGTGCAGCAGGCCACCGGAACAGTCGGCGGAGATCGTTTTTGCCCCAACTGCCGCAAAATGGTCAGCGGTAAGTTTTGTTCCGAATGTGGAACAGCTACCGTCTAAACAACCCCGAAAAGCTTTCAAATTTTTTGAACTTTACCGACCCTCTAAGACAAGAACAAGACTCTTGTCTTAGAGGGTCTTTTGGAATTTCAGTCTGCTTTTGCTAAACCTTTATTAAGGCAGCTTGATAATTTGCCCTGGACGCAAATTATAGGGATCTAAATCCGGATTAGCTTTCAGGAGGGTGTCCAGCGAAAGCCCCAGGGAATTGGCGATTTCAAACAAAGTATCCCCTTCCTTGACCTTATAACCAGTCATTGGTTGGGAAGACGGAGGCTGGACAGACGGCGGGGACGGCGGAGAACCGGGCGGCAATCCGGGCTGAGGCGGTTTGGGCGGTTGAGGGGCTGGCGGCTGCTGATTAAGAGGCGGCTTGGGCGGTTGAGGAGCTGGCGGCGGCTGGTTAAGAGGCGGTTTGGGGGATTGAGGAACCGGCGGCTTCCGATTAAAAGGCTCATAAATTCCAATATGTACCGGAGTACCCACAGAAATATGAGGAAAAATTCTTTCAATGTCCCGATTGTGCATCCTAATGCAGCCATTGGAAACATAGCCTCCAATGGAAGATGGCAAATTGGTGCCATGAATGCCATAATTTCCGGGAGCAATATTCAATCCCAACCAGCGGCTGCCCAAATTGCCGCCCGGATTAATCAGCTTGACCTGAATCCGATAACGGCCATGCGGAGTCGGGGTATGCGGCCGACCCAGCCCCACCGGAAAAATCAAGGGCGGCTGCCGGCCGTCAACAAAGCAAAGCTGTCTTTGCCGGGTGCAAATGTGAATACCAGGTCTATAATCCACACTAAATCACGCTCCTTGTAAAAAAATTTGGTAAACTGGCTGTTTTACCAGAGTGAAACAAGGTATAATAATAGTGTATGTAATTTCAGCCGAAAGGTTAAGGGGAAAATGCGTTTATTGGCTCATGCTAAAATTAATTTGTCTTTGGGCATTACCGGCTTTTTGCCCAATGGCTATCACAATCTGGAAATGATTGTGCAAAGCCTGGAGTTGGCCGATGTGATTGATTTGCGTTTAACTAAATCCCAAATTGAGTTAAGCGGAGATCAACCCTATATCCCCTGGGATCAAAGAAACCTGGCTTATAAAGCGGCTCAACTGCTGCAAAAAGCCTGTGACTGTCCTCAGGGTGTAAATATTTTCATTCAAAAAAGGATCCCCACGCAAGCCGGTTTGGGAGGCGGCTCGGCTGATGCGGCGGCAGTTTTGGCGGGTCTGAATGAGCTGTGGCAGCTCGGCCTTTCGTTGGAGCAGTTGCAGGTGCTGGCTTTGGAGCTGGGTTCGGATGTACCTTTTTGTTTAAGCGGAGGCTGTGCCCTGGCTTCTGGTCAGGGTGAAAAGCTTCAGCCTTTGACCTGTAGGGTCAAGCCTCAGGTTTTGCTGGTTCAGCCCCCCTGGGGGATTTCTACCGCCAAAGCTTATCAGGAATATGACTGTCATCCTGCCCCACGGCAGCCGGATAATCGAAAGCTGGCCAAAGCTCTGGCCATTGGAAGCTGGTCGGGAGTCAAGCTGATTAATGTCCTGGAGGAACCCGCCTTTCGGCTTTATCCAGAACTAAGACCAATTAAAAAAGCTCTGCAAAAAACCCAGGCTCAAGGAGTTTTAATGACAGGCAGCGGCAGTTGTTTATATGGCTTATATTCAGAAATAAATAAAGCTCAGGCGGCAGCTAAAAAAATTGAAGCCAAATGGCCTCAAATGCAAATATATTTTACTTCCTTTGCCGCTCAGGGCATAAGTCAAGAAGGTGGGATTTTATGTCGAGATTAATTCCTATTCAATTGGATAATTACAAGCCCTTGCGGGAACTGGTTTTTGAGTCCTTGCGGGAAGCAATTATTCAGGGAGTTTTAAAGCCGGGAGAACGCCTGATGGAGATTCAACTGGCAGAAGAAATCGGAGTCAGCCGAACTCCCATTCGAGAAGCCATTCGCAAATTGGAGCTGGACGGATTTGTCGTTATGGTACCCCGCAAAGGAGCTTTTGTGGCTGGAATTTCCATGAAAGATATTATTGAAGTTTTTGAAGTACGGACGGCCCTGGAGGGACTGGCTGCTTCACTGGCCGCCGACCGGATTACAGACGACGAAATGGACGAATTGGAACGCTCGCTGGCCGTTTATGCAGAGGAATGTGCCAAAACTGATTTGGACGGCATTGTTTCCAGCGACACCCATTTTCACGAATTAATTTATCAGGCTTCCCGCAATGAAAGACTATTCCAGATTATCGTCCATCTCAAGGAACAGATTCAGCGTTTTCGCAAAACCTCCCTGTCCCAGCCGGGGCGTTCCAAGGATGCGGTGGAAGAACACCGCAGAATTGTGGAAGCCATTGGAGATCGCAATTCAGAATTGGCCATGGCCATGGCTAGGGAACATATTGAAGCAGCAGAACAAATTTTGCTTAATTCTTTGCAGGAGTCGGTGAACAGTCAAGAAACATATGTAAATATGCATAAAAAGCTATAAAAAGATTGCATGGATTGCAGTGCAAAGTATCTCGAAAATGTGAAATAAATAAACAGGGAAAGGAGTATGTCAAAACTATAAAGATCGAAAGGCAAATAAATTAGCATAAATCACCAATAGGATTGTGTTAATATATACCATGCTTTATAGATTTTTATAAGGTTTTGGCAACGGAATTATAAAATGGTGGATGTTTTGCTTTTGGCCGGCAGTCCCAATGACGGCCGACTCCAGACTTGTTCTCCAGCTTCCCAGGAGGCTTTAATTGAGCTGAATGGTCAGGTTATGTTAAGCTATGTCCTGCAAGCTTTGGCGGCAGTTCCGGAATTGGGACAAATAGTGGTCATCGGCTCGGAGGAGCTGAGACCCTTTTTGCCGGAAGGCACTATTTTGGTGGAAAGCGGAGCTGATCCTTTGCAAAGTGCTCAACATGGTCTGGCTCAGATTCCTGAAGCTCAGGAGGTTTTGGTAATTACCTGCGATATTCCCCTGATTACCCCGGCAGCCATTCAGGATTTTTTGCAGCTTTGCCAGGCCAAGGAAGCTGATTTATATTATTCAGCCGTCAGTCAGGAAAGTGTTTTGGCCAAATATCCTGAAAGCAAACGCACCTTTGTCAAGCTGAAGGATGGAGTATTCACCGGAGGCAATTTAATTTTGCTGCGGCCAGCCGGTCTGGAGCAATGCTGGTCGGTGGGCAGCAAATTAATTGATGCCCGCAAAAACCCTTTGGCTTTGGGGGGAATAATTGGCAAGAGCTTTTTAATTAAGCTGATGCTGGGACGATTAAGCCTGGCTGAAGCCGAAAAAAGGGTCAGTGAAGTTTTGCAGGTTAAAGGAACTGTTATTATCAGTTCTTTTCCAGAAATCGGAATAGATGTGGATAAGCCGGAAGATCTCCAGATGGTAGAACAATTTTTAGCTTAACCGGATAAAGTTTTAAAGGAGTGATAATACAATGTCTTTAGCAGCCGTAATTTTGGCTGCGGGTAAAGGAACCCGCATGAAAAGCAGCAAACCCAAAGTTTTGCATGAAATTTGCGGAGTGGCTATGGTGGATTATGTTTTAGATGCCGCCTATGCTGCCGGAGCGGATAAAGTGGTAGTAGTAGCCGGTTTTGGTTATGAACAGGTTCTGGAGCAGGCCGGAAAGAGAGCCGAAGTGGTTTTGCAGGCAGAACAGTTGGGAACCGCTCATGCTTTGCTGCAAGCCAAACCGATTTTACAGGATTTCTCTGGAGATATTCTGGTTTTATGCGGGGATACGCCCCTGATTCAGGCCGCTACTTTAAAGCAGTTGGTGGCTGCTCATCAAAAATACCAGACCGAAGCCACCGTTTTAACGGCTCATTTGGAAATTCCCTTTGGCTATGGACGAATTATCCGGGATGGCTTTAATAACTTTATTCGCATTGTTGAACAAAAGGATGCTACGGAAGAAGAAGCTTCTATTAATGAAATTAACACCGGAATGTACTGCTTTGCCGCCGAAAATTTATTTGACAAATTGGGACAATTGCAGGCCGACAATGCCCAGGGCGAATATTATTTAACCGATATTATGGAGCTTTACCGCAAAGCCGGACAAAAAATTCAGGCTTTGCCGGCGGCCTCCAGGGAAGAAATTCTGGGAGTCAATGATCGAATCCAGTTGGCCAAGGCTGAAGTTTTAATGCGGCACCGCCTGATTGAAGGCTTTATGCTGAATGGGGTGACCATTTTAGATCCCAACAGCACCTATATTAATAAAAATGTAATTATTGGCCGGGATACCATTATCTATCCCAACACCTTTGTTTATGATGGTTCCATGATTGGGGAAAACTGCATTGTTGGACCCAATGTTCAGCTTTTTGGAGCCAAATTGGGTCAGGGAGTAAAAATCCGGAATGCTTTGGTTGAAGACAGCGTAATTGGGGATCGCTGCACAGTGGGGCCTTTCAGCTACATTCGTCCCGGCTGCGTTTTGGCCGAAGGAGTTAAAATTGGAGATTTTGTGGAATTGAAAAAGACCTCCGTTGCTCAGGGCAGCAAGGTTCCCCACTTAAGCTATGTGGGGGATACGGAAATTGGCCGCAATGTTAATATTGGAGCCGGAACCATTACCTGCAATTATGACGGCAAAAATAAATGGCCTACCATAATTGAAGACGGAGCCTTTATTGGCAGCAACAGCAACCTGGTGGCTCCAGTCAGAATCGGAGCTGGAGCTGTTACTGGAGCTGGTTCGACCATTACCAGGGATGTCCCCTCTGATGCTTTGGCTTTGACCCGGGAACAGCAAAAGATCCTGGAAGGCTGGCCCAGCTCTCACAAAAAATAAACAGAATTATTTGGGTGGAAGCAGGGTTCACTGGAAAAAATGTCGAAACAAGAGAGCATATACGGTTTTGGAGGTCTAACTAATGCCAGCAAAAAAAAATCTTAAAATTTTTACTTGTAATGCTAATCCCCAATTAGCCAAAGAAATTGCTGATTATTTGGGAGTGCCGGTGGGGCATTCCAACATAACCCGCTTTTCAGATGGAGAAATTCAGCTTAAAATAGACGAAAGCGTTCGGGGAGCTGATGTTTTTATTATTCAGCCAACCAGCCAGCCAGCCAATGAGCATCTAATGGAATTATTAATTATGGCCGATGCCATCAAAAGAGCTTCCGCTCAAAGAATTACAGCGGTAATCCCCTATTACGGCTATGCCCGCCAGGATCGCAAGGCCAGAGCCAGAGATCCCATCACCGCCAAATTGGTAGCCAATCTGCTGACTGCCAGCGGCATTGATCGTTTGGTTACAGTTGATTTGCACGCCAACCAAATTCAGGGCTTCTTTGATATTCCAGTAGATCATCTGCTGGGAGTGCCGATTTTGGCCGAATATTTTCGGCAGCATATGCCGGAAAACTGCGTTGTGGTTTCGCCGGATTTGGGCGGAGTCACCCGCACCCGGGCTTTGGCGGAAAGATTGGGTCTTTCGATGGCCATTATTGACAAAAGACGACCAGAACCTAATGTTGCGGAAATTATGAGCGTTATCGGCAAGATTAAAGATAAAAATGTAATTATGATTGATGATATGATTGATACTGCCGGAACCATTACCAAAGGGGCGGAAGCTTTAATTGAGCTGGGAGCCAGAGATGTTTATATCGGCTGTACCCATCCGGTTTTAAGTGGTCCGGCCATTGCCCGTTTGCAGGACAGCCCCATTAAAGAAGTGGTCGTAACCAATACCATTGCCCTGCCCGCCACCAAAATGATTCCCAAAATGCGGGTGCTGTCAGTGGCTCCCCTGCTGGGCGAAGCCATTTTCCGAATCAACGGCAATCTCAGTGTCAGCAAATTATTTGATGATAATTAGAAAATTTGATAAAACTGCAAAATTTGCCCCAGACTATGTCAGTTATTTGTCGGTTCTGGGGTTTTATTTGCGGCTTGTGTAAGTTCCGCATTTATCCCACCATTTAGCTTTAGCCAATACTCAACCAAATCTGCGGACTGCCAAAAACTTTATCCCAGGACTGGTTTTCCCAAATTCAAGGTCAAACATCGAACTAAAGAACACTATACTGTTAATTATGTAAATGGTTATATTGTTATTATAAATAACTGTATCAAGCTTTCCAAAACAGGTTATATCAAGCTGAAACAGCATAGAAATATATCTGCTGATTATAAGATCAAATCAGTATATATTTTATAAGGAGAAAAAGTAAAATTAATTATATGAATAAAACTGTTTTAAAAGCAAGCTCGGAAAATATAGCGGAAGGGATTGACTTTATTCGGGAAAACCTTGCCAGCTATAAGGTGAATCGTAAGGAAATTGCTCAGGTATTGCTGAGTACAGAAGAAATTCTTGTGGGTATGGTACAGCACGCAAAAGATCCGAAAGCAAAAATCAGCATTGGCATCAGAAGCTTTCCGGGCAAAATCAGTCTGCGTATTCGCTGTCCCGGCCAGGAGTTTAAGCTTGAAGATCTGGAAAATAATTTCCGGAGCGAAGAGGAAACAGATCCGGAAACTGAAAGCATTATCCGGGGTCTTATGAATCAGGTGCTGTACTATAATGTTCGGCTAAAAAACAGCCGGGGTATCAATATCTGTGAAATTGGTGTCCACAAATCCCGTTACCAGCAGTTAATCAATATAATGGCAGGTTTGCTGCTGGGTATTGCGGCGGGTCTGATTCTGAAATATGTTTTTCCAGGTGCAGTAGCTGCCTGGCTTGGAAATAATCTGTTTGGAACATTTTCTGCAATGTTTATGAACGC
>JAZRVI010000006.1:0-9696 GCA_045599035.1 Desulfocucumaceae bacterium | reverse complement strand
ACTTTGGAATACAAGTTTATGCTTAGAGCAAAGAAACTTTATAGACAAGCAATCCGTTGATTACATTGGCATCTAATTTCTGCCATACAGCAGGGAAGTAAAGTCAAGCTCCCTGATATTCAGGGTATATTAAATCTATGTAATTGTCAACAAGCTGGGGTTAAAAATTAAAGCGGCTTATATCCCATGTGCAAGTATGTGGGTTTTACGCCGCAAATTATAACCAGGCGGCTTGATCGAAAAAACGGGAACCGAAAAGAAAAATTCGGCCTCTAAAAAGTATACCCACCATAAACACTATCTTATAGAAAGGATGAAGTTTAAATGGCAAAAAAACTGGGAATTGCAGTTTTGAGTTTCTTGCTGCTGATGTCTGTCATGCCCTGGGCCGTGGCTGAACAAAGCTGCATCGTGGATGTTTTATGCGTTGATGACAATCACCAGCCGATCAGCGGAGTAGTGGTGGAAGCTTTGCGGGAAAATAATGGTACCTGGCAGCAGGAAACCACCAATAATGACGGCAAAGCTTATTTTGAAATGGAAAACGGCCATTATAGCCTGACTGTAAATACTGCCCCTGACGGCTATAGAGCCGCTCAGGAAAAATATCAGGTTTTAGTTAAAGCCGGCACTCCTTATTTGAGCAATGATTCCTTTAGCCGTACCTATGACTATGAAACCATTACTTTTGTCAATGAAGCAGAAAGCCTCAAAGAACCGCAGCGATCTTTTATGGTTTATGCAGCTGACGATGCCGATAATCCTTTGGCTTCCGCTAAATTGACCCTGCAAAGTAAAAGCAAAACCTATGTCACAACTACTGATGAAGATGGTTTGGCCACTTTTTTAGCCATCAATGGCAGATATACCCTGTCTGAAACGGAAGTTCCCACCGGCTATAAAGCAAGCAAAACCACCTATACCGTAGTTCTAAACAACGAAGGTGTCTTTTTGGATGAAGAAAACAGCCTGAAAGCTTACAATCCGGTAACCTTTGTCAGCCCGGTTTTAACAGACGAACTTAATACAGAAGTTTTGTATTCAGTATCGGCTTATGTTAAAAGCATAGACGGCAAGTTTTTGGAAGGAGCCACTTTAACCCTGACTTCCACCGAAAACACTTACAGCAAATTTACCAACAAGCAAGGCATGGCCGAATTCAAGGTTCCAGCAGGTAAATATGTATTAAAGCAAACCGGCGGCACAGAATTCTTTGATCCGATTTCCGATACCTATAACATTACCGTAACGGAGGAAGGTCTGTTTTTTACTGACAGCGGCGAAGATTATAAGGCAGTTACCTTTATCAACTCCTTAAAAGCTTCCTCAATTTCCCCTACCACTCCGGAAAGCCTGATCAAAAACAGACAGAGACTTACCGATAAGCAAATTAGTCTTATTACTGATCAACATATGGCCTATTTGAGCGGTTATACCGATGGCAGCTTTGGCTGCAGCCGGAATATCACCCGAGCCGAAGTAGCGGTTATGTTTGTCCAGCTTTTGGATAAACCCCTGGACAGCAGCCAGGTATATACCAGCAGCTTTACCGATGTTGCCGAAGGCTACTGGTATTCTCAGGCCATTGGCTATCTGGAGCAATGGGAACTTATCAAAGGCTATGCCGACGGCTCTTTCCGCCCCAATGCAGCCATGACCAGAGCTGAATTTATCAGTCTGATCAGCGAATTTACTGATTCGGCAGTTGCAGAAAGCAATATTTTTACGGATGTCCCGAATGAACACTGGGCCGCTAAAGCCATTAATTCAGCCGCCCAACAAGGCTTTGTTTCCGGCTATACCGATGGTTCCTTTTTACCCAATGCCAATATCACTCGAGCCGAAGCCGTAACCATTATGAATAATGTTTTAAATCGAGAAGCAGATGTGGATTATATTACCCAAAATCAGCTGGCCAACAGCTTTACGGACTGTCAGCCTGGTTATTGGGCTTATTATGAAATTATGGAAGCAACCAATTCCCATGAATTTAAGCTGGAAAACGGCAGGGAAGTCTGGTTTTAATCAGGAGGAATTTTTTAATGCAGGATCTAACCTCGCCGGCAGTTATCCGGCAAATTATGCAAAAGTTTGCCTTTAGCTGCCGCAAAGGTTTGGGTCAAAATTTTTTGGCGGATCGCAACATTGTGGACAAAATTATTCAGGCTGCCCAGCTCCAGCCAGGAGAAACCGTTTTGGAAATCGGCCCCGGTCTGGGAGTTTTGACCAACGCACTGGGGCAGGAAAACCCCATTTGGGCCATT
The DNA here is from genome assembly GCA_045599035.1 of Desulfocucumaceae bacterium. Taxonomy (GTDB): domain Bacteria; phylum Bacillota; class Desulfotomaculia; order Desulfotomaculales; family Desulfocucumaceae; genus CATZDY01. The sequence continues at coordinate 7,432 of JAZRVI010000006.1, read as the reverse complement.
GAAAAAGATCAACGCCTGAAACCAATTCTGGCTCAAACCCTGTCCCCGGAAGTTAAGCTGATCTGGGCAGACGCTTTGGAAGTGGATTTGGCTGCATTGCTGGGATCGGAAAAACAAGTAAAAATTATCAGCAATCTGCCTTATTATGTAACCAGCCCTTTGGTGATTCGAGTTTTAACCAGCCAGCTTAATTGGCAGTCCATGGTAATTATGGTGCAGAGAGAAGTGGCTGAACGCCTGACAGCGGCTCCCGGCAGCAAAGAATATGGTTCTCTGTCGGTATTGGTTAATTATTACGCTCAAAGCAGGTTTTTGTTTAAAGTACCTCGAACGGTTTTTGTCCCCCAGCCTAAAGTGGATTCGGCAGTTTTGATTTTGGAACGACGAAGCCGACCAGCGGTTGAGGTAACAGATCCGGAATTTTTGTTTAAAATTGTCCGGGCTGCCTTTGGTCAGCGGCGAAAAACCCTGCTCAACGCTCTGGCCGGGACTTTTCCTGATTGGGAAAAATCCCGGCTGGCCGAACAAATCGAGCAGGTCGGAATTAAACCGGGCTGCCGGGGAGAAACCCTGAGCCTGGAACAATTTGCCGTTCTTAGCAAACAGCTTCAAAAATGAAAAGGTATGGAAGTTTGGCTCTTAATTGCCTATACGGGATATTCACAAAATTCTGGCTGGACTGCTTACCCATATGAGGACTGGGCTGGAATGTTTCATGCGGGAAGCCCGCCTTTGTAAATGTGATTGTGGTCTTACAATAAACCGTGACACGAATGCTACTGTCAATATACTGAACGAAAGACTGCGGTTACTTGCTGAAGCAGCCTAAAACTAAATATACAGTAGGGATGGAATAGCCCAAACTCATACGCCTGTGGACATTGTGTAAGACTTGAGCTAACGATTATGTCAGCCAGGCAGTAGTGGTTGAAGCAGGAAACTCCGACTTCTATAAGTCGGAGTAGTTCACACTTCAGGTTCATGTTCAATTTTCACTCCCAACTGTCCCAAAATGGCAAAAAACTCCGGATAGCTTTTGCTGACAGCTTCGGCTCCGGCAATTTCTCCGCCCACCAGACTGGCCAAAATCGCCAAAGCCATTACAATTCGGTGATCCTTATGACCATATAAAATCTGGCGAGGCGGTTGGATTCCACCGGAAGCAACCCGCACCGAATTTCCCTCCACTTCAACCTGTACCCCAAACTTGGCCAATTCTTCAGCCATAGCTGCAGCTCGATCACTTTCCTTAATCCGCAAACGGCGGGTTCCGAAAAATTTCCCTCCATGTTGGGCAGCCGCCACTGCCAAAAGCACCGGCCCCAAATCGGGACAATCGGCCAAATCCAACACCGCTCCCGGCTTTTGAAGCTGTTGCAGCATCAAAAGACAAGCTCGATCTCCCTGCAAGCTGTCTGGATTTAAGCCAGTTATCTGTACTTTTCCGCCCAGAGTGTTTAAAGCATACCAAAAGGCAGCATTGGACCAATCTCCCTCAACCCGCTGGTTTAAGCTGTGATAAGCCTGTCCGCCCTTCACATAAAAGGTATTTTTTTTCGGTTCGTGAATCTCCAAACCAAACAGCTTTAGAACCTCCAGGCTTAAATCAATATAAGGCCGACTTTCTACCGGCGGCAAAACCTTAATCTGGCTGTCGCCTTCCAGCAGAGGCAGAGCAAAAAGCAGGCCGGAAACAAACTGACTGCTGACATCTCCCGGAAGCTGATATTCTCCTGCCTGCAAACGGCCTTGCACCTTAATAAAATCAGCTTCCTTTTGCCACAGCAAATCCGGCCAAAGCTGTTCATAAAGCCCCACTCCCCGGCTCAAAAGCCGCTGACTGCCCGTAAAACAGGCAGCCTGCCCCTGCCTCAAAGCCAAAGGCAGGAAAAAACGCAGGGTACTGCCGCTTTCCCGGCAGGGATAAACGGCCTGAGCCTGAGTTTGTCCCCCATTTCCAGCTACCCTGATTTGATCTCCGCTGATTTGATAGCTTACCCCCAATGCAGTCAGGCAATCCAAAGTGGCTCGAAGATCTTCATTTAAATTAATTCCGCTAATCACGCTGCTGCCTCTGGCCAAAGCCGCTCCCAACAGCAGACGGTGGGCATAGCTTTTGGAGGGAGGAGCAGACAGCCTGCCCCGGGCAACTCCCGGTTTAATTTTAACCTTCATTTTTCTGTTCAATGAATTCCAGCAAAAAGTCCAAAGCCTGATTATAACCTGCCAGACCTTGTCCCGCAATGGTTTTCACTGCTTCCTTCCTAATAAAACTGACTTGCCGAAAATCCTCCCGCTGACTGAGATCGGAAATATGCACTTCAACCGTTGGCAGTCCCAGCCCCTTCACCGCATCGGCAATAGCCAGACTGGTGTGAGTGTAGGCAGCCGGATTAAAAACAATCCCATCCAGCCCGGAAAAATAGGCTTTTTGAATGGCATCCACCAAATCACCTTCATGGTTGGATTGATAAAATTCCACTTCCACCCCCACTTGGGCGGCATGATTTTTCACCAGCTCCACCAATTCAGCATAGGTTTGCCGACCATAAATTTCCGGTTCCCGAATCCCCAGCAAATTAAGATTGGGTCCGTTTAAAATTAAAAACCGCATTTGGCCAAAGCCTCCTCAATTAAAGCAAGCACCTCTTCCCGGCTGCCGTTTCCGTCAATTCTGAGATCTGCCGCCGCCTGATATAAAGCAAATCTTTCCTGATAAAGCCGAAGCAGATTTTCCCGGCTGGCAGAAAGCGGGCGATCCGCCGTGACCAACAGCTTTTCCGGGGAACGATCCAAAAAAATCAGCCGCCCATTTTGCCGCAAACGCCGGACATTGGCCGGATCTAAAATGGATCCGCCTCCAGTGGCAATTACCTGGCCGTTTTGAGCAGCCCATTCCTGAATCACCTGGCTTTCCAGCTTGCGAAAAGCTGCTTCTCCCTTTTCAAGCAAGCAGGCAGCCGGAGATTGGCCAGTTCGTTCAGCCAGCTTTTGATCCGTATCCACAAAAGGTTTAGCCAGCCGCCGAGCTAATGCCTGTCCTATTGTACTTTTACCGGAGGAAGGCATTCCAATCAAAACCAAATTCTGCTTTTCTGTCAAAAGCCGCTGGTAAACCTGCTCAATTAAGCTTTCCTCGGCCTTTTGCCCCAAAAATAAAGCAGAAGCATAAACTGCCTGAGCCACCAGCATATATAAGCCGCCTTCCGCCGGAAGCTGCCGCTGCAAGGCTGCCAAAACCAAATTGCTGCGGAGGGGATGATAGATAACCTCCAGCACTCCTTCCAGAGCAGGAAAGCCGGTTAATTCCAGAGGCTGTCCCTCCCAATCGGGAGCCATACCCGCCGGAGTGGTATTCAAAATAAGCTGGGTATCTTGATGCTGGCTTCGGGCTTCGGCATAGCTAATCGTTCCCTCCCTGCCAGTACGGGAAACCCGGAAAAGCTGGCGAGCCGCTCCAGCTTCGGCCAAAGCCCAGGCCGTCCGTGAAGTCCCCCCACTCCCCAAAATCAAAACCTTTTTGCCCCGAAAGTTCAAGCCAATCCGCCGAGCCAAAGCAGCCATCCCTGCCAAGTCAGTATTATAACCGCACAATTTGCCCTGACGATTAACAATGGTATTCACCGCCCCAATTTTTTGAGCCATAGGCGAAAGCTCATCCAAAAAGGGAATTACGGCCTGTTTATAGGGAATGGTTACATTAATTCCTCTGAATTGCCTTTTTTGCAGGAAAGCTTTCAGCTCCCCTGGCTTCAGCTCCTGCAATTCATATTTGTAAGCAGCAATCTGGTTATGCAGCTCCGGAGAATAGCTGTGTCCCAGGGGCTGACCAATCAGTCCATATTGCATTCTTTCCTTCCTTTCCTCAAAACATCAGTGCCAAACCGTTGAGCCAGCAGATCAGCGATTACCAGAGCGGTCAGGCTGTCAATAACCGGACAAATCCGCCGCACAATGGCCGGGTCGTGCCGTCCCTCAATTGCAATCGTGGTGTTTTCACCCTTTACAAAGTCAATGGTTTTTTGCTCCTGAGCAATGGAAGGAGTTGGTTTTACCGCACATTGGAAGATAATGGGCATTCCATTGCTCAAACCTCCGTTAATGCCTCCATTATGATTGGTTTGAGTAATCACCCGACCCTTTTCCAACCGAAAAGGATCATTGCTTTGACTGCCCCGAATGGCGGCCAGAGCAAAGCCCAAGCCAAATTCAATGCCTTTAATCCCTCCCAGGCTGAACAAGGCATGAGCCAAAAGCCCTTCCAGGCTGTCAAACCAGGGTTCCCCCAGGCCAGCGGGCAAACCGCAAAGAGCGGTTTGAGTCAGACCGCCCAGACTGTCCTGTTCCTGCCGAGCCTGCAAAATTTTCTCGGTCATTTGGTTTCCGCTGGCCAAATTCAATACGGGAAAATCCCGTTCAGCCAAAACCGCCAGGTCTTCCTGCAAATTGTTAAAATCCCGATCCCGCACTCCGCCGCAGCTCAAAATATGCGTACCCAGGCTAATGCCCAAACCTTCCAGAGCTGGCAGCAAAATCCCCCCAGCCGCCACCAAAGCGGCAGTCACCCGACCGGAAAAATGCCCGCCGCCCCGGTAGTCCTCATAACCATGGTATTTGCAAAAGGCAGCATAATCAGCATGAGCAGGCCGAGCTTTGCCGTAATGGTAATCCGAGCTTTGAATATTTTCGTTGGGAATCAGGATGGCCAGGGGAGTTCCGGTGGTTTTGCCCTGAAAAACCCCGCTCAATAGCTGAAAATGATCCGGTTCCTGCCGAGGCGTATCCACATTAGAGGCCGGACGGCGGCGAGCTAATTGCCGGGCTATCACTTCTTCATCAACCGCAAGACCGGGAGCCAGACCATCCAAAACTGCTCCGATGGCGGTTCCGTGACTCTCCCCAAACAAAGTCAGCTTAATACTGTGACCAAAGGTATTTTTCATAAATTAAATCCTTTCACCCATTCAGTCAGCTTGCCTGAAATCCTGATCAGCCAGACTGGAAAGCGGGTTTGTCCCCCCAAAGAGAGCCAAATACCCCTTTGCTCCTTAATTTGTCTGGTTCCAGAAAGCAGCCAAATCAGTTGGCCGGACTTCCTGCAAACGATATTGCCCCACCTTGTCCACATAAACCACGGTCAGCTTATCGCCCTGTCTTTTTTTATCATGCAGAAGATAGGGCAGAAGCTGTTCGGCCGTTGCATTACTTTGGGTGGGCAAGCCGTATTTTTCCAATACCGCTCGGAGCCTGTCGGCCACCTTTGAAGCACACATAGGCAGCATTCCCAAGGCTATGCATTCCCCGTGCAGCCATTGACCCGCATAAAAGCTTTCCAAAGCATGACCCCAGGTGTGACCAAAATTAAGCACACGGCGTAAACCAGTTTCCCTGGGATCTTTTTCCACCACAGTTTTTTTTAGCAGCAAGGCCTGCCGAATAATTTCCGGCAAGTCCTTCGCCAGATTTTGGCTGCTTTCCAGCAGTTCAAATAATTCGGCCGAGCTGGTCAAAGCTATTTTCAACACCTCGGCCAAACCAGCCGCAAGCTGTCGCCGAGGCAAAGTAACCAGAGTTTCCGGATCAATAAGCACTTTTTCCGGCGAATAGAAGCTGCCCACCACATTCTTGACGCCGGCCAGGTTTACAGCAGTTTTTCCTCCAATGGAGGAATCCACCTGAGCCAGCAAGGTAGTTGGAAGATTGTAAAAGGCAAGACCCCGCATATAGCAGGCCGCTGCAAAGCCGCTTAAATCCCCGATCACTCCGCCTCCTACCGCAATTACGCAATCCTGCCGGGTAAAGGAAGCCTGAAGCATCAGGTTCAGCAATCGGCCAAACTGTTCCAGACTTTTGTTGGCTTCCCCGCTGGGCAAAGTCAGCACAAATGGTTCCGAACATTGGGCAGCCACCGTCTGAGCATATTCTGGAGGAACCCCTTCATCAGTCACAATTAAAGCCCGGCGATGCAAATTCAGCCATTGTCCAGCCCTCTTTAAGGCTCCGGGAGCCAAAATAATTTCATAGCTATCGACACCTGCCTGAACTGGAATCAGCATTTGCTTCCTTCTATATCCCACCTGCATTCCTTCCAGCAAACGGGACTGATAGGAACGGGAAAGCTCCAGAACCTTGCGTAAAAATTCTACATAATAGGACTCAATGATCGGATCATCGCTTAAAGCCCGATTCTGCTTAAAAAGCTCCAATTCTCTGGCCGAGTCATAAACCGAAAGAGCGTGTGCTTTTTTATAGGCCGCCACCTCCCGGCAAATACTCATTCTTTCCGTAAATAAACGAGACATTTCGGCATCTATTCGGTTGATTTCTTTTCTGTATTTTTCCAGTTCATTCATTTATAATCCACCTATCCTTACCGTGAACTACTCCGACTTATAGAAGTCGGAGCTTCCTGCTTCAATCACTACTGCGTTGGCTACGATTATATGTATCTCAATGTCTTACACAATGTCCGCAGGCGTATGAGTTTGGGCTATTCCATCCCTACTGTATATTTAGTTTTAGGCTGCTTCAGCAAGTAACCGCAGTCCTTCGTTCAGTATATTGACAGCAGCATTCGTATCACGATTTATTGTACGGATACGCAAATCCTTCATTTCGGGATGCAGAGTACCGCAACAATGGCATATTTATGATGACGGAAACCACTTATCTACTTTTATAAGATACTTATTTCTGTCGAATAGCTTGTATTCAAGCATAGATAGGAACATACCACATCCGTTATCAAGAGCAGCTTTGCCGTTACCAAAACCTTTGTTAGACATAGACTTCTGTTAGACATAGACTTCATGTTTAAGGATTCCACACAAACAACATCATACTGATTGGTTATCTCAGCTGTTTGTAAATCCATTTGTTTATTAGCAAGAGCAAGACTGTCTACTTCCTTTAGATATGGGTAGTCCTCCTTATACTTAGCAGGAGTTACAGCAGCAAACTTACCAGCAGCTTTATAACTTTCAATCTTGTCGGCAAGCATAAGGTTATAAACCTTACGGCAGCAGCCGAAGGTTTTAGCAAACATAACACTTTGTTCAGTTGCAGGAGATATTCGATACTTAATTGCTTTGTTTGCCATCTTTCTCACCTTGTGATTGTATGTATTGCTTAATGATATCCACAGTAACTCCACAAAAGGAGCTATGTTCCCAAATATCTCTTTAAGGCGATTGGATATATCGTCATTTATAACCTTATGACAATTATAACCGATTATATTATGATTATAACACTATAAATAACAAAAGTCAAGAAAACGCCGTGTTTGTCGCAGGGCTTACGCACGAAATAAATATAAAGCAGGTGACATAAATGCAGTAATGTGTTTCAATCATAATCATAATGAAAGGTGTGATTGAAATGTTTGAGCAGTATTTTGGAGAAATAACCGATAACAGACAGCCGGGAAAAG
>JAZRVI010000005.1:0-29336 GCA_045599035.1 Desulfocucumaceae bacterium | reverse complement strand
TGTAGTGATAAATTCACCCTACTTTTTGATATTTTAGACTTGATTTTTGATGATTTTTATCTCTTGGATAAGTTTTTTGTGGAAAAAACAACTAAAATTTTCGTGCCAAACCACCTCGAATTTTGAAAATTGATTTCCGTGATCAGCTATTTTGTTTTATTGACAAAGTTATATTTTACTGCTACACTATTTTTATAGCACTCTTATCCGGAGCGGTGGAGGGACAGGCCCAAAGAAGCCCGGCAACCAGCTTTGCAATAAAGCCCGGTGCCAATTCCTGCAGATAATAATCTGGGAGATAAGAGGATGGTTTTGATTTCTCAAGCCTCTTCTCTGTCTCAGGAAAGAGGCTTTTTAAGTTTAGATATAAGGAGCGATTTAATATGGCTAAAACTTTTGCTGAAATTAATGCCAAAATTAAGGCCGGAACCGCTGTGGTTATTACGGCGGAAGAATTAATTGATTTAGTCGATCAAAAAGGAGTTTCGGCAGCAGCTCAGGAAGTTGATGTGGTAACTACCGGAACCTTTGCTCCCATGTGTTCTTCCGGAGTATTCCTTAATTTTGGCCATTCTAACCCCAAAATGAAAATGAGTAAGGTTTGGTTAAATAATATTCCGGCTTATGCCGGAATTGCGGCGGTGGATGCTTATTTGGGAGCCACCGAGCTGCCAGAAGATGATCCTTTGAACAGCAAGCACCCCGGCCAATTTCGTTATGGTGGCGGGCATTTGATTGAAGAATTGGTGGCGGGCAAGGAAATTGAATTAAGAGCTAAGGCTTATGGCACAGACTGTTATCCTCGTACCGAGCTGAAAACTACCATTACCATTGATGACTTAAATGAAGCAACTTTGTTTAATCCCCGCAACTGTTATCAAAATTATAATTGTGCCATTAATACTACGGATCGAACGGTTTATACTTATATGGGAATGCTGAAACCGAATATGGGCAATGCTACTTATTCTACGGCTGGTCAGCTCAGTCCACTTTTAAAAGATCCTTACTTCAAAACTATTGGTATTGGTACTCGAATCTTTCTGGGCGGTGGAATCGGCTATGTAGCCTGGAATGGAACCCAGCATTTTCCAGAAATCCAGCATGATGCAGAAGGCAGAAATTTGGGACCGGCGGGCGGTACCTTGGCCTTAATTGGGGATTTAAAACAAATGTCTCCCAAATGGCTGAAAGGAACCAGTTATCTGGGTTATGGAGCTACTTTATCAGTAGCCGTTGGAATTCCCATTCCGATTTTGAATGAAGAAGTAGTTCATTATGCAGCCGCCAAAGACGCAGATTTATATACCCAGGTGATTGATTATGGCAAGGATTATCAAGTGCATACTCCCAGCCGTTATCCCTGGGTAAGCTATGCCGAGCTGAAATCCGGCAAAATTGTTATAGATGGCCGGGAAGTGCCGACAGCTCCTCTCTCCAGTTACAGCAAAGCTTTGGAAATTGCCGGAATCCTCAAGGACTGGATTCAAAAAGGAGAATTTTTGTTGACCGAACCAGTGCAAAGACTGGGCAATCCTGATGATCATATTCCGGTGAAAAAATTAATTGTTCGTTAGTCCAGAAAATTGTAAAGGAGGAAGAACTTTGGCTATTCAGAAAGTGGTTTTACGATTTAATACAGATATTTCGGATCAGCCTTTGGTTTATCGGTTGGTTAAGGATTATGGTCTGCAGTTTAATATTTTAAAAGCAAATGTCAATCCCCAAAAGGAAGGCTTTCTGGTTTTGGAGCTTAGCGGGGAACGCTGTCAGGAGGGTTTGGACTTTTTGCAGCAGTTGGGTGTTTCGGTGAAGCCTTTGCACAGCGAAGTTATTCGCAATGATGATAAATGTATTATGTGTGGAGCCTGCACCGGGATTTGTCCGACCGGAGCCTTATATTTGCGGCGTCCCAAAATGGAAGTTTGTTTTGATCCGGACAAATGCATTGTCTGTAAACTTTGTGTTCGGACTTGTCCTTTGAAGGCTATGGAGTTGAGCTTTTAATGGAATTCCAAAGAAATTACCGCCAATTGCACCGGCAGCAGGATTTAATTCATTTTCAAATTCAAGAACAGCAAAGCGATTTGGATATTGGAATCCGGCGGGATCGCTTTAGTCCGGAATTACAAAAATGGTCTGAGCAAAAGCTGCGGGAAATCAGGCGATCTTTGGAAGACTATTTATTGCTGGATCCTGGTTTTGGCAAAGCTTTGATTCCCTATGAACCGTTGGCTTCCGCTCCTGAGCTGGCTCAAATTATGGCTGAAGCAGGCCAGGCCGCAGGAGTGGGGCCAATGGCTGCCGTAGCTGGAGCTGTTGCCCAGGCTATGGGGCAGGCGTTGATCAGGCGTTCCCGGGATGTTATTGTGGAAAACGGGGGAGATATTTTTTTAAAAAGCCAAATTCGCCGTTTAATTGGAATTTATGCCGGCAATTCGGTTTTTTCTCACCGTTTGGCTTTGGAAATAGCTCCTGCCTGGACTCCGCTGGGTATTTGTACTTCCTCTGGAACCGTTGGTCATTCTTTGAGCTATGGCTTGGCGGATGCGGTGGTAATTTTGTCCGGTTCAACGGCTTTGGCAGATGCAGTAGCCACAGCTACCGGCAACCGGATTAAACAGAATGGCGATTTGGCGAAAGCGGTGGACTTTGCCTTGAGCATTCCAGGAATCAGGGGAGCTTTGGCTATTAAGGGAGATCAATTATCGGCCGGAGGTCAGATTAAACTGCTCCCGTTGGCTTCTGGCTAGGCTTTCCGATTTATCCAAAAATTTTTGCAGAGTTTCGCTCAATGTGGCAAAATCAATAGGTTTGCTTAAATGAAAGTCCATGCCGGATTGGTTGCTTTTGTCCTGATCCTGCTTGAATGCATTGGCGGTCATGGCAATAATAGGAAGATGGGCAATGTCCTGGCGGTTGAGCTTGCGAATGGCTCTGGCCGCTTGATATCCATCCATAATGGGCATTTTTATATCCATTAAGATCAAGTCATAAAAATATTCGGGTGCAGTTCGGATTTTTTCTACTGCTTCAGAACCATTGTGGGCTATATCCACTGTAAAACCTTCCAGTTGCAAAAATTCAGAAGTAATCTCCAGGTTTAACTGATTATCATCAACCAAAAGTATTTTTTTTGTTGCTTGGTAAGGGGAAAGATCTTCTCTAACTTCGATGATTGTCTGAGGGGGGTTCAAATGATATAAAATTTCTTCCTGATCAAAAGTTTGTAAATTTAAGATTAGGCTGACTGTAGTACCCAAGCCAGGCTGGCTGTTAATGCGAAGTTCTCCGCCCAAAAATTCTACCAGCTTTTGGGTAATGCTCATGCCCAGACCATAACCTTCCTGGAGGTTGTCCTGACGGCTGAAAGGCTGAAAAATATTGTCCAAAAATTCGCTCTTAATACCAATTCCGTTATCTTTGACCTGAAATTTAAAGGCTTCCCAATGGGAATTTAATTTGCCCAATGACTGGATGGAAAATTCCACCCGGCCTTCCGGAGGGGTAAATTTGCGGGCATTGCCCAAAAGATTGCTGAGAATACGGTGAATTTTGAGTTGATCTCCTCGAACAAGACAATTTTTGTCCACCTGATTTTTGATGAACAGTTGGGGAGTCTGACCTGCAAAGTTCAATTTCAGATTTTCTACTAAATCTTCCAATTTAAAATTTATTTCGTTTAATTCTAGTTTATCGGCTTCAATTTTGGAGATGTCCAGCACTTCATTGACCAATTGCAAGAGCTGCTGAGAAGCTTGGGTAATTTTATTTAAGCATTCCTGCAAACGCTGAGGGTCTTCCAGATAAAGGTTGGCCAAGCTGGTCATGCCCAAAATGCTGTGCATGGGAACCCTCAAATCGTGAGAAACATTCGAGATAAAATTGGATTTGGCCAAATTAGCTTGTCTGGCCTTATTGAGCTGGCGGCAAAGTTCAGGAAGCCGGTTTTGTTCCTTGCGAAGTAATTTAAGCTTTTTGGTGGTTTTATATTTAATCAATTAATTCACTCCAATGGATTATTTGTCTTTTAATGAAAACTAATGAAAACATGGTTAAGCTGTTTGAATAGTTTGTTCGTTGTGACTGTTGTGGCTGGAAGATCCAAAGTTCGTTTTCTTTGGCTGCAATCCGGAATATTATTCACAGAAAAGGGAAAGTTTTAATTAAAAATATTTTAAACCGCCAAAAGGTTCCTGTCAAGAACTTATATAGGAACTTTTTCTACAAAATGAGCGTCTAAATAAAAAGTAGATTCCTGTCAGGATATTTGGCAAGGGGGAAAAGTTCTTTTGAATGTAATCGCTCAATTAAGAAAAGAAAAAGGCTGGAAGCAGGAGGATTTGGCATTTCGTTTGGGAGTCAAAAGATCCACCATCTCCAAATATGAAAATCAAAAAATTCCCTTGACTGGGGAAGCTCTGCAAACTATGGCTGAAATTTTTGAAGTATCGGTTGATTATTTGTTGGGCAGAGAAAAGGATCCGTCGGTAGTGGGCAGTCTTTGGATTCCGGTTTATGCTTGTTATCCCAGTTTGGCTGAGGAGTTAGAAAAAGCTGAGATTGTGGATCAGGAGGAAATCTCACCTCAATTAGCTCAAAAAGGGGAATATTTAGCTTTTGTAGTGTCCGATAACAGCATGGCTCCCAAAATTTTGGCCAAAGATGTGGTCATTATTCGCCGGGAACAAGAATGGCAGGATGGCGAAATAAAAGCGGTTTCCTGGCAGGGCGGGGCTGTTTTTCTGCGGCGTTTGAAAGCTATTTCCGGCGGAATTATGCTATTAGCGGAAAACTCTGATTACGATCCTCTTTTTGTGAGTTCTCTGGAAGCAAAATATTTTCAGATCTGGGGCAGACTGGTTGAGCTAAGACGGAAGTTCTAAATCCTGCTGTCAATTTTTCCGTCTGTCCTTTCCAAACAAAATTAACAGCAGTCCCAAAGAAATTTAAGCTTTATTGCTGAATAAAATTGACTTTTCCTGAATCTCTGATATAATCAAAAGTAAGGGAGGGGTAGATCTGATGACTGAAGGAGGTTGTCAGTTTTTTTATTCCTTTTTTGCAACTTTTCAAGTTAAGCTGGAGTGGTTGTTTCCCAACCCCGATGCACAAACAAGGAGGAAATTATTCAATGCAAAAAGTCTACACGGGCAAGACCAAAGATGTCTTTAAATTGGAAAACGGCAATTATATGCTGAAATTCAAAGACGACATGACAGGAGCAGACGGAGTTTTTGATCCTGGTTCCAATACCATCGGTCTTAGTGTGGAAGGTGTTGGCAAAGCCAATTTGCGAATGACGGTATTTTTCTTTGAAAAGCTGGCCGCTGCTGGAATCAAAACCCATTACATTAGCTCCAATCTGGATGAGGGCTTAATGGAAGTAATTCCGACCAGGGTTTTTGGCAAGGGTCTGGAAGTAATTTGCCGTTATCGAGCCGTAGGCAGTTTTTTCCGCCGTTATGGAGATTATATTGAAGAAGGAGCCGAGCTTCCAGCTTATGTGGAAATGACTTTTAAAGATGATGCCAGGGAAGATCCTCTGGTTACCAAAGACGGCTTGATTGTTTTGGGTATTATGAGTGCCGAGCAATATGAAGCTATTGCGGAAGCTACTCGCCAGATTACCAAGATTGTGGCCGAGGCTTTAAAAGAAAAAGGCGTAGATTTGTATGATATTAAATTTGAATTTGGACAGACCGAAGATGGAGTTATCTTGATTGACGAAATTGCTTCCGGCAATATGAGAGCCTATAAGGATGGCCAGTATATGCAGCCGTTTGAATTGTACGATTATATTTTTGGTTAGAATATATTTAGGAACCCCGACTTTGCGTTGGGGTTTGTTGATTGGAAATTAAAAAAAGGGTATCCCTGCTTTTAGGGATACCCTTTTGACTTGCTGCAAAGCTATTTGTTTTGTGCAAATAAAGCATCACACATAGAAATATATTGTTTGTCAGTATAGCCCTGCAAGGTAATGGCCTTGTTGGGACATTCTCCGGCACAGGTGCCGCAGCCCTGACAGATAACCCCTTCGATTTCCGCTTTAAAGTTGGTTGCTTTGCTGATGCGAGGAGCATTAAAGGGGCAAAGCCGAACACAGGTCAGGCAGGAGGCACATTTATCCGGATCAACTACCGCAGTAACCCCTTTGGATTCCAATTTGGTTCGACCTAGAACGGTGGCTGCCCGGCCAGCCGCAGCTTTGGCCTGAGAAATACTTTCTTCGATATTTTTGGGGCCATGAGCCAAACCAGCCATGAAAATACCTTCTGCCGCAAAGTCAACCGGACGCAGCTTCATATGAGCTTCCAGGAAGAAGTTATCCGGGTTCAGGGGAACCTTGAAGACCTGGGATAACTGATGGTTGGATTCCTGGGGGGTAATGGCTGCCGCCAAAACCAGCAGATCCGGTTTAATGCTGATCGGCTGATTTAAAATGGGATCATGGACTTCAATCTTCAGGCCGGAACCATCCTTGCTGACCTTAGGCTTGCTTTCTACTTCATAACGGATAAAGAAAACCCCTTTGCTTCGGGCTTCCCGATATAAATCTTCATTGAAGCCATAAGTCCGAATATCCCGATAGAGTACAACTACATTCAGTTTGGGATTGCTTTCTTTTAAGCGAATGGCCATTTTTACGCCCTTGGTGCAGCAAATTCGGCTGCAATAGGGACGATGGTCTTCCCGGGAGCCAACGCACTGGATCAAAGCAACGGTTTTGGCCGAGGCAATTCGGGCATCATTCCGACTTAAAGCTTCATCCATTTCCAATTGGGTCAGAACCCGATCATCTTCCCCGTATAAATATTCAGTTGGCTTGCTTTCTTCCGCACCAGTAGCAATTACTGTTGCTCCATGGTCAATAAAATCTCCATTGGAAAGCTTGGTTTTAAAATTGCCGACATAGCCGGAAACTTCGCTGACTTCGCAGGCATAATGCACATTAATTCGGGCATCGGCTTCAACCTTGGCGATCAAGTCTTTTAAATAGCTCTGGGTATCCTGATCCATAATACGATGAGCCATTCCGCCCAGTTGATTGCTTTTTTCGATTAAATGCACCTGATAGCCCTGTTCGGATAGGGTTAAAGCCGTATTCATGCCGGCGATTCCGCCTCCGATCACCATACAGGCAGGAATAACCCCTACGACAATAGGTTCAATCGGTTTTAATAAAGCGGATTTGGCTACAATCATGCTGATTAAGTCTTTAGCTTTGATGGTTGCTTTTTCCGGTTCTTTCTGGTGAACCCAAGAACATTGATCCCGAATGTTGGCCATTTCAAATAATTGTTTATTCAAGCCGGATTCCCGCATGGTTTCCTGGAACAGGGGCTTGTGAGTCCGAGGGGAACAGGAGGCCACAATAATTCGATTCAAGTTATGTTCCTTGATCAGGTCAACCATATTGGCCTGATTATCCTGGGAACAGGCATACAGGCAGTCTTGAGCGTAAACCACATTAGGCAGGGTTTTGACATGTTCCAAAACTTCCGGAATGCTGACTACGCTGCTGATGTTGATCCCGCAGTGGCAAACAAAAACTCCAATGCGGGGTTCCTGACCTTCGACATTGATTTCCGGCGGAAATTCCTTTTCCGAAACCAGAGTATTCTTGGAAGGAGCCAGGAAGGTGGAACAATCTCCAGCGGCAGCAGAAGCCTGCATAACGGTTTCCGGAATATCCTTGGGGCCGCTGAAGGCTCCCGCAACAAAGATTCCTTTTCGGGAGGTCTGAACGCCGGTATGGGGTTTCAGTTCGCAGAAATTGTATTGGTTCATTTCCACATCTAAAATTCGGGAAATTTCGGAGGCACTGGCATTGGGTTTTAAACCAACTGACAAAATAACCATGTCGAAATCTTCTTCTGTGAAGCTGCCGTCCGGATTGCGGTATTTAAGCCGCAGATCCTGACTGCCGGGAATTTCCCGCACGGTGGAAACCATACATTTGACATAGCGGACATTATAATCATTTTTGGCTCGGTTATAATATTTTTCAAAGTCTTTCCCAAAAGCTCGAACATCAATGCAGAAAATGGTGGAATCCAGGCCGGGAACATGCTCCCGGGCAATAATGCTTTCCTTGGTGGCATACATACAGCAAACTGAGGAGCAGTAGCCGCCATTGTCCTTGCAGACATCCCGGGAACCAACACATTGAATAAAGGCAATCTTTTTGGGTTCCTTGTTGTCAGAAGGTCTTTGCACATGACCTTTGTAGGGGCCGGAAGCGGAAAGCATTCTTTCAAATTGCAGGCTGGTAATAACATTGGGATAGATTCCGTAACCAAATTCGCCTCTTAATTCGGCATTAAAGAGATCAAAGCCGGTGCAGATAATTACCGCTCCGACCGTAATATCGATTTCTTTTTCCTTCATCTGGTGGTCAATAGCTCCGGCCTGACATGCTTCAATACATTTGCCGCAAACCTTGGGGTTATAACCCTTTCTCAGACGCAGGCATTGGGTGGGGTCAATGGTATAAGCGTTGGGGTAGGCCTGGGGATAAAGCTTGTAAACGGCTTTGCGTTTGCCCATATTCTGGTTAAATTCATCATCTACCTTAACGGGACAAGCTTCTGCACAGTTGCTACAGCCCAAACATTTATCAACATCAATAAAGCGGGGATGCTGTTTAATTTTAACTTGATATTTGCCCGGTTCGCCGGTCAGGGAAACCACCTCTGAGGTGGTTAAAACTTCAATATTACGGTGCCGTCCGCATTCTACCAGCTTGGGCGACAAAATGCACATGGAACAGTCATTGGTGGGGAAGGTTTTATCCAGCATGGGCATTCGACCGCCAATGGCGGCAGTTTTTTCGACCAGATAAACCTTAAAGCCCATTTCGGCCATATCCAAGGAAGACTGCATTCCACTAATTCCGGCTCCAATGACCAAAACTGAACCGATGATATTGGGATCTCCGGCTGGTCTGGGAGGAGCAGCCGGTTTAGTTTCAATCGGAGCAGCGGTTTCGACGGTTTCCGGGGCAGGCTGTTGAGCCTGGATTGTTTCCGGCTTGGCAGAAGCAGGCGGATTTTTAGGATTTTTGATTTTATCAGCGTATTTATTTTTACTCAAATTGCCAACCTCCTTAATTACAGCAGTGATTTGGATTGCAGCAGCGGAATGGGGTTAACTAAATGTTTTTTCAGCCAGCTTGCTGTTTGAGGAACATTTAAGGCCAGACCGATTAATTCGGTAAAATAGAAAACCGGGATTCCTTTTAAACGATCTCTCCGCCGCATTTCCAAGTTGCTTTGACACAAAGGACAGGCTGTTACAATGGCATCTGCTCCGGCTTCGACGGCTTTATCCAAAATTCTGGAAACCCAGCTGACTACCTGATCGGTAGCTGTCAAAGACAGGCTGGCACCGCAGCAGTCGGTTTTATAAGACCATTTGACCGGTTCTGCTCCCAAAGCCTGCATAATTTCATCCATGGAAGTAGGGTTTTCAGGCCGGTCAAAATTGCCCAGGCGAGGCGGACGAACCAACAGGCAGCCATAGTAGCAGGCCAGCTTCAAGTCCTTAAGGGGTTTTTGCACTTTTTCGGCAACGGCCTTTACGCCCAGTCGTCCGGCGACTGCTTCCAATAAAGTAATGCTTTTGACACTCCCGTTATATTTGAAGCCCACGATTTTTTCAATCATTTCCCGTTTTTGGGGATCATTAATTAAGGTGTATTCAGTTTTTTTCATGCGATTGTAACAGGCTGCACAGGGAATGGCAATATCCAATCCGGCTTCCTGAGCCTGAGCCAGATTGTGAGCCGGCAGGGTCAAAGCCAGATCCAGGTTGGTGCTGTGAGCCGAAGTTGCTCCGCAGCAAACCCAGTCATCTAATTCTTTTAAATTTATGCCTAAAGCTTTGATAGCTAATTGAGCCGACAAATTAAATTCTTTGGCGGTTGCTTCCAGTGAGCAGCCGGGATAGTAGGCTAAATCCATAAATAGTTACCTCCTTAAAATTTAAGGATTTATTTTTCCAGAGTTTCGGCAAAAATTCTTTTAATGCGTTCCCGGTTTTTGATTTTTTTGCTGAACGGATTAATTTTACCTTTGAAGAACATCATCCGACCATAATCCATATCGGAAAAGTCTTTAAATTTCATTTTGTATTTGGCCATCATCATGCCTTCATTAATTCTTCCGGTATTTTTGACATAGTCCAGGAAAATTTTGTTGAAAGCATAAATTTTGGGCTGGTTAATGTTTTGTTCTTTGACAGCAGTTTCTTTTAAAGCATCCATAACCTCGCCGCTGTCAATGTCATTGGGGCAGCGAGCTCCGCAGGTTTCGCAGCCGGTGCAAAGCCAGATACTGTCAGACTGTAAAACCTGTTCCTTCAAGCCCAATTGAATCATTCTGATAATTTGATTGGGGGCATATTGAGCATCTCCAGCCATAGTACAGCCGGAAGCACATTTTTGACATTGAAAGCACAGATCGATTGACTGACCACTTAATTTTTTGATGGACTCCAGAAATGAATTATCTTGTTCGGCCAAGAATTCCATCAACCCAACTCCTTCCTTAAAAGCTTGAATATATTAAGAAATATTATATTTTTAAACTTAATTATGGGCATTTGCTCATAATTAGCTAAATACCGAATTATAATAAACTTGAGTTTACCTAATCAAGTATAACAAGCTCTGCCTTTAAAAACAATACTTTTCGACAGGAAATTTATGCGAATCCAGAACAATTGTTAGGATAAATTGGCTTGAAAAGGAAAATTTGCTTAAGAAATTTCCAAAAAAATTTGCTGTTACTTAGGGGTTTATGTTATAATTGTATTATAATTGAGGAGAAAGTAAAATCAGGTGAATTTATGAATTGGAAATTTGGTATTAAAATTGGATTATTATTGGTTTTAATAGTAATAATAATTTTTTTAATTATATATGGTCAACCAAATCAGAAATTCTTGACAATTTTGACCTATCATCATCTTCAAAATGCCGGAAGCTTTGACCCGCAGGAAAAGGGCGGAGTAATTATCACTCCGGAACGCTTTCAGGAACAACTGGAAGCTTTTACGGAAAATGGTTACCAAACAGTTTCTTTGCAGGAGCTGGAGGCTTATTATCAAGGAGAGGGAGATTTGCCTGATAAGCCTTTGCTGATTACTTTTGATGATGGTTATGAAAGCAATTATCTTTTAGCTTATCCCATCTTGCAGAAAATGGATATGCAGGCGGTTATTTTTGTTATTGGAGCTAATCTTCGGGATGAAACAGATCCGGAAAAAGGTCTGGCAATCTTTATGACCTGGCAGGAGGCTCAGGAAATGGAGGCCAGCGGCTTGATTGATATTCAAACTCATACCTATGATTTGCATCATACAGTTGAAATTGCCGATGAAAGCCAGCCTTTAATGACGACCAGAATTCCGGTTGATGGACAGGAAGAAAGTTTGGAAGCCTATCATCAGAGAATTAAAGAGGATCTGGTTTTGGCTCAAAATGGTTTAAAAGAATATTTGAATCATCAGGCTGTGGCTTTATCTTTCCCTTATGGCAGTTATAATAAGGACTGCATGGATATTGCTTCTGATTTGGGAATGGGTTTTCTTTTTTCAACTCAGCCGGGTTTAAACACATTACGCTATAAACCCGATATTTATTACAGAATAACTATGAGAGCTGACTATTCCGGAGAAGAAGCAGTCGGGATTTGCCAGAGAAACTAGATCCTTTCGGTTGTTGAATGCAGAAATTCACCATTGAAAACAACCTAAAGCATACATTATTTGTTTTGGATGGCCGTATTGGAGCTATGAATCTGTATGGTAGGGGGATTAATATCAAGTTCCTGATACCAGGTCGGAAATGTAAGATGCTGCTGCAGTTGTGAAGTTACAGTTTGTGTGCCTTCAGATGCGTGGTAGTTAGTTAAATAATTTGGAAAAGAAGTGAATATAATGCCTCAATTAGCTTTTGAGTCAGAGAATAAAGTAACAAATAAAGTCAGGAAAATTCGAAAGCTCCAATTGCTCGGAATTGATGCTGTTTGTTTGTTTATAGTTTTTTTGATAAATTATGGGATTGAATACTTGTTTTTGGCAGATCAAAAATTTTCAGTTGGGGAATATATTTCTCAAATTGGCTTGTTTTTAGGGATAACTTTGCTTTGCCGACTGGTTTTTGGAATTTATAATAATGTTTGGAGATATGCTAATTCTCGGGCTTATTTGCAAATTGTTTTGGCTGATTTAATGGGGGGATTGATCGGGATCTTTTTTTGTTGGATCCTGTTTAATCAAATTGAATTGCGGCAATTAATCATGATCATAGCTTTGTTTGATATCATGACTCTTTCTTCCCGGTTTGTTTATCAGCAATATTATCGGCATCTTAATGTTAATTTAAAGGATATTAACAAAATCGGGGTAGCTATTGCTGGAGCTGGACAATCCGGAACTTTATTAGCTGAGGAGCTTTTATATAGTGACAATTCTAACTATAAACCGATTTGTTTTATTGATATAGATCACAACAAGATTGGCAAGCAGGTTTGTGGTTTAAAAATTTATCCAGAGGAAAATATTCTGGATGTTTTAAAAAATATGCCGGTACAAGAGGTAATTATTGCTATTAGTGATATTAATAACGAAAAAATAGAAAAACTTTATGAATTTTATAGCCAGCATGAATGGAAGGTCAAGGTTTTTGATTTTCCTTTTAATACCCAGGGTAATGATTATATAGCTAACAAACGGCAAATTCGGGAAATCAGAATTGAAGATTTGCTGTTCCGGGATAGTATTAAAATTAACAATGAAAATGTACAGGCTTATTATACCGGCAAAACAGTTCTGGTCACTGGAGGAGGCGGCTCCATTGGAAGCGAGTTGTGCCGCCAGATCGCCAAACATAATCCCCAGCAATTGATTATTTTGGATATTTATGAAAATAATGCTTATGACATTCAGCAGGAATTGATCCGTAAATACGGAGATAAGCTTAAACTGAATGTGGAAATTGCTTCGGTGCGGGATTCGATTCGCATGGAAGCCATTTTTGCTCACTATCGACCTCAAATAATTTTTCACGCCGCAGCACACAAGCATGTTCCCTTAATGGAACACAGCGGCTGCGAGGCAATAAAAAATAATATTTTGGGAACCTATAAAACTGCCAATTTAGCCGAAAAATATCGGGCAGACAAATTTATTTTGATCTCCACTGACAAGGCCGTTAATCCCACCAATATTATGGGAGCTTCCAAGCGAATGTGTGAAATGATCATTCAATGCCGAACCGACAGTCAAACCGCTTTTTCAGCCGTGCGTTTTGGCAATGTTCTGGGTTCCAATGGCTCGGTCATTCCTCTGTTCCGCACCCAAATTGAAAATGGGGGTCCGATTACTATAACTGATAAACGAATTATCAGGTATTTTATGACTATTCCAGAAGCTTCTCAATTGGTTATGGAAGCTGGAGCTATGGCCTCCAATGGAGAATTATTTGTTTTGGATATGGGAAGTCCCATTAAGATTTTGGATTTGGCCGAAAATATGATTCGTTTGTCCGGATATCGTCCCTATCAGGATATTGATATTGTAGAAATTGGTCTGCGGCCAGGCGAAAAGCTTTATGAAGAATTATTGATTGAGACTGAAGATCTGAATGTGACCCTGAATAAATTGATTTTTGTGGAACGCGATACTCCCTTGAGCAGACGGGAGGTAGACGAAAAAATTCTGGTTCTGCAAAGGGCTTTGCGGGCAGCAGAAGGAGATATTGAAGCTCCTTTGATTAAAGAGACCATGAAACGAGTCGTACCCACCTATAAAGATCCGGAAGAAGTAAATAAGGAAGCAATTAATTCTGAAGAAATGCAGAAAGTAAAAAATAATTCGGCTGAACTGAAAAAGCAAATTCAGGAAATAGACAAAGCCGCCTGTGAATAAAAATAGTTAGCAAAATGCAGATCCAGACCAAACATCCAGATCTGCATTTTATTTTTAAACAGCGTGGATCTTTGTATACAGCTATACAAACAAAAAGATCTAAAACTTAAAATCAATTTCTTAAAATAAATTAAGCTTTTTGTAAATTATGTCTTGAAGTATTTTTGGCGGTATGCTATAGTTAATGTATCTAAAACTTTTGATAAATAGGAGGTGCGATTATGTCAAATACTTCCGATAACAGTCTTTCCAACGAAGAAATCCTGTTGCAGCGTTTGGAAACCCTGGCTCACAGTTATAAAAATAAGGAAGGTTCTTTGATTCAGGTTCTGCATATGGCTCAAGGGGTTTTTGGCTATTTGCCCTTGAAGGTTCAGGAAACCATTGCCAGTGCTATGGGGTTGCCTTTATCTACCGTTTCCGGGGTAGTAAGCTTCTATTCTTTTTTTGCGACCGAACCTCGGGGAAAACACACTATCCGGGTTTGTTTGGGAACAGCCTGCTATGTTCGGGGCGGTGTATCCATTGTTAACGAACTGGAAAAATTACTGAATGTCCGTTTGGGACATACCACTTCGGACGGTCAATTTACTTTTGAAGTGGCTCGCTGTATTGGAGCCTGCGGTCTGGCTCCAGCCATGACCATTGATAATACGGTTTATCGGGAAGTTAAGCCGGAACAATTGCCGGAAATCATTGCTTCCTGGACAGAACAGCCGGTTGCGGAGGGAGGTATTTAATGTCTACGCTATTTAGTTATAAGATTAAAAACTATGATAACCTGCTTGAAGTAAAGAAAAACTATCATAATGCCGTTAAAGATTATCGCCATACCGTAGTTGTCTGCGGCGGTGCCGGCTGCATTTCATCCCACTGCGTGGAAGTAGAACAGGCCTTTCGTAAAGCTTTGGTAATTCGTGGTCTGAGCAGTGAAGTCAGACTGGTAGTTACCGGCTGTGCTGGTTTGTGTGCTCAGGGTCCGGTAGTAGTAGTCTATCCGGAAGGTGTTTTTTATGGCAAAATGACCCCGGAAAAGGTTCGGGAAATTGTTGACCGGCACTTGATTGGGGGACGGATTATTGAAGAATACACTTTCTTTGATCCGGAACAACAAAAACATATTCCTCATTTGAAGGATATTGGTTTCTTTTCAGATCAGGTAAAAATTGCCTTGCGTAACTGCGGCAAAATTGACTTTTCTTCTTTGGATGAATATATTGGCCATGATGGTTATTTTGCTTTTGCCAAAGCCTTGAAGATGGGTCGTAAGGAAGTCGTCAAAACTTTGATTGATTCCGGCCTGAGAGGGCGGGGCGGAGCTGGTTTCCCCATTGGCATTAAATGGCAGTCCGGCATGAATGCTCCGGAAGGTCAGAAATACTTAATCTGTAATGCGGACGAAGGCGATCCGGGTGCTTTTATGGATCGTAGCATTCTGGAAGGTGATCCCAACAGCATTATTGAAGCCATGATGATTGGCGGTTATACCATTGGAGCCGACAAGGGCTATGTTTATGTTCGGGCAGAATATCCGCTGGCTGTGGAACGCTTGGGAGATGCCATTGACAAAGCCCGTTTTGCCGGCTTGCTGGGTGAAAATATTTTGGGCAGCGGTTTTAATTTTGATCTGGAAATTAGAATTGGAGCTGGAGCCTTTGTTTGTGGGGAAGAAACTGCTTTAATCAACTCCATCGAAGGCAAACGGGGCGAACCCCGTCAAAAACCGCCTTTCCCCTTCCAGGTAGGCTTGTTTGGCTGTCCCACCATTATTAATAATGTAGAAACCCTGGCCAATGTTCCGGCCATTATCCTGAACGGAGCCGAATGGTTCTCCGCTTATGGAGTGGGACGCAGTAAAGGTACCAAGGTTTTTGCTTTGGCCGGTGATATTGTTAACTCCGGAATTATCGAAATTCCCATGGGTTATAAATTAAAGGATGTTATTTATAAAATCGGCGGCGGCATGAAAGACGGCAAAGCCTTTAAAGCGGTTCAGTCCGGGGGGCCTTCCGGTGGCTGTCTGACTGCAGATCATCTGGATGCTTCTATGGATTATGAAACCCTGTCTCAAATGGGAGCTATTATGGGTTCCGGCGGTTTGATTGCCATGGACGAAAATACCTGTCTGGTGGATACCGCTCGATATTTTATGGAATTTGTTCAGGATGAAAGCTGCGGTCACTGCCTGCCCTGCCGTAATGGTACCAAACGGATGCTGGAGCTGTTAAATAAAATTGTTGCCGGCAAAGGTGAATTAAAAGACATTGATTCTTTGGAATATCTGGCCAAAACTGTCGGTATGACCGCTATGTGTGGTCTGGGACAAACTGCTCCCAATCCGGTTTTAACCACCTTGAGATATTTCCGGGATGAATATATTGAACATGTAGTTAATAAGCGTTGCCCGGCTGGAGTTTGTACCGCTTTGGTAAAATACCGTATTAATCCGAACAAATGCAAAGGCTGCAGCCTGTGTGCCAAAAACTGCCCAGTCAATGCAATCAGCGGAGAACTGCAAAAACCCCATGTTATTGATCAGGAAGCTTGTATTAAATGCGGTACCTGTAAAGCTAATTGTAAATTTGATGCCATAGAGCTGGCTTAAAGGAGGCTGATAAAATGGTAAATCTTACTATCAACGGAAAACCGGTGTCGGCTCCGGATGGTTCCACCATTTTGGAAGCTGCCAAGCTGGTGGGAATTTCGATTCCGACTTTGTGTCACTTAAAAGGATTTCATACTCACGGTTCCTGCCGCATTTGTGTGGTAGAAGTTGAGGGAGCCAGAAATTTGCAGGCTTCCTGTATTGTTAAAGCTACTGAAGGCATGGTAGTACATACGCATACCGATAAAGTGCGGCAAGCCCGAAAAATGCTTTACGATTTGCTGATTTCTAATCATCCGAAAGAATGTACCTTCTGTGCCAGAAACCAAAGCTGTGAATTGCAGGCTTTGGGCAATACTCTGGGAATTTTGGATACCAATATGAAGGGTGAATATGGGGTTGCCAAGCTGGATATTTCCCCGGCTGTAACCCGGGACACCCGGAAGTGTATTTTGTGCCGCCGTTGTGTAACTGCCTGCACCGAACTGCAAAAGGTTGGAGCCATCAGTGCTCAGAACCGGGGCTTTAATACCGTAATTTCTCCGGCTACTGGTCTGCCGCTGGAAAGCGTGCATTGTGCTATGTGCGGACAATGTACAGTAGTTTGCCCCACTGGTGCTTTGATGGAAACCGATGGCATGGAAAAAGTTTGGGATGCTCTGCATGATCCCAACAAACGAGTTGTGGTTCAAGTAGCTCCAGCGGTTCGGGCTGCTTTGGGCGAAGAATTTAACATTCCGGCCGGAACTCCGGTTACCGGCAAAATGGCCACTGCTTTGCATGATTTGGGCTTTGATGATGTTTTTGATACCAACTTTGCGGCTGACTTAACCATTATGGAAGAAGGCACCGAATTTTTGGGTCGAATAACTGCTGCTTTAACAGGTAAGAGTGCCGTTCTGCCTATGATGACCAGTTGCAGTCCGGGCTGGATTAAGCACATTGAGCATAAATATCCGGAACAGTTGGCTCATTTGTCTTCCTGCAAATCTCCTCATACCATGCTGGGAGCGTTGGTTAAGAGTTTCTATGCCAATAAAATCGGGGTGGATCCGGCCAATATTTATATGGTTTCGGTCATGCCCTGCACCGCCAAGAAATACGAAATTTCCCGTCCGGAAATGCAGAATGACGGCTATCCCAATGTTGATGCCGTTTTGACCACCAGAGAGCTGGCCAGAATGATTCGGGTTATGGGTGTTGATTTTGCCAATCTGCCGGAAGGTACTTTTGATGCTCCTTTAGGTTTCTCCACAGGAGCGGCGGATATTTTCGGAGTTACCGGCGGGGTTATGGAAGCCGCCCTGCGGACGGTTTACGAATTGGTAACCGGTCGGGAGCTGCCCTTTGAAAATCTGCATATTGAGCCAATCAGCGGCTTTGAACAAATCAGAGAAGCTGATGTGTTAATTGAAAATGTTCTGCCTGGTTATGAACATCTGGAAGGGGCTACCGTTAAAGTAGCTGTTACCAGTGGCCTGGCCGGAGCGGATATTTTAATGGAACAGGTACAAAATGGAACTTCGCCTTATCATTTTATTGAAGTAATGGGTTGCCCAGGCGGCTGCATTAATGGAGGCGGTCAGCCTCGAGCCAAAGGCCGGAGCGAAAACTATAAAGAGTTACGCCGCCAGGCTTTGATGCTGGAAGACGAAGGCAAAAAGCTGCGTAAATCGCACGAAAATCCGGACATTCAGGAATTATACAAACAGTTCCTGGGAGTTCCAAATGGCGAAAAATCCCATCACTTGCTGCATACTACCTACACACCCAGAGGTCAGTTTAACGAATTACTTTAAAAATTTACGAGCAGGAGAAAAATTCTCCTGCTCGATTTTTCAATGGAGGTTTTATGAGCAAAAAAACAGAAGACATTCAAAGTTTGACTCAGGCTTCCGACCATCTTTGGAATTTGTTTGAGGAGGAGGAAGCCGAGGTTTGCAATCTGAAACCCAGTGCCGAGAATTGCCAGCGTTTGCTGGATTTTATTGATTTCTTTGGTTCTCATAAGGTTTATCGCAAACTATTAACAGAATATACGGAATTTTTATCAGTTCAGCAAAGAAAAGAACTGCTTGAACAAGCTTATGAAGTATTTTTTCATTATGCAGCCCTGGATTTGGAGCTGGCACTGGGCAAGCTGGAGATTAATCAAACTAACGCTCAAAAGATTTTGAAAGCTTTTCGACAAAAGGCAAATCCGGATTTAAGAGATTTGTTGCTGGGTGAATTTAAGGTGTTTTTGAGCGAAGCAGAAATCAAGGAAATTGAAAAGCTTTAGTGAAATAGCTCTTATTTAATGGTAATAATTATTATATTATAAAATAAATAAATTATTTAAAGGGGGAATTTGCGTGGAAAGCCGAGTCGCTTTAATCGGAATTATGCTGGAAGATATCAGCCAGGTAGAAAGATTAAATACTCTTTTGACTCAATACCGGGATTATATTATTGGCCGCATGGGGATTCCCTATCGAGCTAAAAATATTCAGCTTATTTCTATTGCCATTGATGCTCCAGCCGATACCATAAGTGCTTTGTCTGGCAATCTGGGCAATTTGAACGGAGTAACTGCCAAGGTGGTTTATGCCAAATGCAACGAAGCCTAAAAGGTTTAATTGAGCAGCTGGAAGCCGAACACACTTTAAGTCAAGTGGAATTTGTTTATTTGCTGAATAATTATCAGCCCAAAACAGCGAAATATCTTTTTGCCAAAGCTCGGCAGGCTCGCGAACGGGTTTATGGCTCTCAGGTTTTTATTCGAGGCTTATTGGAAATCAGTAATGTTTGCCAAAATGATTGCTTGTATTGCGGGATTCGGAAAAGCAATTTAAAAGCCGTCCGTTATACCTTGGATTTGGAAACCATTCTGGATTGCTGCCGCCAAGGACATCAATTGGGCTTTCGTACTTTTGTGCTGCAAGGAGGCGAAAACCCGACTGTTTTTACTGATGAGCTTTTGGAAGAAATTATTCAAACCCTGAAAAAGGAATTTCCAGATTCAGCAGTAACCCTGTCGCTGGGCGAACGCAGCCGGGATAGCTATCAAAGGCTTTTTGAAGCTGGAGCCGACCGCTATTTATTGCGGCACGAAACCGCCAATCCACAGCATTATGCCCAGTTGCACCCGGAAACCATGTCCTGGTTTAACCGGATTAATTGCCTGCAAAATTTAAAAGAAATTGGCTATCAGGTGGGTTGCGGTTTTATGGTGGGGTCACCCGGCCAAACTGCCCAGCATTTGGCTGAGGACTTACGCTTTATTGCTAACTTTAAACCTCATATGGTGGGTATAGGTCCTTTTATTCCTCATGATTCCACCCCATTGGCCGGAGAAAAACCAGGCAGCTTGGAGCTGACCTTGTTTTTGCTGGGACTGATTCGTTTGATCCAACCGGATGTTTTGCTGCCCTCCACCACTGCTTTGGCGACTATTGATCCGGAAGGGCGAAAATTGGGAATGTTGGCTGGAGCCAATGTAGTTATGCCTAATATTTCTCCAGCCGAAGCCAGAAGAAATTATGCTTTATACAATAATCAGGCTGAAGAACCGGCTGAAAGGCTGGCTGCTCTAAAGGCCGAAATGCAGTCCATTGGACTGGAAGTAGTCATTGACCGGGGAGATTTTTGCCCGGAAAAATAATTTTATCTGCGGGAGAAGGCCGCTGGCCTGACCCTCAAGAAAGGATGAACTTTTATGTATAACCCCGCTTCACCCAAGGCTGAGGAGTTTATTAACCATGAAGAGATTTTGGCTACCCTGGAATATGCGGAGGCCAACAAAAACAACCGGGAGTTAATTGATCAAATTTTGGAAAAAGCCCGGCTCAGAAAAGGCTTGACCCACCGGGAAGCCTCGGTTTTATTGGATTGCGAAATTCCGGAAAAAAACGAAGAAATTTTTGCTTTGGCCAAACAAATCAAAAAGGATTTCTATGGCAATCGAATTGTTATGTTTGCTCCTTTATACCTTTCCAATTATTGCATTAATGGCTGCACCTATTGCCCTTATCATGCCAAAAACCGGCATATCCGGCGGAAAAAATTAACTCAGGAAGAAATCAGGCAGGAAGTTATTGCTTTGCAGGATATGGGACACAAACGCCTGGCGATTGAATCGGGCGAAGATCCGAAAATGAATCCCATTGAATATATTTTGGAAAGCATTCAGACTATTTATTCTATTAAACATAAAAATGGAGCTATTCGCCGGGTTAATGTAAATATTGCGGCTACCACAGTAGAAAATTACCGCAAGCTTAAAGAAGCCGGAATTGGAACCTATATTTTATTCCAGGAAACCTATCACAAGGAAAGCTATGAAAAGCTTCATCCCACCGGACCCAAGCACAATTATGCCTATCATACCGAAGCTATGGATCGAGCCATGCAGGGAGGTATTGATGATGTAGGGTTGGGGGTTTTGTTTGGTCTGGAATTATATCGTTATGAATTTGCCGGCCTGTTGATGCACGCTGAACACCTGGAAGCTGCCTTTGGAGTGGGGCCGCATACCATCAGTGTTCCCCGGATTAAACACGCTGACGATATTGATCCCAATGCTTTTGATAATGCTATTGATGATGATATTTTTACCAAGCTGATTGCCTGCATTCGAGTGGCTGTACCTTATACCGGAATGATTATTTCGACCAGAGAAAGCCCGGAATGCCGCAAAAAAGCCTTGCAACTGGGAATTTCCCAGATTAGCGGAGCCTCCCGCACCAGTGTGGGCGGTTATGTAACTCCGGAGCCGGAAGAAGAAAATACCAGTCAATTTGATGTTTCGGATACCCGAACCCTGGATGAGGTGGTTAGATGGCTGATGCAAATGGACTTTATTCCCAGTTTTTGTACAGCCTGCTATCGAGAAGGCCGCACCGGGGATCGCTTTATGTCCCTGTGTAAAAGCGGACAGATTTCCAACTGCTGCCATCCCAATGCTTTGATGACTTTGAAGGAATTTTTAATAGATTATGCTTCAGAAGAAACTCGGCAACTGGGAGAAGAGGTCATTAATCGAGAGTTGGAGAATATTCCCAAAGAAGGGGTGCGGGAAATCTGTCGCCAGCATCTTCAAAAAATTGCTCAGGGACAACGGGACTTTCGTTTTTAGGAGGCCGCAAGCATGAGCTTAAACACTGTTCCAGCGGCCGAAAGGGTGCATATTGCCTTTTTTGGCTGTCGAAATGCCGGAAAATCCAGTTTGGTCAATGCCATAACTAACCAAAATTTGTCGATTGTTTCGGCAATCAAAGGCACAACCACCGATCCGGTACAAAAAAGCATGGAGCTTTTGCCTTTGGGACCAGTAGTAATTATTGATACTCCAGGCTTGGATGATGAAGGAGAATTGGGCAGTCTGCGAATTGCCAAGACCTGGGAGGTTTTAAACCGAACCGATTTAGCGGTTTTGGTGTTGGAAGCCGGAAAAGAACGGGCGGTTCAAGAAGCGGAATTGCTGGACTTGCTGAAAAAACGCAAAATTCCTTTTTTGCTGGTTTATACCAAGCTGGATCTTCATCCGGATTTTAAGCTGGATTGGGAACCGGAATCCGACAGGGCTTTGGCTGTCAGTGGTTTGACCGGTCAGGGAATTGAAGAACTGAAAAACCGTTTGGCCAGTCTGCTTGCCGCTCGAATTAATTCCCGCCAATTGGTGGGAGATTTAATTCAAAGCGGTGATTTGGTTATTTTGGTGGTGCCAATTGATAAAGCTGCTCCGCAAGGCCGTTTGATTTTGCCCCAGCAACAAACTATTCGGGATATTCTGGAAAATGGGGCTCAGGCTTTGGTAACCAGAGAAAGCGAATATGCCCAGCTTTTAGCTCGTTTGCCGATTACTCCAGCTTTGGTTATTACGGACAGTCAGGTTTTTAAGCAGGTAGAAGCTGAAACTCCGGCGAATTGGCCTTTGACTTCTTTTTCGATCTTATTTGCCCGCTACAAGGGCAATTTGGAACAAACTGTGGCCGGGGTGCAATATTTGCCGCAATTACAGGATGGAGATCGGGTTTTAATTGCGGAAGGTTGCACTCATCACCGCCAATGCAACGATATTGGCAGCGTTAAACTGCCCGCCTGGATTCAAAAGGCTACCGGGAAAAAGCTGGAATTTGCTTTCACATCCGGGCGGGAATTTCCGACCGATCCCCGGTCTTATCAATTGGTGGTTCATTGCGGCGGTTGTATGCTCAATGAACAGGAAATGAAAAATCGGCAGCGAATTTGTCGGGAGAAGGGTGTACCAATTACTAATTATGGAATTTTAATTGCTCATTTAAATGGGATTCTGGAACGGGCTACGCAGGTTTTTTTTCAAAATAAAGGATAATAATGATGTAAAAAATCCTCACTGTCCCTTGAGGGACAGCGAGGATTTCTTTTAGGTGTGAATAGTGATAATTGGCAGATGAATCCGGTTATGAATTCGGAAGGGAAAAGAGCTGTAGCCCAAGCCTCGACTAACTACCAGAGAAGCTCCGGATTCCTGCTGATAAAGTCCAGAAGTAAACTGGGGAAAAAGTCCCTGCTGGGGAGCATAAAAAGCTTTGGGCAGTCGAAACTGACCGCCATGAGCATGACCGCTTAAGGTTAGAGCCGGATTCAGGCGGCTTTGGGTCTGGCAGCAGGCTGGCCAGCGTTCCGGCTGATGGGAAAGCAGAATTTGAGCCAAATCAGCTTCTTTGTCCGGAAATAAGGTATCCAGATTGGGTGTTGGAGCCTTTTGGGGCAAATTAAGTCCCCAAATGCTCAGAGAACCATTTTTGATTTGCAGGCGAATTAAATCGTTGTTTAAAACCGGAACCTGCTGCTCTTGATAAATTTCAGCCTGCTGCTCCCAATGGGGATTATTTTGTTCGTGATTGCCTGGAACCATATAGACCGGAGCTAAAACCCGCAATTGTTTTAAGAGGTCGGCCAATTCGGTTTTATCTGCTTCCATTTTTTTATGCACAATGTCCCCGACCAGCATAATCACATCCGGCTTTTGTTCGGACAGCTTTGGCAAAAGCTGTTCAATTTTCAACATATTTAAGGGCAGATGTAAATCACTGAGCAAAGCTATTTTCAGGCCGTCCAGCTCCTGTGGCCAATGAGGAAAATTAAGCTCAATATTTTCCACCTGCAAGGAATAACTGCGAATAATGGAAATAACTGCTCCAATAAAAAGCAGATACACAATTAAAAAGATAATCCAAACTATCAGTTTCACCTCCAGAATTTGGGCTAAGAGTTAATTTGCCGATAGATTTGGGTCAAATCCGCAACGGTCAGCTGTAAAGGATGGGTGGCTAATTTGGCAGCATTTTGGCTGGCTTGTTGGCTGTAATGCTGAATTTGGGCTTCGCTTAATTGAGGGCGTTGGGGAAAAAGCTGGCGGAAAAATCGATCCAGGTCGGATAAATTGGCAAAACCGCTTAAACTCAACAAACGGTTTAATTTAGAAGAAGTTTTCAAGCTTTGCAAATATCCGCTCATCAAAAGAGCATTAGCCTGACCATGGGCTATTTTATGGTAATAAGTTAAAGCATACCCTAAAAAATGGGGCAGGCTGGTGGAAGTTTGAGCTATGGCCATGCCGCCCAAAGCGGACATATAAAGTAATTTGGCTCGAATTTCCGGGCTGAACTCCTGCTGGAGCAAGGCTGCTTGAACCTGCTGAAAAAGCAGGAAGCCACTTTCATTAAGGGCATCACTAAGCGGATTGGCTCGAGTGGTTAAATAGCTTTCCACCAAATGGGAAAAAGCATCGCTGGCCGTATTTAAAGTAACTTCCGGAGGCAAACTCCAAGTATAACGAGGATTGAGGACAGCCAAAATCGGAAAAAGGCTTTGGGCTAAAGATTGCTTGGTTTGGCGTTGGTGATCGGTTAAAATGGCATAGGGAGTCAGCTCAGAGCCGGTTCCTGCCGTGGTCGGAATGGCTATTAGAGGCAAAAAGCTGCGTCCCTGCACTTGAAATAAAATATCCGGTTTTAAATCCGGATTGGCCAAAAGCAAGCTAATAGCTTTGGCAGCATCCAAAGGCGAACCGCCGCCCAAACCCAAAACCCAATTCGGAGCAAAGGCTCGATTTTCCTGGGCAGCCCGAAAAACAGTTTCCAGGCTGGGGTTTTGCTCCACTTGATCAAAGACCTGCCATTTAATTTGAGCCTGATTCAAAACAGCGGTAATTTCTGCTAAGATTCCATTGGCCTTAGCGGATTGGCCGGTAACAATTAAAGCCTTGCTGCCCAGGTCAGTTAAGAGGTCAACCGTTAATTCCGGAACAACCTTAACCGGTAAATTAAACATTTTGCAACCACCTTTTTGTTTTTACTATAACACAAATTAAGCCCAAACAGAAGAAATTTTCGGTCTGGAAAGCTGCTAAGGGGCATATTTTGGTTAAAAACAAGAAGGGGGAATTTGTTTGCGTTTAGATGGCGTAGCGGTGGCGGTTCGGGAGGACTATCCCCGGATTAAGGCAGAAAAAAAGAATCCGCTGTTGGCGGCTCAACTCTCCCAGGCTTTGGCCGGAGAAAGAAGTGAAATGACTGCAATTTATCAATATTTATATCAGTACTGGGTTCTGGAGGAACAAGGCAATGATTTTGCCCGGCTTTTGTGGCGGATTTCTTTGGTGGAAATGCACCATCTGGAAATCTTGGGACAGTTGATTTTAGCTTTGGGGGGAGATCCCCGCTGCTGGAAAATTGAAAAAAGACAAGCCAGCTATTGGCAGGGCAGCTTTCCCAACTATACCCAGGATTTAATGACTATGCTCCAGGCAAATCTGGCCGCCGAGGAAGGAGCGGTTCGTTTTTATCAGGAACTGGCTGAACGCAGCTCGGATCGAGGGATTGCTGAAATTCTGCGGCAATTTGCGGAAGATGAAAAGCTGCACGCCCAAATTTTTCGGGATTATCTGAAGCAGTTAGGCTAAGTTATTTTGAGAAATTGGCTTGCCAGGTGCTGCAAAATTGCTTATAATAATAAACGGTAGATTTTGAACGGCTTAACACCACAGTTAACCTGCCTTCTCTTGGTTGTTTTTAAGGAGGTGCAGGGGTATTGTTAAAAGAACCCCGAGTTTCTCTGATCCCTTTGGGTGGATTAGGGGAAATTGGCAAAAATATGTTGGCGATCAAATACGGCGAAAATATTTTAGTTATTGACTGTGGTTTAATGTTTCCCGAAGAAGAATTGCTGGGAATTGATGTAGTAATTCCAGATATTACTTATTTAATGGAAAATCTGGAGCAGGTGCGGGGAATTGTTCTGACACATGGCCACGAGGATCATATTGGGGCTTTGCCCTATGTTCTGAAACAAATTAATGTGCCGGTTTATGGAACCCGGCTTACTTTGGGGCTTTTGGAAGGCAAGCTGAAGGAAAAGGGTATGGACAAATCGGTTAAATTGTGTCCAGTTAAACCCCGGGATCAAATTATGATTCAGCCCTTCAAAGTGGAGTTTATTCGGGTTTCCCATAGCATCCCGGATTCTGTGGCCATAGCGGTGCATACTCCGGCTGGGACTATTGTGCATACCGGGGATTTCAAGCTGGATCTTACTCCGGTGGATAATGAAATTACCGACTTTTATCGTCTGGCTCAATTGGGAGAAGAAGGAGTTTTGGCCTTGCTTTCCGACAGCACCAATGTGGAAAGAACGGGAGTAACTCCTTCCGAAAAGGTAGTAGGCAAAACCTTTAATGAAGCTTTCCAGACCGCCCGGGAAAGAATCATTGTGGCTACCTTTGCTTCTAATGTCCATCGTTTGCAGCAGGTAATTGATACAGCCTATCAATATGGCCGCAAGGTGGCTGTGGTTGGCCGCAGTATGGTTAATGTTGTAAATGTTACCAGAGAATTGGGTTATATGCACATTCCTGAGAATACGCTGGTGGATTTGGAGGAAGCTCGGCAGCTTCCCAAGGATCAAATTGTTTTTCTGACCACCGGAAGCCAGGGAGAACCCATGTCAGCTTTGACCCGAATTGCCATGAGTGATCATCGGCAGGTGGAAATTCTGCCGGGAGATACAGTCATTATTTCCGCTTTGCCCATTCCGGGCAATGAAAAACTGGTAGCCCGGATTATTGATCAATTATTTAAGTTGGGGGCAACCGTCAGCTATGAATCTTCCTCGGCTGTTCATGTCAGTGGACACCCCAGTCAGGAAGAGCTTAAATTAATGCTGCGTTTGATTCGTCCTCAATATTTTATTCCGGTGCATGGAGAGCATCGGATGTTGGTTAAGCACGCTCACCTGGCTCAGGAAATTGGCATACCCGCCAAGAATACTTTTATTGCAGAAAATGGTCAGATTATCGAACTTTCTTGGCGAAACGGACGGTTTGCCGGTAAGGTTAATTCAGGCCGGGTCTTAATTGATGGGTTGGGAATTGGTGATGTAGGCAATATTGTGCTGCGGGATCGGAAACAGCTTTCTCAGGATGGAATTGTAATTGTAGTGGTTACTTTAAACCGTCAAACCGCAACAATTGTAGCCGGTCCAGATTTAGTTTCCAGGGGCTTTGTTTATGTTCGGGAATCGGAATTAATGCTCGGTGATGCTCGGGAAAAAGTGGATGCTGCTTTGGTGAAGTGTATGCGGCGGGGGATTCCGGAATGGTCTACCATAAAATCAGTAATTCGAGAGGTTTTAAGCAAATTTTTGTACGAAAAAACCAAGAGAAGGCCGGTAATTTTACCTATTATTATGGAAATCAGTGATAGAGATTAAACTTTATAAGTTTGAGAGTTGAGAGTTGAGAGTAATGTAAATTTTAAGGGTAGTAAAGGGTCAAATTTTATTTGACCTTTTCAAAAGCGATCATTTGTAAAAAGTGGTCGCTTTTGTTTTGTCCATTTAAAGCTGTTTCTGCTTTTACAGCAGTACAAGAACAAAAACAGCCCCGCGCTCACTTGAGTTCAGGGCTGTTTCTTTAAGGCCTTTGCGTTTCAGTTGAAAGCACTGCCTGGCTAACATAATCGTTAGCTCAAGTCTTACACAATGTCCACAGGCGTATGAGTTTGGGCTATTCCATCCCTACTTTATATTTAGTTTTAGGCTGCTTCAGCAAGCAACCGCAGTCTTTCGTTCAGTATATTGATAATGCAGCATGAATACTGAATGATGATTATTATCCAATAACCTTTATGATGACTGCGACCGATTATATTATGATTATAAAACTATCTCACGGCGTGTTAAAACTTCTCTTGTCTTCTTTTTCTTGTACACAAGATAAGGATATTGAGCTTTTTTTACATAACAGAGCCATTGAATTTGAAAAGTTATCAAAGTCCCGGACATATCTAGTTTTTAATGAGGAAGAGCTGATAACCAGAAACATTACTGAACAATCGGTTTATGGCTACATTTCCCTGGCATTGAAGGTTCTATCCGTACCTGATTCAGTATCCAATCACATGAGAAAAGGCCTGGATGGTTTTAGTGCTAAAATTCACAAATGAAAGGATTTATTGGTGAACTTTAAATTGACAAAAACTTTAAATTGTAATACAATGTATTATAAGAAAGGGGTTAATGTTATGGTTTTTTCAATCAGACTTACCGAAGAAGAAAAACTGCTGGCTGACAGTTACGCTAGAATTCATTCACTTTCTCTTGGAGAAGCGTTCAAAAGAGCCTTGTTTGAGAGGATAGAGGACGAATACGATATTGTCATTGCTGATGAAGCGTATAGGGAGTATGTGAAAGACGGGAAAAAGAGCAGACCTGTTTCCAAACTTTGGAAAGAGTGTGATTTATGAGTTACAGCGTTGAAACGACCTCACGCTTTGATAAAGAGTTCAAGAAGCTCGACAAGTACACCCAGCACATGATAAAAGCATGGATTGATAAGAATCTTGAAGGCTGTACAGACCCGCACCAGTATGGAAAAGGGCTTACAGCGAACCGTAGCGGGCAATGGCGGTATCGGATAGGCGATTACAGGCTTATTTGTCAGATAGAGGATGATAGGCTCGTTATCCTTGCTCTGAATATCGGACACCGCAAGGAAGTGTATTTTGGTAAATTTTAGTTTGTTTGTTTGTTTGTTTGAGAGTAATGTAAATTTTAAGGGTAGTAAAGGATCAAAGTTTATTTGACCTTTTCAAAAGCGACCAACTGTAAAAAGTGGTCGCTTTTGTTTTGCCCATTTAAAGCTGTTTCTGCTTTTACAGCAGTACAAGAACAAAACCAGCCCCGCACTCACTTGAGTTCAGGGCTGTTTTTTTAGGGTCTTTGCGTTTCAGTTGAAAGCGGTTCGCCTTCCAAAGGCAGGCTGACTTCCAGCCATTCGGTCTGTACTGCTGTTTCTTCTTCGGCTCCTACCAGACTGCCCACCCAAAGAGAAAGCAGCAGTAAAACCGCAATCAGCAGAAAAAGCTTTTTCAGCAAGGGCTTTCTGGGAATAATATAAACCCGCATTGTCATCCCTCCCCTGCTTTCAGCTTATGCTGAACCCCCGGTATTTTATATCAGACGAAAAATAATTTGGCCAGAGGAGGACTTGTCTTTTGCAGGGGCGTTATTCCTGCCTTCAGAATAAAAAGGCATCAGTTGAAAATCGACTGATGCTTTGAGCATTTTATGAGAAATTAAGTTGCAGATAAGCTTAAGGCGTTTTTAGCATATAATGTCATATAATATATAATATAGTATATATATAAATTAGGCTATACAACAGAACTTTCGTAGAGCATTTATTATATATGAAGTAAAAAAAAGTAAAATACTTAACCTTTGATTCTGAATATAACATGCCCTGAACAGGTTTGTCAACAAATTTTTC
>JAZRVI010000004.1:0-1663 GCA_045599035.1 Desulfocucumaceae bacterium | reverse complement strand
GCTTCGGTCAACAGCACCGATGTTTGGGCCATTCAGTATCAGGTTCTGCAGCAAATGTTACAATAAGTTAAACCAAATGAAGGTCTGTACCTGCAGGCTTTTCGGGGGCTGGCGGTTCTCAAGAACCGCCAGCCTTTTTTTGGGGGCTGATAAAAAGCAGTTTGCAAGGGCTTTTATGCCTTTAGCAAGTGGTTTTGAATCCTACATCTGGTATTAAGTTGGTATTAAGTGAAAAATTTTACTTGACACAAGCTAATAAAAGATATACGATAATATGGGTGCAAGTCTTTAAGTTATCGTTAATTCATTCAAAGGTAATGATCGATAACAAAAGTCCAAACAATTAATCCCTGCTTTCTTCGGGAAGTGAAGTAAGGAGAATTGTTTAGTACCCTAAAATTTCGGAAAAGGAGTTGACAGGTGTGACGAATGGTGCGATAATCTGCAAGCAAGCAAGCAAGCAAGCAAGCAAGCAAGCAAGCAAGCAAGCAAGCAAGCAAGCAAGCAAGCAAGCAAGCAAGCAAGCAAGCAAGCAAGCAAGCAAGCAAGCAAGCAGCAAGCTCTTGTTATGCCTTTCTTTTTTTAGCCGATGTTTGCAAAAATCCGGGATATAAAGACCACAGTATCCACAGGCACGGTTTACCGCTGCTCGCAGGTGTTGTGGTTTTGCCTTTTTATGGGGGGTGAGAGCATTTGAATAACTAGCCGAGCTTTTTCGGTATTATTAAACTATTATAGAACTGCAAGTGTTTGTATTGAATTTTTGCTTCTTTTGAAAGAACCAGGAAAGGGCAAGGTATTAATTATGAAAATTGTGAGGAAAAAACTGGGGATAATTTTAGGCTTGAGTTTGTTTTTGCTGTTTTCTTCTGCGGCTGCCTGGGCGGTGGATAATTCACAGCAGTTTAATTTTACGATTCAGGCGGGGGACAGTACTTCCACTTCGGTTAGTGTTCAACAGGGGGAAGTAATTACCGTAAATGCTTTTTTGGAATTGAAAGACAGCAGCAATGATTATGCCCTGTACAGTATGCAGGATGAAATAGCCTATGAAACTGAATATTTTGAGCTGGTCAGCGGCACTATGCAGGCTGACAGTTCCTATAGCTTCTGTGAACCCTTTGTAAGGAACTGGCCGGATCAGGGCTTGCAAAAAGTGGTTTTCAGCTTTATTACCGATAATTTGAGCGGTACTCAATTTGCACCTAAAGCAAAACTGGGCAGCTTTCAGCTCAAAGCTTTGCAAACAGGTACTGCCACTATTTCCAATACGGAATATGAAGTCGGCACTTATAATGGTATGGATAAATATGCAGCCGAAGGCAATCAGATTCAGGTTACCATTAAAACCAGCGGCGGCGGTGGCGGCGGCAGCAGCAGTTCGGGTTTGGAAAAATATACAAATGTGATTGCTCCCTGCACGGGATGCAGCATAAAGTTTTCTCCGGCCTCAGCAGCCGAAGGGGATCGGGTTACTATTAACCTGACTCTGGAAGAAGGTTATCTTTTGGACAGCCTGACTGCTGTTGATGGAAACGGTCAAGCCGTCAGCCTGACAGATAATGGAGACGGCTCGTACAGCTTTATTCAGCCGAATTCGATGATAACCGTAACTCCGGTTTTGAAGACTAAATCCAGCGGTGAAAGCGATCAAGCGGACACT
>JAZRVI010000003.1:0-53732 GCA_045599035.1 Desulfocucumaceae bacterium | reverse complement strand
ACCCTACTTTTTGATATTTTAGACTTGATTTTTGATGATTTTTATCTCTTGGATAAGTTTTTTGTGGAAAAAACAACTAAAATTTTCGTGCCAAACCACCTCGAATTTTGAAAATTGATTTCCGTGGATAAACACGGCGTTTTCTTGACTTTTGTTATTTATAGTGTTATAGTCATGTTATAGTCATAATATAAAAAGAGTAGGGATGGAATGGCTCAAACTCATACGCCTGTGGACATTGTGTAAGACTTGAGCTAACTATTATGTTAGCCAGGCAGTAATGGTTGAAGCAGGAAGCTCCGACTTCTATAAGTCGGAGTAGTTCACAAAATAAAGCTTTTAAAGCCGTGTTTAAAACGGCTTTTATTTTTTGGATTGGAAGGTAAATTAACTTAAAAACAGAATAAGAAATTATAAGAAAATCTTTTTAGAGGTTTTGTTTATGCGAAAGTTAATTCTGGCTTTGGTTCTTTTGTTTGTTTTAGATCTGGAAGCTTTGGCAGAAGATTCGCCAGTTCCTTCTACCGTTTTGGTTTATATGGTGGGTTCCAGCCTGGAAAGCCAGGGAATGTCTGCCACTTCAGACTTAATGGAAATGATGATGGCTCAAACCGGAAATAACACCCAAATTGTGGTACAGCTTGGGGGGGCTGACTGCTGGTGGCTGCCCCTGAATCAGGATTCAACTTTGGCTGTTGAACCCTGGACTCAGCTTTTACAGCAGTATCAAGCCGATCCGGTTAATTTTGCTTTACCCAACATTGAAAAATGGTCAGCAATGAATAAAAATACTCCTTTGTTAAACTCCGCTTCCACCGTTAAGCGATATTTAATCCGGAATAATCAAATGATTTTTTTGGAGGATCTGGGGGCAATCAGTATGAGCAACCCCAATACCCTGCAAAATTTTATTCAGTTTGGGGTTCAAAATTATCCAGCCGAGCGTTATGATCTGATTCTTTGGAATCACGGCGGCGGTACTATCGGGGGCTATGGCTTCGATGAAACCCAGGATCCGATAACCACTCTGAATTTGTCTCAGCTTTCTCAGGCATTAAACCAGGCCTGTCAGCTTGAACAGATTCACTTTGACTTGATTGGCTTTGATGCCTGTCTGATGGGAACTTTGGAAACTGCTTATGCTTTGAAGGATTGTTCCGACTACCTGCTGGCCTCGGAAGAAAATATTTCCGGTCAGGGCTTGTATTATACCAACTGGATCAGCAGGTTGGATTCCAATCCTCAAATTAGTACCATAGATTTAGCTCAGGGACTTATTACTGATTTTCTGCAAAATTCTGGCGAAGTCAGCAGTATTTCTACAATGGCCTTATATGATCTAAGCAAAATTGAAAAGGTTTATACCGCTTTAAATCAGCTTTTCTCAGTTGCTTTGGATTATTTGCTGAATAACTCTCAGGCCGATACTGATTTAATTATGGCTCGGCTGTTGAGTTATGGCTATGGAGATAATCAGACCGAACAAATCGACCTTTTGGATTATACCAACCATTTGGAAAATGCGATTTTCCAGGAACCTAAAGATAATCTGTTGCGGGCGGTACGAGAAACCATTGCTACTTCCGGCTTTGGTTATGCTGTTTATGGCACTTGCTGCGGAATGGCCATGTATCATCCTTATTATTATCTGGATGTATATGGAGAGTCTTTGGAAATGTTAAAACAGATTGGGATTGGGGATAGCTATGAAGCTTATTATACTACTTTATCCAATTTATTGTTATGGGTGCAAAATGAAACCTTTAACCAGCCTTCCTATTTAAAAAATGTTCCTGCCAGGCAGGATTATAGCTGGTATGATCCGGCTTTTGCTTTGAATTATGGTTTTTCCCGGCCGGACTATAGTAAGCTGGAGTTTCAAACCAATGCTGCTGGTGAATATGTTTTGCGGCTTGGGGAAGAACAATTGGTGGAAGTTGCCATGCAATTGGTTAAGGAACTGCGGCCAGGCATCTATCAGGACTTGGGAATCAATAATCAATTGGAAATGGATGAAGAAGGGAATTTAAAAGTAGCTTTTAGCGGAAAATGGCTTTTTTTGAACGATATTCTGGTGCCTTTTTATAATTTAAGTACCACCGCTTTTTTCTCCATGGGCTATGTTCCCTGCCGGATTAATAACCAGGCAGAAGTTGATGGATTGATTGTTTATTGGTTTCAAAATGATGAAGTTGCCGTCAGCAATTATCTTGATTTAACGACTAATGCTCAGTTGCCTTTAAAGGACGGAGATCGGATTCAGGTTGTAGCCACTTGCTATGATGAAGATGGCCAGGCTCAAGATCAGCTTTTGGTTGATCAACCTATTACTTACAATGGCTCCAATCTTGATTTTGACTTTAGAGCAGTTCCCAGTGGTCACTATTTGGTCAGCTATCTTTTAACCGATATTTATCAGGCTAATTATTGGACTGACAGCTTGGACTTCCATTATTAGAAACTTTTTCTGACCTCTACCAGCTTGCCCAAAATTACCACTGGATAATCCAAAATTTCCTGATTGGTAAAGAAAATGGGTTCGTAACGGGGATTATCAGAAGCCAGGATAGCACCTTTCTGATTTTTGGTAATCCTTTTCAGGAGGGTTTCTTCATTGCCAATTAAAACTGCTACAATATCCCCATTAGTGCAATGCTTCTGGCGGCGAATAATGACAATATCTCCCTGCGAAAGTCCCGGTTCCATACTGTCTCCTTTCACTTGCAAGGCAAAAAATTTGCCGCTTTTGGCTAGAGCTTGAGGAATTTCTGCATAACCAAGAATATCCTCTATCGCTTCAATGGGAATACCGGCTGCAATGTTTCCTAAAACTGGGATAAACACCAAACCTTTAGTTTCATCCATAAAATTAACCTCCTAAAAGTTTTGCTTGATAATTAAGCTGCTGCTCCATTTTAACAACAATTCTGAATAAGCTGCCAAATTTTCTACTTTTTGAAGCTTTTGCCCAGCTTCCAGAATTGCTCGATCCATTCCGTTTAACCTCTCGGCCAAAGTAGAACGCTGATTAATATAGCTGCCAGTTTCGCTGTAATATTTGGCCTGCAAAACAAAGAAAGCTGTCTTGTAAAGAGCCTGTAAAACTGCTGGATCGGCTGCGTGCAAAAAATTGTGGCTGGTGGCATGATAAAGGTTGCAGGCTCCTACTAAAACGGCCTGTCGAGCTTCTTTGACCGTTATTTTCGGGATTAAGTCGGCCAAATTGCCATACCAGGCCACGGTATCATAATAAAATTGAAACAGATCAAATTTAGTCCAATGCAGCAATTCTTCTTTGCCAGAGACAAATCCGCAAATTAAAGCTTGTTCGGGCAAAGAATTAAGAGCTTCTTTATACAACTTTAAGTCTGCAAAGTTCACCTGATCCAAAATCAAAACCACATCAATATCGCTGGTGTTTGTAGCTTCGTGGCGGGCATAGCTGCCCTGCAAACCTATAAACAAAACCCTTTTCCCAAATAAAGCTAAAACAGTTTGTTGATAAAGCTGTGACCATTTTTGCAGATCGATCATTTTTACCTCTAACAATATAAAATGAATAGTTATTTTATTTTAAGATATAAATTAAGTTATTAATTAATTACATATCCAAAACCGTTGACTTGATTGTACAATATTCTATCGTAAGATGCAAGAGTTAACAGTCTTTGTTTTCTGATTGGTTTCAACAAAATCCGAGTTTTGGTTAAAGATATAAGAATATTTGCCCGGCAGTTTGGAAGCTTATGCAGACAGCATTGAAGCTTTGTTTTGGGCGAAAATAAAGGCGGATCAAATTATACAGCTCTCCAAAAATTCGATTGGTTTGGGAACTGGAGTTCTGTTAAAACATAAACCAGGCAATACCCACAATATCCAAAATAATTCCAATGGCAAGCAGAATTTTCATAAACCCCGGAGTGGGGCGTTTTTCCCGCAAGCTTACCACTTCCCGGGGTTTTTGGGGATCATAACGAATTGGACAGGTTTCTCCTACTGGATATTTTTCTGGATGAGCAGTTCCAAACTCAGTTTCCAGGGGTTCCAGGGCAGGAGTATAGCAAATTACGATTTTGGATAAGGAATTTTCTCCCTGATTTTGCGGTAGATCTTGCCGGATAATCCTGGCAGTAGCCAAAGAACTGCAATTTTTTTTATAGCTTTGTTGGGAAAGAATCATGGTGCCGCCCATAGCGGTAAAGAATATGCCTAAAATTAAAATAATCATAAAAGCTCCTTTTTAAAAAATAGTGGGCTGATGGCAGGCTTGCTGTAAGGCTTCGGCCAATTGGCCAATATGTAATCTGTCCACAAAGGAATACTGTACCTGCACCAAAAAAGGCAGCAGAATTTTATCGTTCCGCCGGAAATATTTGTTCCAATCAAAACCATCTTAAATCCTCTTTTCTCCTTGAAGCTGATTTACTTAACACAATATTAACTTTTTTTCTGCCAAATCCTGCTGACTGGGCGATTTTGGGCAAGAAAAAAGACGGCTTGTTTTTGCCGTCTTTTTAAGGTTTGCTTTCAACTGTGATCCAACATTTTTAGCTTTTGATATTTGGGCGGACGATTCCATAAAGCGGAAAGCTTGCGGCTCAGTCGAACCAGGGGTCTTTCCAGATCGGCTTCCAAAGCTTTGCGGGTGGTTCTTTCCTCGGCCAGCTCCAGACAAGCTTTAACCTTTTGGCGGCGGATGATTTGCAATTCCTCCCGCAGCTCTGTCAATTCCTGTTTATAGGTTTCCTGATCCGCCCAGGCAGCATCCAGGGTTTGGGTTAGCCGTTCCTTCAGCTTGGTAATTTGTTCTTTCAAGTTACTGACTTCCGTGGCTTGACGAAGCTTTAAGCCTTGCAAATATTCCTGCTGTTCTTTGGCCCTTTGCTGCCATTCTCCAAGTTGTTTTTGGTGTTCTCCTTTTTGCTGCTTCAGCTTTTCCTGTAAAGCCGTCAAATGAATTTGACTTTGAGCCAATTGCTTTAGGTTGTTTTGATAATTGGTTTCTTGTTTTCGGCTTTTGCTGACCCATAGCTGACACTGCTGCAAAATACTTTGAGCTTTATGTTCCATTAAAGCCAATTGCCGACGATAATCAGCAATTTCCTGCCGATGCTGCAAATTTTCTTCAACTTTGGCTTGTTGAAATTCTGTTTCCTTTTGAAGCTGCTCGGCCAGTTTTTGGTTTAACTCCTCGGCGGCTTGCTGATATTCATTTTGAAGCTGGTTTAACTGCTGGCGTAACAACTGTTGCTTGTGCAATAGTTGGGCTTTTTCCTGCTGCTGTCGATGGTTTTGTTTTCGCAGAACTCCCAAATATTTGGCAACGGTTTTTTCATAATCAAAATGGGCAGATTGTTGATAGTGC
Source organism: Desulfocucumaceae bacterium (assembly GCA_045599035.1). Lineage (GTDB taxonomy): Bacteria > Bacillota > Desulfotomaculia > Desulfotomaculales > Desulfocucumaceae > CATZDY01. The sequence goes on along the minus strand of JAZRVI010000003.1, from coordinate 48,367 downwards.
CAGATTCCCGCTGGACTAACTGAAAAATAAGGGAACTTATCCAAAAGCAGGCTTACGGTTCGCAAATGATAATTGCGTTCGACTGGGAGCTGTTCCTGAATTTGAGACAGGGAAAGGCCGCCAGGGTGCTTTTTGAGGAATTTAATCAATAATTGCTTTAAGGAAAGCTTGTCTGCCTTAGCTGTCCATTCGGTTAAACCCCATAAGCCGGATTTCCAATTAATAAAGCGGGCATCTTTTTGCAGAGATTCCACATTAAAGCTGGGTCTTTTTTTCTTTTTGGAGCCTTTTCGGGGCAGAACCTGACTTAGACTGACTGGCTGCTGCTTTTTGAGCAGGTATTCATAAAAATAGTGGTTGCAGGAATGACCGCCTAGATTCAGACTCCATTCCTGTGGGCTGGAGCTTTGAAAGGCTGGGTTATTTTCCAGATGAGAGTTGATTTCCTGGGGAGTTTCTTTAAGTTGAAAAACCAATTCTTCCAGGGTCAGCTTTTCAAAAAAGTAAAGCTGTTTTTTTATTTGGTCGGTTAAACCAAACAAAGTATCTGTCAAATTCTTCACCTTCTTTCCGGGTTTAATTAATAATACCAAATAATGGAAGAAATGTCATCTGCTTTTTAAGGCCAATTTGCGGCACAGCTTGACAATTAAAGCTTTTTTAGGGAGATAAGTAGCCGGAAAAAACTAAAATATCCGGAATTATTTAAAAAAATCAGGTGCATACTAAAAAACAGCAAGCAGTAAAAAGGAGGATGCAAATGAAAAAGGGTTGGAAATATTATGGAATAATCTGGCTGATTTGTACCCTTTGCACTTCCGGTCTGGCTTTTGGATCCTCTCCGCCGGAAATTGCAACCAAAGCGGCTATTTTGTTGGAAGCCGAACAGGGAACCGTTTTATATCAAAAAAACCCGGAGCAGGAATTGCCCATGGCCAGCGTTACCAAGCTGATGACTTTGCTTTTGGCGGTGGAAGCTGAAGCCGACGGACAGATTGGTTTGGAGGATCAAATTGTGGCCTCGGAATTAGCCTCTTCCATGGGCGGTTCCCAAATTTATCTGGCGGCAGGGGAAAGTATGTCCTTCCGGGATTTGCTGATTTCCATTGCCGTGGGTTCGGCCAATGATGCCTGCGTAGCGGTGGCAGAGCATTTGCAGGGCAGCGTGGAAGAATTTGTTCAGCTTATGAACCAAAAGGCGGAGGATTTGGGCTTAAAGCATACTCATTTTGCCAATCCCACCGGCTTGCCTATTGAAAACCATTATTCTTGTGCGGCAGATTTGGCGGTTATTTTGCAAAATTGTTTGCGTTATCCCTTGTTTAAAGAGGTCAGCGGTCTTTATGAATATGACTTGCGGGGCGGAGAATTCAAGCTTTGGAGTACCAACAAGCTTTTGAAATGGTATGAAGGGGTAGATGCAGGGAAAACCGGCTGGACTGTAAATTCCGGCTTTTGTTTGGCTTCAACTTGTCAAAGGAATGGTTTGCGGCTTTTGGCGGTAGTTTTGGGTGGAGAAGGCAATGGCAGTCACTTTGCGGAAAGCATAAAATTGTATGATTATGGCTTTGCCAATTTCCAGGCTCTTATTGTAGCCAAGGCGGGGGAAAAAGTTAAGACGATTCCGGTCAGTCGGGGAGCAGAAACCGAAGTTAATCTGGTGCTGGCCAAGGAGGTTAAGCTGGTAATGCCTCAAGGAGCGGCCAAGGATTTTCAGATTAAGCTGGAATGTCCGGAACAAATTAAAGCTCCTTGTCCAGCTGGAACAAGCTTGGGTTGGTATTTGGTTTATCAAGAAGGGCAGGAAGTGGCCAAAGCCGAGCTGGTAACTGAAAAGGCAGTAGCCAAGGCCAGCTTTTGGCAGCAATTGCAAAGGGTTTGGGGCAGCTTTTTTTAGGCAAGAAAAAAAGACCGATTGAATAACCGGTCCTAATCTGGTCGGAGCGACACGACTTGAACGTGCGACCTCTACCACCCCAAGGTAGCGCTCTAGCCAAACTGAGCTACGCCCCGCTTGCGTTATTAATTGTACCTTTTTTCTGAGGGTAAGTCAAGGTAATTTTGAAAATAATCTTGTTTATTTTGCAAAAGGAGTCAGTATGGATAAATATGGAGCTTTTCTGAGTCAATTATTATTTTATCAAGAGTCCCAAAAGGCGGATCGGGAATTTGAATTTTCCAGAGTACCAGCTCAAACAAGTGATATTCAGCTCAAAGAGCTTTTAATTCATAAAAAACTGGCTCCAAACATGGCCATAATTCGTCAGCTTTATAATTTGCCCTTGAATCAGGATATTATTATTCGGGAGTTTGAAGTGGGAACCCAGCCGGCTATTCCGGCCTTTGCGGTTATGATTGACGGTTTGGTTAATGCGGATTTAATCACACAGCTTTTGGAGTCCTTAATTGTTTTTTCTAAGGGAGCGGCTCCTCGCAAAAAGGTCAGCGAATATATTTTGCGGGACTTGTTTCCGGGACAGCAGACTTCTTTGGTTCAGAACTTTCAGCAGGTTTTGGATGCCATTAATTTTGGAGATACGGTTTTCTTTTTTGAACATTCCAGGCAGGCAGTAGTGGTGGACAGTAAGGGGTTTAAGTTCAGGGGAGTGGAAAAGCCCTCCAATGAACAGTTGATTATGGGTCCGCATGAAGCTTTTAATGAAGTTTTGCGGGTTAATACCGGGCTTTTGCGGAGGATTATGCGAACCAAAGACCTGATAACCGAATATTTGAAGGTGGGCGAACGCATTAGCAATGATGTAGTTTTGGTTTATCTGAATAATTTGGTTAATCCTCAATTATTGCAGGAGGTACGCAATCGGCTGAAATCTTTGCGGGTGGACTTTATTTCGGATAGTGGAATGTTGGAGGAATTAATTATTGAACGCCCATTCAATCTGTTTCCTCAGACCCTTTCCACCGAGAGGCCGGATAAAGTAGCTTCCTGCCTGCTGGAAGGCAAGGTGGGCATTTTGGTGGGAGGCAGTCCCAATGCTTTGATAGTGCCTACTACCATTTTTGATCAGCTGCATACTGGGGAAGAGAGCTATTTGCGTTGGCAATATGGCAGTTTTATTCGCTGGGTGCGGATGCTGGCTTTTCTGATTTCTTTTTTGCTGCCTGGTTTATATGTGGCCATTATGCTTTATCATCAGGAAATGCTGCCTACTGAGCTTTTGATGGCGGTGGCAGCCAATCGAGAGAAGGTGCCTTTCCCCACCATTGTGGAAATTTTGCTGATGGAAGTTTCCTTTGAGCTGGTGCGAGAGGCTGGAATTCGGGTGCCGGGTTTGATTGGTCCGACTATTGGGATTATTGGCGGCTTGATTTTGGGGCAGGCTTCGGTGGAAGCCAATTTGGTCAGTCCGATTTTGGTGGTTTTGGTGGCCGTAACCGGCTTGGCCTCTTTTGCTATTCCCAATTACTCCCTGGGATTTGCTTTGCGGATTTACCGCTTTCTTTATTTGTTTCTGGGTGCTTTTTTGGGCTTTTTTGGCATTACGGTGGGGCTGTTTATTCAAGCTTTGGCCGGCTGTCGGCTTAATTCTTTTGGAGTGCCTTATTTGGCACCTTTGGCTCCCAAAACTCGTTCCAGCCTGGATTTGCTGCTTCGTTATCCCTATTATAAACAAAAGCAGCGTCCGGACTATTTGAAGCCCCAGGACAATCGCCGTTTGCCTCCCATTGTGCGGGGCTGGCGAAAAAGGAGGGGTTAGATGGAAAGCTCTAAGATTGGTTTAAATGAAGTTATGATTTTGCTGGTAATTTCTTCCTTGGCTCGAATTTTTACCAGTGTTCCTGGGGACTTGATTGTGCATACCGGTCAGGCGGCCTGGTTAAGCGTTTTCTTGGGTCTGGGAGTGGCTTTTTTGCAGCTTTGGCTGATTTGGCAAATTCTCAAAAATCATCCCGGCCAAAACCTGATTGAAGCTACCGAAAATATTGCCGGAGCCGGTTTTGGGACTTTTTTTAATGTTTTATGGTTGGCTTTAATTATGTCGGTTCATTTGTTTTATGTCCGAATTTTCAGTGAGGATTTGCTGCTTTCCACTTTATTTTCTACTCCTTTGTTAGTTATTTTGGTGATTTTTGTGTTAAGTTCAGTCTGGGCGGTTTTTTTGGGCATTGACGCTTTGGCCAGGGGAGCCAAATTATTAGCTCCTTTTATTTTGGGGGGAATGTTATTTTTGGTTTTATGCCTCTTTCCGTTGTTTAACTTTAACAATTTGTTTCCTTTGTTGGGAGAAGGATTGGACAAGATTGTCCTTTGGGGAACTTTGGAAGGCAGCGTTGTGATTGAAGTGATTTTGGGAGCGGTGATGATTAAATCCCTGGCCAAACCGGAAATCCTGCCCAAGGCCGCAATTCGGGCTCTTTTTATAGGTTTTGGGGTTTTTACAATTTTGGAAATAGCTTTGCTCCTGACCATTCATTGGCGAAGTTCAGCCGAGTTTATTTTGCCCTTTTACAGTTTATCCCGCCAAATTCATTTGGGACATTTTTTTCAGCGGGTGGAATCTCTATTCTTGATTATCTGGCTGTTTATTGTGCTGATTAAATCCGCCTTTTTGCTCTATTGTTCGGTTTTAACTTTAGCCGATACCCTGAAATTGCCGGATCATCGTCCCTTGATTGCTCCGGTGGCCTTAATTACTTTAATGTTCAGTCTTTGTCCCAGTGATTTTTCCACCACCATTCAATATAGTGCAGATTACTTACGGCGTTATTTTTGGATCTTGGGCTTTGGACTTCCAATAGTTTTGGTAATCTGGGATAAATTAAAGCGAAGGAGCCGTTTGCAGTCAACTACCCACCCACTAAAGTGAGTGGGCTTGTAACTGCCCAGTCGTAGTAACGGCTTACGCCTCCGACCTTTAAACCCCAATAGACACTGCTGCCTAAAGTGGCGTTACACCATGGGACGGTTGACATCGCCCCTGACATCTCAGATATACTGAGGTGCCGCTGTATCCGGTACTTGGCTATCCTTAAGATAGTTAATTCCCATGCGATACAGATTCATTGCTCCAATACGGTCATCTAAAACAAAGAGTATATGCTTTGGGTGTTTTCAGCGAGTGCCTTTGATACATCCTGTATCCAACGGTTTTCTCGCTGACCCGAAGGTTATTATATAATCATTATTAGCGAAAGTCAATATTTGAGGCGGATTACGGATAACAGATTTAAAAAGGCTCCTCCCGCCCCTCAAGAGAAGTGGGCTTCCGCCTACGACAAACGAAAGGATTTTATTTGTGAAAAAGCTAGTCCAAAGTCTGAAAGTTATTTTGCTGATTTTGCCCCTGTTTTTGTTAAGCGGCTGTTGGGGTAATTTGGAGGTAGAAGAAACAGCCTATATTTTGGCCGTTGGTTTTGATCAAGGCGAAGAAGGTAATTTGAAGATTACCTTTCAGATTGCCAACCCCAAAGAAATCGGAAGCGGAGGAAAAGGCAGCAAGGCTTATGTTTTTAATACGCTGGAAGCTCCCTTGCCCATGGTCGGCTATACTTTGCTGAATACCATTCATACTCGCCAAATTTCTTTACTGCATACCAAGGCTTATATTTTTTCGGAGGAACTGGCCAAAAAGGGCATAGAAGATATTTTATATCCTTTGACTATGTATCGGGAAACGCGAGGTTCTTCCTATATTTTTGTTTGTCGGGGTAAAGCCGAAGAGGTGATGTTCAAGGAAACGATCAATTTGGAAAGCAATCCGGCCAGGCAATTTGAACTTTTGGATGTATTGAGCAAGAAATTAGGTTTTACTGCTATGGTAAATTTAGGTAGATTTTATCAGGAAAACAAAAATCGTTCATCCGAAAGCTTTTTGCCTTTGATCGGCTTTAAAGAAAAAAAGGATAAAGAAGAACCCAAGGAACCGATTGCTTTTGGGGATTATTTGCCGGGAGAAATGCCGGAAAAGGAAAGCAGCCTGCAATTTTTGGGAACGGCTATTTTTGTGGATCATAAAATGAAAGGAGAATTGACCGGGGACGAAACCCGGTATCTTTTAATGCTTCAGGGCAAGCTGAATGAAACGGTCTTAGTGGTGCAGGATCCAATTAAAAAGAATTATAAAGTTGGTATGACCCTGCGGCAAAAAAGTCAACCGGAATGGGAGTTTGATTTGCAAGCTGAACCTTTGCGGATTAAAGGCAAAATTTATTTGGAAGTAATTTTAACCGGGGTACCCAGCGATATTAACTTTGCGGATTATCCCAAGAAAAAAAAGCTGGAAAAAGAAATCATCAAAGTCCTGGAAAAGCAAAATCAGGAGCTAATCGACAAAGCCCAAAAAAAATATAAAGCGGATATTTTTCGTTTGTGGGAAAAAGCTCAATGGAAATTTATAGATAATAAATCCTGGGCAGCTTACGATTGGAAAGAAAAGTTTTTGAAGGCACAAATTGATTTGCAGTTTAAGGTGGAAGTGCGGCAAACCGGAAAGCAAATTAGAACCGATTAGAAGGGAAGGGTTAAATGAACTGGTTATTAATGTTGATTCCCCTGGGGGTTTCCAGCTATACCTTGAGCTTTGGCTGGTGGGTTTGGAAGCAGGGCAACCGACGAGGAGCAATTGGAATCTGGATTTTGGTGGGCATTATTTTATTTTTGGCAGTTTTTCTGTTATTTTTTCACCGGGAATACAGTTAATCATAAATAATCATAAAATTGAATTTTCCGAGTATAGGTGAAAGAAGGAGGGATTGGAGTGGAAGCTTATCTTTTTGATCGAAAACAGGTGGGAGAAAATCCGGTAAAATTAATTCCTGATTGGGGGTCGGAGGAGGCAGTGGGAGTTTCAGGGCAAAATTTGTTTGCTTTGACTGCTTCCGGCTTAACCGAACGAAAATTGCCGAATTTTATTGGGGATTTGGCCAAGGTTGGAAAGCAGGAGGTTGTCCTGGCTGCCAGATCAGAATGGAGCATTTGGGAATGGAGACGGGAAGGCTGGCACCAGCTTCAAAAGCAGGAAGAAGCTGAGGAAAATTTTCAGTCTGTTGCTTTTGGAGCTGGGCTTTTGGCCGTGGCTTCCGGTTCCCGATTTTATTTATATAGTTGGTCAAAGACTAAGACTGAATTATTGGCCATTCGGGAGACTTGCGGCATCATCCAAAAAATGTTGTTTTGGTCTGAGGCTGAAAATTTGCTGGTGGTTTTGGCGAAAAATTCTCAGGGAAGCTGTCTGGAACTATTCAGGCTGACCGAACAAGGCATACAAACCGTGGATTTGAAAGAAAAAATGCCGGGTGAGGTTTTAGGTCAATTTGAAGCTTATTTGCTTGTGGGTGGTTCTGACGGCCGGGTGCGAATTTATGCCTGGCAAAAAGGACAAGTGCAGGAGGTTTTGACCACAGAAATTTTGGGTACTCGGATTACGGCCTTGACCGCCTGGGGAAAAAATTGGGCGGCTGCTACTCCGGGGGGCTATGTTTTTATTTTTTCTGGTTTAAATAGTCAACCAGAGAGTTTTATTTATTTTGTTCAGCCCATTGCCGGGTTAAGCTGGCTGAATCAGGAAAAAATAGCCGTTGGCCTAAGCAATGGCTGGCTGGAGCTGGCCTATTGGTATCCGCCTGCCGATTTTTATACAGTCAGGGAAGCAGATACCTTGTGGAGCATTGCCCAGGCTTTGGGGTTGGAACTGAAAGATTTGATTGTTCGCAATGGTCTGGAAGAAAATAATTTGCTTAAACCCGGCCAAGTTTTAAAACTCAGGCACTAAAAGGAAGCGGCCAGGCTGCTTCCTCTCCCTGAAAAGTTCCGATTAAATAAAATTCGGCAGCAGCTTTGGACACCTTGAATAAGGTATAGATCAGCTTTTGTCCGGTTGGAACGGTTATTTCCGGCAGCTCCTGCGGTAAAGTAAATTCATCGCTTGGATAGCTGCGGAAAGGCTCAGAACGCAGACCCCGATTATCCAACAAATAAAAAGGCAGGTCATCTGGAGCCGAAGCCGGGATCAAGGCGGGAAGCCAAAGATAAACCGAACCTGCTCCAGCCAGATTAATACTGTTGGCAGTGCTAAATTCGTCGGTCAAAATAGCTGGAAAAAAATTATATTCTCCTTCGGGGCAGCTGAAAACTGAACCGGAGCTTAGAATTTGTTCCGGAAGGGCGTAGGTGATGGGCTGCTCATTGGTATTTTTCCCCCAGCTATTCCAAAGCAGTCCCAGCAGCAAAATTGCGGGACCAATAATCATGAGGCCGAACCAGAGATTAAATCCTTGTTGTTTGCCTGTTCGCATAATAAGTCTCCTTTTTATTTTAATTATAAGGAAACCTGATCTTTTCAGCAAGTCCAAAATTTTTCATTTGTCAGTTTATACTAGCTATTTCGACAATATTAAACTATTTAAAAATTATAAGTCTATCTGATATATATTAAGTTAATCTTGATAATATCGGTCGAATTATGTCGAAAATGAGCCTAACTCTATAAATAACCAGTATTTTCTTGAAACAAGAGTTATGATCTTGTTTTGTGTATTTATGTGTTATAAAATAGTATTAATTTGTCGAATCAGGAGTTTTCATGAATTAATCATATTTTTCTTAAATTTAAGCAGGATTCCAAAAAGAACTGACGAATCAATCTAAATACCAAAATAATTGCAGCATCTTTTAAAAATCTAAATTATTTAATCCGAAAGGGGATATGCGAATGAAAGATGTAGTTCAGATTATGGTTGCCGACGACAGCAGAGAATTTTGTGATTTGATCAACGAAGCTATTGTACAAAGGGAAGGGTTTGAATTATGTGCAGTTGCTGGACATGGGCTGGAAGCTTTGGCGGAAATAGAGGAAAAACAACCGGATGTTGTCCTGCTGGATTTGGTCATGCCGCACCTGGATGGAATTGGAGTTCTGGAAAGATTGCAGCTTATGAATCTGCCCCAAAAACCTAAAATTATTATACTGAGTGCTTTTGGTCAGGATACCTTTACACAAAAGGCCATGGAAATGGGTGTTGATTATTATATTTTAAAACCCTTTGATTTTCCCGTATTGTTTGACCGAATTATTCAATTATTTGAAGGCCCCAAAACCATGAATTATGTTAAAGCCGGAGACTCCAAAAATATGAATGTTTTGGTGACTAATATTATTCATGAAATGGGCGTGCCAGCTCATATTAAAGGATATCAATATTTGCGGGACTCCATTATTCAAGTGATCGAGGATGTCAATTTGCTGGGCGGAGTTACCAAAGAGCTTTATCCTTCCATTGCTGCCAAGTATAAAACAACTCCCAGCCGAGTGGAAAGAGCCATTCGGCACGCCATAGAGCTGGCCTGGGATCGAGGAAATATTGAAATGATGACTCGGTTTTTTGGTTATACCATTAATCTGGAACGGGGTAAACCAACTAACTCAGAATTTATCGCTATGGTTGCCGATAAGCTTAGAATAGAACAAAGAATAATCTAAAAAATTTCCCAGCCTCTAAGAGCTTGATCGAGTTGAGGCTGGGATTTATTTAGTTATTTTTTGGTTAAATTGAGAGTGTATTCGTTGTTTTGTTCAATGGTTTCTACGGAATAGCCATTATGTTGGGCAAAACGAGTAACATTTTCGCAGGAAACCGCATTATCCACCATAATTGTATATTGCTTTTCCTGGCTGGCCAATGCTTTTTTCAAGATTATTACCGGTTCCGGACAAGATCTGCCCCTGGCATCAATCATGCGGATTGCTCTCCTTTCCAGTTAGTATGAACTGCTGCAATTATGAATAAGACAACCAAAGCTATAATTACGGCAACTTTGCCGTTTAAAGTGGCTCCTTCGGCTGAAGAAGCCAAACCAAAGTTGTGAGCAAAAGCGGCTCCTGCAACCAGACCCAAAATGGTAATAGCTGAGTCAGCATTGCCTTCGCCGGCTGAAATTAACTGCCGTAAAGGACAGCCGCCCAACAAGGTAGAGCCAAAACCAACTACTGCCATGCCCAGGAAATTCCACAGGCCATCAGTATGAGCAATAGGCTGTTCTGCAAAACCAAAGTGTAAATTGCCCACACAGGCATTGCCAATTAAAACGGCAACCAGAATGGCTAAAAAGCCCAGAATTAAACGACTTTCTTTGAACATGATTAGATCTCGGATTCCGCCTACCATGCATAGGCGGGTTTTTTGAGCCAGAATGCCCACAATAATTCCGGCGACCAAAGAAATGCCTACAAGAGCGTGCTGCGATCCAGGGCCTTCGGCTGAAAAGAAAATAAAAGCCGGAGCTGCCAGTAAAAGAATTAAAAGGATAATTTGAATTAAAGAAAAGCTGATTCCTTCTGGAGCTGCCAGATTGCAGGTTCTTTTTAGGCTGTAGCCCTTGTGCAAAAAGAAGACTCCCGGTACAATACCCACAATAAAACCAACCAGTCCCAAAATAGCATTGAGATCTCCGCCGCCAATCCGAATGACCATGCGAAGCGGACAACCCAAAAAGACCAGGCAGCCTATCATAACCAAAAAGCCCAGGATAAAACGAGTCATGGGAGAAGAACCGCCCCGAGGCCGAAATTCCTTGGTACATAGGGAAATGGCTGCTGCTCCAATTACCAGTCCGATAATTTCCGGGCGAATATATTGTACTTTAGCCGCCGAATGTAGTCCCAAAGCTCCCGCTGTATCCCTTAAAAAGCAGGCGATACAAAACCCCATATTGGCTGGGTTGCCAAATTGAACCAGAGCCACGGCAATAAAACCAATGATAAGTCCGGCTCCGATAATCAGGGGTTTTTCAAATTTTAAATTCACAGAAAACCCAACCTCCTTAAAGTAGATTCTAATTTTTATCCTAAAACCAGACAAGGTATTTGTCCAATTTCATTATCAAATATTTCAATTAAGTTATAGATATTAGTTATAAATTAAGGTATAATATCTAGGGAAGATCTAGGGAAGGAGGGATAGAATGGAATTCCGACATTTGGAAATTTTTGTGGCGGTGGCCAAATGGAACAGTTTTTCCGAAGCGGCTCGGCAGCTTTGTCTGAGTCAGCCAGCAGTTACCACCAACATTCAAGCCTTGGAAAAGGAATTGCAAACCTGTTTGCTGACTCGAAGCACCAAAAAATTGGCTTTGACCTCGGAAGGCAAAAGGTTTTATGAATATGCGGCTAATTTGCTGAATTTGCGGCAAAAGGCTTTGGCGGATTTTAGTCAGGAACAGGATTCAGCTATTAATATTGGAGCTTCAACCATACCTTCTTCCTATATTTTGCCTCAGCTCATGAGCCAATACCGAAAATTGCACCCGAAAACCCGCTTTAAGGTCTGGCAGTCAGACAGCCTGGGAGTGCTGGAAAGATTGCAGGAGGGCAGTCTGGATCTGGGTTTGGTGGGTACTTGGGTGGAAAATAAAGATTATCATCTGGAGCCGTTTTATAAGGATGAACTGGTTTTGGCGGTTCCAGCGAGTGCATATTATGTTGATATGCAAAAAAAGGGCAGCTTGTGGCCGCAAATTTTAAAGGAGCCTTGGATTTGGCGGGAAAACAGCTCCGGAACCGCTCGCGAGGCTGAAAAATATCTGAAACATCAAGGCGTTGAACAGGTACAAAAGGAACTAAATATTGTGGCGGTTTTGAATGATCAGCAGGCGGTGATTAAAGCTATCCGAGAAGGCTTGGGGGCTTCTATTGTTTCAAAACTGGCGGCGGCAGATTTCAAAAAATCCATTTTGACTTTTTCTTTGGAAAACAACTATCGTTATTTGTATCTGGTAACCTTGAAAAATAAGTTTTACTCTTCAGAAATTAATAACTTTATTAAATTTATCCGCCGATTTTATTTTAAAAATAACAATAAGCAAATGAGTAAACAGTAAAAATGGTTTGAAATGCAAAATATTTTCTGGTACAATAAACAAAGATATTAGGAAATAAAGAGGACTGAAAATTGGCTGACAGAATGTTTTATCAAAAACCCCGCAAAAAAAGTCGTTTGGGTTGTTTGATCTTGATTATTCTTTTGGTGGCGGTTGGCGGAGGATTGTTTTATGTAAAAAGTCTTTTGGAGCCGGTGGACGAAGCCGGAGCAGGTCGGCTGGTCAGGCTGAACATTGCAGGCGGAAGCGGAGCAACTGAAATCAGTCAGCAGCTTTACGAAAATGGCCTGATCCGCAACAGGCATATTTTTTATTGGTATGCTTTGTATCAAGGCAGCTCTCGGGAATTGCAGTCCGGTAAATATATCTTTTCCACCGAACAAAGTGTTCCTGAAATTATGGAGAATTTATTAAATGGTGCAGTGGAGGAATTAAGCTTTACCATTCCGGAAGGCTATAATTTGCAGCAGATCACCGAGCTGTTGGCAGAAAAAGGTCTGATTGACAAGGACGAATTTGTCCGGCTTTTGACTGAAGGAAATTTTTCCTATGATTTCCTGCCGGAAATTAATCAATCAGAAGGTTGGCTGGAAGGCTATCTTTTTCCAGAAACCTATCTGGTAAATGAAAGTACTACAGAAAAAGCTATTATTAACCTGTTGTTAAATCAGTTTGGCAAGGTAATTGGCGAACTGGGCTGGCCGGGGTGTTCTGCCGAAACCGGGTATAATCTGCATCAAATTGTTACAGTGGCTTCCATGATTGAGAAAGAAGCCGGCACCGAAGCGGATCGGCCTTTAATTGCCAGCGTTATTTATAACCGAATGGCCATTGGAATGAAACTGGATCTTGATGCTACCCTGATTTATGTTTTGAAAAAAACAAAGCTGACCAATGCGGACATAAAACTGGATTCACCCTATAATACATATTTACACTCAGGTCTGCCTCCCGGACCTATTGCTTCTCCCGGCAAAGCTTCTTTGGAAGCGGCTCTGCATCCGGCGAAAACGGACTATTATTATTATGTTTTGGATCCGAATACCGGTGGTCATGTTTTTTCCAAAACTTATACAGAGCATTTGCAAAAGGTAAAAAAATACTTGTCAAAAAAGCTGTAAACCCCGTCGGTTCTTAAAGCCGGGGAATAAAATTTGTAAGCAGGTGTTGTTTAATGAAAAAATTGGAATTATTAGCTCCTGCTGGAAGCCAGGAGTGCTTGGAGGCTGCTGTACTTTATGGAGCTGATGCGGTTTATTTGGGCGGCAAACAATTTGGATTGAGAATGGGGGCTGATAATTTCAGCCTGGACGCAATGGAAAAAGCGGTGGAATTTGCTCATTCCTGGGGAGTTAAAGTTTATGTGACCGTAAATATTTTTGCTCATAACCGGGATATTCGCTCTTTGCCACGCTATTTGAAGTTTTTGGATTATATTAAGGTAGACGGTATTTTGGTTTCTGATCTGGGAGTGTTTTCTCTGGCTCGGCGGGAAGTTCCCAATTTGCCCATTCATATCAGCACTCAGGCTAATATTACCAATCGGGAAGCAGCGGCTTTTTGGGAACATCGGGGAGCCGAACGGCTGGTTATGGCTCGGGAGCTGTCCTTGTGGGAAATTCGGGAAATTGCCGGAGCGGTTTCCATTGAACTGGAAGCTTTTGTGCATGGAGCTATGTGTATGTCCTATTCAGGCCGGTGTCTTTTAAGTAATATGCTGACTGGCCGCAGTGCCAATCAGGGAGACTGCTCCCAGCCCTGCCGCTGGAAATATGCTTTGGAAGAAGAAAAGCGTCCGGGTGAATATTTCCCGGTTTTTGAAGATGAACAAGGCTCCTATATCTTAAATTCCAAAGACTTATGTCTTTTGGAGCATCTGCCGGAATTGGCTTTGGCGGGAGTAACCAGCTTTAAAATTGAAGGCCGAGCCAAAGGCGTTCATTATGTAGCCACGGTGGTTAAGGTTTTTCGTCAGGCTTTGGATTTACTGGCTCAAGGTTCCAGTAAATATCAGGTTAAACCGGAATGGTGGGAAGAGCTGAGTAAGGTCAGCAATCGGGATTATACCATTGGTTTTGTTTATGGTGGAGATCCAGCCATGAATCAAACCAGGGTTAATAAAATTTATCGGCGACCCTGCACTTTTGTGGGCAAGGTTTTAGGTTATGATGCAGCCAACCATTTGGTTAAAGTGGAACAGCGGAATAATTTTAGGGTGGGGCAAACCCTGGAAGTGATCAGCCCAACTTACAGTAAAACCTGGGAATGGACAATTAATCAAATGTATGATGAAAATAAAAATTCCATTGAAGTGGCTCCGCATCCCTGCCAAATTGTTTGGCTGCCTTCGGAAGCTCCTTTGCCAGCCTATACTCTTTTAAGAAGAAAAGATTAGCATAATAACGCTCTTTCCGGAAAAGCTAAAAGCGGAAAGGGCGTTTTTTATGACTAATTTAATCAATAAAAGACTAAAACTTGTTAGTTTGCTTTGGGGTCTGGTTTTTCTTATATTAAGCTGTCGTTTGCTGCAATTACAGGCGGATGATTATGCAGTACAGGCTTTTTGGCAGGAAGGTGAAGTTTTGGCTCTGGAAGCCTACCCCAGAGGAGAAATTTTGGATCGGCAGGGGCGTTCCCTAACAGGGAGCGGCCAGGAATATCGGGTAGCTGTTTGGTCAGAGTATTTGTCGGAAAATGCTGGTTTGCAATTAGCCCAAATTTTGCAGGTGAACAAGCTGGATTTACCCACAAGCTTTGGTTTATTGCCAAATAAATTAACTCAGCAGCAAATACAAAAGCTGAGTCAGGTCGGGTTGCCGGGGGTTATGGTGGTTCCTTATTGGGTTCGCTATGGGGAACGACCTCTGGCGGCGGCGGTAGTTGGTTATTTGGGTCGGGTACAAGATGAAGCGGAAGCAGAGGAGCTGCAAAAGCAAAACGGCAAGAGTTATAATCTGGAAAGCTGGGTAGGACGGCAAGGCTTGGAAAAATATTATGAAGCTGACTTGCAGGGCGGACAGGCTTGGGGAGCCATTCGGCTGTTTACTGATGCTTTAGGACAAAAGATAGCGGGCAATCAGCCGGAAGTTTATACCAATCTGGAGGACAAACAAAGAAGTCAGGTTTTGACCACTTTGGATTTGGATTATCAAAAACTGGCAGAAGATATTTTGGGACAAAGATATGGAGCCATTGTAGTTATGAATCGTTCCGGGGAATTGCTGGTTCTGGCCTCCAGTCCCAGTTTTAATCCAGATCCGGAAAAACTGGCGGATTATTTGGAGCAGCCGGAAAGCCTTTTGGATCAGACCACGGCTCTTTTTCAGCCGGGTTCAATTTTTAAAATTGTGGTGGCAGCAGCGGCTTTGGAGGAAAAAATAGTCACCGAGGAACAGCTTTTTATCTGTCAGGGAGCCAGGGATGAGTTAATTCCTTGCTGGAAAAAGCAGGGGCATGGCCGGATTACTTTTGCCGAAGCCTTTGCTCAATCCTGCAACCCGGTTTTTGTTCAATTGGCTAAAAAGCTGGGGGCGGCTAAAATTATTGAATATGCTCAAAAGCTGGGTTTGGATAACCAGAAAATTATTGGCTATCCAGTACCCAGGCAGCAAGGACAGGATTTAAATCAAATAGCCTGGGAGCATAATTTAAGTAATAGTGCCATTGGACAAGGGCCGGTTTTGGTGACTCCGGTTCAAGTTGCAGCTTTGCTGAATACCCTGATTAATGGGGGAATTTATCAGCAGCCTTGTTTGGTCAAGACCATTCAAAAGGGAGAGAATGTCCAAAGCCTGCCCCGGGAAAAAGGCAGGAGAGCGATTTCCGTGCCAACTGCTTTAACCTTGCAAAAGCTGTTGACTGAGGTGGTGGAAAAGGGCGTGGGACAAAATGCAGCCCTAAGCTCAGGTGCTTGTGGCGGCAAAACCGGTTCTGCTGAAGTGGGGGATGGGACGATTAATGCCTGGTTCAGCGGCTTTTTGCCTGCTTCAAATCCTCAATATGTTATTACGGTACTGATTCGGGAGGGAGAAAGTGGCAGTGCCACCGCAGCTCCGCTTTTTAAGCAAATTGGGGAAGCTTTGCATATTTCTGATTGACTGAAAAGACTTCCTATAGTAAAATAATAATGGTTTTTATTGAATTTATTATAAAAAGGAGCGATAAAAAAATGTCCCTGGAAGTAAATTTAGATAATTTTGAGGCTGAAGTCTTAAAATCTGACCTGCCGGTTGTAGTAGATTTTTGGGCTCCCTGGTGCGGACCTTGCCGCAGCTTAGGTCCAATTTTGGAAGAATTGGCAGAAGAATATGCCGGTCAAATTAAAGTTGCCAAAGTTAATGTAGACAATAACCAGGATTTGGCTCAACGCTTTGGAGTAATGAGCATTCCCACCCTGCTGTTTATTAAAAATGGTGATCTGGTAGAACAAAGTGTTGGTTTGCTGCCCAAACCGGCTTTGAAAAGCAAATTTGATAATTTAAAGTAAACCTTTAACCAGCCGAAGGGAAGAATTTTTCCTTTCGGCTTTTTTTGCGTCTTGACAAGCTTACTGGATTTTGTCATAATAGATAGTAATAATTACTATCTACAAATAAACGGCTTTAAAGAAAGGATTATAGCTTTGGATAAACAGGAAGCCATTCAACAATTAAGAACTTTGGGATTGCGAATTACTCCCCAGCGGCAGGAAATTCTGGAAATTTTGGTGCAGGAGTGCCACCAATCGGCGGAAGAAATTTATCAAAAGGTTCGCCGGAAGTTTCCTCATATCAGCCTGGATACTATTTATCGCAATCTAAACAAATTGAAGGAACTGGGTTTTTTAACTTCAATTCAATTAAAAGATCATAAAATGCGGTATGAATTTAATCAAGCTCCACATCACCACCACCATTTAATTTGTCTGAATTGCGGCCAAAGAGAGGAGTTGAATTTTTGTCCTTTAAGCTATTTGGATCCAAAACAATTAAATAATTTTATGGTCAAAAGTCATCAGTTTGAATTATTTGGTTATTGTAGCAAGTGCAGGAGCTAAGAAGAATTTTGGGAAGGTGTTCTGAAAAAATGAAAAAACTGTTAGTCATGGGTTTTATTTTGCTGATGCTGGGAGTTTCAGCCTGTGGAAATGATCTGGAAGTCAGTAATTCGGAGAAATTGCAAATTATGGCTACCATTTATCCGGTTTATGATTTTACCTGTAGAGTAGCCGGAGATGCGGCCGAGGTTCAATGCTTGTTGCCGGCTGGCTCGGATGATCATTATTGGGAACCAACTTCTCAGGACATAATTAATATTAATAAGTGTAATGCTTTGCTTTATTGCGAAAGATCGATGGAAAGCTGGATTGACAATATTTTACCCAATATTAATACTGAAACCATTCAAGTAAATGCAGTGGCCGAAGGGATTAAGCTGCGGGAAGAAGCCGGAGAACATCCGGGCGAAATGCACACTGATCCTCATGTTTGGCTGGATCCCAATAATGCGGCCATTATGGTGGAAAATATTTGTCAAGCCTTGCAGCTTTGCGATCCGGATAATGCCCAGGTTTATCGGGATAATGCAGATATTTGCCTGGCCGAGCTGGACAATCTGGATTCGGAATACCGGCAGGCTTTGGGGCAGGCTGGGCAAGATGAATTTGTGGTTTCTCACAATGCCTTTGGCTACTTGGCTGAACAATATGGTTTAACCCAAATTCCCATTAAAGGGCTTTCCAATGAAGCTGAACCCACACCGGATCGCATTGCTGAAGTTGTTAAGCTGATGCAGCAGGATGACCTGCATTATGTTTTCTGTGAATCCGAAGATCCGGACAAGGTTTGCGAAACCATTGCCCAGGATACTGATTCGGAAATTATGGTTTTATATACCCTGGGTTCTTTAACCCAAAAACAACTGGATGCTGGAGAGGATTATTTCTCCATTATGCGTTATAATCTGGAAAATTTAAAAACCGCTTTAAGAATTGAGGAAATTAATGGATAATTTAAATCAGCCGGTGGTCAAAGTGAAAAATGTCAGTTTTACTTATGGCTGCCATCCAGTTTTAAATAATATTTCTTTAACCGTAAATCAAGGAGATTCTGTAGGACTTACCGGCCCCAATGGGGCTGGTAAAAGTACTCTGCTCAAATTGATTGCCGGCCAGCTTCGACCCCAAAAGGGCGAAATCAGCTTGATGGGGCATATGGCCGGCTGTCGCAAAAACCGTTCTTCTTTTTCTTATTTGCCCCAAAGGGCTACTCATTTTAATCCTTCCTTTCCGGCTTCAGTGCGGGAAGTGGTCTTGTCCGGGCTGACGGCCAGCAAAGGGCTGTTTCGTCTGTATAGCCGGGCAGATCGCAAAAGAGTGGAGGAATGTCTGAAAATGGTGGGTTTAAAGGAAAAGGCTCGGGAGCCGCTTTGGTCTTTATCCGGGGGGCAGCAGCAAAGAATTTTTATGGCTAGAGCTTTGATGAGCCAGCCTCGGCTGGTTATTTTGGACGAGCCAACCGTGGGTTTGGATATGGCGGCCAAGGAGGATTTGAAGGATTTGCTGTTTGAATTAAATCATAAAAATGGAGTAACTTTTTTAATTGTTTCGCATGAACAGGATTGGCTAAGTCAGGTAATCACTCGCAAAATTTGTCTGCACAAACACTTGTGTTCCTGCTGTGATCAGAACAAGTTTAGCTGTAGTGATTTAAGCTGTTTCGGCAACTAAAGGGAGGACGATATGGAAGAGCTTTTGGGGATGTTTCAATATCCTTTTATGACCAGAGCTTTACTGGCTGGAGTGCTGGTAGGGCTGATTTGTCCTCTGGTGGGTTTATTTATCTGTTTAAGAAGAATGTCCATGATTGCGGATGCTTTGTCCCATGTCTGCCTTTCCGGAGTGGCTGCCGGACTTTTGAGCGGAGCCAATCCGGTTTTAATGGCTTCGGTTTTTGCGGTGGCGGGGGCTTTGATTTTGGATCGCCTGCGGAAATTTTATGCCAACTATTCAGAAATTTCCATTGCTATTGTGCTTTCCACCGGGGTGGCTTTGGCTGCTATTTTAATGAGCCTGGGCAGTGGTCTAAGCTCCAATTTTACCTCCTATCTTTTTGGCAGCATTGTTTTGGTCAGTTTTGAGGATATTAAAATTATCCTGGGCATGGGATTTTTGATTTTGCTGCTGATTTTTTTGTTGTACAAGGAATTATTTTTAATTGCCTTTGATGAGGAAGGAGCCAAAATTGCCGGAGTTCCGGTTAGCTTAATTAATATTATTTTTACTTCCCTGACTGCTTTAACCATTGCGGTGGCCATGCGAATTGTGGGGATCTTGCTGGTTTCCTCACTGATGATTTTGCCGGTAGCTACGGCCTTGCATTTGGCCAAAAATTTTAAGACTGCTTTGTGGCTGGGTGTTTTATTCAGTGAAATTGCGGTTATTGTGGGCTTAATTTTATCCTTTTATTTGAATTTGGCTCCCGGTGGTACCATGATTTTAACTTCAGTCGTGATTCTAATTGGGGTTTTAGTCCTTAAAAGTTTCAGTCAAAAAAAAGCGGGGTGAGAGTTTTTTGTTTATTCATTTACATTTGCATACAGAATTTAGTCTGCTGGACGGAGCGGCTAGAATTAAAGAAGTGGTCAAGGCGGCCAAAAATTTGCAAATGTCGGCCTTGGCTATTACTGATCATGGCAGTATGTTTGGGATTGTAGATTTTTATCGTGCTTGTTTGAAAGAGGAAATCAAACCTATTCTGGGCTGTGAGGTTTATGTGGCTCCCCGCACCATGCAGGATAAAGAAGGCACTATTGATAAAAATATGTACCATTTGGTTTTGCTGGCGGAAAATCAAATTGGTTATCGCAATTTGTTGGAAATTGTTTCAACCGCTTATGTGCAGGGCTTTTATTACAAACCCCGAACTGACAAGGATTTTTTGCGAACCCACAGTCAGGGGCTGATTGCTTTGTCTGCCTGCATTGCCGGGGAAGTTCCTTCCGCTTTAATTCAGGAAGATTATGAAAAGGCCAAGAATGCCGCTTTGGAAATGCAGGAAATTTTCGGAGTCGGCAATTTCTTTTTGGAGGTGCAAAATCATGCTACCCCGGAAAAGGATTTTCCGGAACAGAGAATTGCCAATCAGGGATTATGGCAGCTGCATCAGGAAACTGGAATCCCTATGGTTGCCACCAATGATGTGCATTATGTTTATCGGGAATGGGCGGAAATGCAGGATATATTAATGTGCATTCAAATGGGCAAAACCTTCAATGATCCGGAACGCATGAAGTTTGAATCCACCCAGCTTTATTTAAAAAGTGAGGAAGAAATGCGGCTGGCTTTGGGGGAATATCCGGAGGCTTTGGCCAATACCTGGGAAATTGCCCAACGATGTCAGGTGGAGTTGACCTTTGGAACTTTTCACCTGCCGGAATTTGCGGTGCCGGAAGATTATACCTTGGATACTTATTTACGCCATAAATGCGAAGAAGGCTTGACGGAACGCTATGGAAAAGGCACAGAGGAAATCTGGCACAGAATGGATTATGAACTGGGAGTTATTAAGAAAATGGGCTATTCAGCCTATTTCTTAATTGTTTGGGATTTTATTCATTTTGCCAAAAGTCAGGGAATTCCGGTCGGGCCGGGACGAGGATCGGCAGCAGGAAGTATTGTGGCCTATTTATTGGGCATAACTAATTTAGATCCGCTCAAATATGATTTATTGTTTGAACGCTTTTTAAATCCGGAACGGGTTTCCATGCCGGATATTGATGTGGATATTTGCTATGAGCGGCGGGGCGAAGTAATTCAATATGTTACGGACAAATATGGAGCGGACAAGGTTTCCCAAATTGCCGCTTTTGGTACTATGGCAGCTCGGGGAGCTATTCGGGATGTGGGACGGGTTTTGGATATGCCTTATAATGAGGTGGATCAGATTTCCAAACTAATTCCCATGGAATTGCATATTACTATTCAGAAGGCTTTGGAAAATTCCTCAGAGCTAAAGGGACTGTATGATGGAGATCCCCAAATTCGCAAATTAATTGATACGGCCATTTTGATTGAGGGAATGCCCCGTCATGCCTCTACCCATGCGGCTGGGGTGGTTATTACCAACGAGCCCTTGACCCATTATGTACCGCTTTACAAGGCCAGCAATGGTCCTTTGACTACTCAGTTTCCCAAGGATCAGGTCGAAGATCTGGGGCTTTTAAAAATGGATTTACTGGGACTTCGGACTCTGACAGTTATTGCAGACTGTCTGAAGCTGATTAGGAAAAATTTTGGTCTGGACTTGGATTTGGATCGAATTCCTTTGGATGATGCCCCATCCTATCAAATGCTGTGCCGGGGAGAAGGCATAGGGGTATTTCAGCTGGAAAGCAGCGGAATGCGAAACCTGCTGAAGGATTTGCGACCGGAGGTTTTTGAAGATTTAATTGCTTTGGTGGCCATTTTCCGGCCAGGACCTTTGGGCAGCGGAATGGTGGATGACTTTATTAGAAATAAACATGGTTTGCAAAAAGTAACCTATTTGCACCCGCTTTTGGAGCCAATTTTAAAAGATACCTATGGCATGATTTTGTATCAGGAACAGGTTATGCGAATTTCTTCTGATTTGGCCGGCTTTACTTTGGGGGAAGCCGATATGCTGCGGCGAGCTATGGGCAAGAAAAAGCCGGAAATTATTGCCGGGTTACGAAAGCAGTTTGTGGATGGAGCTATTGCTAATCAGGTGGACGAAAAAATCGCCGGTCAGATTTTTGACTTAATGGAATATTTTGCTGGATATGGTTTTAATAAAAGTCATAGTGCGGCTTATGCTTTGGTTTCCTATCAGACGGCTTATTTAAAAATGCACTATCCGGTGGAATTTATGGCCGCTCTTTTAACTTCGGTGCGGGATAATACAGATAAGGTGATTGTTTATATTGAAGAATGCCGCCGTATGGGAATTGAGGTTTTGCCTCCGGATATTAATGAAAGCATGGAAAGCTTTACAGCGGTAGGCGGAAAAATTCGTTTTGGTTTGGCCGCCATTAAAAATGTCGGCTTTGCAGCAGTTGAGCTGATAATTAAGCAAAGGGAAGAAAACGGGTTGTATAAGAACTTTGGGGATTTTTGCTTTAATTTGGATACCAAAGCCATCAATAAACGAGTGGTGGAAAATTTGATTAAAGCTGGCTCTTTTGCTTCTTTGGGGTATGGGAGAAATCAGCTTTTGCAGGTTTTGGATCAGGGCTTAACTTTAGCTCAGAAAAAACAGAAGGAGCGGCAAAGCGGTCAACTTTCTTTGTTTGATTTCTGGGAAGAGGATGAAGTTGCTTTGGAAGTACCCCAGGTGCAGGAATATTCCCAGGCCGATCTTTTACAATTGGAAAAAGAGGCTTTGGGGTTGTATATTTCCGGGCATCCTTTGGAAGAATATCGGCCAGCTTTGACTGCTTCCAAGGCCATTCCGATTATTGAATTAAAGGATAATTTGCAGGTGGAAATGGTCACGGTGGGCGGGATTTTTCAGAGCATAAAGCAGCTTAACACCAAAAAAGGAGATCCTATGGCTTTTGCTCAACTGGAAGATTTAACCGGAAACCTGGAAATTGTCATTTTCCCAAAAGTTTTTCAAAAATATCAGCGGCTTTTAAAGACGGATCAGCCGGTTTTGCTGGAAGGTAAAATTAGCTTTAGCGGAGAAGAAGATCTGAAAATTATGGCCGAAAAAATTCGGGTTTTGGAAAAGAAAGGCGAAGCTAAAAAGCTGGAATTATATATTAAAACTGATGCTCTGGATCAATTTGGACTGGGGCAGGTCAAAAGTTTATTGCAGAATTATTCTGGAGCGGTTCCGGTGCTGCTGTATAATCAGGAAAAACATAAGTTATTTCGAACCAGTCAGGAATATTGGGTCAATGTGGAGGGTTCATTGCTAACTGAGCTTGGAAATTTGGTGGGTCAGGCTAATGTGCGGATCAAAGAGGGGCATTAATAAAGGAGAAGCTTATGCAAAGAATTGGAGTTTTGACCAGCGGAGGAGATTCTTCCGGTATGAATGCGGCAGTTCGAGCCGTAGTCCGCAAGGCCATTTATCATGGTTTGGAGGTTATGGGCATCAAACGGGGCTACAGCGGAATTATTGAAGGGGAAGTTATGCCCATGAATTTGGGTTCGGTAGCTGATATTATACATCGGGGCGGAACTATGCTGAGAACTGCCCGTTCGGAAGAATTTAAAACTCCGGAAGGGCGGCGGAAAGCCTATGAAAATTTAAAAAGGTTTGGGGTGCAGGGTCTGGTGGTCATTGGCGGAGATGGCTCCATGCGGGGAGCGGCTGCTTTGCACCAGGAATATAATCTGCCCATTGTGGTAATTCCGGCTACCATTGACAACGATTTGGCCGGTACTGATTATTCCATTGGCTTTGATACGGCAGTTAATTGTGTGGTCGAGGCAGTTAACCGGATTCGGGATACAGCGACTTCTCACGAAAGAACCTTTGTGATTGAGGTAATGGGAAGAAATTCGGGCTATATTGCCTTATACGCTGGTTTGGCTTCTGGAGCGGAAAGCATTATTATTCCGGAGATACCCTGGAGTGTGGAAGAGATTTGCCACAAATTAAAAAGAGGACATCAAAGAGGTAAGCTGCACAGTATTATTATTGCCGCTGAGGGAGCTGTTAAAGGAATGGAACTGGGGGAAAAAATCCAGGCTTATTCTGGCTTTGAAACCAAAGTAACAGTTTTGGGGCATGTGCAAAGAGGAGGGACTCCTACCTCTGCCGACCGAATTTTGGCCAGCCTTTTGGGAGCCAAAGCGGTGGAGATGTTGATGAATAATATCACTCTGGCCATGGTCGGGGAAGTAAATGGTCAGCTTCAGATTTCACCAGTAGATGATGTTTTAAATCGAAAAAAAACACCTCCTTTGGAATTGCTGGAACTCGTGGGGGTTTTGTCTATTTAGCAGGGAGGGGAGATTTTGCGTAAAACCAAGATTGTGGCTACCATTGGTCCGGCCTGTCGGGATGAGGTGCTTCTCATTCAAATGATTCAGGCCGGTTTGGATGTAGCTCGCTTTAATTTTTCTCATGGTACCCACTCGGAACATAAAGCCATGATGAACGAGGTTCGGCAAGCAGCACAAAAGGCCGGAAAAGCAATAGCCTTGATGTTGGACACCAAAGGGCCGGAAATTCGCCTGGGACTTTTGGCAGACGGTCATTTAAGCCTGGAAACCGGTCAGGAAATAGAGTTGAACCCGGAAGCATCTTTGGGAAATAAAACTAAACTGCCCATTAGCTATGCTGGATTGGCCAAAGAAGTTCAGACCGGAGATCGAATTTTATTGGCGGATGGGCTGATTGAATTGAAGGTTTTGCAAACTCAAGGCCGAAAAATTAAATGCCGGGTGGAAAATGGTGGAGAAATCCGTTCCCGCCAGGGAGTCAATGTACCTGGAATCCGTCTGGGGCTGCCGGCGGTCAGTGAACAGGATCGGGAAGATCTGCTGTTTGGGATTGAACAGGGGATAGATTTGGTAGCGGCTTCTTTTACCCGGAGGCCGGAGGATATTCGGGAGATTCGAGAAATCTTAAAAAGCCGGGGCAGTTCTGCTCAGATTATTGCCAAAATTGAAAACCGGGAAGGTCTGGATAATCTTGGAGCTATTTTGGCTGAAGCTGATGGTATTATGGTGGCTAGGGGGGATTTGGGAGTAGAAATTCCCCCGGAAAAAATTCCGCCTCTGCAAAAAATCCTGCTGAATCAGGCCAAACAGGCGGGTAAGCCAGTCATTGTGGCCACTCAAATGCTGGAATCCATGTTGAGCAATCCCCGTCCCACTCGGGCAGAAGCCAGTGATGTGGCCAATGCGGTGTTTGAACAAACCGATGCGGTTATGCTGTCGGGGGAAACAGCTTTTGGGCAATTTCCTTTGGAAGCTATTAAGACTATGGTGCGAATTATTGCTCAGGCGGAAGCAGTGGAAGAAAAGCCCCTTCCGGCCAGAGCTGGAACTATCACCGATGCGGTGAGCCATGCGGCCTGTACCATGGCTCAGGATTTGCAGGCCAAAGCTATTGTTTCTGTTACCAAAAGTGGTTATACTGCCCGCATGGTCAGCAAATACCGGCCTCATTCTTTGATTGTGGCGGCCACTCCTTCGGAGCTGGTGCAGCGGCAATTAAGCCTGGTTTGGGGAGTCTATCCCCTGCTGGTGCCTGAACCGAAAAATCTGATTTTGGAAGCGGAAAAAGCAGCAGTTCAGGCGAATTTTGTGCAGCCGGGAGATTTGGCCGTTATTACGGCTGGAATTCCCCAAGGCTTGCAGACAAATTTTATTCAAGTGCGGCAAATTGAAGATTGAGCCGATAAATATAAATTAGGCAGCAGAACACCGTGTTAATACGGTGTTCTTTATTGTAGACGAGAGACAGGCGAAATACATCAGAACAATACTGTTGTTCTGCCACGTCGAAGGGATTGCGTCATACCAAAAGAAAAAATAAAATATGAAAAAAGCTTGACAAATGTTTTGATACGTGC
Organism: Desulfocucumaceae bacterium; assembly: GCA_045599035.1. Classification (GTDB taxonomy): domain Bacteria; phylum Bacillota; class Desulfotomaculia; order Desulfotomaculales; family Desulfocucumaceae; genus CATZDY01. Next base: position 23,004 of record JAZRVI010000003.1, on the reverse strand, counting down.
TACAATACACACGCAATAAAGATAAACGAAAGGAACGGAAAAAATGGAATTGCGAGAAAATTACACATATCCTGCCATTATTGATTTTGAAGAGGAAGGCTTTGTTACTATTTCTTTTCCGACCTTGGATGGGGCAGTTACTTCGGTTGAATCCGGAGAGGACTATATTTTAGCCGCTCAAGAACTGCTGGCATTAACGATTCGGGGTTATGAGGATGAACAGAAGGAATTGCCTTCGATGGAAATGGGTGTCAAAGCCGAAGAAAATCAGCGGTTAGTATATATCAATGTTTGGATGCCCTATTATCGTGGTGAGATCAAGGAATCTTATGTAAAGAAGACGCTGACGATTCCCGCATGGCTGGATTTGCTGGCAAAGCGGAATAATGTAAATTTTTCAGCTGCTCTGGTTGAAGGAATTAAACAGCGTCTTGGTTTGGAAAGAAATAAGAAAAAAAGATAATAATATTGTTATCTTTTTTTACTGTTTGTGCTGCTTTTGAAGAAAAGGCTAAAATGATGCTAAACCCTCGACAGTTGGTAGAAAAACGGCTGAAAGGATTGCTCATCTTTAGAAAAAAGGTTTAAAAGTTTGCTTACTATGACTACACTCTTACCTTTTTGTAAGAGTCTGAAACTAAAACTATTACAATTTTCAAATATAAAAAGGAGAATAATATGGATTTCGTGCAGGAAAATACGGAAAAGGAAGCTTCAAGAAGTCCCAAAAAAAGGATAAAATCTCTGGCGAAAGCATTGGGAGAAAAGTCTGTACTGCGTTTTGGGGAAAAGGGGGAAAAGCTGGTAATTACCTCGTTTGGCCGCGGACATGAAGCTTTTATTGAAAAACGGATTCTGTCGGACAAGTCTGGCCAGCAAGTTGTCAAACATGAAAGAAACACCTTTGGCCTGATTCCCCGAACGAGCAAATATGAGATCGAAAGCCGCAAAAAGGAAGAAATGCTTGAACGGTCATGCGGGAAAAAAGGAAATCCGAGCGGATCTCCGGCCTGTGAAGACCCGCGTTTTCGTGTGGTAAAAACGCAGGAAGGAAAGAAGGAGTCCGAGTTTCTCCCAGTTAGAAAAGACCTGATCGGAGCTAAAGACGCATTGGAGCAGCGTTATTATGGACAGACGTTTGAAAACGATAATATTCATATTCAGATTATTTATAGGATTTTGAAAATTAATAAAAAGCTGGCACCGTATATCAATAACATTATTTATGAATTGAATAATCTACACCCGGATAGTAATCCGGATGAGGATTTGATCGGTTGCTTCCATATCGGGAATACATTTTATACAGTTCAGAATCCAGAAAAAGAAAACTTGCTAAATACACGTGCCTTGGATAATCTGAAGAGAACCAGAGAATGGTTTAACAAGCTAATCTATAATCCGCGAATGGGCTATTTTGGGAAGACATTATATGATGAAGCGATAAAGAAGGAAAAGAACAAGAAAAAGAAGTTGGCGTATGAACGCAAGATGTATTATATTTTTTGGCTGCTCAGTCTGACAAGACACTCACTAGCACATGGAGATCCAAAAAATCTAGATCGGATCTATCAACTGGAAGGAGAAACGCAAGATCAGGCTCAGAAAGAAGCGGTAGAAGAACTGGAGAAAATCTATCAAGAGCGGGTCGATTCGTTTAATCGAGGTTTCCTGAGTACGTCAAAAGTGAATCTGGAGATTCTGTGTGGAGCAATGGAAGCTGATCCAAAAAAGATCGTACAGGATTACTATGGTTTTGCGGCTAGCAAAACGCAGAAAAATATGGGTTTTTCCGTCAAGAGAGTCCGGGAAAATATGCTGGACTTGGAGGAAGCAAGAGATATTCAAGGAAAGAAATATGATTCTGTACGCAGCAAATTATATACTGTACTGGACTTTCTGATTTATCAGCATTATAAAAAAAATGGCGAACATCTGGATCAGCTGATAGCTTCTTTGCGGGAAGCTTTGCAGGATGAAGAGAAAGATAGAATTTACCAGAAAGAAGGAAAAAAGCTTTGGCAGGAAATCGGAGAGAATATCAAACGAAACGTCCTGCCAAAGATGAGAGGAAAAGAGATAGCGAACATGAAAAATTCTTCCCGTGTTAAACCTGAATGGGAAGATATTCTAGAAGATATTCTAAAGGAAGTTAAGATTAAAGCAGAGAATACACATCGGTTCAGTATGCTGCTGTATGTGCTGACTTTGTTTTTAGACGGGAAAGAAATCAATGATATGCTTACCGGGCTGATCCGAAACTTTGAGGAAATAGCCAGCTTTCAAAATGTTCTGAAAAATTTGGAAGGACAGGGGATAGAAAACCCGCCGTTTGAACAGAATTATTGTTTATTTGCAGACAGCGGGAAAATTGCCGAGGAACTGCGGCTCATCAATAGTTTTGCTCGTATGACGAAAGCTGAAGATCGTCAGGCAAAGAAGAAAATGTTTGTGGATGCGGCGAAAGTGTTAGGGCATAGTAAAAAAGATGAAAAAGATTTGGAAGATTATTTTGATAAGTTGCTTGATAATCCGAAGCGAGGAAAGAATGGTTTCCGGAATTTCCTTGCCAGCAATGTGATCGATTCATCACGCTTTCAATATATCGTGCGTTATGGTCGGCCGGAAAAAATGCGTGAACTGGCAAAGAACCCTTTGTTGGTTAACTTTGTTCTAAAAGAACTGCCAGACAATCAGATTGAGCGATATTATGAGGCCTGTTTGGGTTCAAAACCGAATGATTTGAACAAGGCGAGAAAAGAACTGGCGGATAAGATTACAAAGCTTACCTTTGAAAACTTTGAAGACGTGAAACAGTCTGCAAGGGAAGGAAAACCAGGATATGAGGATAAAACCCAAAAACAGGCCATGATCGGACTATACTTAATGGTGTTGTATCAGATTGTAAAAGATTTGATTTATGTTAATTCTAGATACTTCTTGGCATTTTATATTCTGGAAAGAGATAATGAGCTGTTGGGTGATCAGATTACAAGGAATGATAAGTATGTGGCAAGAACAAAACTATTCTTAAGGAAAACAAAAGGCCGGGCAGTAAAATATTTGGAGGCAAACCTGAATAATTCAGACACAGAGGCAATCCGTAGGTTTCGCAATAAAGTGGAACATTTGAATGCTATACGGAAAGCTGCCGAATATGCGAAAGAAATCCGGTATATGAATTCGTGGTTTGGACTGTATCATTATATTATACAGCGTGTTTTGGGGGAAAATAACGAAAACTTGAACGAAAAAACACAGGAGTATGTAAATGCGGTAAATCAATATCATACGTATAGTATGGATTTTGTGAAAGCACTGTGTATACCATTTGGATATAATCTGGCACGCTATAAGAATCTATCCATTGAAGGCCTGTTTGACCGCAACCGGCCTGGAGCAGGAAAAACAGATTCCAATTCAGATATATAGGGAAAAAATATAAAACGTAAAAACGAAGATTAAAATATTAGTTATGTATTTTTATATCATGTTTCTTAGTTAACTATTGACAACGATTATTAAGAGAAGTATAATAAAATTGTCTTTTGACTGTTTAACTATTCATATTAGATGTTCATATTTTATGTTTGTTGTCCAAGTTAATATATTCTTGAAATTAACCTCTTATTATAGATCTTCCCCCAAGGGATTATCCTATGGACTTACAAATATAAAATAAAGGAGAACTTCTAGTATGAAAACTTATGCATTTGGAGATATCTTGAAAAAAATCAAAAAAGATGGATGGGTTGAAGTAAGGTGTAAAGGTGATCATCACCAATTTCAACATCCTTTTAAAAAAGGAACCTACACTCTTTCAGGTACAAGATCTTCTTCAAAAGTATCTATGAATGTAGTTAAAGAGTGGGAGAAGGCAACTGGGCTGTTACTGCGGTAACGGCCAAAAAAAGACGGTGGATTGCTCCGCCGTCTTTTTTTGCTGTGTTAGTATCATTTGTAGAACAATTATCACTGACTTACCCACAGGCAAGCCTGCGAGGTTCCAATTGTTAAGACTCGCAATCCTTCTTGCAAGATATTGAGAGCTGCTTCCTACTGTATGACTGATTTGTAATTGGATTATAACAGTATGAGGTACGAAAGTCAAGAAGACGTGTGCAACGCAATTTATCCCAGAGGTAGGGGATTTCTTGCTCACGATATGTTAAAATGGCAATAACTTAATATTTATGATTGCACCGCCAGACTTAGGTTCTGTATTTATCGTTTGAATGTAAGGTTTTTGAACTGTACCAGCCGCCGCATTTTTCGCACTTAATCGTTGTTGAGGATATTCTTGACGGTGGAAATGCTCCATTCTTTGATTGTGGCGGTTACTCCTTTGGAGCTGGTGCAGCGGCAGTGAAGCCTGGTTTGGGGAATCTACCGCTGGTGCCTAAACCGAAAAATCTGATTTTGGAGGCGGAAAAAGCAGCAGAACACCGTTTTAATACGGTGTTTTTTATTTTTGTAACAAAATAGCTGTCCAAGATTTATTTAATGAGGCGTGTGTCATACAAAGAAAAATAAAAAAATATGCAAAAAAGCTTGACAAGCATTTTTGTACCGTGTTATACTAATTTTAGTACTACAATACGTAAAACAAAGATAAATGAAAAGGACGGAAGAAAATGGTGATGAAAAACACTAAGATGAAAAATTCCCGTATTTCCAAGCTCAGCAAGGGTAAAGTCAAAGGAGTCGGCTTTTCCGAGAAGATTTATCTTAAGATTGTAGGATTCATCGACGGCAAGAGAGGCCTTCCGCGCGAAAATCCATCTGGAGACTGGCTTTCTCCCCATCTTGACAGAGAAGTTCATTCCTATGACGAGTTCGCCTCCCGTATATGGGGTCATCTTCAGATTGAGGAGGAGGCCGCCTATTCACGCCTCGGTGAGCTGATGGACTCCGTCGTACATATGAAGGTGCTTCTCGAAGAAGCCAGGACTGACCTTGAGGAAGCTTCCAAACACGAGAAGACGATGGGTACATACCGTAAACATGGTGAGAACAAACTTTCGGAGATGCAGGTTACCGCAAGACGATCCAATGAGAGGAAGAAAAGACTGGAATCGTTCAAAGCTCGTGTAAGCTTACTTCAGAATAAGCTCACCTCTGAGATTGATGAGTTTTCCCAGCTTCGCAATAAAATCCTAGAGGATAATAACTCTACAAGAATGATCTGCAACAGAGTCAAAGATCACCTTCATCAAAGGCTGGATGTTTACTGGCATTCTATGCTTTTAAAGCATCCCGATAACACCAGGATGCCCGCTGTCCCCTGTGTAGAGGTAATATCCCGTGCAGAGGACGTTTATATGAAACCCCATAAAATTCTCATGCAAAGGGCTGAGTTGCTCAGTCAAACGCTTTCGGATGATGAAAGGGAGGTAGTATAATGTTTGGCAAGAAGAGCAAGAAGAAACAGCAGGCGTTATTCAATTCCGTCGATGACAGCAGATCGGTTGTCAATGACTTCAAGCTGAGATCTACCGTGACAGGTTGCGAGTCATACCGTACCGTCGAGTATCGTCTTTACCACAAGCTCGAAGAGAGCGAGATGCTTCCTCTGCTTGATGATTGCCTCGCAAAGCTTTTTGCCGGCGAGGTCGATGACGGTAATGCAGATATGCTTGACTCACTTATCTTTGGAGCCGCAAGAGAAGCACTTCCCGACCTTGGACGTCAGCATTGCGATCATATCGATATACTCAGACGTCTTACTATCAGACGAATCGCTGACCGTGACGATATCCGTAAGATCAGAGATCAGCGTCAAAAGGAATATGATGCGATGCGGATTGACTACGATAGTATTTGCCATGCCTTGGAAAAATGTGAGGAGGTTTTTTAACCATGAACAGAAGTAACAGCCTTTTGACGAAAGACTGTAACGGTGAGTTTGTTTATCACAGCCTTAACGTTCACACAGACAAAAAGTACAAAGCTGATACCCCGTTGGACAAGTCCTTTGTCCCCTATCTGATTATGTTATTCTGTGCTGTTGTCGATATTTTTGTGTTCATTAGCCTGTTTAAGCTCATATCCTATGACAGTCCATTCATGATCGGGATTCAGGTGGCCAGTTTTGTGTTTGCATTCGATATTGTACCTCTGTATTTGGGCATTCAGCTTCGTCGTTTAAAGCAGGGAATCAGCAGAGACCGATTCATTATCTGGTTGGCACTTGGGGTATGCATACTGGCTTGTATCATGAACATCGCACTCAGACTCACAATTATTGAACAGATGTCTCCTGATCTCTCCTCCGCATCTACCAGCTATTTCGGAATAGTCGCTGAAGAAACTACCAATACAAGCATCGATCCGTCTGCCATTGCATTAACCATTTTTGGTATCGGACTTCCCATGCTGACCTCTATCGGCTCATTTTTCATTTCATACTTGATATATAACCCTCTGAAGGCTCGTAAACGTGCTGCAGAGGAAATGTTGACCGAAAAAAATGATGAAATTCGCCGTCTTGACGCCATCTTAAGTGAATACGAAGCTGATCCCGAATTTGCCGAACATTTACGTGAAGATGATGAAGGCAAATTTGAGGAGATGAAAAAGCTGCAGCGTGCCGTGGTCATCAACTACTGCGAGTATGTCCGCCAGAAGCTTAAGGAACACCTTGCTAATCCTACCGCTATCAGTGCCCTCTCAGAGGGAACCTGCCTTACTATTATCGAACGTCTGGATCGAGAGCTTGCTGCTCTCGATCAGACAGAAATTCCGAAGGTTTTCACAGATCCCGGAAGCAAAGATAATTCGCTCGTTACAAACGATGTTGCTGCGTAAAGGAGGAAAATAACATGAAAAAGTTTATTGTTCTGATTCTCAGTTGTATCTGTATCCTTGGTCTTATGAGTACACTCACCGGTTGTTCTGATGAAACAGCTAAAAAGGCTGCTGTATGCTTTGTTGTGGGTGGACATGCAAACTCACAGGGGCTGAACATGAATAGCCCGTTAATTCAGGATACGGTCTACACTACCGTCAGAAATTACGGATTTATTGGTGTTGTAAATGCTGATGGGAATCCCGAGGTCGTCCATGCAGCAAGCTACGATATCGACGCCAAGTATAAGAATGCTTCCAATGATAGACTCGACATGGATGCCCGAGCAAAAGCTACGAATATTGTAGTCAGTATGCAAAGTGTTGTTGCAAACGACCCTGAGGTGGATTATCTTGAAGCTCTCCGTCAGGCCGTAAGAATGGTGTCTTCTCTTGATGGGTATGACATCAGAGAAATTATCGTGATTGGAACCGGTCTCAACACCACAGGTGTACTTGACTTCAATAATAACCTTATCTCGGCAGAAACCGACACTGTGATAGAACTTCTTAAGGAAAAGTCTGAGATCCCCAATTTGTCCGGCATTACTGTTTACTGGCAACAAATGGGAGACGTAGCCGCTCCTCAGAAAGAGCTTACTTCGGCACAGAGAATAAAATTACAGAAAATCTATGAAGATCTTGTTGAAGCCGGAGGGGGTACCTTCATTTACAACGAGATCATCGCAAACCCTGTTAACACTACTACGCAGCTTCCTTCGGTTACACCTGTAGAGCTTCCGGATGACACACCGAAATATTTTGATCCTGTGGATTTTGAAGAACCCAATGAGGAGGAAAATGTCTTTGAAGAACCCATAATCCTTGCTGAAAAACAGGTAACCTTTATTGAAGATACGGCAGAGTATCTGCATCCCGAAGAAGCAATGAAAACTCTCCAGCCGATAGCGGAATACCTTATCCAGCATCCTTCCATCTCCATTTTGCTGGCGGGTACTACAGCTGGAGACGAGGACTCGGATTATACCATGTCGCTCTCTCTCGCAAGAGCAGAAGCAGTAAAGAGTACGCTTGCCGACCTTGGTGTGCATGAAAGTAGAATCATAGCAGTCGGTTTAGGTTCTAAAAACGATCCCTGGCATATCTGGGGTGCCGGTTATGACGGATCGGCTGCCTCAAGCAATCGTCGAGTTGTTCTACTGGATGCCGCTTCTGAAACGTCCACATCTATTCTCAGTCAGCAAACTCACTAAGCGTCAATCAATGACTCAAGCGTCAATCAATGACTCCCAGCATACTGCGGTCAGAAAGGAGGAGTCAACAATGAGATCTACATATAGCTCTGTTGACCCAAACACCGGCAATATCGCCTGGAACGGCCCTCTCTCTGTAACAAAATCGGACCGATCCAATACACCAGCTCGTACAGATGCTTACCTTCCCGGTGAAAAAGAAGTGGGAAGTTATGATAGAGGTCACATTAACGCCCTCTCCTTAAACGGTTCCAACACAAAAGAAAACATCGCTCCTATGCACGCCGATGTAAATCGGGCAGGAGGCGGTTGGTATGCGGTGGAAAAGGGTGAGCGTACAGCACTTCAGAACGGAGCCACCATCGACTCCACAAAAACTGCTTTTGTAAACAGTCAGCCTGATGATCGTCCTTCTGCTTTCCTCGTGACAGACAAGGTTACCTATGCAGACGGTCATACAGAGAACATACATAATTCTTTTGCAAACTCTAGTTATACAGAACAGCAGGCTTGGAATGATCAGTCTGCCGCTCTTCCGGGTGTCTTTGATGCCCCCAATCCTGAAGACGGATTGAGAGATTCCATGACTGCAGAAGAGTATGCTGATCTGATGAAAGCCACAGATGCCGAGCTTCCTGGCATAGCTGATGACTATACGGCTGCAGATTTCAGCGGTTTACCCAGCACTGACTCCGATGTGTATGCTTCTGATGATGCAGCACCTGACACAAGTTCAGCAGATGCTGCCACAGATGCAGGCGTATCTTCCGGTGCCGATTGCAGCCTAGACGATTATTAAGGAGGTATCCGAATGCTTTATGATCTTCCTGCCTCTAGGCAGAAAAACCAGATTCCGCAATGGGCTGAGGGAGTCGGCAGTATTTCTGCCAAACTCCCTGATGGTACTCCTGTCAGGCTTCCTATCTATAAGGGTATAAACTGTTTGACCTTTGGGGTGGTTGGCACAGGCAAAACCCGGTCGTTTACCGAACAGGCGGCAGAAATCCTACTGTCTGCTAATCCCAGAATGAAGGGCGTATTTTTTGAGATCAAACGTTCCTTCATTGACCGTTTCTTAGAACCCGGAGATAAGGTCATTACCCACAATCCAAAAGCGGTTCCTGCCGAGAATCTGTTTGTTCCCTGTATCATCAAAGAAATAAGGCAAGCCAAAGATCGTGAAGCGGCAATGAGAGAACTTGCTGACTTCCTTTTCGCAGAGCTTCTCGACGGTGCTAACCAGAACCTTGCGTGGGTCGAAGCAGCTCGTGACACTTTCATCGGTGTCCTCCGCACGATTGTCGATCTTTATCCTGACAACACGTCAAACCAGACGCTGATTAATGCATTGAGGCGTATGACAACGCCGGAACTGCTGGCATATCTTGCAAGACATCCCCGCAATCATTCTATGCTGTGCCGGGACTGGGATTATGATATTGAGCATCCAAAAGCCTATGTGTCGACAAGAAGAGCCTCGGACATTCAGTTCTTTTTCGTAAGAGCACTGGAAATGTTCTCAGGTGCGTTCCTGATGGAAGGAACCGATACGATTCATGAATGGCTGAATGGCAAGTACGGTCGTAATATATTCTTCCTCTATGACTTGGCTTCTGCCGGGATCAGCAGACCTTTTTTCCTCTACTATATGAAAAAAATCAAAGATTATAAGCTGAGTAATGCGACAAGGGACACTTCACCGATTCTGATGGTTCTTGACGAATTGGACAAGATGGCAGATGGTGGTAAGGATGCAGACTGGGGTTTATTTCAGGCAGCAAACCTCGGACGCGAGTATGGATGCCAAATCCTGTTAACAACGCAAAGCATCGAAAATTTATATGGTTTAAGTCCAGATTTTAATGAACACATCACTACCGGCGGCTTAGCAGGCTTCCCCTATGTCATAAGCTTCCGTCCGGGCGATCCTTCAACAATTTCTACGCTCCAGACGCTTTACGGGTCGGAGTATAAGGAACATTTGGTGCTGTCGGCGTCACGATATGCTGCTCCAGTAGTCAAATGCGAGATGAAACCAATTATCTCAGAAGCCGAATTTGCGTCTCTTAATACCGGCGACTGCATTGTAAAAATCATGTCCCACCGTCCACAGAAAGTACACATAAACTATTCATCACCGTAAGGAGGCCTTTATGAACGCTCTTCAATACATCAATTCTGTATATCGTCCGACTCAGTCTGGTACATGCATAAACTATATGGTTAGTGGCATTGATCCGTGGGTGCGTCAGGTTCTTAATCAGCACATCGTGAATACGGCATATAATGCCGGGAAAATCCTTTTCATTGTCGATAATACTAAGAGCGGTTTTGAGTTTGCAAACTTAGGGGCATTCTGTGTCATGAATCCGCTGAACGGTGATGTAAACCTTTGTCACGATTTCTTTGAAGTATCCTCCCTCAAGGAAATCAGTCGTCTTCGAACTTTGCTGACAGAACTCGGTTTTGAAGGGATCAAAATTATGAAGGTGATCAGTTATTTTTCGTTTATAAAGGAAACTGAACATCGTCTCGGCAACACCGGTTCTCTCAGAGTCGAAACCCTTGAAGAATATGGCAGTACCACACTTGTAAAGTGGAAACTATGCCAACTTATGGAAAACGGAAAGCTATCAAATGAGAATTATGAGTATTTGCTCTCCCGTTATGCGGAAATCAGTGATGCCGCCGCAGATTTTGAAGCTTTTCTGGTGATGCTGGCACCGTTTCTCGGTAGCGGTTGCCAACCAGCCGTCGGGAATGCAATTCACCTGCCTGTCGGTGAGTTTGCAGCTGATCTTCCAATGCAGGAAGTGTTGTGCAAACTCATGCTTTCTTTTGTGAAGAAACAGCCGCATAACTGTACGGTTCTGATCTTCGATGACAGTAAAGGTAATCGTGGCTGTATTATTGACATTCTGAATACGATACCAACCGGTACAGATATCCATCTGCTGACAACAGACGCATTCTCCTTAAGCGAAAGTGATTTAAGCCTGTTGATGAACACCTTCACTGTCCGAGTGTACAGCCGCCATGAGAGTATGTCCAGTTGCAGCAAAATCGAATCCTGCTGCGGTCACATTGATGTAGTCAAGCACTCTTACACAACAACTGTCGATAAACGCATCCGGGCATCTACCGCTTTCGATATGCTCTTCGGGACAAATCGTATCGAGACAGAAATTCGAAATGCTCCAGTCCGTGAAGCTAAAGCTCTTTTTCGTAGGGAAATCATTAACTCTCTTTGTTCCGGGGCAGCCATCATTGATTGCGGAGGGACACAGACTCTTTTTCAGTTCTGATATAAGGAGGCATCGTAATGATTCGACTGAGCGGATTTCTCAAAATCGTACTGGTACTCACGGCTGATTTTTTTGCTGTGTATACCTTAAGCAGCGATCTTGCCATTGCATTGATTGTTACGGCTGTTATTGCATTGTACGTATGCTTGGGGGGGTATATATCTCTCTTTAGAGAAGGAGCTGTCCGTTCCGATAAGCTACCGTCCTATGAACGTTCGCTTCTTGAGAATGCAAAGACCCAACTTGTAGAAGATGTTAAAAGTATCAGTTCTAAGAATATTTCCGGTTTGAAGTTTTATCTGATTCGCTGTGACGATGAGATGCAGGCAACTGCATACGGAGCGAACTGTGTGTCGGTTTCGCAAGGGATACTCGATAATGCTGACCCAATGACGCTTAACAGTGTTCTCGCACATGAAATTTCGCATACTTTGAACGGCGATTCGGAATTTTCTCGTGCCGTATTCGCTACTATTCTGATGATCTGCGGAGCCATCAGCATTGTCTCTTTTGCCCTCGTTGCTGCTATTTTCCTTATTTTCCTTGTTTGTAGTTTTTTTCGTTCGTTTCTTGGCGTAATGGCTTTCAAAGGCACGACCAAAGCGGTCAACGGTGTTTTCAGATTGTTCCAGAAAAGCATCGTATTTATCTATCGAGCTGTGGCGGGCTGTGTGAGCCGTGCTGCAGAGTATCGTTCGGATATGTATTCAGCACAGCTTGGCTACGGACTTCAGCTTGCACATTTTCTTTCTTATGCTGCACCTGAATCCCATCGCCAGCTCACTCTTACTGAAGCACTTTATCGCACCCATCCCGCAACATCAAAGCGTATCGCACGTTTGGAAAATTATATAAGTAATGGTATCTTATGAAAAAATTACAAATATTACCGGATACAGTGGCACCTCAGTATATCTGAAATGTCAGGGGTGCTGTCAACCGCCCCATGGTGTAACGCCACTTTAGATAGCAATATCTATTGGGGTTTAAAGGTCGGAGGCGTAAGCCGTTACTACGACTGGGCAGTTACAAGCCCACTCACTTTAGCGGGTGGGTAGTTGACCGTTAATCCTCCATGTTGTTCTGTTGCAAATATAACGGGTACCTCTCGAAAAGCCAATTATTACTTGGGGTTATCCATCAACTCTAAAAGAGATTTTACAAATCAAAAATAAGTGCCGGAACGATACACAGCCGCAGAAAAATTCTGCGATCAACAAAGAGCTTGGGGCATAGCCCCAACCAGCAAAACAGGAGTTTTCCGATCAAGGAAAATGCTCCTGTTTTTTAGCATTTGCGTACATAAGTGCATTGCTTGCTGCTTTCACATTCTGTTCTCGTTTTTGTATATCAATAAATCGGGAAGATGTTCAAATATAAGACTTTTTATATTTACCATCTTGAGATTATTCCAGTTTTGGAATATCATATAAGTGAATTATTGTATCCGAATGTACCGCTGTTATGAAGGAGGTAGTTTAAATGAAATATGTTTCTACAACAGAGAGCAGCAAGAGTGGTAAATATATAAAGTACATCAACAAATCTGAGGAGGCGGAAACAAATGATTAACATTAGAAAACTGGAAGCTGAATTGTGGGAATCTGCCGATCTCCTTCGATCAGGTTCAAAACTGACCTCAAATCAATATTGTATGCCCGTACTGGGACTTATCTTTCTTCGCTATGCATACAGCCGTTTTAAAATGGTAGAAACGGAAATATTGAAGAATCGTCCTTCCCGCGGAGGCAGGGTTATGCCTGTGGAAGCAAGTGATTTCGCAGCAAAAAGTGCTTTGTATCTTCCGAAAGAAGCACAGTATGAATACCTTATCAATCTTCCAGAGAATATTGCCTCGGCAGTACTTCTCAACAAAGAAGGCAATGTCATGAACAGCCTCGGCGAAGTAGTCAATAATGCTATGTCCCTGATTGAAGATCAGAGCGAACAACTGACTGGTGTACTGCCGAAAAGCTATACCGATTTCTCCGATGAAATTCTGTCCGAGCTGCTTCGTATTTTCAATAACAGTGCATTGGACGAGGTGGGCGGAGATATCATCGGCAGGATTTATGAGTATTTCCTCAACAAATTCGCCAAGAACATCGCATCGGATGATGGGGTATTTTTTACCCCGAAATCTCTTGTAAAAATGATTGTAAATATCATCGAGCCGACCGGAGGAATTTTGCTTGACCCGGCTTGCGGCAGCGGCGGTATGTTCATTCAGAGCGGTGATTTTGTTAATCAGTTCGGTATAAATGCCAATTCTGCTATGACCTTCTATGGGCAGGAAAAGGTGGAATACAATGCCCAGCTGTGCCTGATGAACATGGCAGTTCATGGACTGACCGGCATTATCAAATCCGGCGATGGGGCAAATACCTTTTATCACGATGCACATAATCTGGACGGCTGCTGCGATTATGTCATGGCCAATCCGCCTTTTAATGTAAACAAGGTAAAAGCGGAATCCTGCGAAAGTGCAAAGCGTCTGCCGTTCGGTATGCCGGGCATCAACAAGAACAAGGAAGTGGGAAACGCCAATTACCTGTGGATTTCCTATTTTTACAGCTACCTGAATGAAAATGGCCGAGCCGGATTTGTAATGGCATCCTCGGCTACTGACAGCTCCGGCAAAGATAAAGACATTCGCCAAAGCCTGATTGAAACTGGTCATGTGGATGTCATGATCAGTGTGGGCAACAATTTCTTCTATGCTAAATCTCTGCCTTGTTCTCTGTGGTTCCTGGACAAGGGAAAAGCAGAGGCTATCCGGGATAAGGTTCTCTTTATTGACGCAAGGAACTATTATACTGTTGTTGACCGAAACCTTAACGAATGGTCTGAGTGGCAGTTGAAAAATATGAATGCCATCGTATGGCTGTATCGTGGAGAAACGGAAAAATACACGGTGCTGCTCAATGAATACAGGACTGCTCTTGGCTGTGACAAGCCGTTCGTTGACCAGATGCATGAACTTTCCGATAAGGTTAAGTCCCTTCGTGCCGAAGCCAAGAAAGCTGTTGAGGCTGCCAAAAAACGGGATAAGAAGAAAACACAGGAAGAATATGAACAAAAGCTTGCCAAACTGACGGATGCTCTAACGGTTGCAAAAGAGGCAAACTGGCTCTATGAAAAGTTCGGTGACGGCATATATACTGATATCCTCGGCCTTTGCAAAGCAGCAGGCAAAGAAGAAATAGCCGAAAAAGGATATTCTCTTACGCCCGGTGCCTATGTTGGTGTTGCTTCGGTTGAAGATGACGGCGTAGATTTTGAAGGACGCATGGCAGAAATCCATCGTGAATTATTATCTTTGCAAGTGGAATCTAATGATTTGATGGATACCATCTCACAGAATATGAAGGAGATGGTATTGTGAGTTGGGGAAAAATCAAACTAGGCAATGTATGTTCGAAAATTGGTAGTGGTTCCACTCCTAAAGGTGGCTCAAAAGTTTATGTTGAAGAAGGAACTACCTTTATACGTAGTCAAAATGTTTACAATTTAAGATTTGAATATGGTGGTTTAGTTTGGGTAAACGATGAAGCAGCAAGAAAGTTGAATAGTGTTTCTATACAAAAAGACGATGTGCTCATAAATATCACAGGAGATTCGGTTGCAAGAACTTGCATTGTACCTGAATCATTACTTCCCGCTAGAGTCAATCAACATGTAGCAATTATTAGGCCTGATGCATCAACTTTAAATCCATACTTTTTGAATTACTATTTGGCAAGTCCGTATATGCAATCATATATGCTTGGATTGGCGGTTGGAAAAGGTGCTTCCAGAAATGCTATGACAAAGGATATGATATCGGGATTTGAGATTCCTTGTCCGCCTATGGAAATTCAATCAAAAATTCTTGATGTTCTAATGCCTTATGATTGTTTGATTGAAAACAACCAAAAGCAAATCAAGTTGCTGGAAGAAGCGGCACAGCGGCTGTATAAAGAATGGTTTGTGGATTTGCGTTTCCCCGGCTATGAGAATACAAAGATTGTGGACGGTGTGCCGGAGGGGTGGCAGAAAAAACTGGTTGGAGATGTAATTGGAAAAATACCTCGGTCAAAGCAGATAATGGCTTCGGATTATCGAAAGGATGGAAGTATTCCCATAATTGACCAAGGTAGAGATTTTATTGCTGGATATACCAATGATACTGAATCGATTGTAAATATGAACCAGCCAGTAATAGTGTTTGGTGATCATACCCGTATTCTGAAATATATTCAATTTTCTTTTGCAAAGGGTGCCGACGGAACACAACTTATTGTATCAGATAATGAGAATATGCCGCAGCCGTTATTGTATTGTAGTCTTGTCAATGTTGACTTGTCAAACTATCACTACGCACGACATTTCAAGTACTTGAAAGCAGAAGAGATACTGATTCCAACAAAAGAAATTGCTGTCTTATTTTCGGATTTTGTTTCTTCATTATTTGAAAAACAGCAAAATTGCAGAAATATAATAGTCAATGCACAGCAATTGCGTGATCGCCTATTGCCAAAGCTTATGAACGGAGAAATTGAGGTATAGGCATGATTCTCGATGGCTATTGGAAACAAGAACTGAACACATCAATCCATCTGCTCCGATTTTGGCAACGACTGTCTACTGTTTTCGATACGGATTATGGCAAGCATAAGGCAAATAAACATATTCTGCTCATGGCAATAGCCGCGAGAAAAATGGTAGATGACGATCTGTGGGAAAAAAAAGAAATCGAACATTCATCTTTATCCATGCCAGAACTGCCGCTTGTTGATTATAAAGTCCCGGTTACAGAGTATCCTTTTACCGGAGACAAAGACTGGATTATTCCAGGGAAAATCACTGCGGATGATTACGGTCAGGCATCAGGCGTAAAAGAGATTCTGCTGAACAAGTTATGCAGCCAGATCATACATTCGTTTGTATGGGGTGTCGCCGGGACTTTTGGTAAAAATGGCTTTGCTGGTTTTCTTGTTGCATCAGACCGTGAAAAAGAAAAACTGGTTTACTATGTAACTTTAGATGACTGGAATGCTGCAATGCAATTCTGTATAGATAAATCATCTGTTTGAATTTGCGGGGTGAATTTATGTGCATTATTATTGATGTCGCAGACATAAAAAATACTATCGAATCATTGAATGGCATTCCCCCTTTCAATGAGGAAATGACTTTCTATTACGATGAGAGCGGTAATTGCAGAAAGTTTTCTCTTTCAGAAACTGGTTTTAATGATAAAAACGCATTAAAAGGCGATTTTGTATTAGCTGGTGTGGCACATGAAGGGGTGTCTTTTGATATTGATATCCCAGCATTATATTCAGCACTTGATTATAAAGAGGGGCAGAAAGAACTTAAATTCAAACATCTGTACCATAATTCAGAAGACTTCATCTCTTTCATTGGAAGCAAGAGAGCCACAGAGTTCTTGAACTGGTTAAATCAAAGCGGATTATATATTCATTACAGTGCAATGAATAATCTCTATTATTCATTGGTCGATATTGTAGATTCCTTATGGGAAACACATCCTCAATGCATTATGTATATGCAGGAAATAAAAGGTGCATTGTACGATTTTGTAATTGATCATCAAGATGAAGTTATTGATATTTTCATTAGACACACTTATCCTGACGTAAAGGTTGCATCTGGTTTTTGTGAAGAATTGTGCTCTTTGATTTGGCAATACAATGATGATAGCGAATATGATCCTGGCTTTTTCCTTGAGTTGTTTAGGCAAATGATGAAGGCCGCCGGGAAACTCGATCAGATGATTCTTGTTCAGGACAATGAACCGTTTTTACTGATCCAAGAATACTATTTGTTTTATTTGGAAAGGTGCGAGATTTTCAGCAAATCAAAACACATATTCGATGAAGAACAGACGGTGCAAAAACAATTATCCGAAATCGAATTATACGAAGATGGAACTCTGATTAAAAATTGGCAATTTGTTAAATCACACGAAAATATATATATTCAAGTTTCGGATTTGATTGCAGGATTACTAAGAAAGCTTTTCATGTTTTTAGATGGGAAGTCAAGAAAGGAAATAGTATCAATAGCGTTAATGCTCAATGATAAACAGGTGGAAAACTTCACTAATCTATGGATGCTTATTAGTAAATCTGATGAGAAATCTTCGTTATTTATAAATAATGTAAATTCAACCAAGAATGTTCAGGAACGGATGTCGAAACTTCAGTTACTAGGAGTTGCAAATAACTAAATAAAAGAAGGGGGTGCCAGGCTGTGAGTTACGATTATTCCGAAAACATTCTTGTTCAGGAAAGTGCCGGAAATCTGCTCCGGGACGAGCTGGGTTGGGATGTTCAGTTCGCATATAACAAGGAAGTGCTGGGCAAAGACGGCACCTTCGGCAGGACAAGCTATAAGGAAATCCTGCTCACAAAGTTAAAAACACAATGTGAGTTTTTATTACAAGCTCATGACTGCTTGCTGCCCAAGTTGATGAGCGGAGAAATTGAGGTATAAAGGAGGTGCCGTATTATGGCAAAAGATTTAACGGTATCCCGTCTTGATAGACAAAATATATTGAATAACGACCTTGCCGTCGAGGAAATCCGGGGCAAATCTGGGATGTCTGGAATCATATTTGAAAAAAAAGTTTATATCACGAGGGAAATGACTGCATCTTATTTTGATGTGGATATTCGAACTATCAGCCGCTACCTGGAGCAAAACACAGAGGAATTAACGCAAAACGGTTATGAAGTTTTGAAGGGTAAAAGACTTAAAGCTTTTTTAGAAGCAGGCAAAAATCATTTTGCTAAGGACATTAATGTCCTTAGCAAAACTCGACAGATTGGCGTCTTTGATTTTAGAGCTTTTCTGAATATGGCAATGCTTCTTGCTGAAAGTGAAAAAGCACGTGTACTGCGTCAGATGATGTTAGATGTGGTCATTGACCTGATCAACCGAAAAACCGGCGGTGGCACAAAATACATCAATCAGCGTGATAAGGACTTTGTTTTTTCATCTTTGCAGGAGGATAATTATCGCCGACAATTCACGGATGCATTGCGGTATTGTGTTGTTGAAGATCGCTATAAGTATGCACATTTTACGGATATGATTTATGTCAGCATCTTTCGCGAAAAAGCTAGGGAGTACAAAAAGATCCTTGACCTGAAAGCGGCTGATAAGGTTCGCGATACATTCTACAGTGAAATTCTTGATATAATAGCTGCTTATGAAAGTGGGCTTGCCGATACCATTAGAAAAGAACAAGAAGAGAAAGGCAGTCTTCTGTCTATCGGAGAAACCGAAGAACTCTTTCATAGATTTGAAAATATGGCATTGTGGAAACCTCTGATTCAACGAGGAAGAATAAAAATGGCAAGCCGGGATATGGCGTTGAGGGATGCGTTCCATTACCAGCTGTCCGAATATATACAGCCGCTGGAAAAAGATGAATATCAGAAATTCCTTGGAGCTGCAGGTGATGAGCTGGAACGCCTTATGGCTGAGAATCAAGAGGTTTTGAAAAGGCTTAAGGAGCGTGAATAAATATGGAAGGCATTATTTATCTCACGTTAGATCAGGCAATATAAATACACCGGAAAACAATACAATATAGCGGCGGCGGAACCTATGAACATTTTGATTTAGGTCGGATGGATAGTGTGTTGCAGAATATTCAAAATGATGATTACTATCCTACATTTGAGGATAAAATCACCCACCTGTTTTTTTGTACTTGCGAATTTCATTGTTTTGCAGATGGAAATAAAAGGCTTGCAATTACACTATGTGCACAATTTTTGTTGTTCAACGGATATATGGCTGTTGCCAAGAATTTCTTTACCGTTATGGAAAATATTAGTTATTATGTAGCAGCTGGAAAAATTGGGAAGGATCTTCTCCATCGTATAATGGTTGCCGTAATGGATGGTACATATAATACCGATGAAGATTTAAAGTTAACGATTATTGAAGCAATTCAGTAAATTAGGAGGTGACCCCATGAGCTATGATTATTCCGAAAACATTCTTGTTCAGGAAAGTGCCGGAAATCTGCTCCGGGACGAGCTGGGTTGGGATGTTCAGTTTGCATACAACACGGAGGTGCTGGGCAAAGATGGCACCTTCGGCAGGACGAGCTATAAGGAAATTCTGCTCGCCCGTTATTTCCGCAATGCTTTGAAAAAACTGAATCCGTGGATAAGCGATATTCAGATTGCAGAAGCACAAAGCATACTGGAAAACAGGCTGTCCACATCTTCTCTTTTACAAGTGAACGAGGAGAAGTATTTTCTCATTCGTGACGGTATTCCTGTTACAGTAAAGAAACCTGGCGGCAAAACAGAAATAAAGCAGGCTGCCGTTATTGATTTTCAAAATCCCAACAATAACTATTTCCTTGCCGTAAAAGAACTGAAAATCCACGGTGATCTCTACCGCCGCCGGACAGATATTGTCGGATTTGTAAACGGCATTCCGCTTTTGTTTGTTGAGTTGAAGAAACCCACTATGGATGTACAGAATGCCTACGATGATAACTATACCGATTATCAGGACACCATTCCGCACCTGTTCTACTACAACGCTTTTCTGATGCTTTCCAACGGGACAGAGGCAAAGGTAGGTACACTTGGCAGTAAGTATGAATTCTTTCATGAATGGAAGCGTCTTGCCGAGAAAGACCAGGGCAATGCAGCACTGGAAACAATGCTTCGCGGCATCTGCAAGAAAGAAAACTTTCTCGACCTGTTTGAGAATTTTATTCTCTATGATCATTCCGGCGGTCATACCGCAAAAATACTTGCTCGCAACCATCAGTACCTTGGTGTAAATGAAGCGATGAAAGCCTATGCTGCACGAAAGCTGAATGACGGAAAGCTTGGTGTATTTTGGCATACGCAGGGTTCCGGCAAGAGTTATTCCATGATTTTCCTTGCTCAAAAGGTACGCAGAAAATTTGCCGGTTCTCCGACCTTCGTGATTCTCACAGACCGAGACGAACTGAATAGGCAGATTTCCAATACCTTTGAAAACTGCGGCCTTTTAGGTAAAACGAAAGCCTCGAAATTTATTGCAGCAAGCAGCAATGACCTGATCGGCAAACTGAAAGGCAATCCGAGTTTTATTTTCACTTTGATTCAGAAGTTCAACCAGACGGATGTTGAACCTATATATCCCGACCATGATATTATCATTATGTCTGATGAGGCACACCGCAGTCAATATGGTACCTTTGCGAATAATATGATGAAGCTGCTGCCTGCGGCTGCCCGTATCGGATTTACCGGAACTCCGCTCCTTTCCAGTGACAATATCACGGTGAGAACATTCGGCGACTATATTTCCGTTTATGATTTCAAGAGAGCTGTTGAAGATGGTGCTACCGTTCCGCTGTATTACGAGAACCGTGGAGAAAAAATCCTCGATTTGCATAATCCGGAGATTACGCAACAAATTCTGGATGCTATTGATAATGCCGACTTTGACATGGATCAGCAGGATAGACTGGAGGCTGAATTCGCAAAGGAAATCCATCTGATGACAGCAGAACCGAGACTTCGTTCCATAGCAAAGGATTTTGTCAGCCATTACAGTGATCTGTGGACAAGCGGCAAGGCAATGTTCGTATGCTTGAATAAGGTTACCTGCGTCCGTATGTATAACTTTGTTCAGGAATACTGGAAAGAGGAAATCAAAGCTCTCAAGGCAAGAATAAAGACTGCCTCACAGCAGGAGGCACAGGAACTTGAGCGGAAACTCAAGTGGATGCAGGAAACGGAAATGGCTGTTGTCATCAGTCAGGAACAGAACGAAATCCAGACCTTCAAAAAGTGGGATTTGGATATCAAGCCTCACCGGGTAAAGATGGAAAAACGGGAACTCGACAAGGAATTCAAGGATTCCTCCAATCCGCTCCGTGTGGTATTTGTTTGTGCTATGTGGCTCACGGGATTTGATGTTAAGTGTTTGTCCTGCCTGTATCTTGATAAACCGCTCAAGGCACATACCTTGATGCAGACCATTGCACGAGCCAATCGTGTCAACGAAGGCAAGAGCAACGGTCTTATTATCGACTACATAGGTATTGTTAAGGCTCTCCGTAAAGCACTTGCTGATTATACACAAAACGCTGGCGGTGGGAATGTTGACCCTGCCGTTGATAAGTATGAACTGATTGCCCGTATTCTTGAAACCATCGGCAAGGCAAAGAGTTTCCTTGTGAAGAATGATTTTGATCTTCAAATACTGATAGATGCGTATGATTTCTTAAAACTGTCCTATTTGCAGACAGCAGCCAATGCCGTATGCGGCAGTCTTGAAGATAAGAAAACATTTACCACATATGCTTCGGATCTAAGCAGGCTTATGAAGTATACCGACCGAAACGATATAACCGGACATACCCGGAAGGAATATGAAGCTATTGTTGCCATTCACGGAGAACTTCAAAAGAAACGCCGTCATGTCAATATCACAGATCTTTTGGTAGAAATAAACTCTATTATCAATCAGTATGTTGAAATCGAACCGGGAGAGCCGATGATACTCCGAGAATCGAAGCGATTTGACATTAGTGCCATTGATTTTGATTTGCTTCGCCGGGAATTTGCAAAGATTAAGAAAAAGAATCTTGTTATGAGAGATCTTGAAGAAATAATTCAGGAGAAACTCGACCGGATGCTTTTCACAAATCCGAATCGTATGGATTATTACAAAAGGTATCAGAAGATTATCGAGGATTACAATAGCGAACAGAATCAGACTGCAATCGAGAAGACCTTTATGGATTTGATGAATTTTGCAAACAGCTTGGATCAGGAAGAAAAGCGATATGTCCGTGAAGGCTTTGAAAGTGATGAAGAATTATCCCTTTATGATCTCTTGTTCAAAGAAAACCTCTCAAAGAATGAAATCAAAAAAATAAAAGGGGTAGCTGTCAACCTGCTCCAGAAGGTTAAAGTTAAAATTTCTGAACTTGACCATTGGACGGACAAGCAGGAAACGAAGGCTGCCGTAGACAATCTCATCCGTGATATATTGTGGGCAGAACTGCCCGAAAGTTATACAGAAATACAAATTTCTGAATACCGTCAGCGTATTTATGAATATGTATATACCCGATACAAAGATGCTGCATAAAAGTGTGGTAATATCTTGTTGTAATGAGAAAAAGAAAACCGAACCTTTGACCTCTCGATCTTAGGTTCGGACAATTTTGCATTGGAAAGGAAATCATATATTGATAGAATTTCCTACTATGGTTTCAAATCAGTAGGTGCGGTTTCAAACAGACTCCTATGGTTTCAAATCAAGGGGTAGGGTTTCAAGGTGTATTTCGCAGTAAAAAGTCGCCTTGCTTTGCGAGATCGAATTAAGATTCTATCTTCCTAATACAAGTCCGTTGCTAATTCCGTCTTTATGTCGTCTGTTCATCTGTTCTCATCATGTTATTCTTCAATCGTCCCTATTTACAAAATGGTATTCATGATCTTTAGTACTGATTCGCAGGGAACACCATTTTGCCGTTGCTGAACACGGAAAGCAACGTTGCCCCGACTACTGAAACATCCGTAACAACCGAGTCATCCGTCAGATCCATATTGAAGATCGTGAAATCTGCCGATTTACCCACTTCGATGCTGCCGAGA
>JAZRVI010000002.1:0-10298 GCA_045599035.1 Desulfocucumaceae bacterium | reverse complement strand
TATTTGAAGATTTACGCAGATTTCAGTATACGCAGACCTTCGTTTTTGATATTGATTGCTGCATTTTGATTTCTGCTGATTGTTAATCCGCAATCACACTTCATTGTACGAATGGATAAGTCTTTCATTCTCTTGTGGATAGTTCCGCATTGATGACATATTTGGCTGGACGGAAACCACTTATCTACTTTTATAAGATACTTATTTCTATCAGATAGCTTGTATTCAAGCATAGATAGGAACATACCATATCCGTTATCAAGAGCAGCTTTGCCATTGCCGAAGCCTTTATTGGACATAGAACGCATATTCAGGCTTTCAACACAAACAACATCATACTGATTGGCTATCTCAGCAGATATCTTATGTAGATTGTCCCGCCTCTGATTCTTAATATGAGCGTGAAGTCTGTTGACCTTTTTAAGCTGTTTATGCTAATTCGAGGATTTAAGCTCATTCTTTTTAGAGCCTGCTTTGCGTGACAGTTTGCGTTGCTCTTTAGCAAGTTTATTATGGCTTTCACGGTAGTATTTATGATTAGTACCAACATTGTCATTGTTATCCACATATAAGCCATCAGAAGCATAATCAAGTCCGATGGCATTTGTTTTATCTGCTGCATAAGAATTTACGGCGTTATCAAACTCAAAGAGTATAGAAGTATAGTATTTACCATCTGATTCTTGTGATACAATAGCAGACTTAATTACCCAATCAGCATTAGGAATACGGTGTATAATTGCCTTTACTTTACCGATTTTAGGTAATTTGATATATTTCTTATCTATAATAGCAACTGTGCTTTTTGATTATTGGTAGTATAAGACTTACGAGCAAGCATAAGATTATAAACCTTACGGCAGCAGCCGAAGGTTTTAGCAAACATAACACTTTGTTCAGTTGCAGGATATATTCGATACTTAATTGCTTTGTTTGCCATCTTTCTCACCTTGTGATTGTATGTTATGATGATTACGACCAATTATATTATGATGATTTTAACACTATAAATAACAAAAGTCAAGAAAACGCCGTGTTTATCGCAATTCATCCCGCCACTTATAGAGGTGGGGGATTTCTTGCTCACGGCGTGTTAAATTCCAGTTAGGCTTTTGGTTATTATATCACTTTTTTTGCAAAAGACAAGCTGAAAACCAAAGCAAATAGTTTAATAGTGTATTGGTTTGTCAATAATGCGTTACAAGATCATTGACAAGCCAGCATAAAAATTTCAGTAACCCCCTTGACAAAAGTTTAAATAAAATCTATTATAATTATAAACTGAAAATAAATTCTAACCAAAAAATATTTTAATAAAGGAGTTTTTACAAAATGATTAATGTACCTTTACTGGGAGACAGATTTCCAGCCATGACTGTTAAAACCACTCAGGGAACCTTGACCCTGCCCGATGCTTATGCCGGAAAATGGTTTGTTTTATTCAGCCACCCCGGTGATTTTACTCCGGTTTGCACTACTGAATTTGTAGGCTTTGCCCGTCGCTCGGAAGAATTCAAAGTTTTGAATACCGAACTGATTGGCCTTTCTGTAGACCAGGCTATTGCCCACATGAAATGGATTGAATGGATTGAAGGCAATTTTGAAGATGTTAAAATCCCCTTCCCGGTAATTGCTGACGAATTAGGCACTGTGGCCACTCAATTGGGAATGCTGCATGAGAAAAAAGGCACCGATACAGTCAGAGCAGTTTTTGTTGTTGACCCAGAAGGCATTTTGCGTTTGATGATGTACTATCCTCAGGAAATTGGCCGGAGCGTTAATGAAGTTCTGCGGGTAGTTAAAGCCTTGCAGACCGCTGATCAGTATAAAGTAGCCTGCCCGGAAAATTGGCCGGACAACGCCTTGCTGGGTAAAGATTTTGTCATGATTCCTCCTCCGAAAAACGAAGCTGCCAAACAGGAACGACAGGAGGCCATTAAAGCCGGTCAGATGGAATCCAAAGATTGGTGGTTCAGCTATAAAAAACTGTAAAGCCCAAATTGACCAATTCAAAAACTAATATCCCTGCTTCTCAGGATCAAAGCAATAAGCGGTCTTTCTGCTTTCAAACCAGAAAGACCGCTTATTTTAGTTGATTTTCAAAAAATTGTAAACTGCCTGACTCATGGCTTCTTTGGCCACAATCTGCTGATGCAGAAGGGGGCGTTCCGGCAGTCCCTGCAAGCCCTGAGGAATTTTCCAGCCGGTTGCCCGACTGAGAATTTGCAGCAGGTCAAACTCGTTTTCCTGCTCCGCCCGTTCTGCACCTAACAAGGCGGTAGCTACGCTGCGGTTAAACTTAAAGGGACTGGCGGTAGAAATAATGACCGATGGGGTCAAATCTCCGCTTTGAGCCTGATAATTTTCCCACACTCGATAGGCTACTGCCGTATGAGTATCCAGCAAATACTTTTCATCCCGCCAAACCTGCGATATGGTGGTCAGGGTTTCGGCTTCGCTGGCAAACCCGGCGGCAAAATCCCGCTGCAACTGAGCCTGCACCGCCTGGCCAACCCGATAGCAGCCATTTTCAGCTAATTCCGCCATCCAGCTTTTAACCTGCTGCGAATCAGTTAAATGCCACAGAAGCCGTTCCAAATTGCTGGAAATTAAAATATCCATGGAAGGAGAAATAGTTTTGATAAACTCCCGCCGACAATCATAAATACCCGTCTGGAAAAAGTCAGTCAAAATCTTGTTGTCATTGGAAGCACAAATTAATTTGCCTACTGGCAGGCCAGCCTGTTTAGCATAATAACCGGCCAGAATATCCCCAAAATTGCCGGTAGGAACCACAAAATTCAGAGGATCGCCCATTTTCAGGCGGCCAGCTTGCACCAGATCCAGATAGGCCGAGAAATAATAAACAATCTGCGGAGCCAAACGCCCCCAGTTAATGGAGTTAGCCGAGGACAGGCTCAAATTATGAGCAGCCAGTTCTGCTTTGATGGCCGGATTAGTAAAAATGGCCTTAACTCCGCTTTGGGCATCATCAAAATTGCCTTCCACCGCCGCAACGCTTACATTAGAGCCTTCCTGGGTTTGCATTTGCAGCTTTTGCACCTGACTGACTCCCTGATTGGGGAAGAAAACCATAATCCGAGTTCCGGGTACATCCTTAAAGCCTTCCAAAGCAGCCTTTCCGGTATCTCCGGAGGTAGCCACCAAAATCACGATTTCTGCTTTTTCTCCAGTCTTGGCCAAAGCGGTAGTTAAAAGCCGGGGCAGAATCTGCAAAGCCAAGTCCTTAAAGGCACAGGTTGGGCCATGCCAAAGCTCCAATAGATTGGCTCCATTGCTCAAGGTTTTGACCGGGGCAATTTGCGGATCGGCAAAATTGCTTTGATAAGAAGCGACTGTAATTTCAGCCAGTTCAGAAGCCGAATAGTCACTCAGATATTGTCCCAAAATCAAAGCGGCTCTTTGGGGATAGGTCAAATTAATCAAATCGGTCAAATTAATTTTAACCGCTTCCGTTGGCACAAAAAGCCCGCCGTCAGCGGCAATCCCCTGCTTAATGGCCTGAGCCGAGCTGATTTTTTCCTGTTCACTGCGAGTGCTTTGATAGAGCATAATTTATTTCTCCGGCAGGACGGTTACTTTGGTCATAACATCGCCCTGCTCAATTTGGTCTACTACATCCATGCCTTCGGTGACCGTGCCAAAAACCGTATGCACGCCATCCAAATGGGGAAAATCACCCAGACAAATGAAAAATTGGCTGCCGCCGGTATCTCTGCCCCGGTGAGCCATGGACAAAGCACCTCTCAAATGCTTGTTGGGATTAATTTCGCAGGGAATGCAATAGCCGGGGCCGCCCGTACCATTGCCCAGAGGACAGCCGCCCTGAATGACAAAATCCGGCACTACCCGGTGAAAGGTCAGACCGTCATAAAATTTCTTTTCAATTAAATCAATAAAGTTCTGCACAGTGCCGGGAGCATCCTTGGCAAACAAATCAAGATAAATATTTCCTTTGGCAGTTTCAATACAAACTTTCGGCATAATTTCCGCTCCTTTTTATATAGAAGTTTTCTCCTTGGGGAAGCTGGCAAGCACTTGACCAAGAAATTCCCTGAGTCATTTGCAGACAGCCTTTATCCGCCAGAATTGAAAAGCCGGGGCTTCTTAAACCCCGGCTTGCAAAAAACTTAAATTAAACCATACAGGCTGGCCAGGATGGGTCCCAAAATCAAGGAGATGGTACCAGCCACTTTGATCAGAGGGTTCATGGCCGGGCCGGAGGTATCTTTGCAGGGGTCGCCTACAGTATCTCCGATAACCGCTGCTTTATGCGGATCGCTGCCCTTGCCGCCCATAGCACCGCTTTCAATAAATTTCTTGGCATTATCCCAGGCACCGCCGGCATTAGCCAGGAACAGAGCCATTAAAACACCGCTGGCAGTCAGACCAATTAAGAAACCGGCCAAAGCGTTAGGTCCCAAAATGAAACCAACCAAAATCGGGAACAAAACGGCTACTACGCCAGGGAAGATCATTTTGCTGATAGCGGAACGAGTAGCAATATCAACACATTTGGCATATTCCGGTTTGCCTTTGCCTTCCATAATGCCGGGAATTTCCCGGAACTGCCGCCGAACTTCTTCAACCATATCAAAAGCTGCTTCCCCAACGGCCTTCATGGTGTTGGAACCGATCAGGAAGGGAACAGCCGCTCCAATAAACAAACCAATGATTACCAGGGGTTCCATCAAGTTAACCATTTCAATATGGGCACTTTCCAGATAAGCATTAAACAAAGCCATAGCAGTTAAAGCTGCCGA
Organism: Desulfocucumaceae bacterium; assembly: GCA_045599035.1. GTDB lineage: Bacteria > Bacillota > Desulfotomaculia > Desulfotomaculales > Desulfocucumaceae > CATZDY01. The sequence goes on along the minus strand of JAZRVI010000002.1, from coordinate 5,514 downwards.
ACCAATAGCAAAACCTTTGGCAATAGCAGCGGTAGTATTACCAACTGAATCCAGTTTGTCGGTTTTTTCCCGAACTTCGGAAGGCAGTTCAGCCATTTCAGCAATCCCACCGGCATTATCAGCTACAGGGCCAAAGCTGTCCATGGCTACTACAATACCAGCAGTAGAAAGCATACCCATGGCAGCCATGGCAATACCGTACATGGCAATGGAAGTACCTTCCAAACTGGCCGGAGCATAGAAACCTACAATCCAGAAAGAGAAAATAATAGCTGCTGCAAAGACCAGCATGGGAATAAATACCGAAGCCATACCAACAGACAGACCTTGAATAATATTGGTGGCCGGACCGGTTTTGGAAGCTTCCGCAATATTTTTAACCGGTTTTTTGCTGCTGGAAGTATAGTATTCAGTCAGTTTACCAACTAAAATATTAACAATCAAACCAGCTACAACAGCGAAAAAGATACCAATATATAAACCATCAAAATCAGCAAATAAACTCTTGGCCAGGAAGAAAACTCCTACAGCCGTTAAAATATTGGTTACCCACAGACCCACATTCAAAGCAGCCTGAGGATTGCCGCCTTCATTGGTTTTAACCGTAAAGGTACCAATAATCGAGGCCACGATTCCGATTGCTCCAACCAGCATGGGGAATAAAACCCCGGCCAGCGAACCGGAAAAAACAGTAGCACCCAATAACATAGCTGCAATGGTGGTAGCACCATAGGATTCAAAGAGGTCAGCCCCCATACCGGCAGTGTCCCCAACATTGTCCCCAACATTATCAGCGATAGTGGCCGGGTTGCGGGGGTCATCTTCCGGAATACCGGCTTCAACCTTACCTACCAGGTCAGCCCCTACATCGGCTGCTTTGGTATAGATCCCGCCGCCGACACGAGCGAAGAAAGCAACCATGGAAGCTCCAAAAGCAAAGCTGTTAATGGTAACTACGGTGCTGGAAGCATCGCTGCAGAACAATAAGTACAAAACAGAAACGCCTAATAAGCCCAAACCGGCTACGGCCATTCCCATAACCGCTCCGGCTCTGAAGCTGACCTTTAAGGCTTTGCCCAATCCGCTGCTCCGAGCTGCTTCAGCAGTCCGGGCATTGGCTTTGGTGGTGCTGTTCATGCCGATGTAACCGGCAATAGCCGAGCAAACCGCCCCAACCAGGAAGGAAACAGCCGACTGCCAGCCCAAAGGCAGGTGACTGCCTTCGCCAACTTCTACTACATAACCCAAAACCCACAATAAAATAAAGACTACAGCTACAAAAGGAATCAAAGTTTTGTATTGCCGGTTCATATAGGCCATTGCCCCTTCCTGAACCGCAATTGACAAAGCTTTCATTTTATCGTTGCCCATGCTTTCTTTTAAAACCTGCATCATGGTAAACAGGGAAAACAGCAGAGCCAAAATTCCGGCTCCAACGCCAAACCACGCTAAAGTAGTTTCCAAGACTAGTTAATCCTCCTTTTGATGTTCCATCGGAGCCTTAAAACAGGAAAAGGCTCATTAAGATGGACATAATTCCAAATAGAATAGCAATAACCATGGTGATTTTGGACAATTTTTCGTCCAAGCCTTTTTTCTTGCCAAAAAAGGTTTCTGCACCACCGGCAATCGAACCGGAAAGTCCGGCACTTTTTCCGGATTGCAACAAAATAGAAGCAATAAGAGCAATGGATATGATTGCATAAAAAATCAGAAAAACGATTTGCCAGGCACTCAAGTTAAGTTCACCTCCCTCATACTTCCAGTATAGCACGACCAATCAAACCAGGCAATCTTTGATTGGTCATGCTTATAATGCTCTTTTGGTGCTTTTTACTTAATGCAATACAAAGCTTTTGAGCCGTCATAAAGAGCCGCAGTTCCCAATTCTTCTTCAATTCTCAAAAGCTGATTGTATTTGGCAACCCGGTCGGTACGGGAAGGAGCCCCGGTTTTAATTTGACCGGCATTGGTAGCCACTACCAGATCGGCAATGGTTACATCTTCGGTTTCGCCGGAACGGTGGCTGACCACGGCAGTATAACCGGCTTTTTTGGCCATTTCAATGGCATCCAGGGTTTCAGTCAGAGTTCCGATTTGATTAACCTTAATTAAAATGGAATTGGCTGTGCCAGCCGCAATTCCTTTGGCCAGTCTTTCGGTATTGGTTACAAACAGGTCATCCCCAACAATTTGCAAGCGGCTGCCGGCTTTTTCGGTAAACAATTTCCAGCCGTCCCAGTCATCTTCTGCCAAACCATCTTCAATAGAAAGAACCGGGTATTTATCCAACAAATCCAAATAAAAGTCTACCATTTCGGCAGAAGTCAGAGCTTTGTTTTCGCTGGCCAGATGATATTTGCCGTCTTTATAAATTTCGGTGGCAGCGACATCCAAGGCCAAGCCTACATCCTGACCTGGTTTGTAACCGGCTGCTTCAATGGCCTGAACAATAGCAGCCAAAGCTTCTTCATTAGAGGCCAGATCCGGAGCAAAGCCGCCTTCGTCCCCAACTGCTGTATTCAAGCCCTTGCCTTTCAAAACTTTTTTCAGAGAATGGAAAACTTCCGCTCCCATCCGCAAAGCTTCAGCAAAATTTTTGGCTCCCACCGGCATAACCATAAATTCCTGAATATCTACATTATTATCGGCGTGCTTGCCGCCGTTCAAAATATTCATCATGGGAACCGGCAGCTTTTTGGCATTGACTCCGCCCAGATATTGATACAGGGGCAGACCAACAGCTTCAGCGGCAGCCTTGGCACAAGCCAAAGAAACGCCCAGAATGGCATTGGCACCCAATTTGCCTTTATTGGGAGTTCCATCCAGCTCCAATAAAATCTGGTCAATTTCGACCTGACAGGTGGCATCCAAACCGGTGATTTCCGGAGCAATAATGTCATTAACATTTTTGACTGCGGTAGCCACACCTTTGCCCAGATAGCGGGGATTGTCCGGATCCCGAAGTTCCACAGCTTCATAAGCACCGGTGGAAGCTCCAGAGGGAACAGCAGCCCGACCCAGGGTTCCGTCTTCCAGGATTACATCTACTTCTACTGTCGGGTTACCCCGAGAGTCCAAAATTTCTCTGGCGTAAACATCAGCAATTGTGGTCATATAAAAACCTCCATTTTTATAATTAGGATATGTCATTTAATCCAAAGATAGCATATTTTTCAGCAAAGTTCAAGCCGTTAAATTAACTCTCCTCAACTTTTTCTGCCAAATTTTCCACCTGCAAAGCATCTCGCCACAAACGCTCCAGATGGTAAAATTCCCGTTCTTCTTCCTGGAAGATATGCACAATCAAATCTCCATAATCCAGCAAAACCCAACGGCCTTCCCGCAAGCCCTCTTTGCGGGGCTGCAAATCAATTTGTTTTTTCAGCTCATCCTCCACGGCCTCGGCCAGGGCTTGGACATGAATAGAGGAACGACCGCTGGCAATAATAAAATAATCGGCCAGACTGGAGATTTTTTGAATATCCAGAACTACCAGATTAAAGGCTTTTTTGTCTTCCAGAATTTGTACGGCCAAATCAGTCAAAGATTTTGGATCCAATATAAGATGCCCTCCTTAGCGGGTTTTTATTTATATTTCAGATAATCCCGATTTCTGTGCCACAACTGGTTCCAAACCGTCAACATATCGGGATGGATCGGCTGTTTGCGGTTAATGTAATAGTACATGGTGTGCTGCAAACAAATGGTCATTCCCTCGGTTAAATTTTTCAAGGCAATCTTGCGAACCTCTTCAACCCCAGGATAACCCCGGCCATCGGCACATTTGTCGGCCAGAAAAACCACCTTATCCAGTTTCTCCATAAAGGGAGTACCGGTGGTGTGAGCGGCAATAGCCCGCAGAATATCCGCATCCAAAACCCCAAAATAATCCCGGCAAACAACAGCTCCAACCTGACCATGCAAAAGCACCGGAATATCCTGTTCCAATTCTCCAACCACCATTTGATTGGCCTGAGCCACATTCAAAAGCTGTTTATCAGTATAATCCCTGGCACAATCATGCAAAAGCCCGGCTATTTTGGCTTTTTCCGGATCAACCCCATGAATTCTGGCTAATTCTTCGGCCAGCTCACTGACATGCAGGCTATGGCTAAATCTTTTGGGACTGATCAGATCTTTTAAAGCCTCAATCATCTCATTTAAATTATACATAATTAATCTTCTCTTTCTTAGCGGCCTCGGTTTGCAAACCGGTTAGCCGTTTTTTATTTTTATTATATAAAAAAAATACCCCAATAGGAATAGTTTCCTTGAAGGTATTGTGAAATACTCACCGCCTGAAGAGGCGGGAGCTTCTCGCTCAAGTACCCTGTTGGGTACAGTAACAACGAGCTAGCCCCGGGTTCCCCCCGGTTTTGATGGATTTTATAAGGCTAAACCGCCAGAAGGCGGATTCCTTCGTTTTTGATATTGACAGCAGCATTTACATCCCGATCATGGCAAGTGCTGCATTGGGGGCAAACCCATTCTCTGATTGCCAGGTTTTTAGTTTCCGGATTTTTGAAGCCGCAAACATGGCAAATTTGGGAACTGGCAAAAAATTTATCTGCCTTGACCAAATGCTTGCCCATTTCCTCCAATTTGTATTTGAGAAAGGCGGTGAACATTCCCCACCCATTATCTGCTGCCGATTTGCCAAAGTTTAAGCCTTGCGACATAGCCTGCATATTCAGATCCTCTATGCACACACAATCATAAGACTGGACAATCAGGCGGGAAAGCTTATGCAGAAAATCCTTTCGCTGGCTGGCAATTCTTTCATGAATCCTGGCGATTACCAGGCGTTGCTTCGCCCGGTTATTGGAACCTCGAACCATCCGGGACATTTTTCTCTGTTCTCTGGCCAGCTTCTTTTCCATTTGGCGATAAAAGCGAGGATATTCCGGTTGATTTCCATTACTGTCTTTGTACAGTTCCCGCATGGAAAAATCAAGCCCTAAAAAGCTTTGCGGTTTTATGGGAAGTACTTGGCTTTCATACTCAAATAAAACACTCACAAAGTATTTTTGACTGGAATTTTTACTTACGGTAACTGATTTAAGCTTATAATCGGCAGGTATGCTTCTGTGTTGTTTCAGTTTGATACATCCTACTTTGGGAAGCTTGATACAACTGTTTATAATAGCAATATTACCATTTACGCAATTAGTAGTCTGACTTACCCACAGGCAAGCCTGCAGGGTTCCAATTGTTAAGCGTTGCTTGTAATCGTACATCATTTTCAGACTTTGGAATACAAGTTTATGCTTAGAGCAAAGAAACTTTATAGACAAGCAATCCATTGATCACATTAGCGTCTAATTTCTGCCATACAGCAGGGAAGTAAAGTCAAACTCCCTGATATTTAGATTATATATTCAATCTATGTAATTGTCAACAAGCGGCTTATATCCCACGTGCAAGCACATGGGTTTTACGCCGCAAATTATAACAAAAGTCAAGAAAACGCCGTGTTTATCGCAATTCATCCCGCCACCTATAGAGGTGGGG
>JAZRVI010000001.1:0-15790 GCA_045599035.1 Desulfocucumaceae bacterium | reverse complement strand
ACGCCTGTGGACATTGTGTAAGACTTGAGCTAACGATTATGTTGGCCAAGCAGTAGTGGTTGAAGCAGGAAGCTCCGACTTCTATAAGTTGGAGTAGTTCATAGAGGGGATTCCAATTATGATTGTTTTGGGATACTCTCTTTATTTTCAATTTAGGAGGTTTTTTAAGATGCAGGCAATCAACCTGATTCAACCGGTCAAAATACTTGTTAAGGTTACGGAAGCCTACCGGCAAAAAACCATTGCAGAAATTCAGGAAGCTTTAGGCATTATTGATAGTCAAATTCAGCAAATGGAATTTCAAGGCCGCCGAATGCTTAATGAACTGGAAAAAAAGAATCCGGGCGGACTGGCTGCTGCCCGCCAGCATCTGGAAAGAGAACGAGCCATCAATCAAGATTCCCGCCAAAAGCTTTTGGAAAAAATTAAAGCGGTGCAGGAAATGCCTTTGGGACAGGAAGTACCCCAAGGTCAAATGGAAGGCTTGCTCAAAATAACCTTGGGTGACTATTTAGATCCTCTCAATACCGGTCGGGAAATAGTGCTGGAGGATGGCTGCGTGGTAGCCATTCGGACAACGACTTCAGCTTTAAAGGAAGAAAAATAAAATGGAACAATACATTACCATTGGCAAAATTACCTCCACTCATGGCTGCCGGGGCGAATTTAAGATTTATCCCCTGACCGACTTTCCGGAACGCTTTTTTGAACAGCCTCAAGTTTTGCTTTGGAAAAACAATCAGCAAAAAAAACTGGAGCTGTCCAAAGCCCGCTGGCACAAAAACCAGATTATTGCCGCTTCTCCCCAGATCACCGATTTGGATCGGGCAGCCTTGCTCAAAGGCTCCTTAATCCAGATTCCCCGCGAAGAGGTCAAAAAGCTGCCTAGGGATCACTTTTATTTGTTCGAGATAGTCGGTCTGGAGGTCTATGATTTGGAAAAAGGTTTTTTGGGAACGATAACCGAAGTTATTCAAACTGCGGCCAACGATGTTTATGTTATTCAGCCCCCGGAAGGCAAGCCCATTTTGATTCCGGCCTTAAAAAAAGTGGTGCGGAAGGTCGATTTGGAAGAGGGGAAAATGGAAATAATTTTACCGGAGGAAGAAAATGCGGATTGATATTCTCACTCTTTTCCCGGAAATGTTTACCGGACCCTTAACCGTTAGTATGCTCAAGAGGGCTCAGGATAAAGGACTGGCTGAAATCTCCCTGTTGAATATTCGGGATTATGCCAGCAACAAGCACAAAATGGCCGATGATATTCCCTATGGCGGAGGAGCAGGCATGGTCATGCTGGCTCAGCCTATTTTGGCTTCCATTGCCCAGGCTCGTTCTTTTTTGCCTCAAACTAAGGCTCGAACTATTTATCTTTCTCCCGCAGGCCGCCCTCTGACGCAGGCTTTGGTACAGGAATTGGCCAGGGAGCAGCACCTGATTTTGCTTTGCGGCCATTATGAAGGAATTGATCAACGGGTCATTGAGCAGGAAATTGACGAAGAAATCTCTATTGGGGATTATGTTCTGACCGGCGGCGAGTTGCCAGCTATGGTTCTAACCGATGCGGTAGTTCGACTGATTCCAGGAGTTTTGGGCGAATTTGCTTCCACAGAGGAAGAATCCTTCAGTGAAGGGCTGCTGGAATATCCTCAATACACCCGTCCCCGGAATCTGGAGGGATTGAGCGTACCGGAAATCTTATTTAATGGGCATCATCAAAAAATCCGGCTTTGGCGGCGACGGCAATCCCTGCTGAAAACCCTGCAAAATCGGCCGGAGCTGCTGCTTTCGGCTCCCCTTACCGAAGAAGACAAATATTTATTAAAGGAAATTGTTCTTTTCCTGGAAAGCCTGGAACTGCCGGAAAGCTTGGATAAAAAGAAAAAAAAGAAGGTTTGAGGAGGAAAAAAATGCGTGCAGAAGCTATTTTTACCGGAACCGAATTATTATTGGGACAAACCCTGAACACCAATTCCCAGCTTTTGCAGCAGGAATTGGCGGAACTGGGAATTGATCTTTATTTTCAAATTACAGTCGGAGATAATCTGGATCGCTGTGTTGAAGCCCTTAACCAGGCGGCTGTCCGCTCGGACTTAATCATTATGGGCGGCGGCCTGGGGCCAACCGAGGATGATCTATCCCGCGAATCCCTGGCCAAGACTTTAGGCCTGGAATTAATTCGTAATGAACAGGCTTTTCAAATTATGAGCCGCTATTTTCGAGAAAGAGGGATCCCAATTTCCCCCAAAAACGAAAAGCAGGCTTTAATCCCCAGCGGCGGAGAAGTTTTGGACAACCCCATCGGCACCGCTCCCGGCGTTTGGCTGGCCACGCAAATGAACGGTCAGAACAAAATTTTTGCCCTGCTGCCCGGCCCGCCCCGGGAATTTAAAAAAATGCTGCATGAGGTTTTGCGTCCCCGTCTGGAACAGGTCTTGGGTGACAAGCATCCCAAATTGGCCTATAAGGTTCTCCGCTTTTGCGGTATTGGGGAATCTACCTTGGACGAAGCTTTAAGCGACCTGCTGAAAAGCACCAATCCAACCGTAGCCCCCACCGCCAAAAGCTTTGAGGTACACCTGCGGGTAGCTGCCAAAGCGGTTGAAGATGACCAGATTAACAAATTGATTCAGGAAATGGAAGATCAAATCCGGCAAAGAGTGGGACAATATATATATGGTACAAACGAACAAAGTCTGCCCCAGGTTATTGGCCAGATTTTGCAGCGAAAAAAACTAACTCTGACTTTGCAGGAGGATTTTACCGGGGGAATTTTGGCTTCTCAACTGGCAGTTTTGCCGGAATCCGCCGACTTTTGGTGTGGAGGAACCGTCAAAACCCTCCAACCGCTTGCTGAACCGGCTGATTTAAAATTAAGCATCGGAGCCGGTCAATTCTTGCAAAAATCCGGTGATTCACTGGTCTATCAATTTGAACTGAATTTACAAAATGCTGCTTCTTCCAAAACCGAGCTGCTCAAGGTTTGGGGGGCTAATTTGAACTCCGTAATTAATTCAGCCGCCACCAGAACCCTGGTTTGGCTGTGGCAATATCTGGGTACTCTTTAAGGAAAGCCGCTTTTCAGCGGTTTTCCTTTTCCAGTTTTCGTTTTTTCCACAACCCCTGCCCGATTCCAGCCAAACCACAGGCCAAAATAACTAACACTACATTAAATTTTCCCCATAAGGCTATCGGAACTGCGGCCAACAGAAGCAGCAAAGGCAGAATTTGTTTTTCCTTAAAAATGATCTTGACCATATTGTAAACCATATTCACCAGAAAAGCTCCCACCGCTGCCTGCATTCCAGCCAAAAACCAGCGAACCAGCCGGTTTTCCTGAAAGCTTTGATAGCCTATGGCAATAACGGACATAATCAAAAGCGGAGGCAAAATGGTGGCCAAAACAGTCAGCAAAGCCCCACCCACTCCTGCCACTCGATAGCCGATCATAATGGAAGCATTCACCGCCATTACACCAGGGGCAGACTGGGCAATGGCCACCATATCCAGCATTTCCTTTTCTTCAATCCAGCCCAAATCCTCTACAAACTTTCTTTGCAGCAGGGGAATAATGACCGCTCCTCCCCCCACCGTAAAGGCTGAAATGCAAAAAGTAGAAGTAAATAATTTTCTCAATTTCGACCAGTCAGCCATAGCAATCCCTCACAAAGAACAAACTTCCTATTCAGTATAGAACAAAAGCTGAACAAAAACAATCCTGCCTATTTTTGGTCACCAACCTTCCAGCCGACATAGTGTAAAGCAAAGCTATTTTGGGAGGAGTTTGTTTAATGATGCTGGAAAGAAAAAATAATGCCTGGACCGATTTAATTTCCTTCCCTTTGGGAAACCGCCTGCCTCGTCCCCGTCAGCAGGGTTTGACCATGATTCTGGATAAAGGTCTGGGACTTAGAGAAACCCGGGATTTATTTAATTCAGCCGGTCAATATGTTGATCTGGTCAAATTGGGATTTGGAACCACCGCTTTATACAGCAGCCATACCCTGGAAGAAAAAATTAACCTGGTACGCAATTATGGAGCAGATATTTATCCTGGCGGCACCTTTTTGGAGGTAGCCCTGGTTCAGAACAAACTCAAACAGTTTTTGCGTCTAGCTCAGGAAATGGGCTTTACCTGTATTGAGGTTTCGGACGGAACCATTCATCTGCCAGTGGAGCTGCGTTGGAAAGCCATCACATTGGCAGCAGAAGCTGGTTTCAAGGTTTTAAGCGAAGTGGGCAAAAAGCTGGAAGAAAATCTTTCAGTAGAAAAAATGCTGCAATTAATTGAGAAGGATCTGCATTACGGAGCAGATAAGGTAATTTTGGAAGGCCGGGAATCCGGGGTAAATGTGGGGCTTTATGATCAGCAGGGTAATTTTCGGCTGGACGATTTGGAGCTTCTAAGCAGCCAGCTTGCCGATCCGGAAAAAATTCTTTGGGAGGCTCCCCAAAAGGATCAGCAGTTGGAATTAATCAACCGTTTTGGCTCCAATGTCAATCTGGGTAATATTGATCCAGCGGATGTTTTGGCTCTGGAAGCCCTGCGAGTGGGTCTGCGAGCTGATACCTTCAAAACTGCTCTGGATCGAAAACTTCTTTTATAAAATAAATTTTGCCTTTTCATCCACTAAATAGGCACTTCAGGCCAAATCCTCTGAAAATTTCCAAAGTTTAGCACATGGACTTCCCTGCCTTTGCATAAAATGAAGCAAAATTCATCCCGGAGGTACTTCCTTTGCCCCAGTTGGTAATTCTGCTGATCATTGGCATTCTAGCTCAATCGGAAGTAATTGCCATGGCTTCCTGCCTGCTGTTAATGCTTCGCTTGTTAAAAGCCAACCGGGTCTTTCCTTTTTTGCAAAACCGCACCCTGGATTTGGGGATTCTCTTTTTATTATTGTCTATTCTCAGTCCTTTGGCCGCCGGTAAGGTCGGAAAAACAGAACTGATTTATTGTCTGACCTCCAAAGCCGGAATTATCGCCATTATCGGCGGCCTGTTGGCAACCTGGCTAAATGGCCGGGGAATTAACCTGATGCAGGAGCAGCCGGAAATTATTCTGGGCTTGATTCTGGGTTCGCTGCTGGGCATTGTCTTTTTTCAGGGAGTTCCGGTTGGCCCTTTAACGGCAGCCGGATTAACAGCCGCTTGTCTTTTATTTCGTCGTAAGGTCTGATATAATAGAAAATATTGTTTTGGAAAGGATGAGCCAAAATGCCTTATGATGGATTGGTTTTAGCTGCGGTAGTTCAGGAATTGCAGCCTTTAATTGATACCCGAATCGACAAAATTTATCAGCCCCTGCGAGAAGAAATCCACCTGCTTTTGCGATCCGCCGGAGAAAAAGTTCGTTTGCTCCTGAATACCAATTCTAACCTAGCCAGAGTTCATCTGACTTGGCAAAGCAAAGCAAACCCCACCTTTCCCCCGGTTTTCTGCATGGTTTTGCGAAAACATCTGGAGGGAGGCCGAATCAAAGCTATTCGGCAAATAGGTCTGGATCGAGTTTTGCATTTGGAGATTGAAAACCGGGATGAATTGGGACAGTTAAGCCTGAAAACCTTGATTCTGGAAATTATGGGCAAGCACAGCAATTTAATTTTAGTTAATGAGCAAGGAGAAATTTTGGACGGCATTCGGCGTTATGGCCATGCGGTCAGCCGCCACCGGGAAATTTTGCCCGGTCAGCTTTATATAGCTCCTCCGGCTCAAAATAAACAAAATCCACTGGATTTGAGCGAAGAGGAATTTTTCGAGCTGCTTTTAAGTCAGGAACCGGAAGCTTTGGTTTGGCAGATTATTCAGCAAAAGCTGGAAGCCCTTTCTCCTCTGACCGCCCGGGAAATTTTGCTCCAATGCAATCTGCCGATAAACCTGGCGGTGGAAAGCTGTGGTCTTTATGAGCTGCGTTCTCTGTATGTTAAGCTTAGACAAATTATGCAGGATTGTCAGGCCGGAAAGTTTCAGCCCAGCTATACCGAACAGGATTTTGCAGCCATCCAGCTTAACTCCGGCCAAAGTGCTGCCAGCATGAATGAACTGCTGGAGGAAGTCTATGCCCACAAGCAGCAGCAGGAGCTTTTGCGAGCCGGCAAGCAGTCTCTGCAAAGTGTACTGCATAAAAATTTAACCCGGCTGCAAAAAAAGATTCACCTACAGCAGGAAAGCCTGACCAAAGCCGAAGCCGGAGAGCAATATAAAATTGCCGGAGATTTAATTACTGCCAATATTTATCAGCTTAAAAAGGGAGATACCGAGGTTTTGGTGCCTAATTATTATCTGCCGGACTGTCCGCAGGTAAAAATCACTCTGCAAGCTCAACTCACCCCGGCTGAAAATGCCCAATGGCAATATAAACGCTATAATAAGGCCAAGCAAACCCTAAAGGGAGCCTGGGAGCAAATGAATTTGAGCTTGAATGAGCAGGAATATTTGCAGGGAGTGGAAAGCAGTCTGGAATTAGCGGAAAATCAACTTGAGATTCAGCAAATCCGGCAGGAACTGGAGGCTGAAAATTATTTAAAGGCCGCTCCTGCCGGTAAAGGAGCCAGGAAAAAAGAAAAACCGACCCCCCTGCAATTTACCTCCTCCAATGGAATGCTGATTAAAGTAGGCAAGAACAATAAACAAAATGATTACTTAACCTTAAAACTGGCCAAAGAACAGGATCTCTGGTTTCATGTTAAAAATCAGCCTGGTTCCCATGTAATTTTATTTACGGAAGGCCAGCCGGTTTCCGAACAGGACTTATTGGAAGCTGCTTCCCTGGCGGCCTATTACAGCAAGGCTCGATCAAGCTCTAAAACAGAAGTGGACTATACCCTGCGTAAATATGTTCAAAAACCCAATGGAGCCAAACCCGGTTATGTAATTTACACCAACCAGAAAACCTTGCTGGTACAGCCTCAAAAGCCGAATTAGAAAAGCTTGTCCTTGCCCCGCCCCAATATATTATCAAGCAGTCCTGCGGCCGCATCAGCGATTGTTTTCGTGCCTCCGCAGGAAATCAAGATTAGCGGATTTTACGCCCCCAATTTATAATAAATGGGCGGAAAGCCCAATATTTTTTCATTTCCTTTGTCTGGGTTAGTATTGACTGCAAATATTAAATGCTTTATAATAAATTAAGGTTTAGGCATAAGCCTTTAAGTCACAGCTAATTCATTCAAAGATAATGCTTACTAATGAAAGTCCAGGGGAAAACAATTAGTCCCTGCTCTCTTCGGGAAATAAGGAAAGTCGTTTAGTACCTTGGAGCCTCACTCCATTGATGGCGGGAATGTCAGTTAGCTGGATTTGTTAGACCGGAGGTAACAGAATGGATGACAGGGGCTATATGCAGGAAGCCTTGCAGGAAGCCCGCAAAGCCCTTTTGCTCAAGGAAGTTCCCATTGGAGCCATAGTGGTTAAGGACGGTCAGATCATCGGCCGGGGGCATAATCTGCGGGAAACCAGGCAGGATGGTTTGGCTCATGCTGAAATTCTGGCCTTACAGCAGGCTGCCCAATATTTGGGAACCTGGCGGCTCAATGACTGCACCTTATATGTTACCCTGGAGCCTTGCCCCATGTGTGCAGGAGCTATGCTTCAATGTCGGCTGGGCAGATTGGTTTATGGAACAGCTGATCCCAAAGCCGGGGCGGTGGACAGCTTGTTTGACTTGCTGCGGGATCCCCGCCTGAATCATCAGGTAGAAGTTTTTCACGGTATAGAACAGGAAGCTTGTGCCGAAATTTTGCAGTCTTTTTTCCGGCAGCTTCGCCAAAGCAAAAAAAATAATTAAACCCTGGAGTGGTATCGAAGTGGTCATAACGGGGCTGACTCGAAATCAGTTAGCCGGTAACTCCGGCACGTGGGTTCGAATCCCACCCACTCCGCCACAAAAAGGTCTCTTTTGCCTACTGACAAAAGGGATCTTTTTTGAGTTTATCCGCCATAAGTGGCGACATCATCGATCTTCTATAAAAATTCTGATATTATTTTATAAAAATCTGGCTTGAACTTTCATACCGTACAAATTATATTGACAAACAAACATACAAAACCTTGGAGGAAAACTTGGATATAATTTTATACTCGAATAATATTAACGAATATCTAAAGCATGATAATGTGATTGATTATAACAATAATGCTGTATCACGATTGGCTGATATGCTTTTCACAAAAGCAAACGATGAATTGGGTTTTATTAAAGCAGCCTATGAATTTGTCAGAGATAATATTGCCCATTCGGCAGATATAAATGAAGATACAATTCCATATACTGCTTCGGAAGTATTAAAAGCCGGACATGGAATTTGTTTTGCTAAATCTCACCTATTGGCAGCTTTATTACGCTGCAAGTCTGTTCCAGCAGGATTTTGTTATCAAAAGTTAATCTTAGATAATAAAACAGCTCCTATGCTAATTTATCATGGATTAAATGGTATATACATCAAACGCTATAAAAAGTGGATAAGGCTTGACGCAAGAGGAAATAAAGCTGGTGTAAACGCACAATTTTCAATTGAAACAGAACAGCTTGCATTTTCCATACACCCGGAAATGGGAGAAACTGATGACTTTACAGTGTATCCCAATCCGGATATAAAGATATTGGAAAAGCTGAGAAAAAACAAGACGAGGGCAGAACTTTGGAGAAATCTTCCCACTGAACTTGAGTATAACAAACAGCGTTAAACTTCAGTTTAATGAGCAGATAAAGGAATTTGAATTATTATGAAAAAACAGTATAAGGTGGTGTTATTGCTTTTGACTGTTACGATAATTAACATGAGTCCTGAATCAAAAGCCATACTCAATGCTGCTGATTTGGGAAAAAGCATCTTTACCAAAGAAGGGTGGGACAATGTTGTCTTGAAGGAGATAAGCAGCAGAGAAACCGGTTACTCAGAAATGCCCTCAATAGATGAAAAAACCGGCGAACCGCTTATTTTAAAGAATACCCTTTCTGAAAAATTATATGGACAGGCTCATGTTTATACAATTGATCCGCAGGAAGCTTGGGACAGGATTATATTTTATATTCATGGCGGCGGTTATGTTTTTAATGGTGAGGCATATCATGCAAGATTGTGCGATAACTTATGCTCCTCCCTGAATGCCAAGGTGGTTTTGCCATTTTATAACCTTGCACCCCAGGGGAATTACAGGGAAGCCTACACTTTACTGAATGATGTCTATGCAGACTTATTAAAACTGAATAAACCCATCTGCATTATGGGGGATTCTGCTGGTGGAGGTTTAGCCGCCGGTTTTGTTATGGAACTGAAAGAAAATTCAATAAAACTACCAGACAAGATGGTTTTATTGTCACCCTGGGTAGATATCACAATGAGCAATCCGGATATTGAAAAATATGAAAGCATAGATCCCATGCTTTCCAAGTATGGGTTGGTTGAAGCCAGCACAATATGGTCAAACGGGGATGACAAAAAGGATTATCGCTTGAGTCCATTGTACGGAGATGTGCAAGGCTTGCCTCCGACCTTGATTACAGCCGGAACAGCAGAGATTCTATATCCGGACAATGTATTGTTTTACAACAAATATAAAGATAATAGCCTGACTTGCCAATTAGTTGCAGCCGACGGTATGTTCCACGCTTTTCCGCTCTGGGAATCTTTTGCAGAATCAAAGCAATGTTACAATATGATCATTGATTTTATAAAGTAAAACCATGCTTTTTCAGCATGGTTCTCCTTTTTCAGATTGATTTAATTCGGGAAAAAACAGGCAACTGCTTCGCAAAGCTATATGGTCGGCTAAAAAAGGGGCTGGCGGTTCTTGAGAACCGCCAGCCCCCGAAAAGCCTGCAGGTACAGACCTTCATTTGGTTTAACTTATTGTAACATTTGCTGCAAGACCTGATACTGAATGGCCCAAACATCGGTGCTGTTGACCGAAGCGTCCTTGTTCACATCAGCTTCCAGCCGACTTCTCATGCCCAGCAGAGTGAAACTGCTGTCGCTTTCCAGATCAGTTATTTCAGAATACAAGTCATAGGCCAACTGAGCATCAGTAATGCTGACTCCGCCGCTCAGGTTGATATCCATATCATAGCTGATGGTCTGACAGGTCAGGGTTTCGCTAATGTCCATTTTGGCCAAAGCCTGTTCCGGAGTATTAACATCAGTCGTTACAAAGTAGAGGAATACTTCCTGTTCTGCCCCGCTGTATTCGTTAACCGCCTTAAACATGGCTTTTCTATCGTAGGTGTAGTTTTCATTACCGGAGCTGTCCGGAGTGAAGACCATCAAATGATAACCTTCCGGTGCTGCATAATAATTAGGAGATCCTTCTGTAGCTCCATGATCTGCAATAAAGAAGATATTGCCGTGTACTTTCTGCTCTTTGGTCGCCGGAACAAAGGTCTGGCTGGAGGTCAAGGACATCTCCTGAATCTGAGCGAAGGTATATTCAGTAGTTCCATCCGTCCAGAGCTGATTGCCTTCATCGTCAGTTTTAAGCACATAGCCGCTTAAAGCAGTAGCTGTGGGTTCAGTGAAGCTGCTGGTATAGTCGGCACTGTCAAACAGTCCGGCTTCATTATATTTGACATAAGCCACCGCAGTTTCCATGTCGGCCTGAGAACCGGCACTTGTGAAGGTTACGGTCAGATTATACAGATCAACGGTTGCCGACTCAACGCTGGCTGCTAGTGGTTCCTGAACCTGAGCGGTGGTTCCAACCAAAGTATCGGCTGTCAGAGTAAAGCTGGTCTGGCTGCTTTCGCCCACATTGGCCGAATTTGGAACAAAGGTTAATCTGGCTGCGGCACATTCTCCGCTGCTGTTCAAAGCGACGGAGGGACCGGTCAGGGTCAGATTGATTCTGCCGGGAATATCGGCAATCTGCCAGGAGTGACCAGAGCTGTTGGGAATCAGATAGTCAATACCAGCATAGCTTACCAGATTGGAGTCATAAGACAGGCTGGTTTGCAAAGAAGCAAAGCTGTCCAGCTTCTGACTGGAAACTACCAGATCTACTGTAAAGCTGCTGTTGCCGCTGACTTCGGCGGGATTGGCTTCGGCACTTACGGTAAAACCATTGTTGACAATAGCCACAAATTTATTGCCATTGCCTTCGGCATAGGTCTGAGCGGTGCTGCCGGGATAACCATAAATGGTAACACTATTGCCGCTGGGAATGCTGCTGCTTCCAAATTTCATATCCTTATTCAGGACAGTTACTTTAGTCAGGCTGCTGCAATCCCCAAATGCATAATTCCCAATACTGTTCAGGCTTTTCGGCAAAGTTACTTCCTTCAAGCCGCTGCAGTTCTTAAATGCATAATTCCCAATCTTGGTCAGGCCTTCCGGCAAACTTATTTCAGTCAGGCTGCTGCAATTCTGAAATGCATACAGACCAAGATTGGTCAGGCCTTCCGGCAAAGTTACTTCAGTCAGTTTGGTGCAGCCATAAAATGCATAATTTTCAAGACTGGTCAGATTTTTCGGCAAACTTACTTCAATCAAATTGCTGCAATCCATAAATGCACAACGCCCAATATCGGTCAGGTTTTCCGGCAAACTTATTTCTTTCAAGCTGCTGCAATAGGCAAATGCATATTGTCCAAGACTGGTCAGGTTTTCCGGCAAACTTATTTCAGTCAAATTGCTGCAATACGCAAATGCATAATTCCCAATCTTGATCAGGCTTTTCGGCAAACTTATTTCAGGCAGGCTGCTGCAGCCCTGAAATGCACTATTTCCAATACTGTTCAGGTTTTCCGACAAAGTTACTTCGATCAAGCTGCTGCAATTCATAAATGCATAAATCCCAATACTGGTCAGGCTGTCCGGCAGACTTATTTCAATCAGGCCGCTGCAACCAGAAAATGCATTAGTCCCAATACTGTTCAGGTTGTTCGGCAAAGCTACCTTAGTCAATTTGCTGCAATCCTGAAATGTACTCTGCCCAATACTGATCAGGCCGTCCGGCAAACTTATTTCTTCCAAGCTGCTGCAATTATAAAATGCAGAATCCCCAATACTGGTCAGGCTTTCCGGCAAATTTATTTCAGTCAGGCTGCTGCAACCAGAAAATACACTAGTCCCAATACTGTTCAGGTTGTTCGGCAAAGCTACCTTAGTCAATTTGCTGCAATCCTGAAATGTACTCTGCCCAATACTGATTAGGCCGTCCGGCAAAGCTACTTCAGTCAAGCCGCAATAAGCAAATGCAGAATCCCCAATACTGATCAGGCCGTCCGGCAAACTTATTTCTTCCAAGCTGCTGCAATTATAAAATGCATAAGACCCAATCTTGGTAATCCCGTCCTTGACTTCTACATTATTAATGTCCTTCTGGTATGAATACCAGGGCTGATCACCATCAGAATAATCGGCCATTTGTCCGCTGCTGCTGGGATCTTTGACTTCAATGGTCAAAGTACCATCACTGAAAGTATAGACGGCATTAGTACCGCAGTCGCCGCTGTCTGGAAGAGCCACAAATTTATTGCCATTGTCTTTGGCATAGGTCTGAGCGGAGCTGCCGGGATAACCATAAATGGTAGCGCCCTGGGGAATGCTGTCCACCCCAAATGTCATATTCTTATTCAGGACAGTTACTTTAGTCAAGCTGCTGCATTTATAAAATACATTATTCCCAATATTGGTCAGGCTTTTCGGCAAAGTTATTCCTTTCAAGCTGCTGCAGTCCCTAAATGCATACTTCCCAATACTGGTCAGGCCTTCCGGCAAACTTATTTCTTCCAAGCTGCTGCAATCATAAAATGCAGAATCCCCAATACTGGTCAGGTTTTTCGGCAAACTTATTTCTTCCAAGCTGCTGCAGTTCCTAAATGCATACTTCCCAATACTGGTCAGGCCTTCCGGCAAACTTATTTCAGTCAGGTTGCTGCAATTATAAAATATACCATCCTCAATACTGTTCAGGTTTTTCGGCAAACTTATTTCAGTCAATTTGCTGCAGTCCCTAAATGCATACTTCTCAATACTGGTCAGGCCTTCCGGCAAACTTATTTCTTCCAAGCTGCTGCACTTATAAAATATACCCTCCCCAATATTGGTCAGGTTTTTCGGCAAACTTATTTCAGACAGACTGCTGCAATTCCCAAATGCATAAATCCCAATACTGATCAGGCCTTCCGTCAAACTTATTTCAGTCAGACTGCTGCACTTATAAAATGCATAAGACCCAATATTGGTAATCCCGTCATTGACTTCTACATTATTAATGTCCTTCTGGTATGAATACCAGGGCTGATCACCATTAGAATAATCGTCCATTTGTCCGCTGCTGCTGGGATCTTTGACTTCAATGGTTAAGATCCCGGTAGTCGTATTCAGACTCCATTTGGCATTGGAACCGCAGTCGCCTCCTACGACATCAAGAGCCACAAATTCATTGCCATTGCTTGCGGCATAGGTCTGAGCGGTGCTGCCGGTATAACCATAAATGGTAACACTATTGCCAGCGGGAATGCTGTAGCTTCCAAATGTCATATCCTTATTCAGGACAGTTACTTTAGTCAAGCTGCAATACGCAAATGCATAATTCCCAATCTTGGTCAGGCCTTCCGGCAAAGTTACTTCAGTCAAGCTGCTGCAGTACATAAATACACGATTCCCAATACCGTTCAGGTTTTTCGGCAAAGTTACTTCAGTCAAGCTGCTGCAATACGCAAATGCACCTTCCCCAATACTGGTCAGGCCTTCCGGCAAAGTTACTTCAGTCAAGCTGCTGCAATAAGCAAATGCACTTACCCCAATACTGGTCAGGCCTTCCGGCAAACTTATTTCAGTCAAGCTGCTGCAATACTCAAATGCCCAACCCTCAATACTGGTCAGGCCTTTCGGCAAAGTTATTTCAGTCAAGCTACTGCAACCATAAAATGCACTTACCCCAATACTGGTCAGGCCTTCCGGCAAAGTTACTTCAGTCAAGCTGCTGCAATTATAAAATGCACAAGACCCAATATTGGTAATCCCGTCATTGACTTCTACCTTCTTAATGTTTCCTTGGTATGAATACCAGGGCGGATTATTCAATGAATAATCGTCCATTTGTCCGCTGCTGCTGGGATCTTTGACTTCAATGATTAAGATCCCGGTAGTCGTATTCAGACTCCATTGGGCATTGGAACCGCAGTCGCCTCCTATTGTAAGAGCCACAAATTCATTGTCATTGCTTGCGGCATAGGTCTGAGCGGTGCTGCCGGTATAACCATAAATGGTAACACTATTGCCAGCGGGAATGCTGCTGCTTCCAAATGTCATATCCTTATTCAGGACAGTTACTTTAGTCAAGCTGCTGCAGTTCATAAATACATAATTCCCAATACCGTTCAGGTTTTTCGGCAAAGTTACTTCAGTCAAGCTGCTGCAATAAGCAAATGCACCTTCCCCAATACTGGTCAGGCCTTCCGGCAAAGTTACTTCAGTCAAGCTGCTGCAATAAGCAAATGCACCTTCCCCAATACTGGTCAGGCCTTCCGGCAAACTTATTTCTTCCAAGCTGCTGCAGTTCCTAAATGCATACTTCCCAATACTGGTCAGGCCTTCCGGCAAACTTATTTCAGTCAGGCTGCTGCAATAAGCAAATGCACTTACCCCAATACTGGTCAGGCCTTCCGGCAAACTTATTGCAGTCAAGCTACTGCAATACTCAAATGCATACTTCTCAATACTGGTCAGGCCTTCCGGCAAACTTATTGCAGTCAGTTTTTCGCATCCATAAAATACACTAGTCCCAATACTGGTCAGGCCTTCCGGCAAACTTATTTCAGTCAGACTGCTGCACTTATAAAATGCATAAGACCCAATCTTGGTAATCCCGTCCTTGACTTCTACCTTATTAATGTCCTTCTGGTATGAATACCAGGGCTGATCACCATTAGAATAATCGTCCATTTGTCCGCTGCTGCTGGGATCTTTGACTTCAATGGTTAAGATCCCGGTAGTCGTATTCAGACTCCATTGGGCATTGGAACCGCAGTCGCCTCCAATGCTTTCTGCAGGCAATACTTCATCATTGCTCAAACCAAAAGCTGCTTCTAATTTTTCCAGCATAGTCGGCAGCTCTTCCTTCAGCTCCTCAAGTTCTTCAGCCGGAGCTGCAGCTTCTTCAGCCGGAGCTTCTTCCAAAGCTGCTTCGGAAGCCTCCGTTTCTTCAGCCGGAGCTTCCTCTGAAGCTTCCGTTTCTTCAGCCGGAGCTTCTTCTAAAGCTTCCGTTTCTTCAGCCAAAGCTTCAGCGTCATCCGCTGCAGCTTCTTCTTCAACTAGTTCGTTGTCAACCAGTTCACTTTCAAGCTGATCCACTTCAGCGGCCATAACCAGACCGCTAAAACAGGTACAGAGCAAAGCAAGGCTCAGTACGATTGACAGTAACTTTTTCTGCATAAAAATGCCTCCTTTTTTGAGTTAATTTTAATGTAAGAAAACCGCCCTCCTTTGCGGTAAATTTTCCGGGTTTTTATTCCGAAATTTATTTAACAGAGGAATGAGCGGTTCTCAAGAACCGTCAAACCCCAAAAATTATTTCACCAGCAGAATTTTCTGCAAAAACAGGCTTAAAACGGTGGCTGCTTCAGCCCGGGTGGAATCAGCCTGCGGGCATAGCAGATTATTGCTTCGGCCGTGAATCAAATTGCTGCCCACAGCCCAGGCCATACTTGGCCGGGCATAGGAAGACAAGCTGCTTAAGTCCGCAAATTGATTTAAATCTCCCTGAACTTCTTCCGCTTCCGTCAAATTCGGATTGACGAAATGATAATAATTGTGCAGAATAGTTACCATTTCTTCCCTGGTAACCAATT